>DASVBY010000046.1:0-22922 GCA_036381895.1 Burkholderiales bacterium | reverse complement strand
TCCCAAGGGTATGGCTGTTCGCCATTTAAAGTGGTACGCGAGCTGGGTTCAGAACGTCGTGAGACAGTTCGGTCCCTATCTGCGGTGGGCGTTGGAGATTTGAGAGGATCTGTCCTTAGTACGAGAGGACCGGGATGGACGAACCTCTGGTGTTCCGGTTGTCATGCCAATGGCACTGCCGGGTAGCCAAGTTCGGACGGGATAACCGCTGAAGGCATCTAAGCGGGAAACCCACCTCGAGATGAGATCTCCCCGGGGGCTCGACCCCCCTGAAGGGCCGTGGTAGACCACCACGTTGATAGGCTCCATGTGTAAGCGCTGCAAGGCGTTGAGCTAAGGAGTACTAATTGCCCGTGAGGCTTGACCATATAACACCCAAGACGCAAGGGTGCGCTGGTTCAGGCCGCGCGACTGTACCGAAGCCTTGCTTCAGACTTCCCTGAATTGCGGCCGCCGCCTGCGCGGCGGCCGGACGGTTTGCCTGGCGGCTATAGCGAGCGGGAACCACCCGATCCCATTCCGAACTCGGAAGTGAAAACGCTCAGCGCCGATGGTAGTGCGGGGCTTCCCCGTGTGAGAGTAGGACACTGCCAGGCTTTATCTGCGAACCCCCGGTCCGTGCGACCGGGGGTTTTTTATTGCCGCGCGCGGAGCGGCAGTCGTCCGTTCACGGCGCCGTCGAGGCGCGGCCGGCGGCCGGATTCGGGCTCGACGAACGACGCAAGGCAGGTTCGACCCGACCGCGGCATCGCGCGCCGCGCGCGATCGGCCTCGATCACGTCCGCTCTCGTGTATAATCCGGGCACCTTGTCGGCCGATGCGATCGGCTTGCGAGAGCGGGAAAGTCGGCTACGCTTCAACATGGATCGCCTTCGGCTTCAGCAAGATTCGTATTCGGCGCAAGTGATCGGTCCTCTGTTTCGCACCACGCAGCCTGCGCCCGATTCCTCGCCGCGCCGACTCCGCCTCCTGAGCTTCAACATTCAGGCGGGGATCGCGAGCAGCAAGTACCACCACTATCTCACCAACAGCTGGAAGCACGTGCTGCCGTACCCCGAGCGGCTCGATACGCTCGATCGTATCGCCGCGCTTTCGAGCGACTTCGATATCGTCGGACTGCAGGAGTGCGACGCGGGCAGCCTGCGCAGCGGCTTCATCAACCAGACCGAGTATCTGTCGGATCGCGCGGGCTTCCCCTACTGGTACCACCAGACGAACCGCAACTTCGGGCATTTCGCGCAGCACAGTCTCGGGATGCTGAGCCGCTTCCGGCCGAGCGAGATCACCGAGGTGCGCCTGCCGGGAATGATTCCAGGGCGCGGCGCGCTGTGCGTGCGCTTCGGCCGCGGCAACGCGGCGCTCCTGATCCTCATCGTGCATCTCGCGCTCGGCCCGCGCTCGCGCGCGCGGCAGTTCGAGAGCCTGGTCGAGCTCATCGGCGGGCACCGCTACGTGATTCTCATGGGCGATCTCAACTGCCGCTCCGAGAGCAAGGAGATGCAGTGGCTGCTGCGGCGCACGGACCTGAGCGAGCCCATCCACGGACTCTACACGTTCCCGAGCTGGCGGCCGCGGCGCAACATCGATCACATCCTGGTGTCGGCGCCGATTCAGGTCGACAGCGTGCGCGTGCTCAACCATACGATCTCGGATCATCTGCCGATCGCGATGGATATCACCTTGCCCGAAGAGGTCGTCCTCCCGGCGGCCGCGGCGCCGCGCACGGCCGCCCCGCGCGCGGCGGTCGCCGGTTTCTGATCCCGCCCGGCCGCGAGGCCGGCGGTTCGTCCGGGCGAGCTTCAGCCTCTCGTTCCAAGTGATCGCTCTGCTCCAGCGGGTCTCCCGTGCCTTCGTCGAGATCGACGGCGTGGAGGTCGCCGCGATCGGCCGCGGGCTGCTCGTGCTGGTCGGGGTGGCGCGGGGGGACGAGGCGGCCAATGCCGTGCGTCTCGCCGAGCGCGTCGTCGGCTACCGCGTGTTCCCCGACGGCGAGGGGAGAATGAACCTGAGCCTGAAGCAGGTGGGCGGCGCCCTCCTCGCTGTGCCGCAGTTCACGCTCGCCGCGGATACCGGCAAAGGCAGTCGCGCGAGCTTTACGTCGGCCGCACCGCCCGACGCGGCGCTGCCGCTGTTCGAGCAGTTCGTTGCGCGCGCGCGGGCCGAGGGGGTACGCGTCGAATGCGGCCGCTTCGGCGCCGACATGAAAGTGACGCTCACCAACGACGGACCGGTGACGTTCTGGCTGGAGGCGTGATCTCGGCTCGCCGCGTGTCCGGTGTCGCTAGGCCCGGCCGGCGGGAAACGCGATGACCTCGGCGATCGAGCGCGCGCCGAGCGCAACCATCACCAGACGATCGAGCCCCAGGGCCACTCCGCTGCAAGGGGGGAGGCCGGCGGCGAGCGCGCGAAGCAGGCGCTCGTCGTGCGGCACGTCCGGAAGACCGTGCGCCCGCCGCCGGGCGCGGTCGCGCTCGAAGCGCTCGCGCTGTTCCGCGGCGTCGGTCAGTTCCTGGAACCCGTTGGCGAGCTCGATGCCGTCGAGGTAGAGCTCGAAGCGCTCGGCGACGGGCGGCGTACCCGGCCGTACGCGCGCGAGCGCGGCGGCGTCGGCGGGGTAATCGTAGAGGAACGTCAGGCGGTTGCGGCCGAGGTGGGGCTCGACCAGGTGGGTCAGCAGCAGATCGCGCCACGCGCCGCCGTCGGCTTCCGGTATGCCCGACGTGGAAACACCGTGCGCGGCGGCCGCGGCCGCGAAATCGGCGGGCGTCGCCGCGTGCGGATCGAGTCCCGCGTAACGCAGGAACGCGTCGCGGTAACTGACCCGCTCGGGCGCGTCGAGATCGCGCCGCTCCCGCAGTACCTCGGTCGCAAGCGCTTCGACCTCGTCCATCAGCGCCTGGTAGTCGAAGCCGACGCGGTACCATTCGAGCAGCGTGAACTCGGGGTTGTGCCGCCGTCCCGCTTCGCCGGCGCGGAATACCCGGCAGATCTGATAGATCGACCCGCTGCCTGCGGCGAGCAGGCGCTTCATCGCGAACTCGGGCGACGTGTGCAGGAAGCGCGGCGCCGCCGCATCGCCGGGCGCGCGGGATGCGGCGACGAAGCTGTGCAGGTGCGGATCGGTGCTGCCGGCGGCCGAGAGGACCGGGGTCTCGACCTCGAGCACGCCGCGGCGGGCGAAGAACTCGCGCACGCGCGCGAGGAGTTGCGCGCGCGCTGCGAGCGCCTCGATCGAGGCCGTCGGCCGCCAGTCGGAGGTTTCGTGCGTCAATCGGCGCCGCTGCAGTCGCTTGCGGCCGGACCTGTCCGCGTCTCGATCATGCCCCGCCGCTAGGCGCGCGAGACGTACTCCCCGGTGCGCGTATTCACCTTGATGCGCTCGCCCTGCTGTACGAACAACGGCACGCGCACCACCGCACCGGTCTCGAGCTTCGCGGGCTTGCCGCCGCCGCCGCTCGTGTCGCCGCGCACGCCGGGGTCGGTTTCGACGATCGTCAGCACTACCGTGTGCGGCGGCTCGACGGAAATCGGCGCGCCGTTCCAGAGGGTCACGAGGCAGACGTCCTGTTCCTTGAGCCATTGGGCGGCGTCGCCCACGGCGCTCTTGTCGGCGGCCACCTGCTCGAACGTCTCGGGCTGCATGAAGTGCCAGAACTCGCCGTCCGAATAGAGGTACTGCATCTCGACGTCGACGACGTCGGCCGCCTCGATGGTGTCGCCCGACTTGAACGTGCGCTCGATCACCCGCCCGGTCTTCAGGTTGCGGATCTTCACGCGATTGAACGCCTGCCCCTTCCCGGGCTTCACGAACTCGTTCTCGACGATCACCGCCGGATCGCCGTCGAGCATGACTTTGAGCCCCGACTTGAATTCGTTCGTACTGTAAGTCGCCATAAGCACCGTCTCTGTATCAAAGGTTGATCGCCTCTATCCCGCGCCATCCCGAGGGGCAGCGAAACCGTCCACCCGCGCCGCGCGACCGGCGCGTCGCGCGCGCTTACAGTGGTTGGGGATAAAATCGAGCGCGCTATGATACCCGGAACGCTTCCCTGCAGGCAGCCGCCGGCGTGGCAGCGCGAGCTCGCCTGCGCCGTCACCGATCCCGCGGAGCTGATCCGCCTGCTCGAGCTCGACCCGCATCTGCTCGAGCCGGCGCGGCGTGCCGCGCAGCAGTTCCGCCTGCGCGTCCCGCGCGGTTACCTCGCGCGCATGCGCCGCGGCGATCCGCACGATCCGCTCTTGCGGCAGGTCCTGCCCCTCGGCGCCGAGACCGAAGAGGTCCCCGGCTTCGTGCGCGACCCCGTCGGCGACCTCGGCGCCATGCGCCGCCCGGGTGTGCTCCAGAAGTACCATGGCCGCGTGCTCCTCACCGTCACGGGTGCCTGTGCGGTTCATTGCCGCTATTGCTTCCGCCGGCATTTCCCCTACGCCGCCGCCAACCCCGCCGCCGGCAACTGGCACGAGGCGCTCGCCGTGGTGCGCGGCGATCCGACCGTGCGCGAGGTGATCCTGAGCGGGGGCGATCCGCTGACGCTCGCCGACGAGCGCCTCGCCGTGCTCGTCGATGCGCTCGCCGCGATCGAGCACGTGGTACGGCTGCGCGTGCATACCCGGCTGCCGATCGTTCTGCCCGAACGCATCACCGAGGAGCTCGGCGAGCTCCTCGCGGGGACCCGGCTGCAGGCGATCGTCGTCGTGCACGCGAACCACCCGCGGGAGCTCGGCGGCGCGGTCGATGAAGCGCTCGCGCGCCTGCGCGCGCGGGGCATTACGCTGCTCAACCAGTCGGTGCTGCTGCGCGGAGTGAACGACGACGCCGACACGCTGTGTGCGTTGAGCGAAGCGCTGTTCGCGAGCGGCGTGCTTCCGTACTACCTGCACCTCCTCGACCGGGTGCAGGGCGCGGCGCATTTCGACGTGGACGCCGACAGGGCGCGCCTGCTCTGGGAGCGGATGGCGGCGCGCCTTCCCGGCTATCTCGTCCCCCGCCTGGTGCGAGAGGAAGCCGGCGCGCCGGCGAAATCGATCGTCCGCTGAGCGGCGTGCCGAGCACTAAAGTGCCATTTCGCGCTCATGCCTCCGCTCGAATAATCGCGCGCACAGGCTGACCGGCCTGTCCGTGAACAATCAATCGAGAGGAGGTGTGTCATGAAGCGGATAGCTGCTGCTTTGTTCTGTGCGTTTCTCGCCATGCCGGCCGCCTATGCGGCGCCGGTCGACATCAACACCGCGGACGCCAAGACGCTCGACAAAGCCATGGTCGGTGTCGGTCCGAAGGTCGCGCAGGCGATCGTCGACTACCGGACCAAGAACGGGCCGTTCAAGTCGGTCGAGGATCTCGGCAAGGTCAAGGGCGTCGGCAAGCAGACCATCGAGAAGAACCGCGGCAACCTGACGGTCGGCAAGGCGGCCGCCAACTGAAGGTCGCGGGGCCGCGGCAGCAGTCGCCGCGGCCTTTTTTCTTTCCTCCTCCTTTCTTCTTCTTCTTTCCTCCCGCAACCCCTCTCGTTGCCCTGTCGCAGCCGCTTTCGCACCCCATTCGCCCATCTGGCATCGCCGGTGCGGAACTCGGTTAGACTACGGCTTCACGTTCACCAACGGGAGGAGGATGCACGCATGCCCATCGAGATCGGCGCCCGGCTGCCCGAAGCAGTCCTGCGCGAGAAAACGGATGACGGTGTCAAGCGCCGCACGGTCGAGGAGCTCGTGCGCGGCCGGCGCGTGGTGATCATCGGGCTTCCGGGCGCGTTCACGCCGACGTGCTCGAGTCGCCACGTGCCGAGCTATCTCGAGCGCGCAGCGGAGCTCAAGGCGAAGGGGGTCGATGAAATTCTTTGCGTATCGGTCAACGACGCTTTCGTGATGGACGCTTGGGCGCGCAGCCTCGACGCCCACGGCAAGATCCGCATGCTCGCCGACGGCAACGCCGAGTTCACCCGCGCCATCGGCCTCGAGAGCGACCGTTCGGAGCAAGGCATGGGGCTGCGGTCGCAGCGCTATTCCATGTACGTCGACGACGGCGTGGTGCGGCTGCTCAACATCGAGGCGCCCGGACAGTACGAAGTGAGCGACGCGGGCGTCATGCTCTCGCAGCTCGCCGGACTGAACCGCGCCTGACCCCCCGGCCGGCATGCGCTTCCAGCGGCACGCACCGCCCTCGGGGCCGCGGCGGGTTCCCGGCGTCTGTCGGGACGGCGGCGTATCCCCCCTTCCGTTCCGCGCGCCCGCGAGCCCCGCGCCCCCACTAGGTAATTTTGACGCAGTTCGCGCCGCGGCCACTGTGGTCAGCGTCCGCGTTTCCGCATAGTATTTGGCGCGCAAGCTTCGACCCTGATGGCCGTGTCAGGTAGGTTTGCACTTACCCTTACCGAGGAGGTGTCATGATCAAGCAGCGCAAGAACAAGCGGAAGAACAGCAGTACCAAGAACGACAAACTCCGCTCAGTCGGTTCCTCGAAACTCTCGCGTCGGCGGTTCCTGGCGGGAGCGGCCGCCTCCGTCGGCGGCGCCGCGACCGTCGGCTTCCCCGCCATCGTCCGTGCGCAGACGACGACGTTCCGTTTCCAGAGCACGTGGCCGGCGAAGGACATCTTCCACGAGTACGCGCTCGATTTCGCCAAGAAAGTGAACGACATGACGGGCGGCGAACTCAAGATCGAGGTGCTGCCCGCGGGCGCGGTGGTGCCCGCGTTCGGGCTGCTCGAGGCCGTCACCAAGGGTACGCTCGACGGCGGCCACGGCGTTGTGGTCTATCACTACGGCAAGCAGAACGCGCTCGCGCTCTGGGGTTCGGGTCCGGCGTTCGGCATGGACGCGAACATGCTGCTCGCCTGGCACAAGTACGGCGGCGGCAAGGAGCTGCTCGACAAGATCTACAAGTCGATCGGCGCGGACGTGGTCTCGTTCCTGTACGGTCCGATGCCGACGCAGCCGCTCGGCTGGTTCAAGAGGCCCGTTTCCAAGGCGGAGGACCTGCGGGGGCTCAAGTTCCGCACCGTCGGCATCTCCATTGACGTGTTCAGCGCGATGGGGGCTGCCGTCAACGCGCTCCCGGGCGGCGAGATCGTGCCGGCCATGGACCGTGGCCTGCTCGATGCGGCCGAGTTCAACAACGCGAGCTCCGACCGCGTTCTCGGCTTCCCCGACGTGGCGAAGGTCTGCATGCTGCAGAGCTACCACCAGAACGCCGAGCAGTTCGAGATCCTCTTCAACCGGAAGAAGTTCGAGGCGCTGCCGGGCAACATCAAGGCGATCATCGAGAACGCGGTGGAAGCGGCGTCGGCCGACATGTCGTGGAAGGCAATCGACCGCTACTCGAAGGACTACGTCGAGATGCAGACCAAGGACGGCGTGCGGTTCTACAAGACTCCCGACTCGATCCTGCAGGCGCAGCTGAAGGCGTTCGACGAGGCGATCGCCAAGCGCAAGGACAACGCGCTGTTCAACGAGATCCTCGAGTCGCAGCGCCGCTTCGCCGAGCGTGCGGTCAAGTGGGACCTCGACACCAATGCCAACCGCCGCCTGGCCTACAACTACTACTTCGGTAAGAAGAAGGGCGGCACCAAGAAGAGCTAACCGAAGCACGCTCGCGGCAGCCGCCCGGGAAGGAGGCCGGGCGGCTGCCTGTTTCGGCCGGGCAGCCGGCCCGCCGCATCCTTACTACTACTCCTAGCCTATGCAGAAGCTGCTTCTCTTCGTCGACAAACTGAACACTTGGGTCGGCCAGGCGTTCTCCTGGCTCATCGTCGCGCTGACGCTGTTCGTTTCGTGGGAAGTGTTCTCGCGCTATGCGCTGAACGCCCCCCATGCCTGGGCGTTCGACGCCATGATCATGATGTACGGCACCCTGTTCATGATGGCCGGCGCCTATACGCTCGCGAAGAACGGCCACGTCCGCGGCGACCTGCTGTACGGATTCCTGCAGCCGCGCACGCAGGCGGCGATAGACCTCGTGCTCTACGTGATTTTCTTCATACCCGGTGTCGTCGCCCTGACCTACGCCGGGTACTTCTACGCCGCGGAGTCCTGGGCCATCAACGAGCACTCGAACGTTACCGCCGACGGACCCCCGATCTATCCCTTCAAGACCGTCATTCCGGTGGCCGGCGCCGTTCTGCTGCTGCAGGGCGTCGTCGAGATCATCCGCTGCGTGATCTGCCTGCAGCGCGGCCAGTGGCCGTCGCGCGAGGAGGACGTGGAGGAGGTCGACGTCGAGGCGCTCAAGGAAATGGTCCATGCGGACGACGCCGTGGAGCGCTCGCAATGAAGATACGCAAAGAGCTGCTCTTCGGCTTCGGGATGATGGCGCTCGTCGTCCTCGCCGTCGTCGTGCTCATGCCCTGGGGCCGCGTGACCAACGAGCACCTCGGCCTGCTCATGCTCGCGCTGATCGTGGTCACGATCCTGCTCGGATTCCCGACGGCGTTCACGCTCATGGGCATGGGCGTCATTTTCGCCTGGCTCGCCTACCGCAGCGTCGATCCCGAGCTCGCCGACCGCCAGGTGCTCGACCTCATGGTGCAGCGCACCTACGGCGCGATGTCGAACGACGTGCTGATCGCGGTGCCCCTGTTCATCTTCATGGGCTATCTGGTCGAGCGCGCCGCGCTCATCGACCGGCTGTTCCGCAGTCTGCATCTCGCGCTCACGCGCGTGCCCGGCTCGCTCGCGGTTGCGACCATCGCGACCTGCGCCCTGTTCGCGACCGCGACCGGCATCGTCGGCGCGGTGGTCACGCTCATGGGCCTGCTCGCGCTTCCGGCGATGCTGCGTTCGGGCTACAACGTGAAGATCTCGGCCGGCGCGATCACTGCGGGCGGCTGCCTCGGTATCCTGATTCCGCCGTCGGTCCTGCTCATTCTGTACGGCGCGACCGCGGGCGTTTCCGTGGTACAGCTCTACGCCGGTGCGCTGTTCCCCGGGCTCATGCTCGCCGGGCTGTACGTCGCGTATGTCATGGTGCTGGCGCTGATCAAGCCGCAGCTCATGCCGCCGCTTTCGGAGAGCGAGCGCCGCGTGCCGCTGCCGGCCTTCGCCCAGCAGCTCGCGGGCAGCGCGCGCAATGCGCTCGCCGGGCTCGTGCGCGGCCTCACGCGCCCCGATGTCGGCGTTCCGAAGTCGACGATCGCCGGCCAGCTCGCGCTGACGCTGCTGCCCGCGCTGGTCCTGGTCGCGGCGATCGTCATGAGCTACCGCGCCGCGACTGCGCCGGTAGCCGAGTTCGACGCGGCAGGCCTGGTCGAGGTGGGCGGCGGGCTCGCGGTCGCGCCGACCGACGAGGGGCTCGGATCCGGCGGGCTCCAGGAGCTCGGGGCGGGGAGCGACGTCGAGATGGCGGAGGAACCGGATGCCGCGGCGCCGGAAGGCGACGAGCAAGCGGCGGCCCCGCTCCCTGTCTGGTTCTGGATCGTGACGGGGATCTGCATCGCGCTCCTCGTCATCGTGTATTCGCTCTGGAGCTGGGAGCGGTTCGAAGTGTTCAAGCTGCTGCTCACTTCGTTTTTCCCGCTCGCGATCCTGATACTGGCCGTGCTCGGTTCGATCATGTTCGGGTTCGCCACGCCGACGGAAGCCGCCGCGCTCGGGGCGCTCGGGGGCTTCCTGCTCGCCGCCTTCTACCGCACGCACGAACACCTGGTCCGGGCGAAGGCGAGCGGCAAGGCCACGGCAAAGGCGATGGTCGATGCGGCCAGGGACATCGGCGGGATCGTGAAGGAGTCCTCGTTCCTGGCCGCCAAGACGAGCGCCATGGTGTGCTGGCTGTTCGTCGGCTCGGCGATCTTCTCCGCGGCATTCGCGCTGCTCGGCGGCCAGGCGCTGATCGAGCAGTGGGTGTTGTCGCTCGATATCACGCCGATTCAGTTCCTGATCCTGGCGCAGGTGGTGATCTTCCTGCTCGGCTGGCCGCTCGAATGGACCGAGATCATCATCATCTTCATGCCGATCTTCCTGCCGCTGCTCGAGCACTTCGAGATCAACCCCCTGTTCTTCGGGCTGCTGGTGGCGCTCAATCTGCAGACAGCGTTCCTGTCGCCGCCGGTCGCGATGTCGGCGTTCTATTTGAAGGGCGTGGCACCGCCGCACGTGACGCTCGGGCAGATCTTCATGGGCATGATGCCGTACATGGCGATCCAGATCCTCGCCATGGCGATTCTGTACGTATTCCCGGAGATCGGCCTGTGGCTGCCGTCCGTGATCTACTGATCGGGGGGCGATTCCGGCATGAAACCCAAGGTTCTGGTGACCCGCGAAGTATTCGACGACGTGCTCGAGTATCTCGCGCAGCATTTCGACGTCACGTCGAACCAGGAGGATGCGCCGCTCGACGCCGAGGAGCTCGCACGGCGGCTCGCGGACAAGGACGGCGCGGTCATAACCTTGAGCGAGCGCATCGACGAGGCGCTGCTCGCCCGCTGCCCCCGGCTGAAGGCCGTCTGCAACATCGCGGTCGGCTACAACAACATCGACGTGGCCGCGTGCCGCGCGCGCGGCGTGATGGCGACGAACACGCCCGGCGTGCTCGACGACGCGACGGCCGACTTCACCTGGGCGCTGATTCTCGCGACCGCCCGACGCCTGACGGAAGCGGAGGCGTGGCTGCGGGCCGGCCACTGGCAAGGGTGGAAGCTCAAGCAGTTCCTGGGACACGACGTCCACGGGGCGACGCTCGGGATCCTCGGCATGGGCCGCATCGGCCAGGCGGTGGCGCGGCGTGCGCGCGGCTTCGACATGACGGTGCTCTATCACAACCGCCGCCGCGTCGATCCGACGATCGAGCAGAGTCTTAACGCTCGCTACGCGAGCCGCGATGAGCTCCTCGCGCGCGCCGACGTACTGGTGCTCACCGTTCCGTACACGCCCGAGACGCATCATCTGATCGGCGCGGCGGAGCTCGCGCGCATGAAGCCGGGCGCGATCCTGGTCAACGTCGCGCGTGGCGGCGTCGTCGACGACCAGGCGCTGGTCGCGGCGCTCAAGCAGGGCCGGATCGCGGCGGCCGGGCTCGACGTGTACGAGAACGAGCCGAAGCTGCTCCCCGAGTTCCTGGAGCTCAAGAACGTGGTGCTCGCGCCGCACATCGCTTCGAGCACCGAATCGACCCGGCGGCGAATGGCCATGATGGCCGCGGAGAACCTGGTGGCCGCGCTCACTACGGGCAGGCCCCCCAACCTGATCACGGGCTGACGCATGGACGCTTTCCGGCTCGGACTGCGTGAAGGCATCGGGCAGCGCGAGCGCGGCGCCCTGACGGCGGAGGAATGGACGCGCGCCTGCCTCGAGCGCATTGCACGGCTCGATCCGCGCGTCGAAGCCTTCACCTGGCTCGATCCGGCGGCCGCGCTCGATCGCGCGCGGCGCGCGGATGCCGCGCCGGCCGGTCCGCTTCGCGGAGCGCCGCTCGGCGTCAAAGACGTCTTCGACACGCGCGGCGTCCTGACGCGCATGGGCTCGCCCGCCTACGGCGATTACGTGCCCGAACGCTCGGCCACCGTGGTGCAGCGCCTGGAAGACGCGGGAGCGCTCGTCCTCGGAAAAACCGTTACCGCCGAGCTCGCCTACATCCTGCCCGGGAAAACGCGCAATCCGTGGAATGCGGCGCACACGCCGGGCGGGTCCTCCAGCGGTTCCGCGGCCGCGGTCGCGGCCGGCTTCGTACCGGCGGCGCTCGGGACGCAGACGAACGGTTCGGTCATCCGCCCGGCCGCGTTCTGCGGCTGCGTCGGGTTCAAGCCCTCGTACGGGCGGCTGTCCCGCGCGGGTGTGCTCACGTTCAGCCCGACGCTCGATCACGTCGGCTGCTTCACGCGCACGGTGGCGGACGCCGCGCTCGTGGTCGCGCTTTGCGCCGGCCCGGATGCCGAAGACCCGGCGACCGTGGATGCGCCGCCGCCGGCCCCCGAGATCGCGCCGCGGCGCGCCGCACCTTCGCTCATTGCGGTGCGCTCGCCGGTCTGGGACCGGGCAGAGCCGGCGGCGCAGGCCCATTTCGCCGAGGTGCTGGAGCGCCTGCGCGCCGCGGGCGCGACGGTCGAGGAGCGCGAGCTCCCGGAGGCGTTCAACCGCGGGCACACGCTGCTGCGGACGATCATGACCGCGGAGGGCGCGCGCGCGTTCGCGGCGCTCGTGCGCGACTGGCCGCACCTGCTCAGTCAGACGATGCACATCCTGATGAGCGAAGGGCAGGCCGTGTCCGATGCGCTGCTGCGCGATGCGCACGACGAGCGGCTGCGGCTCGCGCAAGCCCTCGAGGCGTTCATCGGGGAGGCCGACGCGATCGTGACACTGCCCGCCGCGGGAGAGGCGCCGGCGACGGTGCTGAACACGGGCGACCCGAGCTTCTGCACGCTCTGGACGCTCTGCGGCGTCCCGGCGATCACGGTGCCGAGCGGGCGCGGGCCCCGCGGCCTGCCGCTCGGCACGCAGCTCGTCGGGCGTGCGCTCGCCGACGCGGAGCTGCTCGCGACCGCACAGTGGTGCGAGACCGTGTTCCGCGCAGTCGATCCCCTGCGGTTTCCGGACGAACCCTAGCCGCCCGCGTTGCGCCCCCGCGCGAACGCGATGAACCAGTCCATCGCGCCCGGATTCGCCATCGAATCCCGGTTCACCGATTTCTCCACCGGATAGCCGAGCAGAATCTTCTTCACCGGCACTTCCATCTTCTTGCCCGAGAGTGTGCGCGGCACCTCGGGGATCGCGAACACTTCGTTCGGCACGTGGCGCGCCGAGAGCTTGGTGCGCACGGCGTCGAGAAGCTTCGCGCGCAGCTCGGGCTCGATGCCGGTGTCGGCCGGGGCGAGCGGCGGGGCGGTGCGCGACGCGGCGCCCGCGCGCTCGCCGTCGGGCGCCGGGCCTCGGGTGCCGACGCCCGCGGCCGTGCTGCCGGGTTCGCGCCGCACCACGAAGAGCGCCATGTAGGAGGGGCGCCCGAGGTATTCGAGATCGACGACGAGCGAGTCCGCGACCTCGGGGAACTCCTCGACCACGCGGTAGATCTCGCTCGTGCCCATGCGAATGCCGTGTCGGTTGATGGTCGAGTCGGAGCGGCCGTAAATGATGCCGGTCACCGCCTCGGGCCGCGGCACGAGCTTGAGCCAGTCGCCGTGGCGCCAGACGCCCGGGTAGGTTTCGAAGTAGCTCTCGCGGTAGCGGCTGCCGTCGGTGTCGCCCCAGAAATAGAGCGGCATCGAAGGAATGGGCTCGGTCATCACGAGCTCGCCGACCTCGTTCATGAGCGGCTTGCCGGCGTCGTCGAAAGCGTACGTGGCGATGCCCAGACCCCGGCACTGCATCTCGCCGCCGTAAACGGGAAGCGTCGGGCAGGACGTCAGGAACGCAGTGCCGGGATCGGTGCCGCCCGAGATCGAGGCAAGCATCACGTCCGGATGCACTTCGCGGTAGATCCAGCGGTAGCCTTCCTCGGTGAGCGGCGAGCCGGTCGAGCCGACCGTGCGCAGCGCCGACAAGTCGAAGGTGGCGCCGGGCCGGATCCCTGCTTTCATGCAGAGCCCGACGAACGCAGGGCTCAGGCCGAAGAAGTTCGCGCGCGCCCGCTCGGCGAAGCGCCACAGCGTCGTGAGGTCCGGATGTCCGGGGTTGCCGTCGTACTGCAGGATGGTGGCGCCGAGCTGCAACGCGTTCGCCACCACGTTCCACATGATCCAGCTCGTCGACGTGAACCAGAAGAAGCGGTCGGCGGGACGGATGTCGAGGTGGAGCATGCCCGATTTCAGGTTCTCGAGCGTCACGCCGCCGTGGCCGTGCACGATCGGCTTCGGCATGCCGGTCGTGCCGGAGGAGTACACGACCCACAGGGGGTGATCGAAAGGTACGGGCGTGAACTCGGGCGGTGCCGCCTCGGCCGTGGCTTCGGCGTAGGAGCGCACCTCGAGGCGGCGCCCGCCGTCGCGCACGGCCGGTTCGAGCGAAGCGTTCGGATCGAGGTACGGCACGAAGATCACCGCCTCGACGGTCGGCAGCGCGCGTACCAGCTCGCGCACCGTTTCGCGCCGGTCGAAGTCCTTGCCGCCGTAGCGGTAGCCGTCGACTGCGAAGAGCACCTTCGGCTCGATCTGGCGGAAGCGATCGAGCACGCTCACCGGACCCATGTCGGGCGAGCAGCTCGACCAGACGGCGCCGCCGCTCGTCGTGGCGAGGAGCGCGGCCACCGTCTGCGGAATATTGGGCATATACGACACCACCCGATCGCCCGGCCGCACCCCGAGGCGCTTGAGCGTCGCGGCGAGCGCGCCGACCTGCCCGGCGAGCGCCGACCAGCTCACCTCCATCCAGGGGCACGTCTCCGACCGGAAAACGATCGCGGGCTGCCCGGCGAAGTCCGGCTGCTCGGCATGACGGAGCGCGTGCTCGGCGTAGTTGAGCAGCGCGCCTTCGAACCATCTCGCCCCGGGCATCGTGCGCCGGTCGAGCACGCGCACGTACGGGCGGTGCGCCCTGATACCGCAGAAGTCCCACATGGACGCCCAGAACGCCTCGATCTCGCGTACCGACCACTGCCAGAGCGATTCGTAGTCGGCGAACCGCAGGCCGCGCTCGGTTTCGAGCCAGGCGAGGTAGCGGGTGAGAGCGGCCTGCGCGCGGCGCGCGGGCGACGGCGTCCAGAGCGGCTGTTCGGTCATGGCGTTCGTTTCCCGTTTGAAGCGCGCCGCACTATACCCCGGGGCCGCCGGGGGCCCAATCCCCTTTCAACCGCCTGACAGATGGCATATAACGCGGGCACGAACAGCAGGCGGAGGACACTGAGCTATGAACGTGGGATTCGTTGGCCTCGGCATCATGGGGCGCCCGATGGCGCTGAACCTCGGCAAGGCGGGTCATGCGCTCTGGGTTCACGGGCGGCGCCCGGAAACCATGGAACCGCTGGTGGCCGCGGGTGCGAAGGCGTGCGGCTCGCCCCAGGAGGTCGCGGCGAACACCGACGTCATCTTCGTGATGGTGTCGGATACGCCGGACGTCGAGCAGGTGATTCTCGGCGAGAAGGGCGTGGTGCACGGGGCGCGCAAGGGCGCGATCGTGGTCGACATGAGCACGATATCGCCGAACGCGACGCGGCGCATGGCCGCGGCGCTCGCCGCGCGCGGCATCGAGATGCTGGACGCGCCGGTTTCGGGCGGTGAGGTCGGCGCGATCAACGGCACGCTGTCGATCATGGTCGGCGGCAAGGCGCCGGTTTTCGAGAAGGTCCTGCCGCTGTTCCAGGTGATGGGCAAGAACATCGTGCACGTGGGCGACAACGGCGCCGGTCAGGTCGCGAAGGCGTGCAACCAGATCGTGGTGGCGCTCACCATCGAAGCGGTGGCGGAGGCGCTGACCTTCGCGCGGCGCAACAACGTCGACGCGGCCAAGGTGCGGGCGGCGCTGATGGGCGGTTTCGCCGGCAGCAAGATCCTGGAGGTCCACGGTCAGCGCATGCTCGACAACGACTTCAAACCCGGCTTCAAGACGAAGCTCCACCAGAAGGACCTGCGCATCGTGCTCGAGGACGCCGGGGCGCTCGGCCTGGGACTGCCCGGCGCCGCGCTCGTCTCGCAGCATTTGAATGCGCTCGTCGGCAGCGGCGACGGCGAGCTCGACTCGAGCGCGATCGTGAAGGCGGTCGAGCGGCTGAGCGCGCCGTCGCGCTGAGCCGCGCCCGGCGAGGACGGGGGCGGGAGCTTCCATGGAGCGTGCACGCGCCTTGGCGCCCGGGGGCGTCCCGCTCGCTGTTGCGGTTGCATGAGCACGCGGCTCGAGGTGCTGCGCGCCCTGGCGGACGGCCGGCTGCATTCGGGCGCCGACATCGGCCGGCGGCTCGGCATCAGCCGGGCCGCCGTCAGCAAGGCGGTGAAAGTCTTGAGCGCGAACGGCTTGCAGGTGCAGGCACTGCCCGGGAGCGGCTACCGGCTGGAACATCCGCTCGTGCCCCTCGATCGCCGGCGGATCCTGCAGCACCTGCAGGCGTTCGGTCTCAACGGGCGACGGGTCGAAGTCCTCGAAACCGTCGGCTCGACCAATCGGCGACTGCTCGCGCAGGCCATGCAGGAAACCGATCCGTCCGGCATGGTCTGCATCGCCGAGGTGCAGCCGCAGGGCCGCGGGCGCCAGGGACGTAACTGGGTCTCGACGGCGTACGAGAATCTGATGCTCTCCGTTGCGTGGCGCTTTGCCGGCGGTTCGGCGATGATGGCCGGGCTGAGTCTCGCCGCCGGCGTGGCCGTCGCCCGGGCCGTGGAGCGCTACGGAGTCGATGCCGCTGCCGCCGCGCTCGGGCTCAAGTGGCCGAACGATCTGCTCTGCCGCGGACGCAAGCTCGCCGGGCTGCTCGTCGAGGTGCACGGCGAGGCGAGCGGCCCCTGTCTCGTCGTGCTCGGCGTCGGCGTCAACTGCCGCATCGCGCCCGCCGACGCGCGCCGCATCGACCAGCCGTGGACGGATCTACGCTCGCTCCTTGGCGAGACGATCGACCGCAACCGGCTCGCGGCGCTGCTCATCGCGGAGCTTCACGCGATGTTCGTGACGTTCGCCGCGTCCGGGCTGGCCCCGTTTCGTCCGGACTGGGAGGCGCGCCATCTCTACGCAAACCATCCGGTGCGGGTCGTCCGCGCCGGTGAAACCTACGAAGGCGTCGTCGAGGGAATCGACGATAGCGGCGCCCTGCGCCTGCGCGGACCGGCCGGCGACACGCATATCTTCTACTCGGGCGAAGTGAGCCTGCGTCCTGCACCCTAGGCATGCGCCTGCTCGTCGATCTCGGCAATTCCCGCCTCAAGTGGGCGATGAGCGGCGCGGGCGCATGGCAGCCCGCGGTGCTCGAGCTGCGCGGCGCCGGACTCGAGGAGGCGTTGACCGAAGTCTGGGGCGGGCTTCCGGCGCCGCGCACGGTGGTCGCGGTGAGCGTTGCGGCGGCTGCCGCGGCAGCTGCGCTCGAGCGCTGGGTGCGCGCGCGCTGGGGTATAGCGACACACTGGGTCCGGGCGCAGGCGGAGCAGCTCGGCGTGGTGAATCATTACCGCGAGCCGGCGGCGCTCGGCGCCGACCGCTGGGTCGCGCTGATCGGCGCGCGCGCCGAATTCCCGGACAGCGCCTGCTGTGTCGTCGACTGCGGTACCGCCGTCACGATCGACGCGCTTGCGGCGCAGGGCGATTTCCTGGGCGGCGTAATCCTGCCTGGCCTGACGCTGTCCCGCTCCGCGCTGCTGCAAGGTACGGCCGGAATCCGCGTCCACGACGGCAGCGAGGTGAGCTGTCTCGCGCGCACGACCGCGGATGCGGTGGCCGCGGGGACGCTCTATGCGCTCGCGGGCGCGATCGAGCGCATTTGCGCAGAGTTCGAGCAGGCGCTCGGGCAGTCGATGAAGCTCGTCGTTACCGGCGGGGATGCGGATCGTGTGGCTGCGCTCCTCACGCGGCCGGCGCGGCGGGCCCCCGATCTCATTCTCCGCGGCCTGGAGCGGATCGCCGAGCGCCTATGAGATGGTTGTTCGGGTTGTTAGTGCTCGCTAACGTCGGGCTCTACATGTGGGGCCGATGGTTCCACGAACCGCTGGTCGAGCGCCCGCCCGCCCCCCTTCCGGACGTAGCCCCCGAAAAAATGAAACTGCTGTCTGAGCCCGGAGCGTCGCTGACAGTCCGGGCCGCGCAATCCATGGTGCCGGGAGACGAGGTTTCAGCGAGCGGGGAGGCGGGAGGCTGCTACCGGCTCGGGCCGTTCCCGAGCCTGGAACGGGCGCAACACGCTGCGGCAAGAATCGAGAGCTGGGGCATACGCTACGTGCGGGTGCCCGAATTTCGCACGCTGAATCCCATCTGGCGCGTGTACCTCCCGCCGTTCCCTTCGAAGGAAGCGGCGGAGCGACGCCGGCGGGAGCTGAGTCAGCTCGGATTCAAGGACCACGCAGTGATTCACGAGCCGGGAATGGAGAACGCCATCTCCCTCGGGCTGTTCGCGGTCGAGCGAAACGCCCGAGCACACGTCGAGGACCTCGCACGCCGGGGCGTACGTGCGGCGCTGCAGCCATTGCCGAACCTGCAGTCCGTTTACTGGCTCGCGCTCGCGGGCGCGGCGCGCGACGAGCATCTGGGCGAAGTCCCGCTCTCGCGCTTCGCGCTCGAGGAGTGGGGGTCGCCCGGCGTCTCGCTGCGACCGGCCGCGTGCCTCAATTCCCCTTCCGGTCCCTGACTTACCAGACCAGGCGGCCGCCGACGACTATGAGCATCCCGGCGAGCGCCGGTCGCAGCAACCTCTCGGGGAATCGACTGCTCAGCTGGCTTCCGAGGTAGATGCCCGGGAGCGAACCGAGCAACAGGTATCCGAGCAGCGCCAGATCGACCGACCCGAGATAGAAGTGCCCCAGCCCGGCCACGGCGGTGAGCGGCACCGCATGCGCGATGTCGGTGCCGACGAGCTTCACGGAGGGCAGCCGGGGATAGAGCCAGAGCAGCGCTGCCATGCCGAGCACGCCGGCGCCGACCGAGGAAATGGTCACGAGCACCCCGAGCGCGGCGCCGGTGGCGAGCGTCAGGTGCGCGGTTCGGCGCGTCGATGCCGGCCGGTCGCCAGCGCTCCCGCGCTCGCTCAGCTGCTGAAGCCGGTCGCGCAACAGGAGCGCAACCGCGGTGAGCATGAGCGCACCGCCGAGCACGGCGCTGACGAGCGCCTCGAGGTCGTCCTCCTCGATGCCGAGGGCAGCAAGGGCCAGGACGGTGACGACGGCGGTCGGGATGCTGCCGGCCGCGAGCCAGCCGACGAGGCGCCAGTCGAGGTTGCCGCGGCGCTGGTGCACCCACACCCCGCCCGCCTTGGTGATGGATGCGTAGAGGAGATCCGTCCCGACCGCGGTGGCCGGCGGGATGCCGAAGAGGAGCACGAGGAGCGGCGTCATCAACGAGCCGCCGCCCATGCCGCTCAGGCCGACGATGAAACCGACGATCAGCCCGGCGAGGGAGTAGGCCCAATCCATGTAACGCGCTGCCGCCAAGCCATGGCGGAATTATGGCGCTCCGGGAACGGTTCGCTGAAAGAACAAAATGCAAAGTCGTTATGTCACGGCACGGGCCGTGCGACCGGGTGATGCCCGTGCGGGCAGCCGCTATAATTCCACACCCTCGGCGCTTGAAGGGCCGCCCGCATAGCTCAGCTGGTAGAGCACCTGATTTGTAATCAGGCGGTCGTCCGTTCGAATCGGACTGCGGGCTCCACGAGCACCGGACGATCCCTGGCATTGAAGTGGGCAGCTTTTATTCCCTAACCGACGTCATGCAGGGCCCGCGCGAGCGGCGCGCGGGCACCGCTCGCAGCCGCGCCATTTCCTGGAGAACGTAATGGGTCACAACCTTTTCGACACGCTGAAGGAATTCAAGACGAGCGCCGGCCGGTCTGGCCGGTTCTACTCGCTGCCCGCCCTCGAAGCGGCCGGCGTCGGCAAGATCTCGCGGCTGCCCGTCTCGATCCGCATCGTCCTGGAATCGGTGTTGCGCAACTGCGACGGCAAGAAGGTCACCGAGGAGCATGTCCGGCAGCTCGCGGCATGGGCCCCGAATGCGCCGCGCACGCAGGAGATCCCGTTCGTGGTCGCCCGCATCGTGCTGCAGGACTTCACCGGCGTCCCGCTGCTCTGCGATCTTGCCGCCATGCGCGGAGTGGCGGCGCGGCTCGGCAAGAATCCGAAGATCATCGAGCCGCTCGTGCCCGTGGACTTGGTGGTCGATCACTCGGTGCAGGTCGATTATTACAACCGCCCGGATGCGCTCAAGCTCAATATGGAGCTCGAGTTCCGCCGCAACGCCGAACGCTACCGCTTCATGAAATGGGGCATGCAGGCGTTCGACACGTTCCGCGTCGTGCCTCCGGGCATCGGCATCGTGCACCAGGTGAACCTCGAGTACCTGGCGCGCGGCGTGCTGCAGAAGGACGGTATCTACTATCCGGACACGCTCGTCGGCACCGATTCGCACACGACCATGATCAACGGCATCGGCGTCGTCGGTTGGGGTGTGGGCGGCATCGAGGCGGAGGCCGGCATGCTCGGACAGCCGGTGTACTTTTTGACTCCCGACGTGGTCGGCGTGCACCTCAGGGGAAAACTACGCGACGGCGTGACCGCCACGGATCTCGTGCTCACCGTCACCGAAATGCTGCGCAAGGCGAAGGTGGTCGGCAAGTTCGTCGAGTTCTACGGCGAGGGCGCCGCGTCGCTCTCGGTGCCGGACCGCGCGACGATCGCCAACATGGCGCCCGAGTACGGCGCGACCATGGGCTTCTTCCCGGTCGACGACGAAACCGTGCAGTACTTCAGGAGCACCGGCCGCACGGACGAGGAGATCGACCTGTTCCAGGCCTATTTCAAGGCCCAGGGGCTCTACGGCATGCCGCAGCCGGGGCAGTGCGATTATTCGACCGCGCTCGAGCTCGACCTGGGCTCGATTGTGCCGAGCGTCGCCGGGCCGAAGCGCCCGCAGGACCGCATCGATCTGCCCAACCTGAAGAGCAAGTTCGTGGAGCTCTTCACGAAGCCGATCACCGAGAACGGCTACAACAAGAAGCACGAGGATCTGACGCAGCGTTTCCCGGTCGCGCTCGATGGGTCGGGCGGCGAGGGCGAAACCACGATCGGCAACGGCGACGTGCTCATCGCCGCCATCACCTCGTGCACCAACACCTCGAACCCGGGCGTGCTGCTCGCCGCCGGCCTGCTCGCCAGGAAGGCGGTGGAGCGTGGCCTCAAGGTCAAGCCGCACGTGAAAACCTCGCTTGCGCCCGGTTCGCGGGTGGTGACGGAGTACCTGCAGCGCGCCGGCCTGCAGGAGTGCCTGGATCAGCTCGGCTTCCGGCTGGTCGGCTACGGCTGCACCACCTGTATCGGCAACGCCGGTCCGCTGGCTCCGGCGATCGATGAAGCGATCGTCAAGAACGACGTGGTCGCGGCCGCGGTGCTCTCGGGCAACCGCAACTTCGAGGCGCGGATTCACCAGAACATCCGCGCGAACTTCCTGATGAGCCCGCCGCTCGTGGTCGCGTTCGCCATCGCCGGCACCGTCAACATCGACCTGACGCAGGACCCGCTCGGCACGGGCAAGGACGGGCGCGCCGTGTTCCTCAAGGACATCTGGCCGAGCCTCGAGGAGGTGAAAGCGGTCCTCAAGTACGCGACCGACCCCGACACTTACCGGCGGCTCTACAGCGACTTCACCCGGGACAACCCGCTCTGGGAGCAGATTCCGAGCTCGAGCGGGCTGGTGTATCAGTGGGAGCAGTCGACTTACATCGCCGAGCCGCCGTTCTTCCAGGGCTTCACGCTCCAGCCCGGGACGGTCGGCAACATCACCGGGGCGCGGGCGCTCGCGCTCTTCGGCGACTCGGTGACGACCGACCACATCAGTCCGGCCGGCGCCATAAAGCGCACCTCGCCGGCCGGCCAGTGGCTGCTCGAGCACGGCGTCAAGGAGATCGACTTTAACAGCTACGGCTCACGGCGCGGCAACCACGAGGTGATGATGCGCGGGACGTTCGCCAACGTGCGGATCAAGAACCTGATGCTGCCCGGCACCGAGGGCGGCGTCACTCTGCATCAGCCGAGCGGCGAACAGATGAGCATCTACGACGCCGCCATGAAGTACATCGCCGAGGGCGTCCCGACGGTGGTGTTCGCCGGGGAGGAGTACGGTACCGGTTCCTCGCGCGACTGGGCGGCCAAGGGCACGAGCCTGCTCGGCGTGAAGGCCGTGGTCGCGCGCAGCTTCGAACGCATCCATCGCTCCAACCTGGTCGGCATGGGCGTGGTCCCGCTCCAGTTCAAGGGCAACGACAGCCTGCAGTCGCTCGGCATCAAGGGGGACGAGGAGTTCGACATCCTCGGCCTCGAGGGCGGCATCAAGCCGCAGCAGGACGTGGTGCTGGTGATCAGGCGCAAGGACGGGTCGACGCAGCGCGTGAACCTGCTGCTGCGCATCGACACGGCGGTCGAGGTCGACTACTACCGCCACGGCGGCATCCTGCCGTACGTGCTGCGCGAGATCGTCCAGGCGGCGTGACGCCGAGGGGCGCTGCAGCGCAGACGGCGTCAGCGGAGCCAGAAAGGCTGCACACAAGGAAGGGGAATCGGTGAGGGTGAGGTCCTCGATACGGGCTCGCGAGGGGTCCCGGCGGCGGACCGTGGCGCGGCGGCGTATCGCGCAGGCCTGCACGGCGCGCGCTGCGCCGGGGTGCCTGGACCTTCTCACTGTTTAATCAATAGGATTTGTTGACAAAATGCGGTCCGCTCGCGCAGAATTCGCCGCTTTCTGTGCGGGGCAAGGACGTTCCGGGCGCTGCAAGCGCACGGATGCGGGCATGGTTTCCGGAGGGGTTCCCGAGCGGCCAAAGGGATCAGACTGTAAATCTGACGGCTCTGCCTTCGGAGGTTCGAATCCTCCCCCCTCCACCGGTCAGAGCCCTCAGTCGGGCGGGGCTACCAGGGGTCTCGAAGAGACGCGTGCATCCCCAGAGAGCGCGGGTGTAGTTCAATGGTAGAACCTCAGCCTTCCAAGCTGATGATGTGGGTTCGATTCCCATCACCCGCTCCAAGGTGACAGGGACGGGACGAGATACGAGGGGCGAGTAAAGGTGGTGCGTCTTCCCTCGTACCTCGTATCTCGTGCCTTCGGTTATGCCCACATAGCTCAGTCGGTAGAGCACTTCCTTGGTAAGGAAGAGGTCACCGGTTCGATTCCGGTTGTGGGCTCCATAGGCTGCCGGCGGCCCGGGGTCCGGATTTCTTGAACATTGCTGAGAGCAGAACGAGGTCATCGTGTCCAAGGAAAAATTCGAACGTACCAAACCGCACCTGAACGTCGGCACCATCGGCCACGTCGACCATGGGAAGACGACGTTGACGGCGGCCCTCACCAAGGTGCTCGCGACGAAGTACGGCGGTGAAGCGAAAGGGTACG
>DASVBY010000045.1:0-68424 GCA_036381895.1 Burkholderiales bacterium | reverse complement strand
CGTCGCCGCGGCCCAGGCGGCGGCGGCGGCGCTCGGTCATCGCGCGCATCGGCGCCGAGCCCGTCCCGGTGCAAATCATGAGCAGCTTCGCGCCCGGATGGTTGGGCATCAAGAACGTCGCGCCGTACGGTCCGACCACCGTGACCTGATCGCCTTTCTTTAGATCACAGAGGTAATTGGACGCGACGCCGCGCACCGGCTTGCCTTCGTGGTCCTCGGTCACACGCTTGACGGTGAGCGACAGATTGTTGTGGTTCGGCTTTTCACCGTCGCGCGGGCTCGCGACCGAGTACAGGCGCACGTGGTGCGGCCGCCCGTTCGCGTCCGTGCCCGGCGGCACGATCCCGATCGACTGCCCTTCCAGCACGGGAAACGGCGTATTGCCGAAGTCGAGAATGATGTGATGGATGTGGCTGCTCGCGTTGTCGTCGGTCAGCCGGTAGTTGCCCGTGACCGTCGCGATCGCGGGCTTTTTCATCGTGTACATGTTCACGGTCGGCGTCTCCGCCGACCACGGCGCAGGCGCCACGCCGCCTTGCCCGGCGCGCGCTTCGCGCGTCAGACGCTCGACTTCCTCGGGCAGTCCGTCGTCAGGCGCGGTATCGAACTCCTCCTGCGGCGGCAGACTGTCCCACTCGAACTGCTCCTCGAGGGTGTAGGGCCGCGCTCGCGGCACCATGCGCCAGTTGTCGATCGCGCCGGTCGGACACGGCAACAGGCACGCCCCGCAGTGGTTACAGAGATCGAAGTCGACCACGTAGTTGCGGTCGTTGTGCGTCACCGCCTTCTGCGGGCACGTCTCCTCGCACGTGTTGCACCGGATGCAGATCTCCGGGTCGATCACGTGCTGCTTGACGATGTCCGCGCTGTCGTCGCGTCCCATGGCTACCTTCTGACGTTGACCCGCAGAGGATACGCGGAGCACAGAGGATACGCCGGCGTACGCGCTGAGGCGCGGAACCGTCCGCGCCGTCGAGCGCCCGACGGTGCGCGCAACCGCCTATCCGGTTGCCGCGCCATCGATGCCGTGCGTCCGTTGTTCCTCTGTGTCCTTCGCGTTCCCGCGGCGAAGCTCCTAGTTGAACCGGACGTATTCGAAGTCGATCGGCTGCTTGTTGATGCCCATCACCGGCGGCGCGATCCAGTTCGCGAACTTGCCGGGCTCGACCACGCGTCCCATGAGCGAGGCCACGAAGGCGCGATCCTCGTCGGTCGGCAGCCACTCGTGCACTTTCGCCTGCCATTCCGCCTGGCTCACGACACGCCCGTCCGGCGACACCTCGATCCCCGCGAGCGGTCCGATGCGGCGGTTGAACGCCTTGTGCGGCACCTTGAGCTCGAAGTCTATGCCGTACTTCTGGATCACCTTGTTCCAGCGCCCGACGCCCGCCACCGAATCCTTGATAAAGTCGTCGCGCAGCTTCTCGTTGAGCGCGTTCAGCATCGGCGCCTCCCGCTCGACCAGACGCCCGTCCACCACCTCGAGCACCGGGTAGGTCGCGTCCTTGAGCACGTGATCGTCGTCGATCTTCGACTCCTGGAAGCGGCCCTTGAGCCCGCTGCTGTAGAACGTGGCGGCGTTGGAGGAGACGTCCGAGCCGAAGAGATCGAGCGTCACGCTGTAGTGGAAGTTGAGGTAGCGCTGGATCGTCGGCAGGTCGATCACGCCGAGCGCGCGCACCTGATCGGGCGCCTCGACCTTGTGCTTCGCCATCACCTCGCAGGTGCGCGCGAGCACGCGGGCAACGCCCGACTCGCCGACGAACATGTGGTGCGCCTCCTCCGTCAGCATGAAGCGCGTGGTGCGCGCCAGCGGATCGAAGCCGGACTCGGCGAGCGCGCTCAGCTGGAACTTGCCGTCGCGGTCGGTGAAGTAGGTGAACATGAAGAACGACAGCCAGTCCGGCGTCTTCTCGTTGAACGCGCCGAGAATGCGCGGATTGTCGCGGTCGCCCGAGCGGCGTTCGAGCAGCGCCTCGGCCTCCTCGCGGCCGTCGCGGCCGAAGTACCGGTGCAGCAGGTACACCATGGCCCAGAGGTGGCGGCCTTCCTCGACGTTGACCTGAAACAGGTTGCGCAGGTCATAGAGCGAGGGCGCGGTCATGCCGAGGTGGCGCTGCTGCTCGACCGAAGCCGGCTCGGTGTCGCCCTGGGTGACGATGATTCGCCGCAGGTTGCTGCGGTGCTCGCCCGGCACCTCCTGCCACACCGGCTGGCCCTTGTGCTCGCCGAAGCCGATCCGGCGATCGGGCTCGGGCGGATTGAGGAAGATGCCCCAGCGGTAGTCCGGCATCTTCACGTAGCTGAAATGGGCCCAGCCGCTCGGCTCCACGCTGACCGCGGTGCGCAAATACACGTCGTAGTTGGCCGAACCCACCGGCCCCATGTCACGCCACCAGCCGAGGAACGAGGGCTGCCAGTGCTCGAGCGCGCGCTGCAGCGTCTTGTCGCTCGCCAGGTCGACGTTGTTCGGAATCTTCTCGCTGTAGTTGATACTCATCGCTGACTCCTAGGGTTCATCTCGCCCCGCAGGGCATACGCCGCGGAACGCGAGGGGAAGCGAAACCCGCCATCCCTTTGCGTCCGGTGCGCTGCTGCTGCTCCAGACTGCCCTGCCGGCTCCGACTAGACGCGCTCCCAGTTGAATTTCGCCTTGTTGCCGGTGCCGAAGACCCGGAGCGCACCGGCCTCCCCGACCGCGTTCGGGCGGTTGAAGATCCAGTTCTGCCACGCCGAGAGCCGCCCGAAGATCTTGCTCTCCATGGTCTCGGCGCCGCCGAAGCGCAGGTTCGCCTCCATGCCCGTGAGCGCGTCGGGCGACAGACTCGCCCGCTCCTCGAGCGCCAGCCGGATCTCGTCGCTCCAGTCGAGCTCGTCGGGAGTCACGGTGACGAGCCCGAGCGCGAGCGCCTCGGCGGGCGCGAGGCGGCGCCCCTTGACCGCTTCGGCTCGCGCGATCGGCTCGCGCTCGCCGTAGAAGCGCGCCTCGAGACGGGTTTGCCGGTTGACCGCCGGATAGGCGCCGAAGTTCATCTCGGACAGGGCGATCGCGGGCGCCGCGGCCGCCTCCTCGGTCGCGAGCATGTAGCTGCGGTCCGCCGCGAGCGCGAGCTCGAAGAGCGTCCCGGCGAAGCAGGAACCAGGCTCGATCAGCGCGAACAGGGTGCGCGAGGACACGTCGAGGCGCGCGAGCGTGCGCCGCCACAGCCCGATCACTTCGCGCACGAACCAGTGGTCCTTGTGGCGCGCGAGCGTGGCATCGACGGCGAGCACGCGCTCGACGTCGCCTTCGGTCTTGAGCACCCAGGTTCCGAGCGTGAGCTCGTTGGTGCGCAGCATCAGCACCGCGTCGTCGAGCTCGCGTGCCGCCTGCAGCGCCCACCACGAGGCGCCGGCGCCGACGATGCCCTGAATCTCGCTCGGGCCGTCGGCCGCGGGCGCCTTGACCGTGATCGTCGCGCGGCGCGCGGCGCGATCGAACTGCACGTCGACGAACTGGTAGTGATAGCCGGAGTCGTCGACGACGCGCGCGAGCGGCGTGAGCGCCACGCCCTTCTCGCCCTGCGGTCGGTCGCTCGCGGCGGCGAGCTCGTGCGCACGGCGCTTGACGTACTCGTCGAACTGCGCGGGCTTCACCACTTCGTCCACGAGGCGCCACTCCTTCGCGCGCGCGCCGCGCACGCCCTCGACCGTGGTCGCGAAGATGTCCGCATGGTCGCGGCGCACCCGGCGCTTGTCGGTGAGGCGCGTGAGACCGCCCGTGCCCGGAAGCACCCCGAGCAGCGGCACCTCCGGCAGGCTCACGGCGGAGGAACGGTCGTCGATCAGCACGATCTCGTCGCACGCGAGCGCGAGCTCGTAGCCGCCGCCCGCGGTGGTGCCGTTGCACGCGGCGAGGAACTTGATGCCGGAGTAGCGGCTCGCGTCCTCGATGCCGTTGCGCGTTTCGTTCGTGAACTTGCAGAAGTTCACCTTCCACGCATGCGACGACTGGCCGAGCATGAAGATGTTCGCGCCGGAACAGAAGATCCGCTCCTTTGCGCTCGTGATCACGACCGCGCGCACCTCCGGATGCTCGAAGCGGATCCGCTGCAGCGCGTCGTAGAGCTCGATGTCGACACCGAGGTCGTAGGAGTTGAGCTTGAGCTTGTAGCCGGGCTTCAGCCCGCGGTCCTCGTTCACGTCCATCGACAGCGTCGCCACCGGTCCGTCGAACGACACCCGCCAGTGGATGTAGCGGTCGGGATGCGTCTGGTAGTCGACGATGCCCGACGTTTCGGTTTCGGCTCTCAGAGCAGCTTCGGCCACGGTAGTCCTCCTAGATGGTTCCCGCCTCAGGCCGCGACGGCCTGACGCAATCTCGTAAAAGCCTCCTCCGGCGTCGTCCCGGAGGTGTCGACGGTGACGTCGGCCTTGGCGTACAACGGCTCGCGCGCTCTCAGGATGCGGCGCAGATCCTCCATCGCCTCGGCGTTGTCCTGCATCGGCCGGAAGTCGCCCTGCGCCGCCACGCGCGCCATGTGCTCCTCGGGACGCGCCTTGAGCCAGACCGTGAAGCAGGACGCGAGCAGCAGGTTGTACGTATCGGGTTCGGACACGATGCCGCCGCCCACCGAGATCACCGCCCGTTCGTATTCGTGGATCACGCGCTCGAGGCAACGTCGCTCGAGCCGCCGGTATCCCGCCTGACCGTAGAGCATGAACACCTCGCTCAACGACAATCCCGCTTCCCGCTCGATCTCGCGGTCGAGCTCGATGAACACCACGCCCGTATCGGCGGCGAGCATGGGCCCGAGGGTCGACTTTCCCGCCCCGCGCAGGCCGATCAACGCCACCCGCCGCCGGCGCGCCCCTTCGAGCGCACCCATGTCGCGCATCAGCCGGAAAATCGTCTCCTCCAGTTGATGCTCGGGCAGCTGCTCGAGGAAGCGGCGGATCAACCGGTGCTCGGTCGACCGCGGATCCTCGTTCAACACCTCGGCGAGCGGCACGCCCAGCGCGAGCACGATGTGCCGCAGCAGCACGATCGATACATTGCCCTCGCCCGCCTCGAGCTGCGCCAGGTACCGCTCCGACACGTCCGCCTGACGCGCGAGCACCTTGCGCGCCATCCCGCGCTGCTCGCGAATCTCGCGAATCCGCTTCCCGAGCGCCCGCAGAAACTCCTCGTCATTCGGGACCCGCCCCGACTCCAATACGGCAGACGCCATCTGTTCCTTCATGTTCTGCGTGAGCAAATCCCTATAAGATTCCGTATCGTCGCACGTTGCCGCTATCCGGTCCGGGGGGACGGGAAGCATATTGAACGATAATGCATGTTCGAATAAACTGCAAGCACTATAATGCATGCCGCCCGAACACGGCGGAGCAGGCGTTCTCTTTGCCCCTGGAACGCCGGAGGAGGACCGACCATGACGACCGAAGAATTTCGGCAGCTGCTGAGCCCGATCATCGAGCAGGTGCGCGACAAGCCGCTCGACAAGAACCTCGAAGCCGAACTCAACCGCCGCTTTCCGGCCGACGGTGAAACCTTCCGCCGGGTGTTCGATGCCTGCCGCGCCGCGATCGCGGCCGGCTGGATGTGCAACCGCGAGGCCGACGGCATCCGCTACGGTCGGGTGCTCAAGCCGAGCGCGGAACTCGCCGGATTCAGCGTCGACGTCGTCGAGATGGACGACATCAAGGGTCCGCACCACCGCCACCCGCACGGCGAGATCGACATGATCATGCCGCTCACGCCCGGTGCGAAATTCGATGGACACGATGCAGGGTGGCTGGTTTATAGTCCGGACAGCGCCCACTACCCCACCGTGAGCAACGGGAAAGCGCTCGTGCTCTACCTGCTGCCGCAGGGCGCGATCGAGTTTACTCGCGCCGCCTGACGACAGAGCGCGAGGACCAAACGGAGGATGAAACGTATGACCACTTCCCTGCCCTCCCTCAGCACCTCCGATCACGGTACGAGCCCGCCGATTGTCGACATCCCGCGCGTCTACAACGCCGCGCACGACCTGATCGAACGCAACCTGCGCGCCGGCCGCGGCGCCAAAGTCGCCTACCACGACGTCAACGGCGCGCATACCTATGCGGCGCTCGCCGAGCGCGTCAACCGGTTCGCGAATGCCATCACCGGCCTCGGCGTGCAGATGGAGCAGCGCATACTGCTTTGCCTGCTCGACACCATCGATTTCCCCACGGCCTTCCTTGGCGCCATCAAGGCGGGCGTGGTCCCGGTGCCGGTGAACACCCTGCTCACCGCGAAGGACTTCGAGTACATGCTGCAGGACAGCCGCGCGCGGGCGCTCGTGGTGTCGGAGCCGCTGCTGCCGACGTTCGCCCCGATCCTGAAGAACCTCCCGCACCTGCGGCACGTGATCGTCTCCGGCAAGGACGCGCAGGGGCACCTGCTCATGTCGGAGCTGCTCGCGAAGGCCGACGCCCACTTCGATCCGGCGGCGACCTGCGCCGACGACATGTGCTTCTGGCTCTATTCTTCGGGCTCGACCGGCGCGCCGAAGGGCACGGTGCACCTGCACTCGCACCTCATTCTGACGGCGGAGCTGTACGCGCGCCCGATCCTCGGCATTCGCGAGGACGACGTCGTGTTCTCGGCCGCGAAGCTCTTCTTCGCCTACGGGCTCGGCAACGCGCTCACGTTCCCGATGTCTGTCGGGGCGACCACGGTGCTGCTCCCCGACCGTCCGACCCCGGCGTCGGTGTGCGAGTACCTGCGCAAGTACCGGCCGACCATCTTCTACGGCGTGCCGACGCTCTATGCGGCGCTGCTCGCGAGCCCCGAGCTCCCGACGCGCGAAGAGCTGAAGCTGCGCCGCTGCACCTCGGCGGGCGAAGCCCTGCCCGAGGACATCGGCAAGCGCTGGTCGCAGCGCTTCGGCGTCGATATCCTCGACGGGATCGGCTCCACCGAAATGCTGCACATTTTCCTCTCCAACCGCCCCGACGACGTGCGCTACGGCACCACCGGCAAGCCGGTGCCGGGCTATCAGCTGCGCATCGTCGACGACGAGGGCCGGCCCCTGCCGCCGGGCGAAACCGGCGAGCTGCAGATCGCGGGACCGACGAGCGCGATCATGTACTGGAACAATCGCGAACGCTCGCGCAGCACCTTCCAGGGGCCGTGGACCCGCAGCGGCGACAAGTACACGCTCACACCCGACGGCTACTACGTCTACGCCGGGCGCAGCGACGACATGCTCAAGGTGAGCGGCCAGTACGTATCGCCGGTCGAGGTGGAGTCGGCGCTGATCACGCACGAGGCCGTACTCGAGGCGGCGGTGATCGGCAAGGAAGACGAGAAGCGCCTGGTGAAGCCTCTCGCCTACGTCGTGCTCAAGCCCGGGAACAGCCCCTCCCCCGAGCTCGCCGAGGCGCTCAAGCAGCACGTGAAGTCGCGCCTCGCGCCTTTCAAGTACCCGCGCTGGATCGAGTTCATCGACGAGCTGCCGAAGACCGCGACCGGCAAGATCCAGCGCTTCAAGCTGCGCGCGATGCAGCAGCCGAGCCGGGCTACCGAAGCGGCGACGACGTCCTGAAACTACAACAACGAAGTCGCGCGAGCGCGCCGTCGGGCCGGTCGCGCGCGACGGGCCGTACCCTCAACTTACCAACAGGAGGAACGATCGGTATGAGCAACGAGACCGCAACCCCCCGGCGCCGGTTCGTGCGCCGCGCTGCCGCGACGGCGGCCGCGATCGCCGTCGCCGGCCTGCTGCTGCCGGGCGCGGCCGCGGTGGCGCAGCCGAAGAAGATCAAGATCGGGCTGATGCTGCCGTACACCGGTACCTACGCGGCGCTCGGCAACGCCATCACCAACGGCTTCAAGCTCGCCGTCGAGGAGGCGGGCGGCAAGCTCGCGGGGCTCGAGGTCGAGTACGCCGTAGTCGACGACGAATCCGATCCGGCCAAGGCGCCCGAGAACGCCAACCGCCTGCTCAAGCGCGACCAGGTCGACGTGCTCGTCGGCACCGTGCATTCGGGCGTCGCCATCGGCATGGCCAAGGTGGTGCGCGGCACGAAGACGATCATGCTGAACCCGAATGCGGGCGCGGACGAGATCACGGGACCGCTGTGCGCGCCGAACATCTTCCGCACCTCCTTCAGCAACTGGCAGGCGGGGTACGCCACCGGAAAGATCATGGCGGCGGACAAGCACAAGACCGCGGTAACGCTCACCTGGAGGTACGCCGCCGGCCAGCAGATGGCGGACGGCTTCAAGGAGGCATTCACCGAAGCCGGCGGCAAGATCCTGAAGGAGATGACGCTGCCGTTCCCGAACGTCGAATTCCAGCCGTACCTGACGGAGATCGCAGCGCTCAAGCCGGACGCGGTGTTCGTGTTCTTCGCCGGGGGCGGTGCGGTCAAGTTCGTCAAGGATTACGCCGCAGCGGGCCTCAAGGACAAGATCCCGCTCTACGGTACCGGCTTCCTCACCGACGGCACGCTCGAGGCGCAGGGCGCCGCCGCCGAGGGCGTGCGCACCGCGCTGCACTATGCGGAGAGCCTCGACACGCCGCGCAACAGGAAATTCCAGGCGGCCTACCAGAAGAAGTACGGGGCCGTGGCCGACGTCTACGCGGTACAGGGCTACGACGCGGCGCAGCTCCTGCGCATCGGCCTCGAGGCGGTCAACGGCGACGTACGCAACACCAAGGGGATGATCGAGGCGATGAAAGGCGCCGTCATCGACAGCCCGCGCGGCCAGTGGCGGATGTCGAAGGCGCACAATCCGATCCAGGACATGTACGCCCGCGTCGTCGAGAACGGCGACAACAAGGTCGTCGGCATCGCCGTCAAGGCGCTCGAGGATCCGGCGCGCGGCTGCAAGCTGTAGACCGCGGCCGGCAACGGCGGTAAGGTTCAGCGCCGTCGTTCGCAGCGTCGGCGGCACCAGCAGCATCCGCAGTCCCCTGCTCGCTCTTCACGCGCGAAGGGCGCGCAGGGGATGTTTTTAGAGAACGATCATGGATCTCGGTTCGCTCCTCATCCAGGTACTGAACAGTGTGCAGTACGGCCTGCTGCTGTTCCTGGTGGCGAGCGGCCTCACGCTGATCTTCGGCATCATGGGCATCATCAACCTCGCCCATGGCAGCTTCTACATGATCGGCGCCTACATGGCGTTCACGCTCTCCAGTCTCACCGGCAACCTGTTCCTGGCGCTCGCGATCGGCATCGTGCTGAGCGTGGTGCTCGGGATCGTGCTGGAGTGGCTGCTGTTCAGCCGCCTGTACCGGCGTGACCATCTGGAACAGGTACTGCTCACCTACGGCCTGATCCTGATCTTCGAGGAGATACGGAGCATCATCGTGGGCGACGACGTCCACGGCGTGCCGGTGCCCGCGCTGCTGAACTTCTCCATCCCGCTCACCGAGACGTTGAGCTATCCGGTCTACCGGCTGTTCATGTCGGGCGTGTGCCTGCTGCTCGCCGCCAGCATGTACGTACTGATCCGGCGCACGCGCGTCGGCATGATGATCCGCGCCGGAAATACCAACCGCGAAATGGCCCAGGTGCTCGGGATCAATATCGACCTCATCTACCGCCTGGTGTTCGCGCTCGGCGTGGCGCTCGCCGCCTTCGCCGGGATGCTCGCCGCGCCGGTATCCTCGGTCTTTCCGGGCATGGGAAATCAGGTGCTCATCATCTCGTTCGTGGTGGTGGTGATCGGCGGCATCGGCTCCGTCTGGGGTGCGCTCGTGGCGGCGCTCTTGATCGGCTTCGCCGACACCTTCGGCAAGGTGCTGTTCCCCGGGCTCGCCGGCATCGCCGTGTATCTTCTGATGGCGGCGATCCTGCTGTGGCGGCCGGAGGGCCTGTTCAAGCGCGCCTGACATGCTGCGCACGTCGCGACTGCTCCCGTGGATCCTGCTCGCCGCGCTCGCGGCGCTGGCGCTGTTTCCGCTGTTCGGCCCGCCGTTCTACGTCGAGCTGGTGGCGAAGATCATGATTCTCGCGATCTTCGCCATGAGCCTCGACCTGCTGGTCGGTTACACCGGCCTGGTGAGCTTCGGACACGCGGCCTACTTCGGCATCGCCGCGTACGCGGTGGTGCTGCTCGCGCCGGAATACGAGGCGGCGAGCCTGTGGCTGACGCTGCCCGCGTCCGTGTTCATCGCCGCCGCGAGTGCGTTCGTGATCGGCTTTTTCGTGCTGCGCACCAGGGGCATCTACTTCATCATGGTGACGCTCGCGTTCGCGCAGATGGTCTATTTCGTGTTCCACGACACCGAGGTCGGCGGCGGCTCCGACGGGGTTTACCTCAGCTTCAAGCCGGAGGCGAAGCTCGGCGAACTCGTCCTGTTCGATCTCGAGAGCGGCTTGCAGTTCTACTACTTCGTGCTGGTGCTGCTCGTGCTCGTTTATCTGTTCCTGCGCCGGCTGCTGGGTTCGCCGCTCGGGCGCGCGCTGATGGGCATCAAGGCGAACGAGCACCGCATGCTGTCGCTCGGTTTCCCGGTGTTCCGCTACAAGCTCGCGAGCTTCACGATCGCCGGTGCCCTCGGCGGCCTCGCCGGGTACCTGTCGGCGGTGCAGTTCGGCTTCGTCAATCCGGAGATCCTGAGCTGGCATCAGTCGGGCAACGTGCTGTTGATGGTGATCCTCGGCGGCATGGGAACGCTCTACGGGCCGATCGCGGGCGCGTTCGCCTTCGTGCTGCTGCAGGAGCTCTTCGCCGGCTTCACCAAGCACTGGCAGCTGCTCATGGGCGGCGTCATCGTGCTGCTGGTGCTGTTCTTCCCGGGCGGGCTCGCGAGCCTCGGCGAGCGCTTGCGGGCGCTGCGCCGCCCGGCGCCGGCGCCGGCGCCTGCCGTCGGCGCTCCCGAGCGCGCAGTCGATGAGGCCGGCCGTGGCTGAAGCGCTTCTCGCCGCCATCGATGCGACGCGCCACTTCGGCGGGCTCGCCGCCGTCGACCGGGTTTCGCTCGAGCTGCGTCGGGGGGAGCTGCACGCCGTACTCGGGCCGAACGGCGCCGGCAAGTCCACGCTGATCAATCTGCTCTCGGGGGACCTCCCGCTCTCCTCCGGACGCATCGTGTACCGTGGCACCGACGTCTCCGACGTTTCGATGGACCGCCGCGCCCGTCTCGGCATCGGCCGCAGCTACCAGAAGACGAACATCTTTCCGGGCTTCACCGCGTACGAGAACTGCCGGCTCGCGGCGCAATCGCGCGAACCGCGGGCGCTACGGATCTTCTCGCGGGCGGAGAGCTATGCGAGCGTGCGGGCGCGCGCGGAGCGCGCGCTCGATCTCGCCGGACTCGCGGCGCGTGCCGGCGTCGTTGCCGCCGCGCTCAGCCACGGCGAGCAGCGCCAGCTGGAGATCGCCATGGTGCTCGCAACCGAGCCGCAGGTGCTGCTCCTCGACGAGCCGCTCGCGGGCATGGGGGCGGAGGAATCGGCGCGCATGGTCGAGCTGCTGCGCCGCCTGGCAGCCGATCACGCGGTGATGCTGGTCGAGCACGACATGGACGCGGTGTTCGCGGTCGCAGACGTCATTACCGTAATGGCGAACGGACAGGTGCTCGAGCACGGTCTGCCGGAGCAGATCCGCGCGAGCGCGGCCGTGCGCCAGGTGTACCTCGGCGAGAGCGGCGCCGCCTGAGCCCCATAGCGTTCATCGGCTGCCATGTCTGAGATATTGCTCGAAGCACGCAACGTGCACACTTATTACGGCGCCAGCCACGTACTGCGCGGCGTCGACTTCACCGTGCGGGCGGGCGAGACCATCGGCCTCATGGGACGCAACGGCATGGGCAAGACGACGCTCATCCGCAGCCTCATGCGCCTGACGCCGCCGCGCCACGGCGAGCTGCGCGTGCGCGGCCGCCCGGCGGGCGACATGCCGCCGCACGCGATCGCGCGCCAGGGCATCGCCTACGTACCCGAGGGCCGCGGCATCTTTCCCAACCTCACGGTGCGCGAGAACCTGGTGATGGCGAGCCGTCCGGGCGTGCACGGCCGGCGCGACTGGACGCTCGAACGCGTGCTCGCGACCTTCCCGCGTCTCGCCGAGCGCCTGCGCCACGGCGGCGCGCAGCTCTCCGGCGGCGAGCAGCAGATGCTCACGATCGGGCGCGCCCTCATGACCAATCCCGATCTGCTGATCCTCGACGAAGCGACGGAAGGGCTTGCGCCGCTCATCGCCGTGGAGATCTGGCGCATCGTGCGCGAGATCCGCGCGAGCGGTATCGCCACGGTCATCGTCGACAAGAACCACGCCGCCGTGACCGCGATCGCCGACCGCAACGTAATCCTCGTCAAGGGCAGCATCGTGTTCGAGGGCACGAGCGCGGAGCTGCGCGCCCGCCCGGACGTGCTGCACAAGCATCTCGGAGTGTAAGGTTGGAATTCGTCACCGTTCAGAATCGCCGCATCGAGTACCGCCGCATCCCCGCCCCAAACCGCACCGCCCCCGTCATCGTGTTCCTGCACGAAGGGCTCGGTTCGGTCGCGCTCTGGCGCGATTTCCCGCAGAAGGTCGTGGAGGCGACCGGGTATCCCGCACTCGTCTATTCACGCTACGGCTACGGCTGGTCGGATCCGCTCGCGGCGCCGCGGCGCGTCGATTTCATGCACGAAGAGGCGCTGCAGGCGCTTCCGGAGCTGCTCGACAAGCTCGGCATCGAGCGCCCCATCCTCTTCGGGCACAGCGACGGCGCCTCGATCGCGCTCATTCATGCGGGCGGAGCGCAGCGCCCCGTCGCTGGAGTCGTCGTCATGGCGCCGCACGTGATGGTCGAGGACATCACCATCCGCAGCATCGAGGCGGCGCGCGAAGCCTATGCGACCACGGACCTGCGGGAAAAGCTCGCGCGCTACCACGCCGACGTCGATTCGGCCTTTCGGGGGTGGAACGATATCTGGCTCGATCCGGCGTTCAGGGAGTGGAACATCGAGGAGTATCTGCCCCGTATCCGCTGTCCGGTGCTGGCGATCCAGGGCGAGGACGACGAGTACGGCACCATGGAGCAGCTCGAGCGCCTCTGCCGGGCGGCGCCGGACGTCGAGCTGCTGAAGCTCGCCGACTGCCGCCACTCGCCGCACCGGGATCAGCCGCAGGCGGTCATCGATGCCGTCGCGCGCTTCGTCGCGCGCATCGCGCCCTGACGGGCCGGCGGCCGCGGCCTGCCGCCGCGGTCCGCGCGGCTACATTCCGAAATACGCCTGCTTGAGCCGCTCGTCGTCGAGCATGGCCGGACCGCGGCCGGGGATCGGCAGGGCTTTGCCGAGCTCGAGGACATAGCCGCGGTCGGCGATCGCGAGCGCCGCGTAGGCGTTCTGCTCGACCAGCAGTATCGTGATCCCCTGCTCTTTCAGACTGCGCACGACCCGGAACACTTCCTCGACGATCAGCGGCGCGAGCCCCATGCTCGGCTCGTCGAGCAGCAGCAGCTTCGGTCGCGCCATCAGGGCGCGCGCAATCGCGAGCATCTGCTGCTGGCCGCCGGAGAGCGTCCCCGCCGGTTCGTCGCGCTTCTGCCGCAGCACCGGGAAGAGGTCGTACATCCGCTCCCGATCCTGCTCGACCTCGTGCTCCGGGCGCGTGTACCCGCCGAGGAGCAGATTGTCGGCGACTGACAGCGGGCCGAACATCTGCCGGCCCTCGGGCACCTGGGCGATGCCGGCGCGCACGCGGCGGTCGGGACCCGCGTGCGTGATATCGACGCCGCAGAAGCGGATGCGGCCGCCGCTCACCGGCTGCACGCCCGAAATTGCGCGCAGCAGCGTGGTCTTGCCCGCGCCGTTGGCGCCGACCAGCGCCACGAGCTCGCCGGTTTCGACGGCGAGATCGATGCCGTGCAGCACCTCGATGCGGCCGTAGCGGCTGGTCAGTCCGGCGATCTCGAGCATCGGCGAGGAGCTACGCGTTGACGACCCAGCGCCCGGAGCCGCGCGCCCCGAGATATGCGGCCACGACGTCCGGATGGGCGCGGATCTCGCTGGCAGCGCCTTCGGCCAGGGCCCGGCCGTGGTTCAGCACCAGAATGCGCCGCGCGATGTTCATCACGAGCTTCATGTTGTGTTCGACCAGCAGCACGGTGACGCCCGTCGCCGCCACCTTCTGGATCAGCTCGTCGATTTCGGCGGTCTCGCGGCCGGTCAATCCGGCCGCCGGTTCGTCCAGCAGCAGCAGCCGCGGCTTGGCGGCGAGCGCGCGCGCGATCTCGAGGCGCTTGAGCGCCCCGTACGGCAGCTCGCTCGCGTGGCTCTTCACATAGCGGCCGACGCCGGCGAATTCCATGAGCGCCGCCGCCTCTTCGCGGCACGCGCGGTCGCGCTTGCGCAGGCCCGCGAGACGCAGCGTCGCCGCGAGCAGGCCCTGATTCAGGTGCAGATGCGCGCCGAGCATCACGTTCTCGATCGCCGTCATGTTCATGCACATCTGCAGGTTCTGGAACGTGCGGCTCACGCCCCGGCGCGCCAGCTCCTCGGGCGTGCAGCCGGTGACGTCGGCGTCGCCGACGCAAATCTCGCCGCCGTCCGCCGCGTAGATGCCCGTGATCACGTTGAACAGCGTCGTCTTGCCGGCGCCGTTAGGCCCGATGACGGCGTAGATCGTGGCCGCGTCCACCGCGAACGACACGTCCTCGATGGCGTTGACGCCTCCGAAGCGCTTGCGGAGGCGGCGAACAGTGAGCGAGCTCATGTGCGCAGCAGCCAGAGCCGCAGCGACGGCACCAGCCCGCGCGGCATGAAGATCATGGTGAGCACCAGGATCAGGCCGAACGCGACCGTCTCCCAGCCCTCGAACGTCGCCAGCAGCTGCGGCAGGAGCGTCAGGATAGCGGCGCCGACGATCGATCCGAACACCGACGCCATGCCGCCGAGGACCACCATGGTCACCAGCTCGATCGAATGGAAGAAGCCCGCGACGTCCGGCGTGATGAAGCCGAGATAGTGCGCCATGAGGCTGCCCATCATGCTTGTGATCGCCGCCGACAGCACGAAGATGCGCGTCTTCAGGCGCGACGTGTGCACGCCGGCCACCCGCGCCGCGATCTCCGACCCGTGGATCGCCTGCAGCGCACGGCCGGCCGGGGCGTCGATCAGGTTGAGCGCACCCCAGGTGACCAGCACCAGGAGCGGCGCCATCGTCCAGTACCACAGGCGTTCGCCGACGAGCTGCCAGCCGAGCAGCGCGAACGGCGGCACCGCCATGCCGTCGGGCCCGCCGGTGTAGCGCGCCTCGTTCAGGATCACGATGGAAATGATGATGCCGAGCCCGAGCGTCGCCATCGCGAGGTAATGGCCGCGCAGCCGCAGGATCGGCCGCGCCACGGCGAATGCGATGAGCGCGGTGGCCGCCGCACCCGCAACCAGCGCGAGCCCCGGGCGCCAGCCGAAATGCGAGGTCAGGATCGCGGAGCTGTAGGCGCCGATGCCGAAGAAGCCCGCATGCCCCAGGCTGATCTGGCCGGCGTAGCCGATGAGCAGATTGAGCCCGATCGCGACGACGGCGTTGATGAGCACGCGGATGGCGATGTCGTAGTAGTAGGCGTTCGGTAACGCGAGCGGCAGCGCCGCGAGCACGAGCACGAGGACGGCGAGGCCGTAGTAGCGTTCCGCTCCGCTCATACGCGCTCGGATACTTTGGCGCCGAACAGGCCGCGCGGCATGAAGAACAGCACGAGCAGGATCAGCACGAAGGCGACCGCATCCTTATAGGCGGAGGAAACGTAGCCGGCGGTCATCGCCTCGGTGATCCCGAGCAATAGTCCGCCGACGATCGCCCCGACGCCGCTCCCGAGCCCGCCCACGGTCGCCGCGACGAAGCCCTTCAGCCCGAGCATGATGCCGGCATCGTAGGAGGTATAGGTGATGGGCGTGATGAGGATGCCGCCGACGGCGCCGAGCACCGCGGACAGTCCGAACGCCGCGAGCAGGATGCGGCGCGTGTTGATGCCGACGAGCTGCGCCGCCAGCCGGTTGTACGACGTCGCGAGCATGCCCTTGCCGAAGCGCGTGCGGCCGAAGAACCAGGCGAGCGCCGCGACGATGACGACCGTCGTGCCGAGGACCCACAGGCTCTGCGGCAGGATGGTGGCGCCGAGCAGGTGCAGCGCCTGCTCGCCGCTGAACGCGGGGAGCGCACGCGTGTTCTTGCCGAAGAGCACCTGCACGAGGCCGCGCAGCACCAGCGACACGCCGATCGTGATGATGATGAGTGCGACGATGTCCGCGTTCCTGGCCGGCTCGATCGCGAGCTTCTCGAGCAGCAGCCCCACGACGGCGACGACCGCAACCGCGACCAGTATCGCGAGCGGCAGCGGCAGGCCGGCCGCCGTGAGCACCACGGCCGACATGCCGCCGAGCATGATGAACTCGCCCTGGGCGAAATTGATCACGCCGCTCGCGTTGTAGATGATGCCGAACCCGAGCGCGGCGAGCGCGTAGATCGACCCGATAGTGATGCCGGAGAACAGAAACTGGATGAATTCCGCCAGCATGACCGTACGCTCGCCGCGCCCGCCGTACCGCGCCTAGTCGACCAGGACCCAGTCGCCGTTGCGGATCTCGAGCATGCGGAACGCCGTGAGATCGAGGCCCATGTGGTCCTTCGGCGACATGTTGACCAGTCCGCCGGTGCCCATGTAGTTGCGCGTGCTCTCGATCGCCGCACGAACCTTCTCCTTGTCGGTCGAACCGGCGCGCTTGATCGCGTCGACGGCGATCATGAGGCCGTCATAGGCGTGGCCGCCGAACGTCGAGATCGGCTCCTTGTAGCGCTCCTCGTATGCCTTCTTGTACGCGACCACCACTTCGCGCTGCGGATCCTCCTGGGGCAGCTTGTCCGCCACCACGACGGCCGCGGCCGGGAGCCGTACGCCGTTGGCGGCCGGCCCGGAGAGCTTGATGTACTCCTCGGACGCGACGCCGTGCGACTGGTACATCGGCAGCTTCATGCCGAGCTGCCCGTAGTTCTTGGTGACGATGGCAGGGCCCTGGCCGAAGCCGAACACGAACAGGGCCTGCACGCCGGGCGTGTTGCGGATGTTCGTCAGCTGCGCGGTGACGTCGGTGTCCTTCGGCCCGTAGGTCTCGTCGGCGACGATCTCGATGCCGTACTTCGGCGCGCTCGCGAGCGTTTCCTTGCGGCCCGACTGGCCGAAGCCGCTGGTCTCGGAGAGGAGCGCCACCTTCGTGATGCCGCGCTTCTTCATGTCCTCGAACACCTTCTCCGCGGCCATGCGGTCGGTGTGCGGGGTCTTGAACACCCACTTCTTCACGGGCTCCACCACCACCACGGCGCCCGCGAGCGAGATGAACGGAATCCGCGCCGCCTCCACCAGCGGCACCATCGCCATGGTCGAGCCGGTGGTGGTGCCGCCGACGATAAGATCCACCTTGTCCGACTCGATCAGTCGCTTGGTGAAGGCGTTCGCCTTGCCGGCGACCGAACCGTCGTCGTAGTGCACGAGCTCGAGCTTGCGCCCGATGACGCCGCCCTGCGCGTTGATGCGCTCGATGTAGAGCTGCAGCGTCTTGAGCTCCGGCTCGCCGAGGAACGCTGCCGGACCGGTGACCGAGAGCACCGAGCCGATGCGGATCGGCTCGGCGGCCCACGCCGTGAGGGCCGTGAGGGCGGTTGCGAAACCGATGAGGGATGCGCCGATCAGGCGCCCGAGAGCCTTGCTTCGCATAGCTGCCTCCTGTGAGAGATGTTTCGTGCTTGAGCCGGATCGATCAGCGGAGCTGCCGCTTGTCGACGACGCGCCGCGCCTTCCCGATCACGGTCCGCTCGATGCTGTCCGGCGGCAGCACGCGGACTTCGGTCGTCACCCCGATGTAGCTCTTGATCAGGTGCTGCAGCTCCCTGCCGAGCGCCTGCCTTCCTTCCTCGTCCATTTGGCTCGCCGCATCCGCGCGCACCTCGACCCGGACCTCGAGGTGGTCGAGGTGCCCCTCGCGCGTCACGACCAGCTGATAGTGCGGCGAGAGCTGCGGGAGTTTCAGCGCCACCTCCTCGATCTGGCTCGGGAAGACGTTGACCCCGCGGATGATGAGCATGTCGTCCGAGCGCCCCGTGACGCGCTGCATCCGCCGCATCGAGCGCGCCGTCGGCGGCAGCAGCTTCGTCAGGTCGCGCGTGCGATAGCGCACGATCGGCATCGCCTCCTTGGTGAGCGAAGTGAACACGAGCTCGCCCTCCTCGCCGTCCGGCAGAACCTCACCCGTGATCGGGTCGATGATCTCCGGATAGAAGTGATCCTCCCACACGGTGAGCCCGTCCTTGGTCTCGATGCACTCGTTGGCGACGCCCGGCCCGATCACCTCCGAGAGTCCGTAGATGTCCACCGCGTGCATGCCGGTGCGCGCCTCGATCTCGGCGCGCATCGATTCGGTCCAGGGCTCAGCGCCGAAGATGCCGACCTCGAGCGACAGCGTCTTCGGATCGACGCCCGCGCGCGTGAACGCCTCGATGAGCGTGAGCATGTACGAGGGCGTCACCATGATGATGTGCGGTTTGAAGTCGAGGATGAGCTGTACCTGCTTCTCGGTCTGTCCGCCCGACATCGGCACCACCGTGCAGCCGAGCCGCTCCGCGCCGTAGTGCGCGCCCAGACCGCCGGTGAACAGCCCGTAGCCGTAGGCGACGTGCACGATGTCGCCGGCCCGGCCGCCCGCGGCGCGGATCGAGCGCGCCATGACGTTCGCCCAGGTGTCGATGTCGTTGCGCGTGTAGCCGACCACCGTCGGCTTGCCGGTCGTGCCGCTCGAGGCGTGCACGCGCACCAGCTGATCGCGCCGCACGGCGAACATGCCGAAGGGGTAGTTCTTGCGTAGATCCTCCTTGGTGGTGAACGGAAACTTGGCGAGGTCCGACAGCTCCTTGAGATCGTCCGGGTGCACGCCGCGTGCGTCGAATGCGGCGCGGTAGTGCGGCACGTTCTCGTAGGCGTGGCGCAGCGTCCATTTGAGGCGGGAGAGCTGCAGCGCCTGCAGCTCGTCGCGGCTCGCGCGCTCTATCGGCTCGAGGTCGGTTGGTGCACTGGCGCGTCGGGACATGGGTCACCCCCGTTCGATGGCATCTGGTTCAGGTATCCCCAGCGATGACTTCACCCTTGATCCGCATGGACTTGCCGCGGAACAACGCGACTACCTGATTCTGCTGATTGGTCACCTTGACGTCGTACACGCCCGAACGGCCGACGCGCGTCTGCTCGACCGCCTCCGCCGTGAGCCGGTCGCCCTCGCGCCCGGGGGCGAGGTATTCGATGCTGCAGCCGGCGGCCACGGTGTTGTGGTTGTAGCTGTTGCAGGCGTAGGCGAAGGCGCTGTCGGCGAGCGTGAAGATGAAGCCGCCGTGGCAGTAGGCGTGCCCGTTCAGCATGTCGCGGCGCACGGTCATCGCGAGGCGCGCGTACCCCGGCGCGACCTCGAGCACCTCGATGCCGAGCGACTGCGAGGCATGGTCGCGCGGGTACATCGACCGCACCGTCGCCTCGGCCAACTGCTGCGGGTCGCTTGGAATCTCCACGCGGCTCATCAGGCGGCGGTCTTAGCGGCCGGTGAATTTCGGCGGGCGCTTCTCGAGGAAGGCGCGCGTTCCCTCGCGATAATCGTCGCTGTTGCCGAGCTCGCGCATGAAGTCGCGCTCGAGCATGAGCTGCGTCTCGAAGTCGTTCGCTGCGCTCGCGTAGATCGCCTGCTTGGTGCGCGCAAGCCCGCGCGTCGGCGCCTGCGCGAGCCCTTGCACCAGCGCCTCGACCTCGGTCTCGAACTTGTCGTCGTCGATGCACTTCCAGATGAGACCCCAGGCGGCCGCCTGCTCCGCCGAGAGCTTCTCGCCGAGCATCGAGAGCCCCATCGCGCGTGCGGTGCCGACGAGCCGCGGGAGGAAATACGTCCCCCCGGTATCCGGAACGAGCCCGAGGCGGCAAAACGGCTCGACGAAGCTCGCCGAGCGCCTGGCGACCACGATATCGCAGGCGAACGCGACGTTCGCGCCCGCCCCGGCCGCCACGCCGTTGACCGCGCAGACGACCGGCAGCGGCAGCGCGCGCAGCGTGCGCACCAGCGGCGCGTAGTTGCGCTCGATCGAGTCGCCGAGATCGACCGGCTTCTGCCCCGGCGCCACCTGCCGGTCGCTCAGATCCTGGCCGGCGCAGAAGCCGCGCCCGGCCCCGGTCAGGAGCAGCACGCGCGCACCCGAATCCGCCTGCACCCGCCCGAGCGCGTCGCGGATCTCGGCGTGCATCGCCTCGGTGAAGCTGTTCAGCTTCTCCGGGCGGTTGAGCGTGAGGCGCGCGATGCCGTCGCGAAGATCGAACAGTATGTTTTGATAGGCCATGGCGTCACCCGTCATGCCGGCGCCGAGACGGCATAGCCGCGCTTAGCGACCAGCGTCAGCACATCGTAGTGCGCGACCACTTTGCCGTCCTGATTGAGCACGGTGGTGTCCCAGCGCACCTCGCCGTGCTTGTCGTCGCGCGACGTCTTCTGCTTGCACGTGAGCAGCACACGCAGCGTGTCGCCGGCGTAGACCGGCGTCAGGAAGCGCAGGTTGTCGACTCCGAAGTTCGCGAGCACCGGACCGGGATTCGGCTCGACGAACAGACCCGCGGCGAGCGAGACAATGAAGTAGCCGTGCGCGACCCGTCCGTCGAAGAACGGGTTCGCCTTCGCCGCCGCCTCGTCCATGTGCGCGTAGAACGTGTCCCCGGTGAAGTGCGCAAAGTGCTCGACGTCCTCGAGCGTGACCGTACGGCTGCCCGTCGCGACGGTATCGCCGATTTCGAGCTCCTCGAAGTGCTTGCGGAACGGGTGCACGGCGTCCTCGCGGCGCGCCGCGCCCGGGACCCAGCGTCCGGTGATGCGCGCGATCGCGCTCGGCGAGCTCTGCAGCGCCGTGCGCTGCATGTAATGCAGCACCGAGCGCACCCCGCCGAGCTCTTCGCCGCCGCCCGCGCGCCCGGGGCCGCCGTGCACGAGCGTCGGCAGCGGCGAGCCGTGGCCGGTCGATTCCTTGCCGCAGTCGCGGTTGCCGATGAGCAGCCGCCCGTGATGCGAGGCGACGCCGAGCGCCACGGTGCGCGCGAAGTCGTCGTCGTAGGTGAAGATGGACCCGGCGAGGCTGCCGCCGCCGCGCTTCGCGAGCTCGATCGCCTCCTCGACCGTGCGGTACGGCATGACGGTGCTGACCGGCCCGAACGCCTCGATGTCGTGCACGGCGGGGCTGCGCAGCGGCTCGGCGCAATAGAGCAGGATCGGCTTGAGGAACGCGCCCTGCGCCGCGTCGGCGCCCACGAACTCGGTATCGTCGAGGCGCCCGTGAACGATCTGCGCGGCACGCGCGAGCTCGCCCACCCGCGCGCGCACCTCGTCGCGCTGCGCGAGACTCGCGAGCGCGCCCATGGTCACGCCCTCGCGCGCCGGATCGCCCACCACGACCTTGGCGAGGCGCTCTTGCAGCGCCTCCACCGCGGCGGCGGCGGCGCCTTCCGGCACCAGCGCCCGCCGTATGGCGGTGCAGCGCTGGCCGGCCTTGATCGTCATCTCGCGCACCACTTCCTTCACGAACAGCTCGAACTCGGGGCTTCCCGGCTGCGCGTCCGGCCCGAGCAGCGAGAAGTTGAGCGAGTCGGCCTCCATGTTGAAGCGCACGGCGTGCTCCACGACCTTCGGATGCTGGCGCAGCCGCCGGCCGGTCGCCGCCGACCCGGTGAAGGTCACGACGTCCTGCGCCGTCAGATGCTCGAAGAGGTCGCCGACGCTGCCGCAGATGAGCTGCAGCGAGCCTTCCGGAAAGACTCCGGACTCGATCATGCGGCGGAACACGAGCTCGGTCAGGTACGCGGTCTGCGTCGCCGGCTTCACGATCGCCGGCATGCCGGCGAGGAGCGTCGGTGCGAGCTTCTCGAGCATGCCCCAGCACGGGAAGTTGAAGGCGTTGATGTGCACGGCCACGCCCTCGAGCGGAACGCACACGTGCTGGCCGACGAAGTTGCCGCCCTTCGAGAGAATCTCCGGATCGCCGTCGAGACAATACGTGTCGTTCGGAAGCGCGCGGCGGCCGAGGCTCGCGTAGGAGAACAGCGTACCGATGCCGCCCTCGATGTCGATCCAGGAGTCGGTGCGCGTCGCGCCGGTCGCGGCCGAGAGCGCGTAGAACTCCTCCTTGCGCTCCAGCAGGTACTGGGCGAGCGCCTTGAGCCGGGCGGCGCGTTCGTGGAAGGTCAGGCGGCGCAGCGCCGGACCGCCGCGGCGGCGCGCATGCTCGAGCATGGCGCCGACGTCGAGACCCTCGCTGCTCACCTCCGCCACCGGTTCGCCCGTCACGGCGTGCCGCAGCACCACGCCGGCTCCGCCGCCGGCGACCCATCGGTCCTGCGCGTAGCTCTTCAGTCGCATGCGTCCGTCCTCAGTCGCTCTTGCGCGCGAAGCCCTGCTTGGCGTCGACGAGCGGTGCGAGCCGGCCCTCGATGCGGCGCCGGTCCGGTTCGACTTCGCGCAGCGGCTCGACCGGCGTCAGCGTCTCGGCGCTGCGCCGCGCGAGCGCCTGGTAGCTGGCCGTGCCCTCGCGCTTCCACGCGATCTCCTCCTCGCTCAGCTCGCGCACCACTTTGCCGGGAATGCCGACCACCAGGCTGCGCGGCGGGATCACCGCACCCGCCTTCACGAACGCGAGCGCGGCGACGATGCTCGATTCGCCGACTACGGCATTGTCCATCACCACCGCATTCATGCCGACCATGGCGTTGCGCTCGATGCGGCAGCCATGCAGCACCGCACCGTGGCCGATGTGGCCGTCGATACCGACGACGGTGTCCGATCCCGGGAAGCCGTGCATCACGCACGTATCCTGCAGGTTGCTCCCTTCCTCGAGGATCAGCCGGCCGAAGTCGCCGCGCAGCGACGCATTCGGCCCGATATAGCAGCGCGGTCCCACGATGACATCGCCGATGAGCACGGCGGTCGGGTGCACGTAGGCGGTGGGATGCACCACCGGCACGATACCGTCGATGGCGTAGTACTTACCCATGCAGTGCCGACCCCACGGTTGTTCTGTTCGTCGACGCGCCGCTCAGCCTAGGCGTCCTGGTCGTAGTCGATCGTGATCTTATCGGTAAGCGGATAGCTTTGACAGGCCAGGATGAAGCCGCGCGCGATCTCGTAATCCTCGAGCGCGAACTCGGCGTTCATGTCGACTTCGCCGCTCGTCAGCTTGCAGCGGCAGGTCGCGCACACGCCGCTCTTGCAGGAATACGGCAGCTCCACGCCCTGGCTCAAGGCGCCGTCGAGCAGCGTCTGCCCGTTCTTCTGGAGCGTGTACACCCGCTTGCGCCCGTCCTGCACCACCGTGACCTCGCACAGGCCCTCGCCGGTCGCGCGCGCCGGACGCGCCGCACGCGCGACGGGGGCGCCTTCGGTGCTGAAAAGCTCGGTCCTGATGCGCGCCTTGTCGACGCCGTGTTCCTGCAGGACCGCGGCGACGGCCGACATCATATCGTAGGGTCCGCAGATGAACGCGACGTCGATGCCGCGTGGATCGATCCAGTGGCGCAGCAGCCCCTCGACCCTGGTGCGGTCGATGCGCCCGTTCAGGAGCTCGATATCCTGGTGCTCGCGGCTCATCACGAACACGAGATTGAGACGCTCCAGGTGCTGGTCCTTGAGATCGCTCAGCTCCTCGCGAAACATGACGCTCGAGGAGGCGCGATTGCCGTAGACCAGCGTGAAGCGGCTGTGCGGCTCGACCGTGAGCACCGTTTTGAGGATCGACAGGATCGGCGTGATGCCGCTGCCGGCCGCGAAGGCGACGTAGTGCCTGCGCTGCTCCGGAGCGAGGGGCACGTGAAAGCTGCCCGTCGGCGGCAGCACGTCGAGCGTCTGCCCGGGGCGGAGCGCATCGTTCGCCCAGTTCGAGAACACGCCTCCGGGAATGCGCTTGATCGCGATGCGCAGCATCCGCTCGTCGCGGCCCGCACAGATCGAGTACGAACGGCGCACCTCCGTGCCGTCGATCCGCGTGCGCAGCGTGAGATGCTGTCCCTCCACGTAGCGGAAGGTGTCCGCGAGCGCTTCGGGCAATGCGAACGTGACCGCGATCGACTCGCGCGTGAGCCGGTCCACGGAGGCTACCTGAAGCGGATGGAACGCGCTCATGGCTCGCAGCGCCGGTCAGTGGGGTTTGAAATAGTCGAACGGTTCAAGGCAGGCCTCGCATCGGTAATGCGCCTTGCAGGGCGTCGAGCCGAACTGGCTGACCCGCACCGTGCGCGCCGAGCCGCAGCGCGGACAGCTCACCGCCGGTTCGCGCACGCGCCGGCTGATGCGGCTCACATCGATCGCCCGGCAGGCGGGCGGGGCGATGCCGTAGGCGCGCAGCGCCTCGCGCCCGCGCTCGCTCAGCCAGTCGGTGGTCCACGGGGGAGCGAGCCGCGTCTCGAGCCGCAGGCTCTCGATCCCGTGCGCCTCGAGCGCGGCACGGATCGCCGCCTCGATCGCCTGCGTCGCGGGGCAGCCGGAATAGGTCGGCGTGATGGTCACGACCAGCGTCCCGTCCGCCCAGCGCACGTCGCGCACGATGCCGAGGTCGACCACCGAGACCACCGGGATCTCGGGGTCCGGTACTTCGTGGAGCCAGCCCCAGATCTCCTCGGTGGCCGGCGCAACGTTCGGCTCGCGGGCGGCGGGCTTCACCATTGGGCACCTGGATAAGCGCGCTGCAGGAACTGCATCTCCGCCAGCAGGTAGCCGAGATGTTCCGAGTGGCGTCCCTCGCGGCCGCCGCACTGCATCCAGGTGCCGGTCGGCAGCGCGAGCGTCGCTTCCTCGAGGATTTCCTCTACGTGCGCGAGCCAGTCGCCGCGTATGGACGCGGGAGCGAACGCGACGCCTTCGGCGACCAGCGCGGCGTCCACCGCGGACGCCTCGAACAGCTCCCCGGTGTAGCTCCAGAGCCAGTCGAGCGCCGCCTGCATCTTGCGGTGGCTCTCCTCGGTGCCGTCGCCGAGGCGCACGACCCAGTCGCTGCTGCGCTCGAGGTGGTAGCGGACCTCCTTGAGCGACTTCGCGGCGATGTCCGCGATACGCGCATCGGTCGAACGCGAAAGGGCGTTCAGGGCGAAATAGTGCCAGGTGTCGAAGTAGAACTGGCGCGCGATGGTCTCGGCGTAGTTCCCGTTCGGCTGCTCGACCAGCAGGCAGTTGCGGAACTCGTGGCCGTCGCGCAGGAACGCGAGCTTGTCCTCGTCGCGGCCGCGGCCCTCCACTTCGCCGGCATACGTGAGCCACAGCCGCGCCTGACCGATCAGGTCGAGCGCAACGTTGGTGATCGCGATGTTCTCCTCGAGCGCCGGCCCGTGCCCGCAAAGCGCCGCGAGCCGCTGCCCGAGAACGAGGCAGTTGTCGCCGAGGTGCAGCAGGTATTCGAAACGCGGATCGGTCGCGGCCATCGCGGCGCTCACAGGTTCTTCACGCCTTCCGGAACCTCGTAGAAGGTCGGATGGCGGTAGACCTTGTTGTTCGCGGACTCGAACAGCGCCTCCTTGTCGCCCGGGCTGCTCGCGACGATGTCGGCCGCCTTCACCGCCCAGATGCTCACGCCTTCGTTGCGGCGCGTGTACACGTCGCGCGCGTGCTTGATCGCCATCTCGCCGTCGGCGGCGTGCAGACTGCCGACGTGCTTGTGCGACAGCCCGTGCTGACTGCGGATGAAGATTTCCCAAAGCGGCCAGTCGTTCATTGCGATGCTCCGGCGATATTGACCGCGCCTCAGGCGCGCTTGCGTTCGCGCTGCGCACGCTTCGCTGCGTACGCGAGCGCCGCTTCGCGCACCCAGGCGCCCTCTTCCCAAGCCTTTCTACGCGCCTGCAGCCGTTCGCGATTGCACGGTCCGTTGCCCTTCAGCACGTTCCAGAACTCGTCCCAGTCGGGTTCGCCGTAGTCGTAGTGCCCGCGTTCGGGGTTCCACTTGAGCTTGGGGTCGGGAATGGTGAGCCCGAGGAACTCCGCTTGCGGCACCGTCTGATCGACCCAGCGCTGGCGCAGCTCGTCGTTCGAGTACAGCTTGATCTTCCAGCGCGCCGACTGCTCGGTGTGCACCGATTCGGCATCGCGCGGGCCGTGCATCATCAGCGCCGGCCACCACCAGCGGTTGAGCGCGTCCTGAGCCATGGCCTTCTGCTCCGGCGTGCCGCGGCAGAGCGCCAGCATGATGTCGAAGCCCTGACGCACGTGAAAGCTCTCCTCCTTGCAGATGCGCACCATCGCGCGCGCATACGGACCGTAGGAGCAGCGGCACAGCGGAATCTGGTTGATGATCGCGGCGGCGTCGACCAGCCAGCCGATGGCGCCGACGTCGGCCCAGTTGAGCGTCGGGTAGTTGAAGATGCTCGAGTACTTGGCCTTGCCGGCGTGCAGATCGGCGACCATCTGCTCGCGCGAGACGCCGAGCGTCTCGGCGGCGCTGTAGAGGTAGAGCGCGTGTCCGCCTTCGTCCTGCACCTTGGCGAGCAGGATCGCCTTGCGGCGCAGGGTCGGCGCGCGGGTGATCCAGTTGCCCTCGGGCAGTTGTCCGACCCACTCCGAATGCGCGTGCTGCGAGATCTGACGGATCAGGGTCTTGCGGTAACCCTCGGGCATCCAGTCCTTCGGCTCGATCTTGATGCCCGCGTCGATGCGCGCCTGGAAGGCGCGCTCCTCGGGGCTCATCGGCTCGTTGCCGCGCCCGGGTGATGCCTGGCTTTGTTCCGGTGGGGAGTACACAGGCCTTTGCCCCTGGTGTCTGGATGCCAACGATTATGTGATACAGTTCGTGATACGTCAACAAAAAATTTGTCACACATAAAATTCGCTGCGCGGGCGCCGTTGCCCGCTCGCCGGGGGACGCTACAATCCCCACCGTCCGCAAGTAGAAATCGCATGGCCAGCCGATCCGCGCCTTCGCCGCGCAAGAATGCGCCCGCCTCTCCTCCCGGAAACGCGTACGTCGATCGCTGGCTGGAACGCTTCATGGCGCAGCAGCCCCCGCGCGCCAAGTCGCTCGTCGTTACCATCCTCGGAGACGCCATCGTTCCCCACGGCGGCGAGATCTGGCTCTCGGGCCTGATCGATCTGCTCGCCCCCTTCGGCGTCGATCATCGCCTGACCCGCACGAGCGTCTTTCGGCTGACGCGCGAAGGCTGGCTCGAGTCGCGCCGCGAAGGCCGCCGCAGCCTCTACGCCCTCACCGCCTCGGGCCGCCGCCGTTTCGAGCACGCGTACCGGCGCGTGTACACGCTGCCGGCGCAGCACTGGGACGGCGCCTGGACCCTGGTGGCGCTGCCGCGCACGTGGAATGGCGCGGCGCTGCGCGCCGAGCTCCGCAAGGATCTCGAATGGGAAGGCTTCGGCATGATCGCCCCGGGCCTGTTCGCACGCCCGGCCGCCGATCCGGCCACGCTGAGCGAGATCCTGCGCGGCCTCGGTCTCGAGCACAAAGTATTCGTGATGGCGGCGCGCGAGCACGACGCGCTGCAGGCGCGGCCGCTGCGGGGCTTGGTGGAACAGTGCTGGAACCTCGGACAGCTCGCGAGCGACTACCGCCGCTTCATCAAGCGCTTCGAGCCCGTCCGCGCCTACTTCAAGGAGCGCCCGGCGCCGAGCCCCGAACAGGCCTTCATCGTGCGCACGCTCCTGATCCACGCGTTCCGGCGCGTGATCCTGCACGACCCGCAGTTTCCGGCCGAACTGCTCCCGCGCGACTGGCCCGGCCGCGTCGCCTACGACCTGTGCCGCGACCTCTATCGGCTTACCTACGGGGAGACCGAGCGCTACCTGATGGAGCGCCTGGAAGGTCCGCACGGACCGCTGCCGCCGGCGAGCCCCGCGTTCTTCGAACGCTTCGGCGGGCTGGCGCCGCTGCCTTAGTCGGCGTGCTGCGGCAGCCGCGCCTTGGCGCCGAGCACGTCCTCGATGTAGAGCATCTTCACCGCCACCATGCCGGCAGCGGCGAGCGGGGTCGCGAGCATCACGCCGGGAAGGCCGATGAGGATGCCGAGGACGATCTGCGCCAACAGCACCAGCGCCGGCGCGAGGTAAACCGCGCGCTGCTGCACGATCGGCTCGAGCAGGTTGCCTTCGATCACCTGGACGAAGACGTAGAGCAGCAGCGTGTACGCCGCGAGCGTCGGACTCTCCGAGAGCGCGACCAGCACCGCCGGAATGGTGGCGAAGATCGGTCCGAGGTACGGCACGAAGTTGAGCAGCCCGGACAGCACGCCGAGCACGAGCGCGAACGGTACGCCGATGAGCCACAGCCCCACTCCGCTCATGACGCCCACCGCGAGCATGAGCGTGAGCTGTCCGAGCAGCCACCAGCGCAGGATCCGCCCGATCGCCTGAAGCACCTCGCGGATGCGATTGCGCTTGTGCACCGCGAACAGCTGCACCAGCCCGTCGATGTAGAGCTTCGGCTGGATCGCGAAGAAGATCCCCATCAGCACGACGATGCCGAACGCGGCGACGGCGCCGAACGTGCTCGAGAGCAGCCGGAAGCCGCGCCCGAGGAAATCGGCGCCGCCGGTGAGGAGCTGGCGCAGATCGATCTCGCTGAAGACCCACGCGTACCCTTCGAACTGCCGGGTGAGCGAGCGGATGATCTCCGGCAGCTTCTGCGTCAACTGCGTCATCTGCGCCGCCATCGTGGTGCCGAACGCGATGCCGCCGGCGACGAACAGCGCCGCGAAGGCCACCAAGACGACGGCGAGCGACCAGCCGACCGGCAGTCCGGTCCGGCTGCTCAGCCAGTCGGCCGGGGTGCGCACCACGAGCGCCAGCAGCGCCGCGGCGAATGCGAGCACCAGCACGTCGATCAGGTACCAGACGAGAACGAGCAGGATGACGACCGACGCGAACACGCCGGTCATGAGGAGCGAGCGATGCGTGAGTACCCGGTCCTGCGAGCGGTCGGGCGGCAGGCGCGATTCCATGCGTCCTTGTCCTTGACCCGCGCCCGCGGTTTCCGCCGGGTCGACGCCGACGGCAGGCACCCACGGCGCGCCGGCGCTCGGGAGCGGGCCGACCATTATGCCGGGCGGGCGGCAGCGCTGCACCGCGCGCCCGAGGGCCGTTTGCCTGGGCCGGCCGCTTACGGCGCTTTCCCGGCCGCGTCGATCTCCGCGAGTGCCTGCTCGACGATGTGGAAGGCCGAATTGGCCGCGGGCACCCCGCAGTAGATCGCCGCCTGCAGCAGCGCCTCCTTGATCTCCTCGCGGGTAACGCCGTTATTGAGCGCGCCGCGCGTGTGCAGGCGCAGCTCCTCCCCGCGATTCAGCGCCACCAGCATCACCAGCGTGAGCAGGCTGCGCGTCTTGCGCGGCAGTCCCGGGCGCGTCCAGATTTCTCCCCAGGCGTAGCGCGTGATGAGGTCCTGAAACTCCTCGTTGAACGCGCTGCGCCGCTCGAGCGTACGGTCGACGTGCGCATCGCCGAGCACCGCGCGGCGCACCTTCATGCCCTGTTCGTGGCGTTCGCGGTCGTCCATGTCAGCCCTCCGCCGTCAGGAACCGCAGCACCGCGTCGTTGAATTCGCGCGGCATCTCGATGTTCGAGAGGTGCGCGACGTCGAGCTCGAGGTAGCGCGCCCCGGGGATGCGCTCGGCCAGGAACCGCCCGTCGGCGGGCGGCGTCGCCACGTCCCGGGTGCCGGCGATGACGAGCGTCGGCATGCGTATGCGGCTCACGGTCTCGCGCTCGTCGTGATCGCGGATCGCCTCGCAGCAGGCGATGTACCCTTCGGTCGACGTGCGCTCGACGATGCGCCGCATGCGCTCCACCGTCTGCGGCTCGCGCGCCCGGAACGCCGGCGTGAACCAGCGCTCCATCAGCCCGTGCGCGATGCCGGCGGTGCCGCCCTGGCGCAGCGCCGCGATGCGCGCGTTCCAGAGCTCGGCCGTCCCGATGTGCGCGCCGGTATTGCACAACACCAGCTTGTCGAAGCGCTCGGGCGCGTGTACGCCGAGCCACATGCCGGTGGCGCCGCCCATGGAGATGCCGCAGAAGCTCGCGCGCTCGATCCCGAGCGCATCGAGCAGCCGCAGCACGTCGCGCCCGAGCTGCTCCATGCGGTACGGGCCCGGCGTGGCCGCGGACTCGCCGTGCCCGCGCTGGTCGTAGCGGAGCACGCGCAGCCGCGGCGTGAACGCCGCGAGCTGCGGCTCCCACATGGACAAGTCCGTGCCGAGCGAATTGGAGAGCACGAGCGCCGGCGCATCGCGCGGGCCGTCGAGCTCGTAGCGGAAGCGCTCGCCCCCTAGATCAACGAAAGCCATGCCACCCTCCCGAGAACGATGACAAACGAACCGTCGGCAGCGCCCGAGTCGCGCCGTCGATGTGCTTTACTTCCGGCCGCCCGCGTCCGACCACTCGCCGAGCACGCGCTCGACCATCTGCTCCGCGGATCCGATATAGCTCGACGGATCGAACAGTCGATCGAGATCGGCCGCGGCGAGATGGCGCGCCGCCTCGGCGTCGGCCGCGAGCACGTCGCGCAGGTGCCGGCCTTCGGCCGCCGCGCGGCGGCTCGCCGCCTCCACGAGCCGGTGCGCGGCGTCGCGGCCGAGCGTGCGCGCGAGCGCCATGGTGACCGCTTCGGCCATGATCAGTCCGCGCGTCTGCTCGAGATTCGCGCGCATGCGCGCGGGATCGATTTCGAGCCCCTCGATCACCTGGCGCAGCTGCGCCGCCGCGCCGGCCGTGAGCGCGCAGATCTCCGGCAGCACTTCCCATTCGGCGTGCCATGCCCCTGCGGCGCGCTCGTGCTCCTGCACCATGGCGGCGAGCATCGTGGCTACGAGGTGCGGCACGCGCAGCGCCGCCGCCGCCGCGACCAGGCTGCCGACGGGATTGCGCTTGTGCGGAAGCGTCGAAGAGCCGCCGCGCCCCGGCGCCGACGGTTCGAGCGCCTCGGCCACTTCGGTCTGCATGAGCAGCGTGACGTCGCGGCCGATCTTGCCGAGGGTGCCGGCGAGCAGCCCCAGCGTCGTGGCCGCCTCCGCCAGGCGGTCGCGGTGCGTGTGCCACGGCAGCGCCGGACAGGCGAGCCCGAGCTCGCGCGCGAGCGCCGCCGCCACCGCGGGCCCGTGCTCGCCGAGCGCGGCCAGCGTGCCCGCAGCGCCGCCGAACTGCAGCACCAGCATCCGCCCGCGCGCCGCGCGCAGGCGCGCGCGGTCGCGCTCGAGCGCATCGAGCCACCCGGCGAGCTTGAGACCGAACGTCGTCGGCAGCGCGTGCTGCAGCAGCGTACGCGCGGCGAGCGGCGTACGCGCGTGCGCGGCGGCGAGGCGCGCGAGCGCGGCGGCGAGCGCTTCGACGTCGGCTTCGATCAGATCGCACGCCGCCCGCAGCTGCAGCACCAGGCCCGTATCGATCACGTCCTGACTCGTCGCGCCCCAGTGGACGAAGCCGGCCGCCTGTGCGTCGCGCTGCGCCACGCGCGCAGTGAGCTCCTGCACCAGAGGAATCGCGAGATTGCCGGCGGCTGCCGCGCGGGCGGCGAGCGCGTCGATGTCGTAGAGTTCGGCGCCGCACTGCGCGGCGATCGCAGCCGCCGCGGTCTCCGGAACGACGCCCACCGCCGCTTCCGCGCGCGCGAGCGCGGCCTCGAAGTCGAGCATGGCCTGAAGGCGGCCGTGGTCGCTGAACACGGCGCGCATGGCTTTGGTCGTGAGGAGCGGATCGAGCAGCCGCCGCGAGCGCGATGACGGTTCGCTCATAGCAAACACCCTGGCGCCGGCAATGCCGCGCGCCGCGATCGGGTCGGCGGGCTCGGGGCGTGCGCGTCGATGGTCGAGGAACGGCGTTTCGTACCCGCCTTGGAGGATAACATCCCGCCCGACGCACTTCCCGCCCGCGGGCGCCTGGCAGTCCTCAGCCGAACGTCCGTCGGCGCGTACCTGCCATGCGCGTCCGTTTGGAAAATCTCGATCGGCGCTCCGGGCGCCGGCCCGGCTCCGCGACCGGAGCCGGGCACCGACTGGGCCCGGATCGCCGGCTCAGGCACGGCCGTGCGCTTCGGCCGTGCGGCGCTGCACGTCGCGCAGCGCTTCGAGCTCGGTCGCGGTCGGTGCGCCGGTCTCGCGCACCTCGGCCGCGAAGCGAACCGGCCAGCCGGTCGCCTCCTGCACCTGCTCGCGCGTGATGCCCGGATGCAGGTGCGTCACGACGAGCTCCCTGGTCTCGGCGTCGGGCTCGAGTATGCAGAGATCCGTGATCACCGCCGCCGGTCCTTTGCCGGGCAGGCCCAGCCGGCGGCGCGCATCGCCCCCGTCGAGGTGTCCGACCGAGGTGATGAAGTCGAGCTTCTCGACGAAGGCGCGCTTCGACTGCCGCAGGATGATGAAGATCTCGCCCGCACAGGCGGCGATCTCGGGCGCTCCGCCGGCACCCGGCAGCCGCGTCTTCGGCTTGCGATAGTCGCCGATCACCGTCGTGTTGATGTTGGCGTAGCGGTCGATCTGCGCTGCGCCGAGGAATCCGATCCCGATGCGCCCGCCCTGGAGCCAGTACTGGAAGATCTCGGGCGTGGACACCACCGTGTCGGCGGTCTCGGCCAGGTTGCCGTCGCCGATCGACAGCGGCAGCACGTGCGGCTTCGCACCGATCGGCCCGGACTCGTAGATGAGCACGAGATCGGGCGCGTGCGTCAGGCGCGCGAGATTCGCGGCGGTCGACGGCAGGCCGATGCCGACGAAGCACACCGCGCCGTTCTTCAGCATGCGCGCGGCCGCGACCGTCATGACCTCTTCGGTCGTGAAGGCAGGAGCGTTCATCAGGCCACCTCCCGGCGCGCCGACTCGCGGAGCACGCGCTTGAACGCTTCGAAATCCTCGGTATCGAGCACGTGGCGCTTGATCCACGCCTGGAAGCTCTCGCGCGTACGCGCGATCCCGTCCCACTCCTGGTAGAAGCGGTTGTCGCGTTCGTAGTAGCCCATCGCATACGACGGCTGCGCGCCGCCGGGCACGTGGCACACCGCGGTCACGACCCACGACGGCAGGATGCACGCGTTCGGCGCGGCGCCGAGATCGTCGACGATCTCCTCGACCGTCACGATCGCCCGCTTCGCCGCGAGCACGGCTTCCTTCTGCACTCCGAGGATCCCCCAGAGCAGCACGTTGCCCTTGCGGTCGGCCTTCTGCGCGTGAATCACGGCCACGTCCGGCCGCACCGAAGGAACGGCCGCAAGTTCCTCCCCGGTGAACGGGCAGCGGATGAAGCGGATGCGGTCGTTGTACTTGGGCAGATCGGAGCCGGTGTAGCCCCGGAAGACCGCGAAGGGAAGATTGGACGCGCCCGCGACGTAGGCGTTCGCGAGCGCCGCGTGGCTGTGCTCCTCGATCTCGAGCGGGTGCGGCCAGCCCTTCTCGACCGCGTCGCGCAGCCGGTGCAGCGAGCCGACGCCCGGATTGCCGCCCCACGAGAACACAAGCTTGCGCGCGCAGCCCGCGCCGATCAGCTGGTCGTAGATGAGGTCCGGCGTCATGCGCACGAGCGTGAGGTTCCTGCGCTGCTGTCTTATGACCTCGTAGCCCGCGGCGAACGGAATCAGGTGGGTGAAACCTTCCATCGCGACGGTATCGCCGTCGTGGATGAGCGAGGCGATCGCGTCGCGCAACGACGTAAGCTCCGCCATTTACACGCTTCTCCGGTGGGATGCGCCGCCGCGGGCGCGGCACCGCGCGCGGCCTGCGGTCTGTTGCCGTGTGCGCCGTTACGGCGCCGCCCGGCGGCGCGCAGCGCCTTGCGCGCCACGCCCTGCACGGACGCTCGAATTATTTGGTATAAACGTGCGCCTTACAAGGGCGATTATCCGCGGTTCGTGCGGTTATCGCTCGTCTGCAGTAAAGACTACGCGGGAGAAGCGAATGGCAACGGTCGTCGCGCGCGGCAGGCGCAAGAATGGGAGTCGCGGCGAGACGAAGCCTCGATCGGCGCCCACGGAGCCGCCGGCGAGCGCCGCGCCGGCCTATCCGGGCGATCCGAACTTCATGGCCTCGCTCGCGCGCGGACTCGCCGTGATCCGCGCGTTCTCGCAGAGCCCGCAGAGCCAGACGATCGCGCAGCTGAGCCACAAGACCGGGATCCCGCGCGCCGCCGTGCGCCGCTGCCTGTACACGCTCGCGAAGCTCGGTTACGTGACGGCGAACGATCGCCACTTCGCCCTGCAGCCGAAGGTCCTGACGCTCGGGCACGCCTATCTGTCCTCGACGCCGCTCGTGCTCTCGGCCCAGCCGTTTCTCGATCAGGTCAACGAACTGGTGCACGAATCGTGCTCCATGGCGATCCTCGACGACGAGGACATTCTCTACGTCGCGCGCTCGAAGAAGACGACGCGCATCATGTCGGTGGACTTGCGCATCGGGAGCCGCCTCCCGGCGTATTGCAGCTCCATGGGCCGCGTGCTGCTCGCGCATCTCGCGCCAACCGAGCTCGAGGCGTACCTCGCGCGCGTCAAGCTCCGCCCGTACACCGAGCGCACGGTGACTTCCCGCGAGAAGCTCGCGCAGATCCTCGACGACGTGCGCGTCAACGGCTACTCGATCGTAGACCAGGAGCTCGAGCTCGGCCTGCGCTCGATCGCGGTGCCGGTCAAGGACGTGCACGGCAACGTGGTATCGGCGATGAATGTCGGTGCGCAGGCGGCGCGCGTGAGCGTACGCGAGATGGAAACCCGCATCCTGCCGCACCTGCGCGCCGCCGCCTGCGACCTCGGCAGCCTGCTCGTCGCCTAGACCCGCCCGTGCGCACGCCCCACGGCGACGCCGTCAGGCGCCCGCCGGATGCAGCACCACCTTGATGCAGCCGTCCTGCTTGTCGCGGAACAGGCGGTAGGCTTCGGGCGTCTGCTCGAGCCGCATGCAGTGCGTGATCACGAACGACGGATCGATCTCGCCCTGCTGCACCCGCTCCAGGAGCTTCGGCGTCAGCGTCGGCACGTTCGTCTGGCCGGTCTTGAAGGTGAGCGCTTTGCCGAACGCGGCGCCGAACGGCATCTTGTCGAAAACGCCGCCGTAAACGCCGGGCACCGAAACGGTCCCGCCCTTGCCGCAGCTCATGATCGCCTCGCGCAGGGCGGTCGGCCGGTCGGTCTCGAGCCTGACGGCCTGCTTGAGGCGATCGTACCAGCCGGCGAGCCCGAAGCCGTGCGCCTCCATGCCGACCGCGTCGATGCACGCATCCGCGCCGCGCCCGCCGGTCAGCTCGCGCACGGCCTCGAACACGCTCTCATCCGCATAATCGACCGTGTGCGTGCGGCCGTCGGCGTGGCGCTTCACCATCTCGAGCCGCTCCGGCACCCGGTCGATCGCGATGACGCGCTCGGCGCCGAGCATGAGGGCGCTCTTCACGGCGAACTGCCCGACCGGTCCGCAGCCCCACACCGCGACCACGTCGCCCGGCGCGATGTCGCAGCTCTGCGCCGCCTGATAGCCGGTCGGGAAGACGTCCGAGAGGAACAGCGCCTGCTCGTCGCGCAGCCCCTCCGGGAGCTTGAGCGGCCCCGAATCCGCGAAGGGAACGCGCACGTACTCGGCCTGCCCGCCCGCATAGCCGCCGAACAGGTGCGAGTAGCCGTAATAGCCGCCGCCCGAATAGCCGAACAGCTTCTCGACCATCCAGGCGTTCGGGTTGGAGTTGTCGCACAGCGACGCCTCTCCGTGCTCGCAATAGTGGCAGCGGCCGCAGGAGATCGTGAACGGCACGACGACGCGATCGCCGACCTTGAGCTTGGTGACCTCGGGCCCGACCTCGACCACCTCGCCCATGAACTCGTGTCCGAGAATATCGCCGGCCTTCATGCCCGGGATGTAGCCGTCGTAGAGATGCAGGTCCGAGCCGCAGATCGCCGTCGCGCTCACTTTCACGATCGCGTCGCGCCGATTGAGGATCCGCGGATCCGGCACCTGCTCCACCGAAACGCGCCCCGGCGCCATCCAGCACACCGCCTTCATGGCGCACCCCCCGGCGCCGCGTGCCACATGCGCCGCGCCCGTCGTCCGGACGGCTGCCCTTTCACCGTCGGAACCTCCCCGGCTTCGAGCACCTGCTTCAGCCGCCGGACCTCCTCGCGCAGCGTCTGCTTGTTCATCGGATAGGTGAGTGCCGCGATGGCCGTGCCGTACGCCGGCCGGTATTCGATGCGCACGTGCACCTCCGTCCCGCGATTGCCCGGCGCGGGCACGAAGCGCACTTCGCCGCTGTGCTGCACGGCACCGTCGGGGAGCGTGCGCCAGCGGATGAGCTCGTTCGGCCGGTCCTCGACGATCTCCGATTCCCACTCGACCGCCCGCCCGAGCACCCCTGCCTGCACGCTCCAGCGTGAGCGCGTCGCGCTCAGCTGCTCCGCCCGCGCGATATGGCGCATGAATTTCGGCAGGTTCTCGAGCTGACGCCAGAAGCGGTAAACGTCCTCGGGCGGGCGATTGACCGTGACTGTCTGCGCAAGCGTCACCGGTTCTTCCGCTCGGCGCACGCCCATGCGGCGATAGACCTTGGAACGGCCGGTCGCGCCGCGCCAGGCGAGCGCACCCCCGAGTCCTATCAAGGGAAGCGCCGTGAGCCACGAGCGCCGCCGCAAGCCTTGCACCACGAGCAGCCCGCCTCCGACCATGGAAAGGGTCCGCTCGGTGGTGCCGATATTGGTCGGCGGGCCGCCGCCCGTGCGCAGCGCGCGCTCGGGTGCCGCCGTTTCCCGCGTCGGCCGCTCGCGCTCGGGGATTTCGGCGACGCTGGCGACCGTCGTCTGAACGACTTCTGCCGGTCCGCGCCGCACGCCGCGGCGCGGTGTTTCCTGCTTTTCCTCTGCCATCTTCATCCTCCGTGCCTGTTGATCCGTCCCTGCGCGGCGCCCCTGCGGCGGCCGCTTGCCAATTGGTACAAGTTGGTACAAGCGGTTGCCGCGGGGTTCCCGCCGTCGGCGGTTTCCCCGGTCGCTGCCCGGATACTCACCGCCGGCGCTCGAATCGCATTCCTCCGGAATCTTCGTTCCGGACGTTCGCGTATGATCGGTGTCGTCCAATCCGCTCGGAGGGCTCCATGGCATCCACTCGTGCAGGTGCACTCCCCGAAAGCCGTCGTCGCGTCGGTTCGCTGCTGGAGGAATTCCGGAACTTCGCGCTCAAGGGAAACGTCGTCGACCTTGCCGTGGCCGTGGTCATCGGCGCCGCGTTCGCCAAGATCATCGACTCGCTGGTGAAGCACATCATCATGCCGCTGGTTTCGCTGATCCTGCCGACCGACCAGAGCTATCTCGAATGGAAATGGGTCGTCGGCGGCACGGAAGTGCCGTACGGTCTGTTCATCGGGGAGGTCGTCAACTTTCTCATCGTCGCCCTCGCGCTGTTCGTGTTCATCGTCAAGTTCCTCGGCTTCGTCCTGCGCGCCCGGCGTACCGCTCCGGCGGCCGCGCCGCCGCCGCCGAGCGCCGAGCAGCAACTGCTCACCGAGATCCGCGACCTGCTCAAGACGCAGCGAACCTGAGCGCAACGCGGCCGGCGCGCGGACCCGACGCCGCGCGCCCTTGCGCGCCGCGGCAGCGCCGGGTAGCGTGCACCGCGGTGCGAACAACGAAGCGGTCTCACTGCACGCAGATGCAGCAGCCATCGCACGTTCCCGCGACTGCCGGTGTTTGGCAACCCGACCGCCTGCTTCCGGGCTTCGAGGCGCTCGAGCTCGCGTTTCCCGATGACTACGACGGCCCGGTCGTCGCGACCCTCGTGCGGCGGCCCGTGGCATCGGCGCCGAACGGTCCGGTGCTCTACGTGCACGGCTTCATCGACTACTTCTTCCAGCGAGAGATGGCCGAGCGGTTCGCGCAGGCGGGCTACGCCTTCTACGCGCTCGACCTGCGCAAGCACGGGCGCTCGCTGCGACCGCACCAGCACCCGAATTTCTGCAAGTCGATCGAGGAGTACCACGCGGATCTCACGGAGGCTTTGCGCATCATCGGCGCGCCCGCGGTGCTGATCGGACACTCGACCGGCGGCCTCGTCTGCGCCCTGTACGCCGATGCGGGCGAGCGGCGCGGGCAGCTCACCGCGCTCTGGCTCAACAGCCCGTTCTTCGATTTCAAGCTGCCGCCGTGGCGGCGGGCCCTGCTCGCGGTCGGCGCGAGGCTCGGGCGCCTGTTCCCCTTCCTCAGCGACCCGCGGGCCGTCTCTCCCGAGTACCCGAAGAGCCTGCACAGGGATTACCGGGGCGAATGGGAGTTCGATCTGCAGCTCAAGCCGATCGAAGGCTTTCCGGCGTACTACGGCTGGCTCGCCGCGATTCGGGAGGCGCAAACCCGCGTGCACCGCGGACTCGACATCCGCTGCCCGGTGCTCTCGACCTATTCGGACGATACGGACATCGTGCTCGACTGGCGGCACATGGAGCGCTGGAGCCGCACGCTCGGCGCGGACGTGACCCGGCGCCAGTTCCCGGGCGCCCTGCACGACGTGGTCCTCTCGCGCAGGGACGTACGCGACGCGGTTTATGCCTTCGTGTTCGATTGGCTCGCGGCACGCCGCCGCGATGCGGGGTGAGCGCGCAGGGTGCGTTCAGGCCGCCTGCGCCGCTGTCCAGCGGCCGAGGAACCCCTCCCGCCGCAGCCACTCGACGCTGTCCTCGACCATCCGGCGCAGGCTGACCGGCTGCAGTCCGAGCTCGCGTTGCGCTTTGGTGCTGTCGCAGGTCATCTCGCGCGTCGATTGCCCGACCATTTCCGGCGTGATGCTCGGCGGCCGGCGCGTGATCCAGGAGATCCATTCGGCGATGCGACTCGCGGCGATGAGCACGCTCCGCGGCGTCGTGCGCACCGGCACCGGACACCCGGCGACCGCACCGATCGTCTGCACCAGCTCGAGCAGCGTCGCATCGGTGCCGCCGAGGAGGTAGTTCTCGCCCGTGCGCCCGCGTTCGGCGGCCGCGATATGCGCCTTCGCGACCTCCCGCGAATGGCAGAAAGACAATCTGCCCGGCGGAACGCCGGGCAGTCTTCCGGTGCAGACCAGACGGATGAGGCGCGCCCAGCTCGCCGTGTCGTACGGTCCGAACACGCTCGCCGGGTTGAGGATGACGGCATCGAGCCCGCGCTCGATCCCGCGCCGCACCTCCACTTCACCGTAGTACTTCGACCGCTGGTAGTTGATCCAGGAGCTCGCCCCGCGCTGCTCCGCGCGTTCGTCGATGCGCCCGAGGTGAAGGCCGTACGCCGAGATGCTCGAGGTGTACACGAACCGGCCGGCACCGGCCGCGAGCGCGGCCTGCACCATGTGGCGGGTGCCGTCGATATTGACCCGATCCTGCGCTGCGTTGCGCCGTGACCACATGCTGGTGTCCCCGGCGACGTGGAAGACTGCGTCGACTCCCGGCGGAATCCCGCGCGCGAGCGAGGCCGGATCGAGGATGTCGCCCTCGACGAGAGTGACAGGAAAGCGCTCGAGGTAGCGCAGCATCGCCCCGCGGCGATGCAGCGCCACCACCTGCCACCCGGCTGCGATCAGCTGCTCGACGAGGTTCAGGCCGATGAACCCGGTACCGCCGGTCACGAAGGCGGTCTTGGCCATGCGCTTATCCGTGTGTTCGTGCGCGTCACGACCGACCAAGCGTAGCGCCGCTCGCAATGCCGGTCGAGGCGCGCCGGCCCCGGCCGAGACCTGGAACCTGTGCGACTCCCTTAGGGAGTGATCCTGTCATACGAACCTGCCGCCCCGGTGTTTACGTAAGGTACGGCGCGGAGCGAAAGCGACAAACTGACGGTCGAAACGGAATGGCGCAAGTAACGGACAACCGGCGGTCCGGCAGGAGCCTCGTCCTCGTCGTCGACGACGAGGACGACATCCGCTGGTGCCTCTGCGCGGCCCTCGCGCTCGAAGGCTACGAGGTCCTCGAGGCCGCGAACGGCCACGAAGCGCTCGCACGCATCGCGGATCGGCGGCCGGACCTGGTGATCTCGGACATACTCATGCCGCGACTCAACGGCCGGGAAATGTGCCGGCGGCTGCGCGCCAATCCCGCGACGCGTCATATCCCGATCGTGCTGTTCAGTTCGCTCGAGCCATCCGAGCTCGCCGGGGCCTGCGGCGATTCCTATATCCGGAAGCCGGGGGATATCTCGTACCTGCTCGCGGAGATAGCGCGCCTGCTCGCCCACCACTGAGGGTGCTCGGTGCCGCCCGGCGGCCGTGCGGGACTGTTAAGCCTCCCCCGCACCATCGCGCGCACCGCGTCAAGCTTCCCGTCGCCCGGCAAAGCGTATATATGGAATGGACGGAAACGAGGCTATAGCCAGCGCCCGCGAGGGCCGCGCCGGCCCGACCGGCTCCGCCGTTCGGCCCGCGTGACCGGGATCGCCGGCTGGAACTAATATTGTCGCCGGCGGACGAAGTGCTCGGATCCCGCGTTCTCCGGAGTCTTATTGGTGAAGAAGTATTTCCTCGCTTTGCTGTTGCTCCTCGTTCCCGCGCTCCCGCTGCCGGTGCTCGGCGGCGGAATAGCGGCTACCGTGTACAAGAGCCCGACCTGCGGCTGCTGCCAGGCGTATGCCGAATACCTTCGAGGGCACGGCTTCGACGTCGAAGTCGTCGCCACGGAGCGACTGGCCGAACTGCAGCGCGCTAACGGCGTTCCGGCTCGGCTCGCCGGCTGCCACAGCACGCGCATCGGCGGCTACACCTTCGAGGGGCACGTCCCGGCAGAGAGCATCAAGCGGTTCCTGAGCGAAAAACCGGCGGCCCGGGGTCTTACCGTTCCCGGCATGCCGGCGGGGTCGCCCGGCATGGGCGGCCGCCGCGAAGGGCCGCTGCACGTCTACTACCTGGACGACAGCGCGACCATGCAGCTCTACGACACGCGCTGATCATGCGATACGCACACTACGCTCTTGCCGCTCTCGTGCTGCTTCTGAGCGCCTGCGACGGGGCGTCGCCCGAGGCCGTGGGCGACGCCCAGGCGGCGCCGCGGCGCTCGTTCTCGATGCACGCCTCGCCGCGCCCCGTGCCAGATCTCGTGTTCCAGAACGCACAGGGCGGCAACGTGAAGCTGAGCGCGCATCGCGGCAAGGTGGTGCTGCTCAACGTCTGGGCGACGTGGTGCGCGCCCTGCCGGGAGGAGATGCCGACCCTCGACCGCCTGCAGGCGGAGCTCGGCGGCCCCGACTTCGAGGTGCTCGCGCTCTCCGTCGATCACCAGGGCATGCAGGTAGTGCAGAAGTTCTACCGCGACATCGGCGTCAAGCACCTGCGCGCCTGGATCGACCCGTCACCGCAGACGCTGGATAGCCTCAACGTGCTCGGCCTCCCCGTCACGCTGCTGCTCGACCGCAACGGCCGCGAGCTCGGCCGGCTGCTCGGCGCGGCCGAATGGGACAGCCCGGAGATGGTGCAGTTCCTGCGCGAGATCATCGGGCGCGAGCGCCCGCAGACCGTACGCCTCGACGCCGACCGCGGGGGACGCTAGCCCGTGTTCGAGATCGCGAACGTCGGGCTCGCGAGCGCCCTGCTCGCCGGCGCGGTGTCGTTCCTGTCGCCGTGCGTGCTGCCGCTGGTGCCCGGCTATCTCTCCTACGTCGCCGGGCGCTCCCTGGACGAGCTGCAGGCGGCCAATCACCGGCGCGAGCGTCTGGCCGTCCTCGGCGCGAGCCTCGCGTTCGTGCTCGGTTTCTCCACCGTGTTCGTCGCCCTCGGCGCGAGCGCCACGGCCATCGGCCAGTGGCTCCTCGCCTACAAGCAGGAGGCGAACGTCGTCGGGGGAGTGGTCATCATCGTGTTCGGTCTGTTCATGACCGGCCTGCTCAACCTGCGCATGCTGAACCTCGACCTGCGCTGGGTGCATCGCCTGCGGCACGGCGGCGGCGGGCCGGCCGCCGCCTACCTGCTCGGGCTCGCGTTCGCGTTCGGCTGGACGCCCTGCATCGGGCCGATCCTCGGGAGCATCCTCACGGTGAGCGCCTCAAGTGCGGGCACCGCGAGCGGCGTGGTGCTGCTCTCGTTCTACTCGCTCGGCCTCGGACTGCCGTTTCTCCTGAGCGCGCTGTTCCTCGAGCGCTTCCTCGAGCACGCGAAGACGCTGCGCCGCATCGGCCGTCCGCTCTACATCGTGAGCGGAGCGGTGCTGATCCTGATGGGCGTGCTCATGATCAGCGGCCAGCTCACCGCCCTCTCCTACTGGCTGCTCGAGACGTTCCCGGCGCTCGGACGGCTGGGCTGACCGGCGCCGCGTCCGTCAATCACCGTCCTACACCACCACGCAGCCCGCGGTCGAAGCCTGCGCCGCCTTGGCCACGTCGACCCGCACCTCGGGCGGCAGCACGACGCCGTTCTTGACGGCAGTCATCTCGGCCAGAATGGAAATGGCGATCTCGGGCGGCGTGCGCGAGCCGATATAGATGCCGATCGGACCGTGCAGCTTCGCGAGCTCCTCCTCGGTCACGTCGAACTCGCGCAGCCGCGCGCGGCGCTTCTCGTTGTTGGCGCGCGAGCCGATGGCGCCGACGTAGAACGCCTGGGACTTCAGCGCCTCCATGAGCGCCATATCGTCGAGCTTCGGATCGTGGGTGAGCGCGATGACCGCCGTGTGCGCATCCGGCCTCATCTCGCGTACGACGTCGTCCGGCATGCCGCGCACCAGCGCCACCTCCGGCACGTCCCAGAGGTCCATGTACTCGCTCCGCGGGTCGCAGATCGTGACCTGATAGTCGAGCCCGAGCGCGATCTGCGCGATGAACCGCGAGAGCTGCCCGGCGCCGATGATGATCAGCCGGTAGCGCGGGCCGAAGACGTTGACGAGCCGCTTGCCGTCGAACGTGAGGCCTTCGTCGGCGCTCGCCGCGCGCAGCGTGCTCGCGCCGGTCGCGATATCGAGCTCGCGTGCGACGAGCTCGCGGCGCTCGACGCGCTTGAGCAGCGCCTGCATGGGCGCCGCCGCGCGCAGCGGTTCGAGCACCACCTGGATGGTGCCGCCGCAAGGCAGCCCGAACTTGCGCGCCTCGTCCCCGCTGATGCCGTAGGTGACGACTTCCGGCTTGTCGCCGGTGAGCGTATGCGTGCGTGCGCGATGGATCAGGTCGTCCTCGATGCAGCCGCCGGATACCGAGCCGGTGACCAGGCCGTCGTCCCGCAGCGCCAGCATCGCGCCCGCGGGGCGCGGGCTCGATCCCCACGTGCGCGTGACGGTAACGAGCGTCACCCGGCGGCCGCCCTGCAGCCACTTGACGCAGTTGCGCAAGACTTCGAGATCGACGTTGTCCATAGGCTCACCTCCGCCAGACTGTACATTGCGGCGCGCCTATTCGCGGCGGCGCCGCCACCACCCCCTCTTCTTCGCGCCGCCGTCGGCGCCGTCGCCCGGAACCGTCGCGTCGGTTCCGGCCGCCGAGCCCTCGGGCCCGCCGGCGAGCTGCGCGGCGAACGCCGCGAAGAACTCGTCCGCCATCTTTTTCGCCGCGCCGTCGATCAGCCGCGAGCCGATCTGCGCGAGCTTGCCGCCGACCTGGGCGTTGACCGTGTATTCGAGCCGCGTGGTGCCGTGGTCCTCCGGCACCAGCCGTACCGATGCGCCGCCCTTGGCGAAGCCCGCCGCGCCGCCCTGCCCTTCGAAGGTAAGCGTGTAGGCGCTCGGCGCGTCGATGTCGCTCAACAGCATACGCCCCCGGAAGCGCGCGCTCACCGGCCCGACCTTCGCCGCCATGACGATCTGGTACTCCGTCTCGGAAAGCTTCTCGATGCTCTCGCACCCCGGAATCGCGGCCTTGAGCACCTCGGGGTCGTTGAGCGCCTGCCAGGTCTGCTCCTGAGAGGCGGGAATCGTCCGGCTGCTCGACATCTCCATGCTCGTTTCCTTTGCGGCCGCTAGGCCGCGGATCGCTGCGGATAGCCGCGGCGCGTGCCGCCGAGCGCGCTCAACGCTTCGCCAAGGCGCGCGAGGCTCACGAGATTGTGCACCGGCAGGAACGCATCCACGTGCGGCAGCATCGCGCGTATGCCGGCGGGTTTCGCCTCGAACCCGGCGTAGCGCAGCAGCGGATTGAGCCAGATCAACTGCCGGCTCGACCTGGCGAGCCGCTCCATTTCCGGCGCGAGCCCTTCCGCCGCGTCGCTGTCGAGGCCGTCGCTGATGAGGAGCACGACGGCGCCCTGTCCGAGCAGCCGCCGCGCCCAGCGCTGGTTGAACTCCTTGAGGCACGCGCCGATGCGCGTACCGCCCGCCCAGTCGGCGACCGCGGCCGTGACGCCGGCGAGCGCGACGTCGACGTCGCGATGCCGCAGGTGCCGCGTGATGTGGGTGAGCCGCGTGCCGAACAGGAACGTGTACACCCGGTCGCGATCGTTGGTGATCGCATGCACGAAGTGCAGCAGCATGCGCGTGTAGCTCTCCATGGAGCCCGAAATGTCGCACAGCACGACCAGCGTCGGATGGCGCCGCTGCGGCGAGCGGTGCTGCAGCGCGATCACGCCGTCCGGCTGGCGCGCCATCTGACGCATGGTCGCGCGCAGGTCGACGCGCGCGCCGCGCGCATCCGGGCGCAGCCGCCGCGACGCGAGCTGCGGCAGCGGCAGCCGCAGCTGGCGCAGCATCTCCTTCGCCTCCGCGAGCTCCTCGGGGGTCATGGCGGCGAAGTCCTTGTGCTGCAGCACTTCGCGCGCCGACACCGTGAAACGCGCGTCCGCTTCGAGCTCGGGCGGCCGTTCTTCGGCCGGGCGCGGAACCCGCAGGCCGCCCGGCAGCAGCGCCCGCGCGACGCGCTCGGCGAGCTTCGGCGGCGGCATCTCGACGCGGCGCAGCCCGCCCAGCAGGCGCAGCAGCTCCTGCAGCGCCTGCTCGATGCGGTACGGATCGCGCCAGAACATCTCGAACGCCTGATCGAACAACTCCTCATGCTCGCGCCGGTTGACCAGGACCGCGGCGAGCGCGTGGCGAAAATCGTCGCGCCGTTCGATGCCGACCGCCTGTACCGCGTGGATGGCGTCGATCACTTTCGCCGGTCCGATGGGGAGCCCGGCGCGGCGCAGCACCCGCGCGAAGTGCACGATGTTGTCGGCGAGCTGTCCCGCTCCGGTCGACATACCGCTATTCCCGCCGCCGCGCCGCCCGCCGGGGAGACAACGGGCGGCACGCGGGAAACGGAGTGATGCAATGCTCGCGCTTCGCTTCGTCGGCAATCGAAGTCGGAGTCATCGTTTCTTCGTCCTAGCTCGCTTCGGCGCGCGCCTCGCCGACGAGCCGCGTGACGGCGGCCGGGTCGAGCTTCGCGATGTCGTCCTGGTACTTGAGCAGCACGCCGAGCGTCGCCGCGACCGCGTCGGGATCGAGGCTCGTGCGGTCGAGCGCCGTGAGCGCGCGCGTCCAGTCGATGGTCTCGGCGACGCCCGGGAGCTTGTAGAGATCCAGCGCGCGCAGCCGCGCGACGAACGCGACGATCTCGCGGCTCAGCCGCGCCCCCGCCTCCGGCACCTTGCGCTGCACGATATCGAGCTCGCGTTCCTTGTCCGGATAGTCGACCCAGTGGTAGAGGCAGCGGCGCTTGACGGCGTCGTGGATCTCGCGCGTCCGGTTCGAGGTGATGACGACGATCGGCGGCTCGGCCGCCTTGATGGTGCCGAGCTCGGGAATGCTCACCTGGAAGTCGGACAACACCTCGAGCAGGTAGGCTTCGAACGGCTCGTCGGTCCGGTCGAGCTCGTCGATCAACAGCACCGGCGCGGCGCCGTCGGCGCTCAAGGCCTGCAGCAGCGGGCGCTTGATGAGGAAGCGCTCCGTGAAGATGTCGGCGGCGAGCCGCTCCCGCCGCGCCTCGCCCGCCGCCTCGGCGAGCCGGATCTCGATCATCTGCCGCGGGTAGTTCCACTCATAGACCGCGGCTGCGACGTCGAGTCCTTCGTAGCATTGCAGCCGCACGAGCCGCCGCCCGAGCCCCTGCGCGAGCACTTTCGCGATCTCGGTCTTCCCCACCCCGGCTTCGCCCTCGAGGAACAGCGGCCGGCCCATGCGCAGCGCGAGAAAAACGGTGGTGGCGAGGCGCCGCTCGGCGACGTAATCCTGTGAAGCCAGGAGCGCTAGCACCTCGTCAACCGAGGCGGGAACGGGCTTGAGTTCGACCATGAGAACTATCGAGCTGCGGACGGACGCGGGACGCGATGGATACCGGACAATCTTACGCCATTCGCGGGCCAAACGGGGCGCTGTGCCGCGCACGAGGATCAGGCGCACCTCGACGCAAGAACCGCCTGGCGCGCGCCGCTTCGCGGGCGCAGTGCCGCCGCGAACGCCGCGCCGCGCAATTACTGCCGGCGTCCGGCGTTCGCGGCCGCTGCGAGCGCACGCGCGCCCTACTTCGCCGCCTGCGCCACCGCGCGCGCCGCGAGCACGCCGATCAGGTGCGCCCGGTACTCGGCGCTCGCGTGAATGTCGCTATTGAGCTTCCCGGGGTCGATGCTCACGCCCCTGACCGCATCGGGGGCGAAGTTCTTCGTGAGCGCGGCCTCCATCTCCGTCGCGCGGAACACGCTCGGCGCGGCCCCGGTCACGGCGACGCGCATGCCCCCCGCCGTATCGGCGACGAAGACGCCGACCAGCGCGAAGCGCGACGCGGGATTGGGAAACTTGACGTAAGCCGCGCGCCGCGGGATCGGGAAGCTCACGGCGGTAATGATCTCGTCGTCGCCGAGCGCGGTCTCGTACATGCCGCGGAAGAAGTCGTCCGCCGCGATCGCGCGCTTGTTGGTCCGCACCGTGGCGCCGAGCCCGAGCACGCCGGCCGGGTAGTCGGCCGCCGGATCGTTGTTCGCGAGCGAGCCGCCGAGCGTTCCCAGGTTGCGCACCTGGCGGTCGCCGATGCCCTCGGCGAGCGCCGCGAGCGCGGGGATCGCGCGCCGTACCTCGGGCGACGCCGCCACTTCCGCGTGACGCGTGGTGGCCCCGATCACGATCGCATCCTTCTCCTTGCGTATGCCGCGCAGCTCCGCGATGCCCCCGAGATCGATCACGCTCGGCGGCGACGACAACCGCAGCTTCATGGCTCCGAGCAGGCTCTGCCCGCCGGCGATGAGCTTGCCCTGGGTCTGCGCGAGCAGCGCCACGGCCTCCTCCACGCTCTTCGCACGATGAAACTCGAATGCGTACATGTTCTTCTCCTCTCGCTGTGTCCGCCCCGGCTGCGCAGCCGCACCTCCGGAGCGAAGCGCCGATCAGTTCGCCTCGAACGGCCGCTCAGGCCGCCGCCCGACCCCGGGCCTGCTGAATCGCGCGCCAGACCGCCTCCGGTGTGGCCGGCATCGGAATGTCCTTCACGCCGAGCGGTGCGAGCGCGTCGATGATGGCCTCGATCACGGCGGGCGGCGAGCCGATGGCGCCGGCCTCGCCGCAGCCCTTCACCCCGAGCGGATTGTGGGTACAGGGCGTCACGCGGGTGTCGACCCGGAAGCTCGGCAGGTCGTCCGCGCGCGGCAACGCGTAGTCCATGTAGCTGCCGGTCACGAGCTGCCCCGACTGCTTGTCGTAGATCGCTTGCTCGAGCAGCGCCTGGCCGATGCCTTGCGCGATGCCGCCGTGCACCTGACCCTCGACGATCATCGGGTTGATGACGTTGCCGAAGTCGTCGACCGCCGTGAAGTTCACGATCTCGACCACCCCCGTTTCCGGATCCACTTCGACCTCGCAGATGTGCGCGCCCGCGGGGTACGTGAAGTTGGCCGGATCGTAGAATGCGGTCTCGTTCAGTCCCGGCTCGAGCTTGTCGAGCGGGTAGTTGTGCGGCACGTAGGCGGCCAGCGCCACCTGTGCGAACGGGATGCTCTTGTCCGTGCCGGCGACGCGGAACACGCCGTCCTTGAACTCGATGTCGCTCTCCGCCGCCTCGAGCAGGTGCGCCGCGATCTTCTTGCCCTTCGCCTCGATCTTGTCGAGCGCCTTCATGATCGCGGTGCCGCCGACCGCGATCGAGCGCGAGCCGTACGTACCCATCCCGAAAGGGATGCGTCCGGTATCGCCGTGCACCACGTCGACGCTCTCGATCGGAATGCCGAGCCGGCCCGCGACCACCTGCGCGAAGGTGGTCTCGTGCCCCTGGCCGTGACTGTGCGACCCGGTGAAGACGGTCACGGTGCCTGTCGGGTTGACGCGGATCTCGCCGACCTCGAACAGCCCCGCCCGGGCGCCGAGCGCACCGGCGATGTTCGACGGCGCGAGCCCGCACGCTTCGATATAAGTGGAGTAGCCGAGCCCGCGAAGCTTGCCGCGCTTCTCGGCCTCCGCACGGCGCTTGGGAAAGCCGGCCACGTCGGCGAGCTTGATGGCCCCGTCGAGACAGGCGTGGTAGTCGCCCGTGTCGTACGTCAGCGCGACCGGCGTCTGGTACGGGAACTGCGTAATGAAGTTGCGGCGCCGGATCTCGGCCTGGTCGATCCCCAGCTCGCGCGCCGCGGTTGAGACGAGGCGCTCGACCACGTAGGTCGCCTCCGGCCGGCCGGCGCCACGGTACGCGTCGACCGGCGCGGTGTTGGTGAAGACGGCATCGACCTCGACGTAGATCGCGGGCGTGGTGTACTGCCCGGCGAGGAGCGTGCCGTAGAGGTACGTCGGCACCGACGAGCCGAAGGTCGAGAGATACGCGCCCAGGTTCGCGACCGTCTTCACGCGCATGCCGAGGAACTTGCCGTTCTTGTCGAGCGCCAGCTCGGCGTGCGTGTGGTGATCGCGCCCGTGCGCGTCGCTCAGGAACGCTTCCGCGCGCTCGGCGGTCCACTTGATCGGGCGGTTGATCTTCTTCGACGCCCAGGTGATGACGGTCTCCTCGGCGTAGAGAAAGATCTTCGAGCCGAAGCCGCCGCCGACGTCGGGCGCGACGACGCGCACCTTGTGCTCGGGCAGGCCGAGCACGAACGCCGTCATGAGCAGCCGCTCGACGTGCGGATTCTGATTGGCGACGTAGAGCGTGTACGCGTCTTCCCCGCGGCTGTAGTGCGCGAGCGCGGCGCGCGGCTCGATCGCGTTGGGAATGAGCCGGTTGTTCACGATATCGAGCTTCGTGACGTGGTGCGCCTGCGCGAACGCCGCGTCGGTCGCCGCCTTGTCCCCGAGCGACCAGCGGTAGCAGAGGTTGTCGGGTGCCTGCTCGTGCACCGCGGGCGCGCCGGGCCGCAGCGCCTCGACCGCATCGACCACCGCGGGCAGCGGCTCGTACTCGACGTCGACCAGTTCCGCTGCATCCTTGGCCTGCCAGTAGCTCTCGGCGATCACCACCGCGACGTGATCGCCGACGTAGCGCACCTTGCCCTGCGCGAGCGGCGGATGCGGCGGTTCCTTCATCGGCTGCCCGTGGACATCGGTGATGAGCCAGCCGCACGGCAGGCTCCCCACCTTGTCGGCCGCGAGGTCCTCGCCGGTGTAGACGCCGAGGACCCCGGGCGCCTTGAGCGCCGCACTCTTGTCGATCCTCACGATGCGCGCATGCGCGTGCGGCGAACGGACGAAATAGGCATAGGTCTGCCCGGGCATGCTGATATCGTCGGTGTAGCGGCCGCTGCCGGTGAGGAAGCGCGCGTCTTCCTTGCGCCGCACCGCCGCCCCGATGACCGAGCCCGTGCTCACGTCGTTCGGTGCATTCATGTCACACCCCCTGCATCTTCGCGGCGCCGAGCTGCACCGCCTTCACGATGTTGTGGTACCCGGTGCAGCGGCACAGATTGCCGTCGAGCCCCGCCCGGATCGTTTCTTCGGTGAGCGCCTTGCCGTTGCGCTTCACGAGGTCGATCGCGCTCATGACCATTCCCGGCGTGCAGAAACCGCATTGCAGACCGTGGCATTCCTTGAACGCGGCCTGCATCGGGTGCATCTCCCCGTTCGGGCCGCCGATACCTTCGATCGTGGTCACTTCTGCACCCTGCACCTGCGCGGTGAGCACCATGCACGACTTGATCGCGTAGCCGTCGACGAACACGGTGCAGGCACCGCATTGCCCGGTATCGCAGCCGACATGAGTGCCGGTGAGCCCCAGATGCTCGCGAATGAACTGCACCAGCAGCATGCGCGGATCGATTTCAGCGCTCACCGGTTTACCGTTGACGGTCAGGGAAACACTGGTAGTCATCGCGGTGGCTCCTCCTTGTCGAGTAGGTATCGAGCGTCGCGGGACGATGAAGGCGGGACGAAGGCAACGCGCCGTACGCCCGCGGTCGACGGAGGTAATGTACTCCAATCCCGGGTGGGCGTCCGCTAGGGGGCCGGCAGAAAGGCGGAACGGCGACCCCAGGCCGGCGTGCGCGAATCCGGGTCGCGTCGAGACAGAACGACTGTCCGGGCCCGGGGCCGCGAGCGGCCCCGGGGACGAATCCGACGGAAAAACAGCGACGTGGCGCGCTTAGAAGCGCGTGAAGAAGCTGAACCAGAGGGCGTCGATGTCGCTCTCTATGCGGGTATATTCGACCTGCAGCCCCGTGTCCCGGTCGACGCGGTAGCCGCCACCGGCGCCGAACGTGAAGTCGGTATCGTCGCGCTCAGCCGGGGTCGCCGCACCGTCCGCGTTCAAGTCCCACCAGCCGAACCCGAGCTTTGCCATCGCGAACCAGGTGCCGGCCGTGCGATAGCCCCCGTACGCCGCGAGGGTTTCGAGGTCCCATTCGCCGCCGGGGTAGTCGCCGTCGCTCAGCGTCCGCGTGTACTCGCCCTCCGCGAAGAACGAGCCGTTCGGGTCTTCGTACAGCGTGTAGCCGACGAAGACCCCCAGGTTCGTCGCCTCGTCGAAACCCGAAAAGTCATGGTCGATCAGTCCACCCTTGACGCCGAAGTAGATCGGATTCGCCGGCCGGCCGCCTTGTGCACATACCGGGCCAGCGGCCAACGCGGTTACCAATGCTACGACCAGAGGAAATTTCATCGCGCTCTCCTTTGTTCTTCCCAAAGCGTCCTTCCAGCGGACGACAAGCAGTTGCCCATGGCGCGTGCGGCGCCGCGGAAGCCTGTTCGGTCGATTTGGTCTCGTTGTTGCTCGCGAGCCTCACATAGCTCCATCCGTTGCACAATTGGCACTTTCCCTGTACCGCGCTCAGGTATATTCGCTCCTCTGCCGCGCCGCCTGCACCACGAACGTTACCCGCCTCGTCGGAAGCATGAGGATGCCTCATGGCGTCCCGTCGACCGTAGCACTGCAGCCGCCTCTGCGCCCAAGGCGCCGGCGGCCGACGATTCCCGTGCAGCTCGGCCGCCGCGCAAGCGGTCACCGCCCCGATGACGGGCATCGCGCCCGAAGTCGCGCGGGACATGCAGGTCCGGATGGCCATGCCGCCGCACGCAGTCGGCGCCGCACCCCCGCCTCGCGAGCCCGGGCGGTCAGGGCCGCTCCGGGAAACACCAGTGCGTCGGGCGACTTCGCTGAGCACAGGAACGGCGGGCGGCGCGCTTTGTCCGTTACTCTGGCTCGCGCTCGTGGGCGCGGTTCACGGAGAAGACCGCGTGCGTGCCGGTAGCGACATCGAGAAGGACGTGCGCGCGGCGCTGGAGCACGATCCGCGCGTTCATCCGCGGCGCTCTGCGATCGACATCGAGCTGCAGGCTGGCGCCGCCCTGCTCGCCGGTGAACTCGAAGACATCGAGGAGAAGCGCGCAGCCGTCGAGCTCGCGAAGCAGGTCGAGGGCGTGGCGCGCGTCGACGATCGGCTGCGCGTCCGCCCCACGGCCGCCCTCGGCGATGGCACGATACGCGATGCCGTCCGCCGGCAGCTTCTCGAGGAGCCATCTTTCCAGCGCATGGTGATCCACTGTCGCGTGGCCGGCAGCCCGGACGCGGTCGAACGCGCGCCCGACGCTCCCGAAGGGCGCCTCGAGGTGGCGGTCGCCGGCGGCGTGGTGACGCTCTCGGGCGAAGTCTGGAGCCGTTCCCGCAAGCGCCTTGCCGCCGTGCTCGCATGGCGGGCGCCCGGCTGCCGCAACGTTGTCAACGAGCTGCAGGTCCGGCCGGTCGAACACGACACCGACGGCGAGATCCGCGATGCGGTCGAGCTCGTGCTGAACAAGGATCCCATCGTGCATTCGGGTCAGATCGACGCGCAGGTGCGCGACGGGCGCGTGACGCTGCGCGGGATGGTTGCCACCAGGGAAGAAAAACGCATGGCCGAGCGCGACGTCTGGTACATCGAGGGCGTGTGCGACGTCGTGAACGCGCTCGAGGTATACCAGGGACCCGCGGGGCAGGAAGCGATGCCGGCCGCGCCGCCTGGTTTCGAGTAGCGCAGCGCCGGGGACCGGCACTACTACCCTTTACCCTTGCACGGGGCGAGTCGACCTCCCCAGGCGTCGGTTCGCGCCGGGCCGGCCGGGTCACGGGATGCGCCGGCGCGTCGGCGCAGTGTCCGCATGGTCGCGCCGGATCACGGTCACCGTGCCGTCCGCCTCGATCTGCGCCGACCGCACTTCCGCCAGGCTCTCGATCCCCTGCGCCCGCAGTTGCGTCCAGAGCTCTTCATGCGAAATGTACTCGCGCTTGAGGTTGGCGCGCAGCAGGCGGCCGTTGCGCACGAGCGGCAGCGGCGGAGGATGCACGAAGCGCTCGACGGCCGGGATGTAGTAAGCGAGCCGGTCGAGCACCAGGTTCCACGAGATCAACACACCGACCAGCAACAGTCCGTCGATGATGGAGCTGTAACCGTTCGCGAGCCCGTTCTGCGCCGCATCGGCGAGCAGTACGATCAACAGGATGTCGGGAACCGCCACCATGCCCGCTTCCCGGCGGAGCAGCAGCCGCATGATGACGAAGATTCCGAGGTACATGCAGGTGCCGCGCAGGACGATCTCGAGTAGCGGCAGTTCCGGCCGAAACGTCTTTGCCCAATCGATCCCGAAGAGCCAATCCATGGCTTGCCCCCAATGCATAAAGCGGCAGCCCGAGGAGCGCTCGACGGGCGCCCGTGTTGTCCAAAGTGCCGTTCAAGAGAACGCCATTCGCGGGCGACGGGCCCGCGCGGCTATTTTAGTGATATCGAAGCGGACGCCGAGGAAGCAAGACGTGACGCGCGCGTCCAGGCAGCTCACCCGCGAACGGACAGTGTCCTGCGCTTCAGCTGCCGGGGCTCGCGCCGGCGACGCGGGCCCATGCCTCCGAAGACGTTCTGCCCGTTGCACGCAGTATCATGCCCAGAAGCTCGCGCGGATCTGCGGGCTTCAGCACGTAGGCGTCGATGCCGGCGTTCGCGCAACGCAGCCGCGCGGCCTCGGTGCCGTCGCCCGTATACGCGACGAGAAAAGCGCCGCTGCAGGCGCCGCGCAGCGACTGCGCGAGCACATAGCCATCGATACCCGGAAGGATCAGGTCCAGGATCACCGCCTGCGGGACGAACTTGCGCGCCTTGTCGAGTGCGGATTCGGCTTCGTAGGCGACCTCGACGTCCACGCCGTCGAGCGCAAGCGCGCAGGCAAGACTGTCGGCGACGTCCCGATTGTCATCAACTAGCAGTACGCGAATCGGTTCGTGTGCAGCCGTCATGGGCACGTTCCCTCGCGGCGCGGGCGCCGCACATCTCCCTTTCCCCTTGAGGCAACACGGAGCCGGCAGTTCTTGGAATGCGACCGAGTTGCACGAGGCGCAACGCGCCGTTGCAGTCGCGGCCACGATTCTATTACTACCGCACCCGACGAACCGGCTCAAGCCAAGGACCCGCATTTTCAAGGAAATCTCGGATTCCCCTCCTTCGAGTGCGGTCTTCGCAGCCTATCCCGCCCCAGATCGCAACGCCGTCTCGACGGTCGCTGCCGGCGAAACTTTCCCCGCGCGCCGGAGTCGCAACGTTACCCGCCTGCTTCGCCGGCCGCCGGCATGCTCGGAGCCGCCGGGCTCGAGGAATCGCGCATCATGCACACGGTCGCGCGGGTTGCGCTCGCGACGCTGGCCGTACTCCTGTTCCTGCTGCTCCTCGCGGCGGCGCTGCTGCGCTGGTTCGACTGGAACGCGGTCAAGGACGGAATCGCGGCCCGCGTCGGCGATGCCGTCGGAACCGACGTCCGCATCGAAGGCGAGCTCGATATCGATGCGGGCCTGCAGACGATCGGCGTGCGCATCCGCGGCCTTCGGGTCGCCGGCTCGCTGCCCTCGCCGCAGCCGCTGCTCGCGCTACGCGACCTGCAGCTCGAGCTGGCGGTGGCCCCGCTCCTTCGCGGCGACGTCGTGCTGCGGCGCCTGCTGATCACCGATCCACGTCTGCATCTGATTCGCAACGAGGCGGGCGAAGTCAACTGGGACTTCGAGAAGGCGCCGGAAAAGGAGGAGCCGCCGCCCGCGCTCCCCGTGATCGAGCATCTGGAGGTGCGCGGCGGCCGCGTCACCTACGTCGACGCCGCGCTCAGGGAACCGATCGACCTGCCGCTCGAGCGCATCGTCGGCGCGCTGCCGGCGCAGGGCGCCGCCCGCCTCACCGGCGCGGCCCGGCTCGAGTCGCAGCCGGTGCGCCTCGATATCGAGGCGCGTCCGCTCGATGAGCGCCTGAACTTCGACATCGACGGCACCGTGGCAATCGCCGACGGTACACTGCGAATCACGGGCACCACCGCGCGGCCCGATCTCGAGCTGGCGCTGCACCTGCCCGGCTCGGTGAAGCTCGGCTTCGTGTCCGTTCCCGCGGCGCTGCGCCGCGCCGATCTCGCGCTCAGCGCCCGCGTGACGCGCGACCGCAGTCACTGGCTAGCGGAAGGTATCGACGCCGCGCTCGGCGCGCAGCGCCTCACCGGCGACGCGCGGCTCGACGCCGACGCCGTACCGCCGAGGCTGCAGGCCACGCTGCGCCTCAACCGCCTCGAGCTGCCGCGGCAGCCGCAATCCCGCCGCCGGGCGCCGGAACGCCGGGCCCGCGGACCCAAGGAGCTCATTCCGTCCATGCCCATCGAGCTGGCGCCGCTGCGCCAGCTCGATGCCCGGGTCGACCTGCGGGTCGGTGCCGTCGTGAACGCGCCGGTGCCGGTGCGCGATCTCGCGCTGGTGCTCACGCTCGAGAAGGGGCGCCTGACGGTGCGGCCGCTCTCGCTCGCGGTGGCGCACGGCCGGATCGAGGGGGCGCTCGAATTCGATGCCCGGCCGCCCGTGCCGGTCGCGATCGTGCGGCTCACGCTCGGCGGACTCAAGGTCGAATCCGCAGCCACCGGGCGGCAGCCGGCGATGACCGGGCAGATCAGCGGGCGCATCGATCTGCGCTCGAGCGGGGCCGACATCGAGAAGCTGCTCGGCAATCTCGACGGGCAGGTGCTGGTCGTGATGCGCGAGGGCTCGATTCGCGCAGACCTGATCGAGGCGATCGGCGTCGATCTCGGCGAGCTGCTCCTCGTCGCCGGCCAGGCCGAAGAGCAGACGCCGATCCGCTGCGCCTTCATGGCGTTCGACGCGAAGGACGGCGTGCTGCGGCCGCAGCCGGTCGTGCTCGACACGCGCGACAGCGCGATCACGCTCGACGGAATGATCAATCTGTCCGCCGAGACGCTGGATCTCACGATCCGCACGTTCCCGAAGGACGCGAGCATACTGTCCGCGCGCGGGCCGATCGGCATCAGCGGCTCGTTCGCCAGCCCGTCCGTCGACGCGAGCACCAGCGCCGGCCGCGGCGCCGCCGCGCTCGCGCTCGGCACCCTGCTCGGCCCGCTCGCGGCGCTGGTGCCGCTCGTCGAGCCGGGCGTCGCCCAGGATGAGAACTGCCGGAAGCTCCTCGCCGACACGCCGCCGAAGCGTATGCCGCGCGGCGCCGAGCGCGGGAGACAGTAGCGTCACCGCCCGAGGCGGCAGCCGCCCTCCCGTTCCGAGCGAAACGCGGTATCCGCCGGGATGATGCCGCGCAGGCGGTAATAATCCCACGGCCCTTTGGACTGCGACGGCTTCTTCACCTCGAACAGGTAGAGCCGATGGATCTTGCGCCCGTCGCGACGGATGCGGCCGACGCCGAACAGCGGGTCGTTCGCGAGTAGCCGCTTCATCTTCGCGACCACGCGCGTTCCATCGTCCGCGCCGAGGGCCTCGACCGCGCGCAGATAGTGCAGCACGGAGCTGTACACGCCGGCGTGGACCATCGTCGGCATGCGCTGCTGCTCCCGGAAGAAGCGCTGCGCCCACTCGCGCGTTTTGTCGTTGAGGTCCCAGTAGAACGCCGAGGTGAGCAGCAGACCCTGCGCGGTCTCGAGGCCGACCGTATGCACATCGCTGATGAACACGAGCAGGCCCGCGAACTGCTTGCCGCGCCGCGCAATGCCCATCGCCGCGCCTTGCTTGAGCGCGTTGGTGGTGTCGCTGCCTGCGTTCGCGAGCCCGATGATGTCGGCATCGGTCGCGAGCGCCTTGCGCAGGAACGGCGTGAGATCCGCGTTCGGAAACGGATGCACGATGTTGTCCACGCGCTGCCCGCCGGCGCTCACCACGGCGGCCTCCGTGTCGCGCTGCAGCGCGTGGCCGAAGGCATAGTCGGCGGTGAGAAACGTCCACTTCTTTCCGCCCGTCAGCACGATCACCGATCCGGTACCGTTCGCGAGCGCCCAGGTGTCGTAGGTCCAGTGGACGGTATTGGGCGAGCACGCCTTGCCCGTGAGATCGGAACTGCCGGGTCCGGACGCGAGGAAGGCTTTCCCTTTGGCGCGCGTGATCTCGTGAACCGCGAGCGCCACCGAGGAGGTGGGCACGTCCACGATCACGTCGACGCCCTCGGCGTCGTACCAGCGCCGCGCGATCTCGGCTCCGATCTCCGGCTTGTTCTTGTGATCGGCCGACACGATCTCGACGCGCATGCCCTTCTGCGCGGCGCCGAAGTCCTCGACCGCCATCCGCGCGGCGAGCGCCGAACCGGTGCCCCCGATCTCCGCGTACGGGCCCGAAAAATCCGAGAGCACGCCGATCTTGATAACGCCGTCGGAAAGTTCCGCCTTCACCATCCCTGTCGCAAGCATCCACGAGACTGCAGCGAACAACAACCGCCTGAGCATACCCGTCTCCTGTTGCGAACGAGGACCTGCCTGCGTCGTCGAGCGCACGGCTCGGCGCTCCCTTGCGGGACGCCGCCGGTTGAACCCGGTATGAGCTCGAGCAACGACCCGCGGAACGCGGGTGCCGCTCCGCGCGCACCCCTGCCGCGCGGAGCTTCGAGGACGAATCGTTTTTTTTAACTCTGACTATAGACAGCCGGTGCCGGCAGGCAAGCGCGCTGCCGGGGCTTGCCGCACGCGACCGCGATCGTCCGCGCCTTCCACCGCAAGGAGCCGCGCGTTGATCGCCACGATGACGGTGCTCACGGACATGAGCACCGCACCCGCGGCGGGCGTGAGCAGGATGCCCCAGGGTGCGGCGATGCCGGCCGCGAGGGGGATGGCAACGGCGTTGTACCCGGTCGCCCAGAGCAGGTTCTGCACCATCTTCTTATAAGTCGCGCGCGCGAGGTCGAGGATTGCGGCCACATCGCTCGGATCGCTGCGCACGAGCACCACGTCCGCCGACTCGATCGCCACGTCGGTACCGGCGCCGATGGCGATGCCGAGATCGGACTGGACCAGGGCCGGCGCGTCGTTCACCCCGTCCCCGACCATCGCGACCGTCAGCCCGCGCGCCTGCACCGCCTTGATCCTTTCCGCCTTCTGATCGGGCAGGACCTCGGCGAAATAGTCGTCGAGACCGAGCTGCCCCGCGACCGCGGCCGCCACCGCCCGGGAGTCCCCGGTGAGCATCATGCACTGCATGCCCATCGTTTTCAGACGCTCGATCGCGCCGCGCGCTTCGGGCCGCACGATGTCGGCGAGCCCGATCACCGCGGCCGCAACGCCATCGACGACCAGGTACACCGTCGTCTTTCCTTCCTCCTCGAGTCGCGCGATGCGCGCGTTCGTCGTCGCCAGTCCGTGCTCGCGCGCGTACCCCGGGCTCACGACCAGGACCCGGCGGCCCTCGATCATCGCCTCGGCCCCGCGGCCGGTGAGGTTGCGGAACCGCTCCACCGGCGGCAGCACCATCCCGCGCTCGCGCGCGGCGCGCGTGACGCCTCGTGCGATCGGGTGCTCCGACCGGCTTTCGAGCGCGGCGGCGAACCGCAGACATTCGTCTTCCGTTCGATCCGCAAGGGGCACGATGTCCGTGACGCCGAAGCGCCCCTCGGTCAGCGTGCCGGTCTTGTCGAAGACGACGGCCCGGAGATGGCGTGCGCGCTCGAACGCGGCGCGGTCGCGAATGAGGAGGCCGTGGCCGGCCGAGAGGCCGGTGCTGACCGCGACGACGAGCGGCACCGCGAGCCCGAGCGCGTGCGGACAGGCGATGACCATGACGGTAACCGAGCGCTCGACCGCGAAATCGATGTCCCGACCGAACGTCAGCCACGCGAGGAACGTGAGCGCGCCGCCGCCGAGCGCTACCAGGGTGAGCCAGACGGCCGCGCGGTTGGCGAGATCCTGGGTGCGCGAGCGCGACTCCTGCGCTGCCCGCACCATGTTCATCACCTGCGCGAGATAGGTTTCGCTGCCGGTCTTCTCGATCCGCAGGATGAGCGCGCCTTCGCCGTTCACGGCGCCCGCGATCGCGCGCATCCCCTCGCGCTTGTCGACCGGCTTCGATTCCCCGGTGAGCATGGACTCGTCCATCGCGCTGCGGCCGGACACGATCAACCCGTCGGTCGGCACCCGCTCGCCCGGCTTCACCAGCACGCGCTCGCCCACGCGCAGCGCGGCGATCGGCACCTCTTCGGTGCTGCCGTCGGGCCGCAACCGGTGGGCCTCCGACGGCAGCAGCCGCACCAGCGCCTCGAGCGCACTCGACGCGCCCATGACCGAACGCATCTCGAGCCAATGCCCGAGCAGCATGACATCGATCAGGGTGGCGAGCTCCCAGTAGAAGCCCATGCCGGGCAGACCGAAAGCCACAGCGGTCGAGTAAACGTAGGCCGCGGTGATGGCGACGGCGACGAGCGTCATCATGCCGGGCAGCCGCCGGCGCAGTTCGCCGACAGATCCCGCGAGGAAAGGCCATCCGCCGTAGAAATAGATGATGCTCGCGAGCGCGAACGAGACGTAGTGCGCGCCCGGGAAGCGCACCGGCGCCCGCAGACCGAAAAGCTCCCAGAAGCTTCCCGCAAGGAGCAGGACGGGAACGGTCAATACGACCGATACGCCGAAGCGCCGGCGATACTCCCCCACCATCGCCGAGTGGTCGTGCGCCTGCCCGGTGGCCGCGGGCTCCGTGCCGTGTTCGTGCCGCATGCTTCACCTCGTCGGGTGCTGCAGCCCTATGGCCGCCGTCCGAAATCGCCTATGGTCCCCAGCCTAACCAGCCGGCCGGACGGCTGAAAGCACGGCCGCACGGCGCACGGCCCCGAAAGCGGGCCGGGGTGCCGCTTGCCGGCGGCGCATGTCGGCGCCCATGCCCGGTAAAAAGGCAGACCGGCCCGCGGGAGCAGGCCGATCCGCCGGTCCTACTCGACTTCGATGCGCCCGACCATGCCCGCCTCGAAATGTCCGGGCACGAGGCACGCGAAATCGACGACGCCGGCTTCGTCGAACTGCCAGATCAACCCGCCGCGTTTCCCCGGACGCACCGTGGCCCCGTTCGGCTCGACGTGCTTCATGTCGGGCATCGCGCGCATCATTGCCGCATGCTCCTCCAGTAGATATACGTGTACCCGCCGATGTCGGCGAGATCGGGGGTTCATCCGCATCCGACGAAGCCCGAGACAGCTCGATGAGCGCGTTCCGCGGCGACTCATATGACGCGGGAATACGCGCCGGCCCGCTGCTCGCGCAGGTAGCGGTCGAACACCATGCAGATGTTGCGGATCAGCAGCCGTCCGCGCGGCAGCACCTCGAGCCGCTCGTCCGTGACGCGAATCAGTCCGTCGCGCTCCATCGCGCGGAGCTCGGCGAGCTCGGTGCGGAAATAGTCCTCGAACTCGATTCCGTACGCGGCTTCGACGCAGCGCCGATCGAGGAAAAAGTCGCAGATCAACCCCATGATGACGCGCCGGCGCAGGCGATCGTCCGCATCGAGCGCGATGCCGCGAAATATCGGCAGGCGCCCCGCGCGAAGCGCGGCGTCGTACGCGTCGATGGTCTTCGCGTTCTGGCTGTAGGTATCGCCGACCCGGCCGATGGCGGTGATCCCGAGGCCGACGAGATCGCAGTCGGCGTGCGTCGAGTATCCCTGGAAGTTGCGGTGCAGCGTACCGCGGCGCTGCGCCTGTGCGAGCTCGTCGTCCGGTCGCGCGAAGTGGTCCATACCTATATAAACATATCCTGCGCGGGTAAGGCGCTCGATGGTGAGGCGCAGGATCTCGAGCTTTACGGCGGCCGAAGGCAGCTCTTCGGACCTGATCTGACGCTGCGTCTTGAAGAGCGCCGGCATGTGGGCGTAGCTGAAGACCGACAGCCGGTCCGGTGCGGCGGCGACCACGCGCTCCAGCGTGCGCCCGAAGCTCTCGACCGTCTGCCGCGGCAGGCCGTAGATGAGATCCATGTTGATCGAGCGGAATCCGAGCGCACGCGCGGCGTGCAGCACGCTCAGCGTCTGCTCCTCGCTCTGGATCCGGTTGACGGCGCGCTGCACCGCGGGATCGAAGTCCTGCACTCCCATGGACAACCGGTTGAAACCGAGCTCGCGCAGGAGCTCGAGCGTACCGGCGCGGATCTCGCGCGGGTCGATCTCGATCGAGTAGTCGCCGCCGTCGTCGTCGCGCAGGCGGAACGCGCGCCGCAGCGCGCCCATGAGCGCGCGCATTTCGTCGTGCGAGATGAACGTCGGCGTACCGCCGCCCCAGTGCAGCTGCTCGACCGGGCGCTCGCGCCCGAACAGCGCCGCCTGCAGGGCGATCTCGCGGTGCAGCGCCTCGAGATAGGGCGCGGCACGCCTGCGGTTCTTCGTGATGATCTTGTTGCACGCGCAATAGAAGCAGACTGTGGCGCAGAACGGCAGGTGCACGTAGAGCGAGAGCGGTGCGCCCTTCCCTTCGGCGCCGCTCTGCGCCGCCGCCGCGCGATACTCGGCCTCGCCGAAACCCCCGTTGAACTGCACCGCGGTCGGATACGAGGTGTACCGCGGTCCGGTGCCGTCGTAGCGGCGTATCAGCGCCTCGTCGAAGACAATCGCCTGGGACGTCATCATTGCACCTTCCGCGGACGAAGCGGCGAATCGATGCCGAGCTTCGGCCACAGCGCGTCCACGCGCCGCCGCACCTCTTCGCTCATCGCGATCGGCCGCCCCCACGTGCGGGTCGTCTCCTGCGCCCACTTGTTGGTCGCATCGAACCCGATCTTGCCGCCGAGCGACGGCGCAGGGCTCGCGAAATCGAGGTAATCGATCGGGGTGTTCTCGACGATCAGCGTGTCGCGCGCGGGATCGACGCGGGTGGAGAGCGCCCACATCACGTCGCGCCAGTCGCGCACGTTGATGTCGTCGTCGGTGACGATCACGAACTTGGTATAGGTGAACTGCTGCAGGTACGACCAGATGCCGAACATGATGCGCCGCGCGTGGCCCGGATAGCGCTTGCGGATGCTGACGCAGGCGACGCGGTACGAGCACGCTTCCGGCGGCAGGTAGAAATCGACGATCTCGGGGAACTGCTTCTGCAGTATCGGAACGAACACCTCGTTCAGCGCCACCGCGAGGACCGAGGGTTCGTCGTACGGGGAGCGTCCCATGTAGCTCGAGTGATAGATCGGCCGCGCGCGATGCGTGATCCGCTCGATGGTGAAGACGGGGAACGTGTCCTGCGCGTTGTAGTAGCCGGTATGGTCCCCGAACGGACCCTCGAGCGCCGTCTCCCCCGGATAGATGAAGCCTTCGAGCACGATCTCCGCGCTCGCGGGGAGCCACAGCCTCCCCGAGCGATCGGGTATCACGTCGCTGCGCTCGCCGCGCAGCAGGCCGGCGAACTCGAACTCCGAGAGCGTGTCCGGTATGGGGGTGACGGCCGCGAGCAGCGTCGCCGGGTCGGCGCCGATGACCACCGCCACCGGGAACGGCTCGCCGGGATGCGCCTTCTGGAACTCGCGGAAGTCGAGCGCGCCGCCGCGGTGCGGCAGCCAGCGCATGATCACCTTGTTGCGCTCGAGCAGCTGCTGCCGGTAGATCCCGATGTTCTGCCGCTCCTTGTGCGGCCCCTTGGTGATGACGAGCCCGAACGTGATGAGCCGCCCGGCGTCGTCCGGCCAGCACTGCGGAACCGGCAGCGTACCGATATCCACCTCCGACCCCTCCATGACGCACTCGCGGCACGGCGCATCGTCGAGCAGCCGCGGATTGAAATAGAGGAGCTGGCGGAAATCGGGCAGCGTGCGCAGGGCTTCGCGCAGGTTGCGCGGAACCTGCGGCTCGCGCAGGAACGCCAGCATCTGCCCCACCTCGCGCAGCTCGGCCACGGATTCCCGGCCGAGCGCGAGCGCGATGCGCCGGCTCGAACCGAAAAGGTTGCCGAGGAGCGGGATGCGTGCGCCGCGCGGCCGCTCGAACAGGAGCGCCGGTCCCCCGGCGCGCAGCGCACGCTGGCACACCTCGGTGACCTCGAGTACCGGATCGATCGGGATGGCCGTACGCTTCAGCTCGCCGCGGCGTTCGAGATCGGCGACGAAGTCGCCCAGGCTCCGGTAAACCATGCCCGCCACTCTAGCCACCGGGCGCCTGCCGTTACTTGACCCACGTCAATGATCCGCGCGCAGGCGCCCCTACGATGCGCCCGATGTCGCGCCCTCGCCCCCTGGACGTCCTGCGTCTGCCGCTGCGGCTGCTGCCGGCGGGTCTGCACGCCCGTGCGCTCGCCGCGGCCGCCAACCACCTGCTCCGCGGCCAGCCGCTGCGCGAGCGCCTGGATGAGCTCGAGGGCCGCGCGGTCGCGATCCACATCCGGGATGCGGGGCTGACGCTCTGCTTCGCGATACGCGGCCGGCGGCTGGTCCCCGCCCGCGGCACGGGCACGGTCACGATCCGGGGCGATCTGCGCGATTTCGGCGCGCTCGCCGCGCGCGCCGAGGATCCGGATACGCTCTTCTTCCAGCGGCGCCTGTGCATCGAAGGCGACGTCGAGACGGGGGTGCACCTGAAGAACCTGCTCGACAGCATCGAGTACGACTGGCCGGCGCATCTGCGGGCGGTGCTGCCGCCGCCGCTGGCACATGCCGTCCTGGCGCTCGCGCGGCGCCTGTGCGGACGCCCTTCCGCTGCCTGAGCCGCCCGCCCCGGCGGCGCTTCAACCGTCGTTCACCCACTCCATGCCGGCCTGGCCGTACCAGTGCCCGTTGCACAAGCCGTACGGGGCATGCTGCGCCAGCTGCCGCAGCGCTGCGTGCGCATCGATCTGGCCCGCCAGGGCCGCCCGAAACGTGCGCACCACCTCCTCGGTGCCGTCCGGCTGCGGCGCGACGCGCAGCACGTCCACGCCGAGCGCCCGCATCTCGCCGATCGCGCCCACGAGCGCGTACAGGCGCGCCGAGAGGGTCTGCACCCCGTTGAGCCTGAGGAACGGCTCCTGCTCCTGGGTCGAGAGCAGGAGACCCGCCGGGTAGTCGCGGCAGACGAAACCGCACTCGTCCTTGCTCAGGTTGTGTGCGCGCGCCGTAAAGCAGCGCGCCGAATGCGACAGCGGCAGCGGCCCGAAGGCGTAGACCTCAACCTGCATCCCTTGCGGCCGTGCGGCGAGCAGCGCCGCGAGCGCGGCGCGCTCGAGCTCGACCGGCGCCACCCAACGGTATGCCCCGGCGCGGGCGAGCACCGCGAGGGTGTGGGCGTTGTACACGTTGATGCCGGGCCCGGCCACGAACGGCGTGCCCCCGGCAGCGAGGTTGACGGCGCCCATGTCGTTCGCCTCGATGGCGAAAGTGCCGTTGCCCACGATACGCTGCGTGTAGGAGAGCTCCGATTCCGCTTCCAGCAGCGCGAGCGTCGACAGCACGACCTCCTTGCCGGCGCCCGCGAGATCGGCGGCGATTGCGAGCCAGTCCCCGCGGCGCAGCTCGCGCCGTTTCGAGCATACGGTCTCGCCGAGGTAGACGATGTCGACGGGCCATTCGGCCGCGGCGCGATAGAACTCGAATACCACGCGCCGCTCCCAGAAGTAGAGGATCGGCCCGAGGGCGAGCCGCATGCCGCCGGCGCCTTGCTGCTGCGCGTGCGTCACTGCCACGGACGGTGATACGCGCCGAGCGTGTGGCAGCTGCCCTCGGACAGCCGGTCGAGCGCCGCGACCCATTCGGCGCGCACCGCAAAGCGCTCCGGCTCCGCCAGGCAGGCATCGAGCGCCGCGCGCAGCACACGCGTCGTCTGCGCCACGTACGCTGGGCTGCGCTGGCGGCCTTCCACTTTGATCGCCGCCACGCCGGCAGCCACGAGCTGCGGCAGGATGTCGAGCACGTTGAGACTGGTCGGCTCCTCGAGCGCGTAGAACGTGTGCCCGCGCACCTCGAACCGGCCCTTGCAGAGCTGCGGATAGCCCGCGCGCTCCGTCCCTCGATACACGTCCACCAGCAGGCCGTTCAGGCGCGCGCGCCGCCCCTCCGGCGTTTCCTCCCACGACACCGACTTCGCCGGCGAGCAGACGCCGCTCATGTTCGGCGATTCGCCGGTCGCATAGGCCGAGAGGCTGCAGCGGCCCTCCACCATCACGCACAGGCTGCCGAACCCGAATACCTCGACTTCCACGTCGACGCGCTCGATGACCGCGCGCACCTGCGCGAGCGAGAGCACCCGCGGCAGCACCACCCGGCGGATACCGCACTCGCGCGCATAGAACCCGATTGCCTGGTGATTGGTGGCCGATGCCTGCACGGACAGATGCAGGCGCTGCGCCGGATGGCGCTCGGCGCAGTAGCGCAAGAGCCCCAGGTCCGCGAGGATCAGCGCGTCGACCCTGAGCGCCACCGCAGCATCGACCGCGGCGCACCATTGCCGCCATTGCGTTTGCGACGGGTAGGTGTTGATGGCCAGGAAGACGCGCACGCCGCGCGCACGGGCGTAGTCGATGGCGGCGGGAATCTCGTCGGGCGCGAAGTTGAGCCCGGCGAAATTGCGCGCGTTGGTTCCGTCGCGAAAACCGAGATATACGGCATCCGCGCCGTTATCGACGGCGGCCTTCAACCCCGGCAGGTGTCCCGCCGGACAGACGAGCTCCACCCGCCGCCTGCCGCTGCTCGGACCCGGTACGCGCGCTTCCATGCGCCCCAACATAGGCCAGGTCCGCGTCGAAACGTTTGACGCAGATCAAACAGCGCGCGGTGCGCTGTCTAATGAACGGTTGGGCGCGAACAACGACGTCCCAAGACGGAACCGCAGCGCCCCGCGACTCAATGACTGGTGCCGGCCGAGCGCGTGATCTTGTTGTGGACGTTGTACTTGCCGGAAGGCTTGCGCATGGGAAGCCGCTTCACTATCTCGAACGTGGCCGCGTCGTACACGACGAGCTCCCCTTCCATTTCCCATATGGAGACCAGCGCGTACCGGCCGTCGCGCGTGAACTCGACATGCGCCGCGATCTTGCCCGGGGCCGGCCGCAGCTGCCGTACGACCGCGAGCGTGCGCTTGTCGATGATCGTCAGCGTATCGCGCCGCGCGCCCATCATGTTGTCGGCCCAGGCATACGGCGTGTTCTCGTGCGAACGCAGGAAGAAGCCGGGGCCGGGCGTCTCGATGCGCCCGATGGTCTTCCACGATCGCATGTCGACGATCGAGATCGTGTTTCGCCTGAGGTTGGGTGTTGCGAGCACGGGCACGCCCTGGTAGTCCCAGACGATGCCGGCGCCGAGATGCGGCATGCCCGGCAGATCGACGGTGGCGATGCGCCGGCGCACGTCGAGGTTCACCACCTGCCCCTTGTCGCCGTCGCGCGCGGCGCCGATCAGATGCGTATAGCTCCGGTCGAAGAAGAAGTCGTCGATGTAGTCGTCGAGCCGGATACGCCGGACCGGAAACGGGCCCGCGACCGCGAGGGCCTCGCCGAGGCGGTAGTCGTGCACCAGGCCGTCGTACACCGGCGGCGCCTTGTCGTCGTACGGTATTTCCCAGACCTCCGGGATGTCCTTGAGCGCCGCGACGAAGCTCTTGCGCGGCGCCGCGTCGTACACCGCGGATACGCGCGAGCTGCGGCCGGCATCGTCAACGACCGCGATCGCTCTGAGCGGCGTGAGATCGCGCGCATCCAGCACCACCAGCGTGTGCGGCAGATAGTTCGCCACCATCACGTAGCGACCGTCGGCCGAGACGGCGAGATTGCGCGTGTTGATGCCGGCGCGGATCTCGGCGATGTAGCGCAGGTTCCAGAGGTCGTACTTCGCGATCCAGCCGTCACGCGAAGCGAAGTAGACGTAGCGCCCGTCGGGCGAGAACTTGGGCCCGCCGTGCAGCGCGAAGCGCGTCGGAAAGCGCGCGAGCGGAACGAAGCGGTCGCCGTCGAGGATCGTCACATGGTGGTCGCCGAGCTCGACCACGACGAAGAGGTTAAGCGGATCGGCACGGAACTGCGGCTTGTCGGGGAGCCGCTCGTCCGGCCCCAGGTGCAGCACCCGCGAGGCGAGCATCTCGGTCATGCCCCAGCGCGGGATTTCGGGCAGCGGGCGGTAGATCAGCTCCGTGAGTTGCGCGATGTCCTCGCGCGAGAGCTTGTCGCCGAAGCCCGGCATCTGGGTGGCGGCGCGGCCCTGTGCGATCACGCGCGCCGCCTCCTCGCGTTTCAAGCGACCGAGATTCTCGGGGAGCAGCGCCGGGCCCATCCCGCCCAGCCGTTCGGCCCCATGACAGGACGCGCAGTGCTCCGCATACATGGCTTCGGGAGGGGACCCTGCGAACCCGGGAACGACCGAAAGCGCCAGGAGCAGCGCCAGCCACGAACGCGCGCGCGGAAACAGCGCCGGGCGCCCGAGCGCGGCACGCGGCCGGGCCGAAGCTCGCGCCGTCGCGCCGAGGGCATGCCCGTGTCCGTGTTCACGTTCCTCCATCCGCGTTTCATCCGCACCCGGCGCCGCGCGCCCGCCGGCTGTACGGCGAGACGGCGAGCCGCTCGCGGCCGGGTTCGACCCCGATCTCCTCGTCCGTCAGGTAGCACGCGGGGTCCTCGGCCCACGGGTCGCCGGTCAACTGCTGCGCGCGCACCCGCGTATTGCCGCCGCAGATCGCGAGATGCCGGCAGGCGCCGCAGCGCCCAGTCACCGGCCGCGGCTGCTGCTTGAGCCCGGCCATCAGCGGATCGGACGTGTCCGGCCAGATCTCCGAGAACGGGCGCGTGCGCACGTTGCCGAGCGTGTAGTGCCACCACATCGTGTCCGGATGCACGTTCCCGAGGTTGTCGATGTTGGCGACGTTGAGCCCCGAGGCATTCCCGCCCCATTGCCTGAGCTTCGCCTCGATGTGCGCCGCGCGTTCCGGGAAGCGCCGGCGCACCCAGAGAAGCAGATACACGCCGTCGGCGTCGTTGTTGCCGGTCACGAATTCGCGCGGCTCGCCGCGTTCGAGATACTCCCAGCAGGCGTCGAACAGGAGGTCCATCGCCGCGCGCGTCGTCTGCAGCATGGCGTCGTGCTTGCGGTTGACGTTGCCGCGTCCGGCGTAGTTCAGGTGCGAGAAGTAGAACTTCTCGACGCCCTCGCGCTCCATGAGCGCGAGCAGCGCCGGCAAGTCGTGGGCGTTGTCCTGCGTCATGGTGTAGCGCAGCCCGACCTTGATCCCGCGCGCACGGCACAGACGCACGCCGCGCAGGGACGCGTCGTAGGCGCCGGCGCGGCGCCGGAAGCGGTCGTGCGTTGCGCGCATGCCGTCGATCGAGATGCCAACGTAGTCGTAGCCGACTTCCGCGATGCGATCGATGCTGGCGTCGTCGATCAGCGTCCCGTTGGTGGAGAGCCCGACGTAGAACCTCATGTCTTTGGCGCGGCGCGAGATGTCGTAGATGTCCGGGCGCAGCAACGGCTCGCCGCCGGAGAGGATCAGCGCCGGGACGCCGAAGCGCTTGAGATCGTCCATCACCCGGTACACCTCCTCGGTGGAGAGCTCGCCGGGGAAATCCCTGTCCGCCGAGATCGAGTAGCAGTGCTTGCAGGTGAGATTGCAGCGGCGCACCAGATTCCAGATGACCACGGGCCCGGGCGGCCGGCGCTTCGGTCCGAGCGGCGTCGGTTGCCGCAGCTCCTGCATGTACTGCGTGATCCGGAACATGCCGACCTCGTTTCAGCCGTTAGTCGTCCTGACGCTCGCTTGGAATCGCACCCGTCGCCTCACCGCCGTTCCCTCGGTCGTCCACGCCGTCGCACAGCCTCGTTGCCCTGCCCCGGTGCTTCCATGGTTCACGCTACGATCCGAAGCCCGGTCTTCTTAAGTATGCGCGTGCTGTAGAGCACCGCGTGCCCGCGGTCGTCCTCGCCGAGCAGCCGTGCGATCTCCGCCACCTTCGCCTCCACCTGCTCGCGGCTGCGCCCGTGCACCATGGCGAAGAGGTTGTACGGCCAATCGGGCAGGAGCCGCGGCCGGTGGTAGCAGTGGCT
>DASVBY010000044.1:0-7481 GCA_036381895.1 Burkholderiales bacterium | reverse complement strand
GCGAGCGAGCCGGCGCTCGCTCTGCCGCTTCGCATCGTCGGCCCCGACGGCCGCGCGCTCTACGAATCGCCCGCCTGGCCGGTGAACGGTGCGGCGAAGGATGCCTTCTTCGCGACGCACGTCCTCGCGGTGCCGGGACAGGAGGTGTACGTGCTGCAGGCGGTCAAGAACGACGAGATCCTGTACGCGCGCATCGAGCAGACCCGCTACGCCGTCTTTCTTACCACCGCGGCGGTCACGCTGCTCTTCGTCCTGATCGCGGTCGCCTTCCTCGAGTACGTCGTGATCAGCCCGCTGCGTTCGCTGATCGAGCAGCTTCGCGCTCAGAGCCGCGACGAGAGCCAGGTCGGCAGGCGCGTCGAAGTGCACATGAACTCCGACGTGGTCGAGCTGGCGGCGCGGTTCAACGACATGACCGGCCGGCTCGAGCACCTCTACGAGAACGTCGAGCGCATGGCGTTCACCGATCCGCTCACGCAGCTGCCGAACCGCATGCTGATGCAGGAGCGCCTGGAGCAGGCGATCGCCGCCGCGCACGGCGACAATCGCACCTTTGCGCTCTTCATCATGGATCTCGACCGCTTCAAGGAGATCAACGACACGCTCGGGCACAACGTCGGCGATCTCCTGCTGCAGCAGGTGGCGGTGCGGCTGCGGGCGAAGCTGCGCGAGTCCGACACGATCGCGCGCATGGGCGGCGACGAATTTGCGGTGCTGCTGCCGACCGAGACGGCAAAGCAGGCGGATACCGCGGCGCGCATGCTGCTGCAGAGCCTGCGTGCGCCGTTCGTGATCGGCGCGCACCAGCTCGACGTGCGCGTCAGCGTCGGCGTCGCGCTCTACCCGGATCACGGCGTCGATGCGCACACCTTGATCCAGCGCGCCGACATCGCGATGTACGCGGCGAAGCGAAGCAGCGCCGGGCACATGTTCTACGATCCGCACATGGACCGGCACCACCCGGCGCAGCTCACGCTCATGGGCGAGCTGCGCCAGGCCGTCGACCACGAGCAGTTCGTGCTGTACTACCAGCCGAAGATCGGGCTGCGTTCGAACCGCGTGGTCGGGCTCGAGGCGCTGGTGCGCTGGCGCCACCCGAGCGGAAAGCTGATCATGCCCGAGACCTTCATCCCGCTGCTCGAGCAGACCGGCCTGATACGAAGCCTCACCGGCTGGGTCACGCACGAAGCCCTGGGCATGGCGCGCGAGCTGCGCGAGCAAGGCTTCGAGCTTCCGATCGCGGTGAACATCTCGGCGCGCGACCTGCTGAACAACAGTCTGGTCGAGGACCTCGCGGAACAGCTGGGCGCGCACGACGCCTTCGCACACTGGCTCGAGCTCGAGATCACCGAGAGCACGGTGATGTCCGACATCGCCTCGGCGATGGGGCTGCTCGCGCAGCTTTCGGGCATGGGGTTCAAGCTCGTGATCGACGATTTCGGCACCGGCTACTCCTCCCTCGCCTACCTCAAACGCCTCCCGGTACAGGCGGTCAAGATCGACAAGTCCTTCGTCATGGGCATGGTCAAGGACGAGAACGACGCGGCCATCGTCTATACGAGCATCGAGTTGTGTCACAATCTCGGCCTGCAGGTGATTGCGGAGGGCGTGGACGACGAAGCGGCCCTGCAGCGCCTGCGGGCGCACGGCTGCGACGCCGCCCAGGGCATCTACCTCAGCCGCCCGCTCCCCGCGCCGGAGCTGTTCGAGTGGCTCGAAAAGTCCAGCTGGGGACTGCGGCCCCAGCGGGCGGCTATCGGCAGCTGATTGGCGCCGGCGCGGAACCGAACCGGCCGTCGCCGTCAACAGCTTGACTTTTCCGGCCGTGGCTTATGCACATGTGCCGAAAAGTGCAGCCGTGGCCGCCCCGAGCGACTTAGACTCTTTCGAGTTGTGCGCCGCCTCTTTTTAATTTATTGATCTACTTGAGTTTTTACGGGCGCCTACTTTTTAGTCAAATTAATGACACCGCTTTGCGGCGCCGGCTTTACGCAGCAATCCGCGAATTCATCAACAGCGTTATCCACAGATTTTGTTGATAAGCCGCGGCCCTTTTGCCAACAATAGCTTAGCGATGCTTCCTGCCAGGACTCTCAACGTGGAGCATCGGTTTCACGCCGCTCCGGCATGACGACGACCGCCCCGCGCATCGCGCGCGTGGCCGTGCCAGCCCCCGTTCGCCGGCTGTTCGATTATCTCGTTCCGCCGGAGTTGCCGAGCCCGCTGCCCGGGGCTCGAGTGCGGGTTCCGTTCGGCCGGCGCCGTTCCGTGATAGGCGTCGCGGTCGAGTTGCGCAACGAGAGCGAGCTTCCGCCTGCCCGGCTCAAACCGGTGCTGCGGGTGCTCGACGAGACGCCCCTCCTTCCCGCGCCGTTACTCTCGCTGCTCCAATGGGCGGCGGAGTACTACCACCATCCGATCGGGGAAGTGATCGCGACGGCACTGCCGACCAGGCTCCGCCGGCAGGACCTGCCCGACAGCATCACCACTTCCGTCTGGACGACCACTTCCGCCGGGGCGGCGGTGGACCTCGGGTGTCTCGCGCGCGCGCCGGTGCAGCGGCACCTGCTCGAGGCGCTGCAGGCGGCGCCGGCCGGACTCGAAGTACCGGCGCTGCAGGCGCTGTCCCCGCGATGGCGCCAGGCGCTCGCCGCGCTCCAGGCTCGCGGGTGGGTGGGCGTTCACCGACGCGCTCTTGCGTTCGAGGCGCCGCTGTCCCCGCCCGAGCCCGCACCCGTGCTCACGGAAGCGCAGCGTCAGGCGGTGCGGGCGATCGTTGGCGCCCGCGGCTTCACGCCGTTCCTTCTGCACGGGGTTACGGGCAGCGGCAAGACCGAGGTCTACCTGCAGGCGATCGCCGAGGTCCTCGCGCGCGACGAGCAGGCGCTGCTGCTGGTGCCCGAGATCGGCCTCACGCCGCAGCTCGTCGCGCGGCTGCGCGCGCGCTTCAGCGCGCCGCTCGTGGTGCTGCACTCCGATCTGAACGAGATCGAACGCTCCCGTGCCTGGCTGCTCGCCGCGGCGGGCCAGGCACGGCTCGTGGTCGGCACGCGCTCGGCCGTTTTCACGCCGCTGCCGCGCCTGCGGCTCATCGTCGTCGACGAGGAGCACGATCCGTCGTACAAGCAGCAGGACGGGTTTCGCTATTCCGCCCGCGACGTCGCGGTGATGCGCGCGAGCCGGGAGCAGGTCCCGATCGTACTCGGCTCCGCGACGCCCTCGCTCGAGAGCTATCACCGCGCGGCGTCCGGTGCGTACACACGGCTGGTTCTGCCCGCCCGCGCGCGCGGCGCCGCGCTTCCCGCGATCGAGCTGCTCGACATGCGCCGGCTGGCCGCCACAGACGGACTCTCGCACCCCTTGCGCGCGGCGCTGACGCAGACGCTCGAGCGCGGCGAACAGGCGCTACTCTTCCTCAACCGCCGCGGTTTCGCGCCCGTCTGGATGTGTTTCGAGTGCGGCTGGGTCGCGCCGTGCACGCGCTGCGACGCGCGCCTGACCCTGCATCGGGGGAGCGGCCGGCTCCGCTGCCACCATTGCGGCTCCGAGCGCCCGATCCCGGACGCCTGTCCGGTCTGCCAGGGCACGCGGCTGCACGCGCTCGGCGCGGGCACCGAGCGGGTGGAGAGCGCGCTCGCGCGGCTCTACCCCGGCGCGCGGCTCCTCAGAATCGACCGCGACAGCACGCGCGCCAAGGGGGCGCTCGAAGCGAAGCTCGCGCGCGCCCGCGACGGCGCGGCCGATATCCTGATCGGCACGCAGATGCTCTCCAAGGGCCACGACTTCCCGAACGTGACGCTCGTCGGGGTGCTCAATGCGGATCAGGGCCTCTACGGCGCGGATTTCCGGGCGGCGGAGCGGCTGGTGCAGCAAATCATTCAGGTGAGCGGGCGCGCCGGGCGCGCGGCCAAGGCGGGACGCGTGCTCATCCAGACGTACCATCCGGATCATCCGGTGTTCGCCGCGCTGCGCCGGCAGGACTACGACGAGTTCGCCGCGTACGCGCTCGCCGAGCGGCGCGAGGTGCACTACCCCCCGTACGCGCACCTGGCGCTCTTGCGTGCCGAATCCCCGCACGCCGGGGCCGCGCTTGCGTTCCTGCGCGCCGCGCGCCACGCCGCGCTTGCCTGCGGTCCCGGGGCAGGCGTGCGGGTGATGGAGCCGGTGCCGTCACCGATGGAGCGGCGCGCCGGGCGGTATCGCGCGCAGCTCCTTCTCCAGGCGTCGAAGCGCGCCCCCCTGCACGCCCTCCTGGGCCCCTGGCTCGATCGGTTGGTGGAATTGAAGGCGGCGAAACGCGTCCGCTGGTCGCTCGACGTCGACCCGGCCGACCTCTACTGACGATCGCGGCCCGCAGCCGCCGAGCAAGCAGAGGCAGGGCCGCGTTTGCCGGTCAGCTCGAGGCGAGCCGCGCGGCCGGTCCGGCAGACGGGTGGCCGCACCCGAATCTCGCCCCCGTTCGAGTGCGCTTTGAGGCTTACAAGAGACGGGACTCAATCGAAGCTGCGGAACAACCCCGGATCGCCGGGTTCATCGACCGGACGTACGACCCACGCTGCAGCCTCATGCGCCCGGCAGCCGACATAGCGAAACGGCATGCTGCGGCCGACGAGCGCGAAACGCAGGTCGGCGAACCATACGCACGCATGCTCGGCGGTGCGGCTCACACGATACGCGCTCGGGAACATCGCGAAGCGGCGGTAGCGCGCGAAGGCGTCGGACGCCCAGAACGCCTGCGCGAGCGCCGCGTCCTCCGCCGCGTCGCCGTAGCGCGGCACACGCTGCCAGATGGCCTCATCGACCGGCCGGTACGAGTCGTACACGCGCCGCAGGAAGCCGGCATCGGGCGGGGTTTCGCGGACCTCGCCCCGTATCAGGCTGACGTAGCTCAGGTGATAGGCCTCGGGCTGCTCCACCACCACCATCCAGTGAAACGGCGAAAAGGGCTGCGGCAGGGCGTGCGCCGTTGCGCGCTCGAGCCGCTGCGCCTGCGCGTAAGCCTCGCCGATGCGGACGGCGTGCGCGTGCAGCACGCCCTGGAAGCCGACATAAGCCGCGAGCACCAGCGAGGCGGCCGCGGCCGCGCGGCGCGAGTCGCGTGCGAGGTGCGAGGCGACGAGTCCCGCGACGATGATGCCCGTGAAAAAGGGGTCGATGATGAAAGTAACGGGCAGTGCTGCGCGCCAGTCGGACAACGGCGCGAGCACCATGGTGCCGAAGCTCGTGATCACGTCGCCGACGATGTGCACGCCGAGGCTCAACGCACAGACGCCGACGAACGCGCGCCAGGGATAGCGCCGGCGGTAGAGCAGGTGGAACGCGAACGCGAGCCCGATGGCCCAGAGCGGCAGCATCAGCAGCGAGTGCGTCACGCCGCGATGCGTCGTGAGATACGTGAGCGGGTCGGCGAAACGCAGCACGAAATCGCTGTCGGGGAAAGCCGCCGCCCAGAAACCGACCGCCATGCGCGTGCGGCGAGGCAGTGCGCTCCGGCGTGTGCGCGGCTCGGTGGCGCGGGCGAGCAGGGCGCCCGAGAGGGCGTGCGTCAGGGTATCCATGCGCCGTGGAGTCTAGCAGCCGCCGCGCGCCCGCAGCCGGCGTCCGCCGGCGCAGGCGCTGCCGTGAGGGCGCGCGGCGGAAAGATCAGAAGTGCGAGAAATAGCCGATCGAGACGAAGGCGATGTCTTCCTCGATCACGGTGTACTCGAGCTCGATGCCGACCTTCTCGTTCAGGCGAAAGCCGAGGCCGGCACCGTACGAGATGCCCGACTCGCGCCCGCAGATGCTGCGGCCGGTGCCGGTGCAGCTCACGTCCTGCCGCAGCGCGCCGGCCTTCACTTTGACGTAACCGTACTCGCCGCTGCGATACACACCGTAGAGCGCGAGCGTCTCGATGCGCCACCGTCCCGCGCCCTCGATGTCGCCGCGCGAGAGGTTGCGCGTGTACTCGCCCTCGAGCGAGAACGTGCTCGCGTAGTTCTGCGCGAGCCGATAGCCGAACATGAGGCCGAGATTGGCCGCCGGGTCGAACCCGTTCGCATCCGCGTCGGGGTCCATCTCCCCGGCCTTGATCCCGACGTAGATCGGATTTTCCTGAGCCGGCACGGCCTGCGCGGCGAGCGCGGCGACGCAGGCGATCGCCGCGAGAACGATGCGCTTCATCGGTGGTGCTCCTGTTATGGTTATCGGCGGCGCCAAAGGTAACAAACGCCGCCGCCGAGCACCAACGAGCGCGCGTCAGTTGCGCGCGCCGGCCGGCAGGAACAGCGCCACGAGATCGTTGAGAAAGCGGCGTCCGAGGGCGCTCGGGCGCAGGCGCTCGGCGTCCCGCTCGAGCAGTCCGCGCGCGCGGGCAGCCGCGAGCGTCGGCGCGAGGCGCGCGAGCGGCAGGCCGGTGCGCGCGGGAAAGAGCGCGGCCGGGACGCCGTCGCGCAGACGCAGCGCGTTCAGCATGAACTCGAACGCGAGATCGTCGGCATCGAGCGTGCGTACGCTCGCGCGCGCTTCTTCGCGCCCGGCCGCGCGCAGGTAAGCGTCCGGGTGGCGCGTCTTGGCGATGCGCAGCACGCGCTCGGCGAGCGTGAGCTTCGCGTGCGCGCCGGCGCCGATGCCGAGGTAGTCGCCGAACTCCCAGTAATTGCGGTTGTGCCGGCACTCGCGGCCCGGCCGCGCGTAGGCCGACACCTCGTACTGCGCGTAGCCGGCCCGCGCGAGGCGATCGACGATCGCCTCCTGCATCGCGTCCACGGTGTCTTCGTCGGGCAGCGGCGGCGGCGAGCGGTAGAACGCCGTGTTCGGCTCGAGCGTCAGCTGATACACGGAGAGATGTGCCGGCGCGAACCGCAGCGCCGTCTCGACGTCCGCCAGCGCCTCGGCGGCCTCCTGCGCGGGCAGCGCGTACATCAGGTCGAGGTTCAAGTTCTCGAAGCCGGCGTCCCGCGCCGCGTCGACTGCGGCCAGCGCTTCGGCGCGCCCGTGAATGCGCCCGAGCGCGGCGAGCTTCGCGTCGTCGAAGCTCTGCACGCCGATCGACAGCCGGTTGACGCCGGCCGCGCGAAAGCCGCGGAAGCGCTCGCGCTCGACGGTTCCCGGGTTCGCTTCGAGCGTGATCTCGGCGTCGGGCGCGAGCGGCACGCGCGCACGCACGCCGGCGAGCAGGCGCGCGATGCTCTCGGGGCGGAACAGGCTCGGCGTGCCGCCGCCGATGAAAACGGTCTCGACGGTGCGGCCCGCCACCAGGGGGGCGTCGAGCGCGAGGTCGCGCAGGAGCGCGTCCACGTAGGCGTCTTCGGGCAGCGCTCCGCGCAGCGCGTGCGAGTTGAAGTCGCAGTAGGGGCACTTGCGCACGCACCAGGGCAAGTGGACGTACAGCGATAGCGGCGGCGGAGCGAGGATCGACATGGCGGCCGGCGGCGCAGCGCCGCGGTGCAGGGAACGCCCCATGATATCGCGTTCTAGCGCGGCTGCGCGGACGGCGCCGG
>DASVBY010000043.1:0-25100 GCA_036381895.1 Burkholderiales bacterium | reverse complement strand
ATAGAAGAGCGCGAGACCGCTGCCGCCCGGCCCGTTGCCTTCGGGGCGCGCGAGCGTGAGCGCCATCTGCGAGGTGACCGCCGACGTGAACCACTTCTTGCCGTAGAGCCGCCAGCGGCCGTCCGCCTGCGGCACGGCGCGGGTCTGCGAGCGCCCGACGTCGGAGCCGCCCGTCGTTTCCGTCATCCACTGTCCGCTGGTCCATGCCTGCGCCGGGTCGCGGCTCGTGAGCCGCGGCAGCGCCCTATCGATAAGCGCCTTGTTGCCGCTCGCGAGCAGGGTCCGCGCGGCGCCGTCGGTCATCGCGAGCGGGCAGGTGTAGACGTCGGACGAGGGATGGAACAGGTAGATCAGCGCGAACTGGTGCACGCGCGCGTAGCGGCCATGGCGCTGCTCGTACGGGATGGCGACAAGGCCGTGCTCGGCGGCGAGCGCCGCGGCGCGCTGCCAGAGCGGCGTGAGCTCGATCTCGTCGATACGGTTGCCCCAGGGGTCCCATTGCGTGAGCCGCGGCTCGTTCAGCCGGTCGCGCAGCTGCAGCTCGTAGAGCTCTTCCCCCGCGAGCGCACCCATCGCGGTCAACCCCGGCTCGATGTCGGCGAGAACCTCCGGCGGCAGCAGGCGCGCGAGCAAGGCGCGCAGAAAACGGTCGTCCAGATATTGGTTGCCGAGGCGCGGCGGCGACTGCGTGAAGAGCTCGTTCATGGAACCCCGAGAAAGGACAGGATCCGGCGAGTGTACAACACCGCCGGCCCGGGGAAGCCGCTTCGCCTCACTCGGGCGCATGCCCGGGCGGCCGCTCCAGCCACCGCCTGGCCCGCGGCGTAGGGCCGGATATCAGGTCTTGAGCTCGATCCAGGTCGCCACACCGACGGCGCAGAGGGCCTCGCCCTCTGCAAAGAGCGCGGTGCCCACGCGGTGCTTGCGGCCCTCGGCCGCGAGGCGCCACGCGATGATCACGCACGGTTCGTCGGCGAGTGGCCGCCGGTCGATGCGCACCGCGAGCTCGCCGAGGAGTGCGGGCCGATCGTCCGGCACCGAAGCGTAGTAGCCGGGGCAGTCGAGCGCCGCCCACATGAACTCGGGCTTCACCTTGCCCTCGGCATCTGCGAGCGACAGGTCCGGCAGCCACGGAGCCGCCACCATGTCCGCGCCCTCCACCGGCCCCGGAAACACGCGCAATCCGTCGCCTTGCGTGCGCTCCGGCCCGCACACGAAGCAGCGCGGCACCATGTGCCGCCGGAAGCCGGCGAAATGCTGCGCGGCGGCGAGCGCCTCCAGATAGCTCGGCGCGCGCGGCGGCGCGACGTCAACCGAAGCCGGTCTTGCGGTCGCGATCAGCTCTTCCTCGTAGCGCAAGTGCCACTCCTCCGGGCCTTGCGGCACCAGCTCGAGGACCGTGGCGAGCGGCGCCGCGCGATGCAGCCGCACGTTGACGCTGCGCTGTAGTACGGAAGCGATCAGGCCGCAGAGGTAGCCGCCGTTGCCGGCCTCCGGCGGCCCGTTGAAGCGTGGATGGATGGTGATCAATTCCGGCATCGAGTCATTATACATAGCGCCGCTTTTCCGTTACTTTCTTGCGACCGTTAGTAGAGGCTTTGCATGCGCGTTTTCGTCACAGGTTCCTCGGGGTTTGTCGGCAAACAGCTCGTCGAACGGCTTCGACGGGAAGGGTATGAGGTCCGCACACTGGTGCGCGAAGCGCGGACGCCCGGTGACGTAGCGGGCCGGCTCGAGGACGTCTCCGCCTGGGCTCACCGGCTTTCCGGGTGCGATGCCGTCGTTCATCTCGCCGCGATCGTCGACACGTGGCGCCGCTGGGAAGACTTCGACAAGGTGAACGTTCGGGCTACGAGAGACTTGATTGCCGCAGCAGACCGGGCGGGAGTAAAGCGTTTCGTCTTCGTCAGCTCGGAATCGGTGATGCAGGACGGCGCGGCGCTGCTCGACATCGACGAGACCGCGCCGCTGCCGGCCAGGCCGAGCTCCGATTACGGCCGTTCCAAGCAGCTCGCCGAAAGAGCGGTTCTCGATTACGCCGGCTCGATCGGGCGCATCGTGCTGCGCCCCACTTTCATCTGGGGAACCGGCTCGCCGCAGCTCGAACGTATCGTCGACCTCGCCCGCAAAGGGAAGCTGCCGCTCTTCGATGGCGGGAAGCCGGCGTTCGAGCACGTTCACGTCGATACCGTAACCCAGGTCCTGGTTGCGTCCTTGACGAAGGGTGTCGATCGGGGGATCTATCTCGTCACCAACAACGAATCGATGCCCGTCGGCGAGTTCTTCTCCGCCGTGCTGAGGGCTTACGGTGTACCTGCGCCCAAGCGCTCGCTGCCGTCGAAGCTGATCTATCCGATCGCGCGCGCCGCCGAGTGGATATGGCGCACGCTCGGGCTGCCGGGCCGGCCTCCGGTGACGCGGTTCGAGGTGGAGTTTCTCTCCCTGCCGCGACGCTACCGCATCGACCGAACGATTGCGGAGCTCGGACCGATACCCGCAACCACGTTCGCGGCGGGGATCGCGATGTTGGCGAAGCAGAACTAACGCAGCTCGCGCACGAGCTCGGCGCAAGATGTCCGAGCTGCGACGTTGTGCCAACCGACGGACAGCTCGCGAACGACACGGAGGTGACATGCAGGCGATGCTTCGGATTCTGTTCGGTGCGATGCTGGCGCTCGCCGTTTCGGCCGTGCAGGCGGACGAGCAGCTATGGGAGCGACTGCGCGCGGGCGGGCTGGTGCTGCTCATGCGCCACGCGCAAACGACGCCCGGCACGGGCGATCCGCCCGGCTTCCGGCTCGAGGACTGCGCGACGCAGCGCAACCTTTCGGCCGCAGGACGCGAACAGGCGCGGGCGGTCGGCGCCGCGCTCGCGCGCCGCGGCGTGAAGATCGAGACGGTGCTTTCGAGCGCGTGGTGCCGGGCACGCGAAACGGCGACGCTCGCGTTCGGGCGCGCCAAGGTCTGGCACGAGCTCGACTCGATGCATCACGACCGCTCGCGGCGCGAGGCGCAGAACGAAGCGGTCCGCCGCCGTATTGCGGCGTTCCGCGGCCCCGGCAACCTCGCGCTCGTCGGGCACGGCGCGAACATCCTGTCGCTCACCGGCATCCACCCGCGCATGGGCGGAATCGTCGTGGTCGCGCCCGGCGGCGCGGGAGGCTTTACGATTGTCGGACGCCTCGAACCCGAGGAACTGCGCGCAGGTCAAAGCGAGGCGCGCTGACCCCGAGAGGGATATGACATGACGTCGATTCGCAATGCACGCGCACGCACGCGCCCGCTCATCGGACTGCTCTTCGGCGGCGTTGCCGCCGCTGCGCTCGCCCATCATGGCTGGAGCGGCTACGACGCCGACAGGCCGCTCGACCTCACCGGCAAGATCGAGGCGTCGGGCTACGAGCACCCGCACGGCTTCGTGCGTCTTCAGACGCCGGAGAAGACCTGGAACGTGGTCCTCGCGCCGCCCTATCGGATGGAAAATCGGGGACTCCCGCGCGAGCTGCTCGCACCCGGCAACGAGGTGACGGTGTACGGCTACCCGCACCGCAGCATCGCCGACGAAATGCGCGCCGAGCGCATCACGGTGGGCGGCAAGACCGTCGAGCTGCGCTGATGCACGAGCCCGTCGGCCCGGCGCTGCTCGTCTGGCTCGAGACGAGCGGCTTCGCGCAGGCGATGCGCCAGTGGCTCTGGCTTTATCCGATCGTCGAGATCGTCCACATCGGCGGCATCGTGCTGCTCGTCGGCAGCGCCGCGATGTTCGACATGCGCCTGCTCGGTCTCGGCCCACGCTCTCCGTGCGGCGCCTCGCGCGGCTGCTTCTCCCCTGGTCCGTGGTGGGGCTCGCGCTCGTGGTGGCGACGGGGCTCATGATGTTCACAGCGCACGCGACCGAGTTCTGGACCAATCCCGCGTTCGTGGTGAAGATGAGCTTGATCGTGCTTGCGGGCCTCAACGCCGCGGCGTTTCATGGCGGCATCTATCGGACGGCCGCCGCGTGGGACGTCGACGTTCCACCGCCCCCGCGCGCACGCATTTCGGCCGCCGCGTCGCTCGCGCTCTGGCTCGGTGTGATCAGCGGCGGGCGGCTGATTGCCTACCTTTGATCGCCGCTAGCGCCGCTTCCTGCGCAACTACTTCCGCGTGCTTACCATGTCGGCGTCCGTCAGCGTCGCCGCGCGCTGGCGCAGGAGGAATTTCTGCACCTTACCGGTGGAGGTCTTCGGCAGCTCGCCGAAGATCACGTGGCGCGGGATCTTGAAGCCGGCGAGGTGCTGGCGGCAGAAGGCGAGCAGCTCTTCGGCGGTCACCGGCGCGGCGTCGGGCCGCAGAGTGACGAAGGCGCAGGGCGTCTCGCCCCAGCGCTCGCTCGGCGCCGCCACCACCGCGCACTCGAGCACCGACGGGTGGCGGTAGAGAGCGTTCTCCACCTCGATCGAGGAGATGTTTTCGCCGCCCGAGATGATGATGTCCTTGGCGCGGTCCTTGATCTCGATGTAGCCGTCCGGATGCCAGACAGCCAGATCCCCCGTGTGGAACCAGCCGCCGCGGAAGGCCTCCTCGGTCGCGGCGGGATCGTTCAGATAGCCCTTCATCACCGTGTTGCCGCGCATCAGGATCTCGCCGATGGTCTTGCCGTCCATCGGGACCGGCTCCAGCGTCTCCCGGTCCGCCACCCGGGTGTCGTCCACGGTGACGTAGCGCACGCCCTGGCGCGCGGTGTACTGCGCGCGCTGCTCGGCGTCCAGCGCGTCCCACTCCTGCTGCCAGGCGCAGTAGTGCGACGGCCCGTAGCTCTCGGTGAGGCCGTAGAGGTGCACGACGTGGATGCCGATGCGCTCCAGGGCGGCGATCACCGCGGCGGGCGGCGCGGCGCCGCCGACGTAGGCGGTGACCGAGTGATCGAACTTCACCGTGCTCGCCTCGGGGGCGCTGGCGAGCATGTTGAGGACCAGCGGCGCGCCGCAGAAATGGGTGACGCGGTAGCGCTGGATGGCCTGGAAGATCGCCGCCGGCTCCACCCGCCGCAGGCAGACGCTGGTGCCGGCCACCGCCGGCAGGGTCCAGGTGAAGCGCCAGCCGTTGCAGTGGAACATCGGCAGCGTCCACAGGTAGACCGGATGCCGCGGCATCTGGCAGGCCAGTACGTTGCTGTAGGCGCCCAGATGCGCGCCGCGGTGGTGGTAGAGCACACCCTTGGGCCGCCCGGTGGTGCCGGAGGTGTAGTTGAGGGCGATGGACTCCCACTCGTCCTCCGGCCAGCGCCAGGCGAACTCCGGATCGCCCTCCGCGAGCAGCGTCTCGTAGTCGAGCGCGCCGATCCGCTCGCCGCCGGGCCCGAGGGGATCGACCACGTCCACCACCAGCGGCCGGCGCTCGGCCCGGGCCAGCGCCTCGCGAATCACCGGCGCGTACTCGGTGTCGGTGAGCAGCACTTCGGCCTTGCCGTGGTCGAGGATGTAGGCGATGGTGCCGGGATCGAGCCGGGTGTTGATGGCGTTGAGCACGGCGCCGGCCATGGGCACGCCGTGGTGCGCCTCGAGCATGGCCGGGATGTTCGGCAGCATGGCGGCGACGGTGGCGCCGGGCTTCACGTCCCGCGCGCGCAGTGCCGAGGCGAGCCGCCGGCAGCGCGCGTCGAACTCGCGGTAGCTAAGGCGCAGGTCACCGTGGATCACGGCGGTGTGCCCGGGATACACCCGCACCGCCCAGTCCAGCAGCGACAGCGGCGTCAGCGGAACGTGGTTTGCCTGCCGTGGCGCCAGGTAGTCGTCGTGAGACCTGCTTGCATGCTCCATAGGCTCTCCTCCTCCCGCATGCGCGCGCTTCGCCCGCGGCCCGCGTCAAGCCACGGACAGGTAGCGCTCCTGGACCTCCGGATCGCTGCGGATGCGCTCCGTGGTCCCCTCGTACACCACTCGCCCCTTCTGCAGGATGTAGCCGCGGCTCGCGTGCTTGAGCGCGAACGGCAGGCTCTGGTCGGTGAGCAGGATGGTGGTGGTCTTGGCCAGCTGGTCGATCAGCGCCCCGATCTGCTGCACGATCACCGGCGCCAGGCCCTCGTTCGGCTCGTCGAGCAGCAGCAGCCGCGGCTCGGTCACCAGGGCCCTGGCGATGGCCAGGATCTGCTGCTGACCGCCCGACAGCGTGCCGCCGTCCTGGTCGCGCAGCTCGGCGAGCATGGGGTACTCGTCGAAGATGCGCTCCAGCGGCCAGCGCCGCTCGCCGTCCGGACGGCGCGCCATCGCCACCTCCAGGTTCTCGCGCACCGTCAGCCCAGCGAAGATCCGCCGGTCCTCCGGCACCAGGGCGATGCCGCGGGAGGAGATCCAGTGCGGCGGCCGCCCCTGGATCTCCTCGCCCTCGAAGACGATCCGCCCCCGCTTGGGCGGCGTGAGGCCCATGATGCTCTTGAGCGTGGTGCTCTTGCCGGCGCCGTTGCGGCCGAGCAGGCAGACCACCTCGCCCGCCTGGACCTCCAGGCTCACCCCCTGCAGCGCGTGGCTCTCTCCGTAATAGGTATGGATGTCCTCGACCGCCAGCATCAGGCGCTCTCCTCCTCGCCCAGGTAGGCCTCGCGCACGGCGGGGTTGCTGCGGATCTCCTCGGGCGTGCCCTCCGCCAGCAGCCCGCCGCGGTGCATGACCACGATCCGCTCGGCCAGGTCGAACACCACGTCCATGTCGTGCTCGGTGATGAGGAAGGTGTACTCCCCGGTCTCCGCCAGGCCGCGGATCAGGCGGGTCACGCGGCGGGTCTCCTCCGGCGTCATGCCGGCGGTGGGCTCGTCGAGCAGCACCATGGTCGGGCGGGTGGCGAGCACGATGGCGATCTCCAGCAGGCGCTTGTCGCCGTAGCTCAGCACCCCGGCCCGGGTGTCGGCGAGCTCCCTAAGCCCCAGCCGCTCCAGCACGGCATCGGCCTCCTGCAGCAGCTGCCGGTCGCGCGAGGCGGGGCGGAACATCCGGAAGGTGCGCCGGTGCAGCGCGGTCAGCGCCACCTCGACGTTCTGCCGCACGGTGAGCTCGCCGAAGATGTTGTTGATCTGGAACGAGCGCGAGATGCCCAGGCGGCTGATTGCGTGCGGCGGCATGCCGGTGATGTCCCGGCCGCGGAAGTGCACCCGGCCGCTGGTCGGCTTCATGCGGCCGGACAGCATGTTGTAGAAGGTGGTCTTGCCGGCGCCGTTCGGCCCGATCAGCGCCACCATCTCCCGCGGCCGGATCTCCAGCGACACGCCGTCGACCGCGTGCACGCCGCCGAAGGTCTTGCGCAGGTCTCTGGCGGAAAGCAGCGCTTCGCTCATCGGCGCAACATCCGGTCGAGCAGCGTGCCCAGCACGCCGCGGCGGAAGAACATCACCAGCAGCGCCAGCACGATGCCGAGGACCAGCATCCAGTGCTCGGTGAAGCTGGTGATCCAGGTCTCCAGCAGCAGGAACACGGCGGCGCCGAAGAACGGGCCGAGGAAGTAGCCCGCGCCGCCGAGGATGGTCATCAGCACCGGCTCGGCCGACTGACTCCAGTGGATCATGTCCGGGTTCGCCACCCGGTTGAACGGCGCGAACAGCGCGCCCGCGAGCCCCGCGAAGGTTCCGGCGATCACGAAGGCCGCGAGCCGGTGGCGGCGCACTTCGACGCCGCAGAACGCCACCCGCTCCGGGTTCTCGCTGATCGCGCGCAGGATGAGGCCGAACGACGAGCGGGTGATGAGGTACAGCACCGCGGCGGCGAGTACCACCACTACCAGCACCACCCGGTAGTAGACCGCCGGGTCGGCGAGCTGCAGGTCGAGCCCCAGGCCGAAGTCGCCCAGCAGGAAGCCGGTGATGCCGTCGCTGCCGTTGGTGAAGCTGCGCCACTGAAGGGCCACGGCGTACACCATCATGCCGAAGGCGAGCGTCAGCATGGCGAAGTAGACCTCGCCGAGCCGCACGCTGAAGAAGCCGATCACCGCAGCGAGCAGCGCCGAGGTCGCCATCGAGGCGAGGAGCGCCCAGAGGAGCGGCACCTCGAAGTGCAGCAGCAGCAAGGCGGTGGTGTACGCCCCCATGCCGAAGAACGCGGCGTGCCCGAAGGAGAGCATGCCGGTGTAGCCGAAGATCAGGTTAAAGCTCGCCGCGAACAGACCCATGATCAGGATCTCGGTGCCGACGAAGATGTAGAAGTACGGCGCGAACGCCGGCAGCGCGGCGAGCACGGCGACGAGAAGCGCGAGGATCAGCGGCACGCCCACCCGCCAGCCGGGCGGGCGGCGCTCGACGCCGGCGGCGGACACCGAGGATGCAGACACTTGCCGGCTCATGCGGCAGCCTCCCTTCCCAGCAGACCCTGCGGGCGCAGCAGCAGCACCAGCGCCATGCCGATGTAGGGCAGCACCAGGTTGACCTCGGGCAGATAGCGCCCGCCGAAGCCGTGGATCAGCCCGAGCACCAGCGCGCCCAGCAGCGCGCCCGGGAAGCTCCCCAGCCCGCCGATTACGACCACGATGAAGGACTCGATGATGATGCGGTCGCCCATGCCGGGGTCGATGGCGCGCGCCGGCGCCGCCACCACACCGCCCACCGCCGCGAGCCACGCGCCGAAAGCGAACACCCCCGTCACCACCAGCGGCACGTTGATGCCGACCGTCTGCGCCATGTCACGGTCGATGGCGGCGGCGCGCACGATGCGGCCGATGCGGGTGCGGTTGAAGAGCGCCCACAGCGCCGCCAGCAGCACGACGCCGGCGACCATCACGAACAGGCTGTAGCTCGGGTAGCTCACCCCGGCGAAGCTGATGTTGCCGCTCAGGCTCTCGGGCGGCCGCACCGTATGGATGCCGGAGCCCCAGATCATGCGCACGCTCTCGTCGATGATGAGCAGCAGGGCGAAGGTGAGCAGCAGGCTGTCGGTGACGTGGCGCCCGTACACGCGGCGCAGCACCAGCCGCTCCATGGCGACCGCGATCGCCGCCACCGCGAGCGGGGCGAGCAGCAGCAACGGCCAGAACGGCAGGTCCAGCCTGGTGACCAGCGTGTAAGTGAAGTACGCCCCCAGCATGTACAGGCCGCCGTGGGCGAAATTGATGATGTTGAGTACGCCGAAGATGATGTTCAGCCCGACGGCGATGATGAACAGCAGCATCGCGATGTCGAGGCTGTTCAGCAGCGCGGCGATGAAGCTTTGCATGCGCGCCTCACAGACGAGCCGCGGCCGCGCGCGGCGGCCGCGGCCGGGCAGTGGGAGTTACAGCTTGCAGCCGGTCTCTTCGACGCTCGGCGTCACCTCCTCCCCCTTGAAGGTGCGCACCGGATCGAGCATGCGGATGCCGTACTCGGCGTTCATCGCCGCCGCCTGGCCCCAGGTCGGCCCCACCACCGCCTGGTTGTCGCCCTTGCGGAAGGTGATCTCGCCGTTCGGCGCCCGGAAGGTCAGGCCGGAGAGCGCCTTGGCGACCTTCTCCGGGTCGGCGCTGCCGGCCTTCTCCATGGCGGCCTTGACCGCGTACACCGCGGCGTAGGCGCCCTCGGCGTTGTAGCTCGGCGGCGTGTTGTAGCGCTCCAGGTAGGCCTCAACGAAGGCGTTGTTCATCTCGTTGTCGTGGGCGTTAAACCAGTAGCGGGTGCCGAGCCACACGCCCTCCGGCATCTCCTCGCGCAGCGCCGACAGCACCTCGGTGGCCGCGCCCACGTTCATCAGGATGTGCATGCCGCGGTCGAAGAAGCCCAGGTTGCGGGCCTGGCGCACGAAGTTCACCAGGTCGCCGCCCCACACCGAGATCAGCACGCCGTCCGGCTTGGCCGCCATGATGCTGTTGATGAACGGCGTGAAGTCCTCGTTGCCGAAGCGCGGGAAGGCCGTCTCCTTCATCAGCTCCACGTCCGGCTTGATCTCCTTGAGGTACTTGCCGAAGTACTCCCAGGACTGGTGGCCGAAGGCGTAGTCCGGACCGATGGTGGTCCAGCGTTTGCCGCCCGTCTCGGCGGCCACCAGGGCGGCGCCCTTCATGTTCTGGTTGACGTTGACGCTGATGCGGAAGGTGTAGCGGTTGCAGAGTTTGCCGGTGGCGTCGGGCGTGGCGGCGTGGGTGATGATGAGCGGACGGCGCAGCTCGCGCATCACCGGCACCAGGCCGGTCGCCACACCGGAGCTGTCGATTCCGATCAGCGCGTCGACGCGGTCCTGGAACACCAGCTTGCGCGCCGCCTGGATGGCGACGTCGGCCTTGCCCTGGCTGTCCTCGATGCGGAATTCGACCTTGCGCCCGAGTATCCCCCCCTTGGCGTTGATCTCGTCGACCGCGAGCTGGATGCCCTGTTGGGCGAACTGGCCGTAGACCGACGCGGAGCCGGACATGATGTAGATGGCGCCGAGCCGGACCGGCTGCTGCGCCTGGGCCGGCGCGGTCAGGCCGGCGAGGCTCAGGGTGAGGGCGGCAGCGGCGCCCGCGAGCGGCAAACGTATGCGCGATCGAGCCATTGTGGTTTTCTCCTCTCCTCGGTGACTCTCGGTCGCTACATTCTACTTCAATCTCGCGGCTCGGGGCCCGCGGCCGCGGCGGCGAATCCGCGGCAGCCCTCGCCCCGCCGCGGCGTTTCACAACGGCATCTACGGGACGCTCTCCGCCTGGGACATCGACGTGCCGCCGCCGCGCGCCCGCTTCTCCGCGGCCGTCGCGCTCGCGCTCTGGCTCGGGGCGATCGGCGGCGGGCGGCTGATCGCCTATCTCCGATCGTCACCTGCCGCGCCCCGCGCGCTTGCCCGACACCGCGACGCCTTCGGGATCGGGCGGGATTCCGGCCTTCGCCGGAATGACGGAGTGTGTACATCAGAGGCCGTCAGTCATTGCCGAGGGGCGGCGTCGCCCCCCATGCCGTCATTCCGGACAAGCGCGCCGCCGGCGGGCGCTCCGGAATCCGGACGCGGCGTCGCTAACGGCTCGGCCGATCAGGCGCGGGCGGCCGCCTCGCGAAACCACTGCTCGGTGGCGTCGTCCGCCGGAAAGAAGAGCTCGACGTGCAGTCTCTGCAGCGCCACGTCGAGCGGCGTGCCGAGCGTCGTGATCATCGAGAAGAGCGCGAGGCGCGTCGCGCCCTTGCGAAAGCGCGTGACGAGCGTTGGCGGCATGTCGCGATCGCTCGGCGGCGCGCGGTCGAGCGCCGCCACGTCGGGCAGCTTCATGACCCGCTGCAGCAGCTCCGACTCCGCGCCCTCGCCCTCGAGCAGCGCCTGGGCGCTAACCCGCCGCACCATCCAGGTGGCAACCTCTTCCCAGTCCTCGATGTACGGGCGCAGCGCGTCTTCGCGCAGCACGAGCTCGACCACGTTGAGCGGCGCCGCCGGGGCCGCAGGCGCGCCGAGCAGGAAGCCGAGGAACTGCGCCGTCGCGCGGTTCGCGCGCAGCACGTTGTAGGCCCCGTCGACGACGAGCGCCGGAAACGGCTCCTGCTGCTCGAGCACCTGCGTGAGCGCGCGCTCGATCGGCTGCATGTCCGGCGCGTCCGGCGTGCGCTCCTTGTACACCGGCGCGAAACCGGCCGCGAGCAGCATCGCGTTCTGCTGGAACAGCGGCACGCCGAGCACGCTCGCCAGGTGCAGCACCATGCCGCGGCTCGGCCGGCTGCGGCCGGACTCGAGGAAGCTCAGGTGCTTCTGCGACAGCCCGCAAGTGAGCGCGAGGTCGAGCTGGCTCGCGCCGCGCAGGCGGCGCCACTCGCGCAGCATCTCGCCGAAGGCGGAGCCGGCGTTGCGGAAGGAAGATCTGGCGGTGACAGGCATGGGCATCGTTTCCGGGTGGCGTGCGAGGAGCTTATGCTCCGCCGGTCGCAGGCGGCAATTACCTCCCGGGTAAAGCCATTACCTGTCGCTTAATTGCCGCTTTGCCTGCGCCTGCCGATGATGCCGCCTCGTTCATCAACCGCAAGGAGAAGCTTCATGGCTACCGCTGTCGTACACGAAACCGCGGTCCGCGCGCGCTCGCTGCGCTCGTTCTACGTCGGCGCCGCGATCGATCTGCTGCTCGGCATAGATCTGCTGCTCTTCAGCCCCGCGCTCGCCGCCCTGCTCCTGCCCGGGCAGGCGGAGGTGCTCGGCGTGGCGAGCGGGACGCTACTCCGGGCGTTCGGAGTGCTGCTGATCGTCTTCGCCCTCGATACCGTCTGGCTCGCGCGCACGCAGAACCTGCGGCGCTACCTGCCCCTCGTGATCGCCGCGAACTGGGCGTGGGTGGCGGGGTCCGCGGTCGCGATAGTCGCCGGCTATTCGGTCCTTTCGACCGCCGGCATCGTCGCCATTGCCGCCGTGGCGCTGATCACGGCCGAGCTCGCGATCTTCCAGCGCCGGGCGCTCTGAGCGGAGCCGGAAGGCGCGCCGACCGGCGCGCCTTCCGCGCCCTGCGTGCTGTTTCCGCGGCCAGGCCAGGTACGAGTCGTTACCGAAACCGCACTAGCCGCCGGTGCCCTCGCCGATCCTGAAGTTGCCGAACGTCGGGTGGGTCACCGGCACGAAGCTCCGGTTGTTGTCCTCGTTCGATTCGAATACATCGCCGTCGGAGTCGACGATAACGCCGATGTTCGTACGGTAGCCGGTAGTGTCGCGGGTCCAGGTGAGCGGCAGGCCTCGCACCGAACGGTGGGCGCGCAGGTCGAAGCTCACCTCCTTCTCCTCGCCGCTCGCGAGATTGAACGCCTGGCGCGTCTTGCCCTGTGCCACGAGCTGGCCGCCCGGCGGCCCGCCGTAGGCGAACCAGCCCACCGAAAAGAGCTGATACACGCGCTCCGGCCCGTTGTTGCGGAAGCGTACCCAAAGCCGCCCCGGCTTCTCGTCGATGAACTCCATTCGCCCGCGCACCATGACGAGATCCGCCCTCGCCGGCGGGCCGCTGTCGCCGGCCGACGCGGGCGTAACGTTCCACGGTGTCGTCTGCGTCGAAACGACGCGCCCATGGATGGCGAGCCTCACGCGCACCGATCCGCTCGCGGTTTGCGGCTCGGCGCGGCAGAGAAGGCGCAGCGTGTTGTACCCCTGCCTCACGAGCAGCGTGTTCTCGGACGCGCTCGATGCTGCGCCGCTGCCGGGGGTGCACAGTGCGTTTCGCACGCCCATGGGTTCGACGTGCAACTCGCCGTATTCGGTCGCGACGACCGTGGTAACGAGCAGCTCCATCCAATCGGGTCCCTTGCGTGCGACGGTGAGTTTCTCGATCCGGTTCGGCGCCTGCGCCCGGACGACGCCATCGTGGACATAGACCGGCGCCCCGGCCGGACCCAGTGTCGCGCTCAGTTCGTTGTTGGCGGGATTGTCGTCCAACGGGGTCACGCGCGCCTTCAGCTTCTGGCGCCGCTGGGCCGGAATCTGGTAGTCGGCGACGGCGATGGCACCGTGCTTGCCGAACATCGGGACGATCGTGATGCCGCCGTTCCACAGTTTCCGGTTACTCTGCGCGTCGTACAGCTCGACCGTCGCGTTCCGGCCGTTGGCGCTCGCGTTGGCGTGAACCGCGATCGCGACCTTGCGATTGGCGAGCAGGGACATGCTGGCGACGCGAAGATCGGCCGGCTCGACCGCGATGACTCCCGGCTTGATCTGCGGCTGCAGGCCGCCGGGCGGCGACGTCGGCGTCTGCAGCTGCTTCGCCTTCTCGGGATCGATTTGCGCGGCGACGGCAGTGCGTGCCGCCGGCTGCGATTTCTTCTGCATCGTTGTGGCGACCGCGGTGCGGCACTGCGCGAGCTCGGCGGCGCTGAACGTTTTCGTGCCGAACACGAACGAGGCGATCGCGCCCACCTCGCGCGCGAGCGCGCGACAGGCATTCGCCGCCGTGCCGGCCGGCTGGCTGGCCGTGCAGCGCGACCCGGCGCAGTTCCACGTCATGCCGCCGGCACTGACGGTACCCTGCTTCAGCGACTTCTTCTCGGTGGTGGCCTCGTAGCGCTGCTTCGCGATCATTGCCGCCGGCAGCTTCGACGCAGGCGCCTGCGCGGGGAGTGGCCCCGGAATCTGGCCGGCCGGAGCCGCGGCGAGGGCAAGCGGAACGGCGAGAAGCGCGGCACCGAGCCAGGAAACAACGCGAACCGTGCGATGTGCGGACATGGAAAGCCTCCCCGATTCTTGGTCGGTCTCGCCTGTGTCGCGGCTCCGGGGCGGGCGGTTCAACGGCTTCGGGCTGCCGCGGCCGGCGACTGCAGGCATGGTGAAGCCCGACTGTAACCGGAACGGGAGCTTCCCACCATCTGATACGTTCCAGCGCCGGGTGTTCCAGCGTCGGGGCCCGCGCGCGGCCGCGGCGGACGAGGGGAGCTTGGCGTTCTCGTGCCCCTGCACGCGCCGCCGTGCGCCGCGCGCGCTTGGACCCGGCGGATCCCGCGCGTTTGCGACCGCCCGCACAAGGCTCTTAAAGGGTCCGCAGCGCTACACTTGTGTCTCTGCCCGGAGGAGCCGTCCATGAGCGCCGTTGTCGAAACGCGACCGATCACGGACCGGATGCGCCGTATTTTCGCGCGCCAACGCGCCGCGTTCCTGGCGGACATGAATCCGTCCTATGCGGTGCGCCGCGAGCGGCTCGACCGGCTCCTCGCAATGACCGAGCGCCACACCGACGCGCTCATTGGCGCGATCGGCGAGGACTTCGGCCACCGCTCGCGGCAGGAGACGCTGCTCGCCGACGTGCTCACGGTAATCGCCGCGATCAAGCACGCACGGCGGCACCTCAAGCGCTGGATGAAGCCGCGGCGCGCGCCGACGGCGCTGCCGTACCTGCCGGCGCACAACCGCATCCTGTGTCAGCCGCTCGGCGTGATCGGCATCGTGAGCTCCTGGAACTATCCGTACCAGCTCGCGGTCGGGCCCGCGGTCGGCGCGCTCGCCGCCGGCAACCGCGTGATGATCAAACCGTCCGAGCTCACGCCGCGGCTCGCGGCGCTGCTCGCGCAGGTCGTGGCCGAGACGTTCGGCGAGGACGAGCTCGCCGTCGTCACCGGCGATGCGTCGGTCGGCCAGGCGTTCGTCGAGCTGCCGTTCGATCACCTGCTGTTCACCGGCTCGACGCACGTCGGACGCCTCGTAGCGCAGGCGGCGGCGAAGAACCTGACGCCCGTGACGCTCGAGCTCGGCGGCAAGTCGCCCGTCATCGTCGATGCGAGCGCCGACGTCCGGGCGATCGCGCCGCGCGTCGCGTACGCAAAGCTCCTCAATGCCGGGCAGACCTGCATCGCGCCCGACTACGCGCTCGTGCCGGCGGCGAAAATCGAGGCGTTCGCCGAAGCCATCCGGCGCGCGGCCGAGCGGCTCTATCCGGAGCCCCTGGCGAATCCGGACTACACCTCGATCGTGAGCGAGCGGCACTACCAGCGGCTGCGCGGGCTGGTCGAGGACGCGCGCGCGAAGGGCGGGCGTGTCCTCGAGATCGGCGCGCGGTCCGCGGCGGCGGCCGGCCGCAAGTTCCCGCCGACCTTAGTGCTCGATGCCGCCGCGGAGATGCGGGTGATGCAGGAGGAAATCTTCGGGCCGATCCTGCCGGTGGTGGGGTACACGACGCTCGACGATGCGCTTCGGTTCGTGAACGCCGGCGACCGGCCGCTCGCGCTCTACTGGTTCGGCGACGATCGCGCGAACCGCGAGCGCGTGCTGCGCGAGACGATCGCGGGCGGCGTCACGGTGAACGATTGCCTGCTGCACTTCGCGCAGGAGGATCTGCCGTTCGGCGGGGTCGGGGCGAGCGGCATGGGCGCCTACCACGGCGAGCACGGCTTTCGCACCTTCAGCAAGGAGAAGCCGGTGACGTTCCAGTCGAGGCTGAACGGCATGGCGCTCATCTACCCGCCTTACGGCCGCACCTTCGATCGCGTGGCGGCGCTGCTGAAGCGCCTGCTCTGAGCCGCGCCGCTACCGCGTCGCGGTAGACGCCGCTTTCGCGCGGGCGGTCGCGGTGGTCGCGATATCGCCGCCGAGCGCCTTGTACGCCTGCGCGGCGGCCGCGAGGCGCGCGCGCTTGATCTCGAGCAGCGCCTGCTGCGCGTTGTAGTGCTCGCGCTGCGCGTCGAGCACTTCGAGGTAGCCGATGAGCCCGGCGTTGTAGCGCGCCTGCGCGAGCCTGAGGCGCTCGGCCTCGCGCTCCGCGAGCCGCGCCTGCGCCGCGTACTGCTCGGCGAGCCACTGCTGGTCGGAGAGCACGTCCGCCACTTCCGCGAACGCCTGCTGGATCGCGCGCTCGTACTGCGCCACCGCCGTCACCGTGCGCGCCTGCGCCAGATCGAGGTTCGCGCTCAACTCCCCGCCCGTGAAGAGCGGCAAGGAAATGCTCGGGATGAAGGTCCAGGCGCGGCGGTTGCCGTCGAAGAGCTGGTCGAGCTCGGGGCTCGCGAACCCGAGCGTTCCCACCAGACTGATGCGCGGAAAGAATGCCGCGCGCGCGGCGCCGATGTTCGCGTTCGCCGCGACCAGGTTCTGCTCCGCCTGCAGCACGTCGGGGCGGTAGAGCAGCACTTCCGACGAGAGGCCCTCCGGCAGCGGCGGCGGCAGCCCGAGGTCCTCGAGCGCGGCGCCGCTCGGGGGCGGCAGCGTGACCGGCCGGCCGACGAGCACCGCGAGCGCGTTGCGCGCGTTCGCCGCGAGGCGCGAGAGCGCGGCCGCATCGGCCCGCGCCGCTTCGTACGCCGACTGCGCCTGCAGCAGGTCGAGCCGGCTCGCGACCCCGACGGCCATGCGCCGTTCGATCAGCCGCAGGCCTTCCTTGCGCGCGGTCGCCGTGCGCCGGGCGAACTCGGCGCGCTCCTCGAGCGCGCGCACGCTGAAGTAGGCGTTGGCGACGTCGGCGATGAGCGAGAGCCGCACGGCGCGGCTGCCGTACTCGGTCGCGAGGTAGCTCGCGAGCGCGGATTCGGTCAGGCGCGCGACGCGCCCCCAGAGGTCGAGCTCGTAGCTGAGGAGTCCCAGGAACACGTCGTAGCGGCGCGCGACCACGTTGTCGGGGGCACCGGCGAGCGGCGCACGCGCCGCGGTTTCCTCGGCATTGAGGCTGAAGCTCGGAAAGCGCTCCGCGCGCTGGATGCCGTAGAGCGCGCGCGCCTCCTCGACCCGCGACACCGCGATGCGCAGATCGCGGTTGTGCTCGAGTGCCGCCGCGATCAGCTCGCGCAGTGTCGGGTCGGTGAAGTAGAGCTCCCAGGACGGCAGCGCGATCTCTGCTGCCGCCTTCTCGGCGCTGCCGACCGTCGCCGGCACCGGGGCTTCGGGCCGGGCGTAGTCGGGCCCGAGCGTCATGCAGCCGGCGACCAGCGCGGTGCTCGCGAGCGTTGCGAGCGCACCGTGCAGGCGGCGCGCGATTGCACGGAGCCGGGAGAACACGAACTCAAGCCGCATTGCGGGCTTCCTCCTCCTCGGACGGCCTTGCCGCCCCGGTTTGCGATCGCCGGCGCTCCGGGAAGAGCCGGCGAATGACGACGAAGAATACCGGCACCAGCGTCACCGAGAAGATCATTGCGGTGATCATGCCGACGAGCACGCCGGTGCCGATCGCCTGGCGGCTCGCGGCGCCCGCACCGGTGCTGATCGCGAGCGGCAGCACGCCGGCGCAGAAGGCGATCGAGGTCATCAGAATCGGGCGGAAGCGCAGGCGGCACGCCTCGAGCGTCGCCTCGATGAGCTCCTTGCCCTCGTGCTGCAGGTGGCGCGCGAACTCGACGATCAGGATCGCGTTCTTCGCCGACAGGCCGATGATGGCGATCAGACCGACCTTGAAGTAGACGTCGTTCGGCAGGCCGCGCAGCGTTACGCCGAGCACCGCACCGAAGATGCCGAGCGGCACCACGAGCAGCACCGCGACCGGAATCGACCAGCTCTCGTAGAGCGCCGCGAGGCAGAGGAACACGACCAGCACCGACACCGCGAACAGGAACGGGGCCTGCGCGCCGGAGAGCCGCTCTTCATACGAGGTCCCGGACCACTCGAAGCCGATGCCGGCCGGCAGCTGGCTCGCGAGCCGCTCCATCGCGCTCATCGCGTCGCCCGTGCTCTTGCCCGGCGCCGGGCCGCCGGAGAGCTTGTACGACGGCAGCCCGTTGTAGCGGTCGAGCTTCACCTCGCCGACGACCCAGCGCGTGGTCGCGATCTCCGACAGCGGCACGAGCTGGCCCTGGCGCGTCTTCACCTGCAGCCGCAGGAGCTTTTCCGGCGTCGCGCGGCTCGCGGGATCGGCCTGCATGAGCACCCGCAGCACGCGGCCCTGGCGCACGAAGTCGTTGGCGTAGGCCGAACCGAGCGCGATCGAGAGTGTGTCGTTGAGCTGGTTGATGTCGATGCCGAGCTGCGCCGCCTTGACCTTGTCGACGTCGAGGAACAGCTGCGGCGCCGGCGGCTGGCCCTCCGCGCGCACGCCCGCGAGGTTCGGGTCCTGGGACGCGAGCACGAGCAGCCGGTCGCGCGCCTCCATGAGCTGCGCGCGCCCGAGTCCGGCGCGGTCCTGGAGCTGGAAGTCGAAGCCGCCGAGCGCCGCGAGCTCGGGAATGGCCGGCGGGTTCACGGCGAACATGAACGCCTGCTTGATGCGTGCGAGCGCGTGGTTGGCGCGGCCGATGACGCTCTTCGCGTGGTTCTCGTCCGCGGTGCGCTCGTCCCAGTCCTTGAGCGTCACGAACATGATGGCGCCGTTCTGGCCGCGCCCGAGAAAGCTGAAGCCGACCACCGAGACCACGCGCGCGATCTCGGGCTGCGAGAGGTAGTACTGCTCGACCTGCTCCACCACCTCGAGCGTGCGCTCGCGCGTCGCGCCGGCGGGCAGCTGCACCACGCTGATGAAGTAGCCCTGGTCCTCTTCCGGCAGGAACGACGACGGCAGGCGGTACACGAGCGCGCCCGTGATGCCGAGCATCAGCACGAAGAAGACGAGCGCGAACGCGATGCGCCGCAGCACCCGCGCGGTCCAGCTCTGGTAGCGCGCCGTGAGTCGCCGGAACCAGCGGTTGAACCAGCCGACGAGCTTGTTGTCCTCGGGATGGCCGGCTTCGGCGACGGGCTTGAGCAGCGTGGCGCAGAGCGCCGGGGTCAGCGTCAGCGCCATCAGCGCCGAGAACCCCATGGCGAGCACGAGCGTCACGGAGAACTGCCGGTAGATCGCGCCGACCGAGCCGGGGAAGAACGCCATCGGCACGAACACGGCGGTGAGCACGAGCGTGATGGCGATGATCGCGCTGACGATCTGGTCCATCGCCTTGCGCGTCGCCTCGCGCGGGCCGAGACCTTCCTCGGTCATGATGCGCTCGACGTTCTCGATCACTACGATCGCGTCGTCGACCAGGATGCCGATCGCGAGCACCATGGCGAACATGGTGAGCACGTTGATCGAGTAGCCGAAGAAATAGAGGCCGACGAGCGAGCCGGTGAGCGCGACCGGCACCACGATCGTCGGGATGAGCGTGGCGCGCAGGTTCCCGAGGAACAGGTACATCACCAGGAACACGAGGACCACGGCCTCGATCAGCGTCTTCACGATCTCGCGGATCGAGATGCCCACGAACTTCGAGGTGTCGTACGGCACCTCCCAGGCGATGCCCGGCGGGAAGTACTGCGCGAGCTCGGCCATGCGCGCGCGCACCGCCTGCGCCGTTTCGATGGCGTTGCCGGTCGGCGACAGCTTGATGGCGATCGCGCCGATCGGCTTGCCGTTCAGGCGCGAGTCGATATTGTAGTCGTTCGCGCCAAGCTCGACGCGCGCGACGTCGCGCAGGCGCACGAGCGCGCCGCTCGGCCCCTCGCGCAGCACGATGGCGCCGAATTCCTCGGGCGTGGAGTAGCGCCCCTTGGTGATGACCGAGGCCGCGAGCTGCTGTCCCGGCGGCGCCGGAAGCTGGCCGATCTCGCCGGTCGCGATCTGCACGTTCTGGGCACGCACGGCGGCGAGCACTTCGGCCGGCGATATCTGGTACCCGGCGAGCCGGTCCGGATCGAGCCAGATGCGCATTGCGTACTCGGACCCGAACAGCGTCGCCTCGCCGACGCCGGGCACGCGGCGGATGTGGTCGATGATGTTCGCGTTGACGAAGCTCGAGAGCGCCGTGCGGTCGTAGCTGCCGTCGGGGGAGTACACCGTGACGAACATCAGGTAGTTGCGCCGCGACTTCAGCACCTGGATGCCCTGACGCCGCACCTCCTCCGGCAGCCGCGACTCGACGCGCTTGATGCGGTTCTGCGCCTCGACCGCGGCGATGTCGAGGTTGGTCCCGGTCTTGAACGTGAGCGTCATCACCATGTTGCCGCTCGAGTCGCTCTCGGACTGCATGTAGAGCAGGTTCTCGATGCCGTTCATCTCCTGCTCGATGAGCGACGTGACGCTCTGCTCCACCACCTCGGCGCTCGCGCCGGGGTAGACGGTGCGCACGCTCAACGCCGGCGGCGCCACCTCGGGGTACTGCGCGACCGGCAGCCCGCGGAGCGCGAGCAGGCCGCCGAGGACAATGATGATGGCGATGACCCAGGCGAAGACGGGCCGGTCGATGAAGAAACGAGGCAGCATCGGCGCTCCTTTGCGGCCGCCCTACTGGCGGCGCACGTTGCCGGGGGAGGCGGCGCCGGCGTCCGCGCGCGCGGCGACGGCGCCCGCGGCGGGCGTCGCGCTCGCGGGCGCGCCGGCAACGATGGGGTTGACGATTGCGCCCGGACGGATCTTCTGCAGGCCGTCGACGACGACGCGCTCGCCGCCCTTCAACCCTTCGGTGATGATCCAGTCGGGGCCCGAGAAGCCGCCGGTCTTGACCGGCTGCTGCACGACCTTGTTCTGCTGGTCGACCACGTACACAAACTGCCCCTGCGGCGTCGCCTGCACCGCGCGCTGCGGCACCGTGACCACGTTGCCGACGATGCCCGGAGCGAAGCGCACGCGGGCGAACATGCCCGGGAGCAGCAGCCGGTCGGGGTTCGGGAACTCGGCCCGCAGCGTGACCGTACCCGTGTTCGGATCGACCGTCTGCTCGCTGAAGAGCAGCCGCCCCTTGTGGCCGTAGACGGTGCCGTCCTCGAGGATCAGCTCGACCGGGGTTTCGGTGGGCTTGAGCTTCCCCTCCATGAACGCGCGCTGCAGCCGCAGCCGCTCGGCGCCGGATTGCGTGAAGTCGACGTAGATCGGGTCCAGCTGTTCGATGGTCGCGAGGTGCGTGGCCTCGCCGCGCCCGACCAGCGCCCCTTCGGTGACGAACGCGCGGGTGATGCGCCCGGAAATCGGCGCCGGCACGTGCGCGTGGCTCAAGTCGATCTTAGCGCGCTCGAGCGCGGCCTCGGCGCTCAGCACTTCGGCCTCCGCCTGCTTGGCGTTCGCTTCCGCCTGATCGAGCTCCTGCTTGCTGATCGCCTGATCCGCGATCAGCTGGCGGTAGCGATTCGCGATCTGCGCCGCCACTTCCGCATTCGCGCGCGCCTTGAGCAGCGCAGCTTTCGCGGCCGCCACGTTCGCCTCGAGCGTGCGCCGGTCGATCTCGAACAGCGGCTGGCCCTCGCGCACCTCGCCGCCCTCGCGGTAGAGCCGCTTCTCGAGGATGCCCTCGACCCGCGCCCGCACTTCGGCGGTCCGGTACGCGAGCACGCGGCCGCTCGTCTCGAACGTGACCGGCGCGTCGCTGCGCGCCGCCGTCACCACCACGACTTCGGGCGGCGGCGGGGCCGGTGCGGCTTTCGCGGCCGCATCCTCGCGGCCGCAGGCCGCGAGCGACGCGAGCAGCAACAAGGGGATCAACAAACGTTGCGCTTGGACAAGCATGTGGGCTCCGAACTGTAGCGTTCGAGGTTACGCCTCGCGCACGGCCGCCACGCGAGCGGGTGCATAAGCGCGCAGAAAGAAATCGACGACGCGGGCGACGCGGTCGCGGTCGCGCGCGGCATCCGGGGCCGGACCGCCGTAGAGCATACGCCAGCGCTCCAGCCCCACCACCATTTCGATGAACAGCCGCGCCGTCTCGAACGGGTCTTCGCGGCGCAGGCGGCCTTCGTGCATCGCGCGCTCGAACACGGCCGCCATCTGGTTGCACGCGCCGAGCACGCAGCGGTTGAAGTACTGCTCGGCGAGCTCCGGGAAGCGCGGGGCCTCGCTCAGCAGCACGCGCTGCAGCTTGATCGACTGCGGCGCGAGCGCCCGCGCGCGCAGCTCCACCCCGAAGCGGATCAGGCGCTCGCGCAGATCGCCGCCGCCGGTATTGAGCGCGGCGAAGAGCTCGGCGATCGCATGCTCGAGCGCCGCGCCGAACAGCGCCTGCTTGCCGCTGAAATGGTTATATATGGTCTGGCGTGCGACGCGCGCACGGCTCGCGACGGCGTCGATGCTCGCCGCGTAGCCGTGCTCCCGGAACTCTTCGAGCGCCGCGTCGAGAATACGGGCCACGCAAGCGATATTCCCGTCGACTGCCGGCATGAACCACCTTCAATGGGGAATGGACTAGACAGTCTAGTCTAAAGGTCGCGCCTCGAGACAGGCAAACGCGACGTTTCGCTCCGGAGGACTTTCGGCCCTCCGGGCGTCCGCCGCCCCGGCGGGCGCCGTGCGGCGGGCAGCGGCGAACACCCGCCGCGATCCCGACGGCCCGCGCGGCGCGGGCCGCGGAATCGGCAGGTCAAGCGACGTCGATGATGCGCCGGCCGCGCAGGAACTCGAGGATGCGCGCGACGTTCTCCTCCGCCGACGCGGCGGTGGTGTCGAGGCGCAGCTCCGGCTGCTCCGGCGGCTCGTAGGGGGAATCGATGCCGGTGAAGTTCTTGAGCTCGCCGCGCCGCGCCTTCTTATAAAGGCCTTTCGGATCGCGGCCCTCGGCGATCGCGAGCGGCGTGTCGACGAAGATCTCGATGAACTCGCCCTCGGCCAGCAGGCCGCGCGCCATGCGCCGCTCGCTGCGAAACGGCGAGATGAACGCGCTCAGCACGATCAGACCGGCGTCGACCATGAGCTTCGCGACTTCGGCGATGCGACGGATGTTCTCGACCCGGTCCACGTCGGTGAAACCGAGGTCCTTGTTGAGCCCGTGGCGCACGTTATCGCCGTCGAGCAGGTAGGTGTGGCGGCCCATGGCGTGGAGCCGGCGCTCAAGCAGGTTCGCGATCGTGGACTTGCCCGCACCGGACAGACCCGTGAACCAGAGCACGCACGGCTTCTGGCCCTTGAGCGCGGCGCGCGCCTCCTTGTTCACGTCGAACGCGTGCACGTGGATGTTGTGCGCGCGCCGCAGCGCGAAGTTGAGCATTCCCGCCCCGACCGTCCGATTGGTCAGCCGGTCGATCAGGATGAAGCCGCCGGTATCGCGGTTCTCGCGGTAAGGATCGAAGGGAATCGCGTGGTCGAGCTCGAGCTCGGCGACGCCGATCTCGTTCAGCTCGAGCTTCTCGGCCGGGAGGTGCTGGAGCGTGTTGACGTCGACGCGGTACTTGAGCGGCGCGATGGTTGCGTTGGCGGTGCGCGTGCCGATCTTCATCAGGTAGGTGCGGCCGCGCAGCAGCGGCTTGTCGTCCATCCACACGATCATCGCCTGGAACTGGCTCGCCACTTCGGGCGGCGCGTCGGCGGCGGCGATGACGTCGCCGCGCGAGATGTCGATCTCGTCGGCGAGCGTGAGCGTGATCGACTGCCCGGCGGCGGCGAGCGGCAGGTCGCCGTTCATGGTGACGATGCGCGTCACGCGGCTCTCGCGCCCCGAGGGCAGCACGCGCACGCGGTCGCCCGGCCGCACCACGCCGCTCGCGACGGTGCCGGCGAAGCCGCGAAAGTCGAGGTTCGGGCGGTTCACCCATTGCACCGGCAGGCGGAACGGCCGTCCCTGCAGCCGGTCCTCGTCGACTTCGACGGTCTCGAGATAGTGCATGAGCGTGGGCCCCCGGTACCAGGGCATGCGCCCGCTCGGCGCCACGATGTTGTCGCCGCGAAACGCCGACATCGGGATGAACGTGACGTCCGCGACGCCGAGCCGGTGCGCGAACGCGAGGTAGTCGGCGCGGACCTTGCGGTAGACCTCCTCGGCGTAGCCGACGAGATCCATCTTGTTGATGGCGACGACGATGTGGCGGATGCCGAGGAGCGTGACGAGATAGCTGTGCCGCCGCGTCTGCGTGAGCACGCCCCTGCGCGCATCGACGAGTATGATCGCGCAATCGGCGGTCGAGGCGCCGGTCACCATGTTGCGCGTGTACTGCTCGTGGCCGGGGGTGTCGGCGACGATGAACTTGCGCCGGTCGGTCGAGAAGAAGCGGTAGGCGACGTCGATGGTGATGCCCTGCTCGCGCTCGGCCGCCAGCCCGTCGACCAGCAGGGCGAAGTCGATGTTCTGCCCTTGCGTGCCGACCTTCTTCGAATCCGCCTCCAGCGCCGTGAGCTGGTCCTCGAAGATCATCTTGGAATCGTAGAGCAGCCGCCCGATCAGGGTCGACTTGCCGTCGTCCACCGACCCGCAGGTGATGAACCGCAGCAGCGACTTGTGCTGATGGGCCTCGAGGTAGGCTTCGATGTCCTCGGCGATGAGGGCGGACTGGTGGGCCATCAGAAATAGCCCTCCTGCTTCTTCTTCTCCATCGAGGCGGCCTGGTCGTGGTCGATGACCCGGCCCTGGCGCTCCGAGGTGGTGGTCAGAAGCATCTCCTGAATGACGTCCTGCAGGGTCGCCGCCGTGCTTTCGACCGCGCCGGTCAGCGGATAGCAGCCCAGGGTGCGGAAGCGGACCGAGCGCATCTGCGGGGTCTCGCCCTCGCGCAGCGGCATGCGGTCGTCGTCGACCATGATCAGCGCCCCGTCGCGCTCGACCACCGGGCGTTCGGCGGCGAAGTAGAGCGGCACGATCGGGATGTTCTCCAGGTGGATGTATTGCCAGATGTCGAGCTCGGTCCAGTTCGACAGCGGGAAGACGCGGATGGTTTCGCCGGGCGCCTTGCGGGTGTTGTAGAGGTTCCACAGCTCCGGGCGCTGGTTCTTGGGGTCCCACGCGTGGCTCGCCGAGCGGAACGAGAAGATTCGCTCCTTGGCCCGGCTCTTCTCCTCGTCGCGCCGCGCCCCGCCGATCGCCGCATCGTACTGGCCGGCATTGAGCGCCTGGCGCAGGGCGGCTGTCTTCATGATGTCGGTATAGCGCGACGAGCCGTGGTCGAACGGGTTGATGCCGT
>DASVBY010000042.1:0-23812 GCA_036381895.1 Burkholderiales bacterium | reverse complement strand
TCGTCGAGTACGTCGAAGAGGCGGCGGCGGGCAAGGAAAGGAAGGCGCAGGGATGATCGAGGTCGAGACCGTGCAAGGCGCGCTCGAGGCGCGCGGACTGCGCATCGGCATCGTGCTGTCGCGCTTCAACGAGCTCGTGGGCGAGCAGCTGCTCGAAGGCGCACTGCAGGCGCTCGTCGAGCGCGGCGTGGAGCGCGAGCGCATCCGGGTCGTGCGCGTCCCGGGCGCGTTCGAGATCCCGGCCACGCTCAAGGTGCTCGCGCAGACGGGCGCCTACGACGCGCTGATCGCGCTCGGGGCCGTGATTCGCGGCGAGACGCCGCACTTCGACTACGTCGCGGGCGAGTGCGCGCGCGGAGTGCGTGAAGTGAGCGTCGCGAGCGGGCTCCCGATCGCGTTCGGCGTGCTCACCGTGAACACGCTCGAGCAGGCGCTCGAGCGCGCCGGGGCGAACAAGGGACCGAACAAGGGGGCGGAGGCGGCGCTCGTCGCGATCGAGATGGCCGATCTCTTTCGCCGCCTGCGCCGCGAGGCGTCATGAGCGGCGACAGCGCGGTGAAGGGCGCGCGGCACCGGGCGCGGCGCTCGGCCGTGCAGGCGCTCTACCAGTGGCAGCTCACCCGGCAGGCGCCGCACGAGATCGAAAGCCATTTCCTCGCGGACGATACGCTGGAAGGCGCGGATCTCGAGTACTTCCGCCATCTGGTGCGCGAGATTCCGGCGCGGCAGCAGGCGCTCGACGGCCACCTCGCGCCGCACGTCGACCGCGCGATCGCGGAGATCGATCCCGTGGAGCGCGCGATCCTGCGGCTCGGTGCGTTCGAGCTCGAATGCCACCCGGAAATTCCCTATCGCGTAGTGCTCAACGAAGCCGTCGAGCTCGCGAAGACTTTCGGCGCCGAGCAGGGCCACAAGTACGTGAACGCCGTGCTCGATCGCGTGGCGGCGCAGCTGCGTGCGCACGAAGTCGCGGCCAGGCGGCAGGGCCGATGACCGCCGCCTTGCGCGCCGCGCGCTGACGGCGGCGCACAGCTGTGGGGCGGACGCGTGACCGAGTTCGAGCTCATCCGCACATTCTTCGCTTCGCCGCCGTTGGCCCGCGCCGATGTCGCGGTGCCCGTGGGCGACGACGCGGCCGCGGTCGATGTGCCCGCCGGCATGCAGGCGGTGCTGACCACCGACGTGCTCGTCGCCGGCGTTCATTTCTTCGAGGACGTCGATCCGGCGGCGCTCGGACACAAGGCGCTCGCCGTCAACCTGAGCGACCTCGCGGCGATGGGTGCGGAGCCCGCGTGGTTTCTGCTCGATCTCACGCTTCCGCGCGTCGATACCGCGTGGCTCGCGGCCTTCGCGCAGGGCATGTACGCGCTCGCGCGCCGTCACGAGGTGCAGCTCATCGGCGGCGACACGTCGCGCGGGCCGCTCGCGATCGCCGTCACCGCCGTCGGGCTGGTTCCGCGCGGCGCGGCGCTGCGGCGCGCCGGGGCGCGTCCCGGCGACGGTGTCTACGTCACCGGCACGCTCGGCGACGCCGCGTTTGCGCTCGCGGAGCGCACCGGCACGCCGCGGTGCACCGCGGCCGAGCGTGCGCTGCTCGACGAGCGGCTCGAGCGCCCGACCCCGCGGGTCGTGGAAGGACTGGCGCTGCGGGGCGTCGCCTCGAGCGCGATCGACGTTTCCGATGGACTTCTCGCCGACCTGGGGCACGTGCTCGCCGCGAGCGGCGTCGGCGCCCGGCTGCGACTCGAGGCGATTCCGTTGTCGGCGGTGTACCGCCGCCACTTGCACGAGATCGGCTGGGAAGCGGCGCTCGCGGGCGGCGACGACTACGAGCTTTGCTTCACGGTTCCCGCGGCCAACGAGGCCGCGCTCGCGGCGCTCGCGGCGGAGCGCGGACTCGCCGTTACTCGGATAGGCGAAATCACCGCGGGTGAGGAGCTTGCGATCTACGACGAAACGGGCCGGCGCTACGAGCCCGCGCGCCGCGGCCACGAGCACTTTCGCTGAGCGCTTGCCATTACCCGCCGGGTAATCGCCGGCGCACCGGCGCCGGTGTAGGGTTCGCGCTTCGACGTTCCGGCTCGCAAACCTGGAGCGAAGGGGGAGTTTCATGGATGCCAGCAGCTTTCAGAAGCGCCTCGCGTCGGCTTTTCCCGGACTGCTCGGGATTCAATTCCGGGAGGTAACGCCCGAGCGCATCGTGGCGTCGATGGAAGTGCGCGCCGACATGTGCAACGGCGCCGACGTGCTGCACGGCGGCGCCCTCATGTCGCTCGCCGACACGCTCGGTGCCGTCGGCACCGTCGTCAACATGCCCGAAGGGGCGCGCACCACGACGATCGAGTCGAAGACGAACTTCCTCGGCGCCGCCCGGGTGGGGGAGCGCGTGATCGGGGAATGCACGCCGATTCACCGCGGCAAGACGACCATGGTCTGGCAGACGCGCGTGAGCCTCGAGAACGGAAGACTCTGCGCCGTCGTCACGCAGACACAGCTGATCCTGCCTGCCTGACCGTCCCGCCGCTCGTTCATCTGCCGGCGGGGCCGTGATAACCTGCCGCTCGTTCGCGCGCGGGCATCTGATTGGTCCGCGCTTTTCGTGAGAGGAGGGCGAGCGAATGAGAACAAGAACGGTTCTGTGGCGCGAAGTGGTCGCGGCCTCCGGAGCGCAGGTCGATTGAGAGCGGCATGAGCTGTCCGTTGTGCGTTCCGCCGGAGCCGGAGCGGGTTCTCTGGCGGGACGCGCAGTGCCGGGTGCTCGATGCCGGCGATGCGGGCTATCCGGGGTATTGCCGCGTCGTCTGGGGCGCGCACGTGCGGGAAATGACGGATCTCGCGCCGCCCGAGCGCGCCCGGCTGCTCGAGGTGGTCTGCGGCGTCGAGGCCGTGCTGCGTGCGCTGCTGCAGCCGGCGAAGATCAACCTGGCGTCTCTCGGCAACTACGTCCCGCATCTGCACTGGCACGTGATCGCACGGTTCCCCGACGACCCGCATTATCCGGACGCCGTCTGGGCGCCGGTTCGCCGCCAGGGTATCGCCCGTGCGCTCGACCGCGAAGCGCTCCGCGCCGCGCTCGCGCGCCATCTGGGGCCGGGGGCATGAAGCTGCTCGCGTTCGATACGTCCACGGAGGTCTGCAGCGTCGCATTCTGGAGCGACGGCGCGGTGATCGAGCGCATCGAGCGCAGCCGCCGGCACGCGGAGCGTCTGCTCGTGCTGATCGACGAAGTGCTGGCCGAAGCGCAGGTCCGCCTCGAAGCGCTCGACGCCATCGCCTTCGGGCGCGGGCCGGGTTCGTTCACGGGACTGCGCATCGGCGCCGGAGTCGCGCAAGGACTGGCGTTCGGTGCGGATCTGCCGGTGGTGCCGGTGTCGTCGCTCGCCGCGCTCGCGCGGACGGCGGACGCCCCGCGGGTGCTCGCGGCGCTCGATGCGCGCATGCAGCAGGTGTACTGGGCCGCGTACGAGCGAAGCACGAGCGGCGAGGTGCGGCTGCGGGGAGCCGAGATCGTGATCGCGCCGGGCGAGGTGCCGCTGCCGGAGGGCGGAGGATGGATCGGTGCCGGGAGCGGCTGGGATCAGTACAGCGCGGTGCTCGAAGCGCGGCTCGGCGAGCGGCTCGCCGGCTGGCGCGCGGGCGTCTTTCCTGCGGCGCGCGCCGTCGGCGCGCTCGGGGCCGCTGCGCTCGCCGCCGGGGGCGGGGTCTCGCCCGAAGCGGCGTTGCCTGTTTACATTCGCGACGACGTCGCGGTAAAGCGCCGCGGCTCGTGACCGGAAGTCGGCGGCGGTCGGGAGATCGAACGGGTTACGACGCGGCGGGCGAGCAGCGGGCCCGCTGCAGAAGCAAACGGAGGCAGCAATGACACTCAAAGGCAAGATTGCGTGGATCACGGGTGCGGGCAGCGGCATCGGCCTCGCCGGCGCGCAAGCGCTCGCGGCTGCCGGAGCGGTGGTGGTGATGTCCGGCCGGCGCGCCGACGTGCTCGAGCGCGAGGCGGCGCTCATACGCCGCCGCGGCGGCGAAGCCGAGGCGGAGCCGCTCGACGTCGGCGATGCGGCTGCCGTCGGGCGCGTCGCGGAGATCATCGCGGCGCGCCACGGAAAGGTCGACATCCTCGTCAACAGCGCCGGATTGAACAATCCGCAGCGGTTCTGGCGCGATCAGACGGTCGAGAGCTGGGACGAGGTGGTGCGCATCAATCTGAACGGCACGTTCTACTGCACGCGCGCGGTGCTGCCGCTCATGCGCGCCCAGAAGGACGGCCTCGTGATCAACATCTCCTCCTGGGCCGGCGTTTACACGTCCGCGATGGTCGGCGCCGCCTACAACAGCAGCAAGCACGGCGTGGTGTCGATGACCGAGACGATCAACATGGAAGAGTGCGTGAACGGCATCCGCGCCTGCGTCATCTGCCCGGGCGAGGTCGCGACACCGATCCTCGACCGCCGCCCGGTGCCGCCGTCGCCGGAAGAGCGCGCGCGCATGCTGCAGCCCGAGGACCTCGGAAACGCGATTCGCTGGGTGGCCGAGCAACCGCGCCACGTCTGCGTGAATGAGATCATCATCAGCCCCACGTGGAACCGGCTCTACCTCGGGGGAGCGGACCTGAAGTCCCGCTGAGCCGACGCGGCGAGGCCCGCGGCACCGACTCCGCGGGCGTCGCGCTCCACGGAAACGCCGGCGGGCTTGTGGCCCGTCGGCCGGCCGAACAGAATGGCGAAGAGGGTATTTCGGTGCGATCGGCCGCTGTCTCTGCCGGCGCATAACCGCGCGCCGCACAGCCGCCCGCAGAAATAATGCGTATCGACTCGAAAGCGGTTATTCGCGAGAACGCGACGCAGTTGCACGCAGGCAGGCGGCGCGGCGGACCGGGCGCGGCGTTCAGTCATCGTGCAGGTACGAGGCCGAGGAGGTGCGAATGACCAGCCGCTGGAAGCAACGGCCGCCGGGATCGACCTGGGGCGATTTCGGGCCGGACGATCAGCTCGGGAGGCTCAATCTGCTGACGCCGGAGAAGGTGCGTCAGGCGGTGGCGGAGGTGCGCGCGGGGCTGTCGTTCTGCCTCAGTCTGCCGCTCGATTATCCGGGCGAGTCGAAGCTCAATCCGCGCCGCAAACCGCCGCAGCTCGCGCCGACCACGCTCAAGGGCCAGCCGTTCATGAACTTCCCGCTCGAACGGCTCGATGCGCGCAGCACCGACGTGATCTGCGACGATCAGGTGCTCCTTTCGCTGCAGTACTCGACGCAATGGGACAGCTTCGCGCACGTCGGTTCCTGGTTCGACGCGGACGGCGACGGCGAGCCGGAGATGGTCTACTACAACGGCTTTCGCGCGCACGAGCACATCAAGGGTCCGGCGGATGCGAAAGACGAAGGCTGCACGGGCGAGTCCTGTGCCGCCGCGCTCGGGATCGAGAATTTCGCGGTGAAGGCGATCCAGGGGCGCGGCGTGCTGGTCGACCTGTACGCCCACTACGGCGAGGAACGGCGGCTCGTCGGCTACGCCGATCTCAGGCGCGTCATGGACGCCGACGGCGTGACCGTCGAGACCGGCGACATGCTGCTCCTGCGAACGGGCTTTGCGGAGCTCATCGTATCCATGAACCGGCACCCGGACATGGACCGGCTCAACAACGCCTGCGCGGTGCTCGACGGGCGCGACGAGAGGCTGCTGCAATGGATCACCGACAGCGGCGTCGCCGCGATCTGCGCCGACAACTACGCCGTCGAAGCGTTTCCGGCCCGCGAGCGCGACGGCCGGCGCGCGGCGCTGCCGCTGCACGAGCACTGCCTGTTCAGGCTCGGCGTGCCGCTCGGCGAGCTCTGGTGGCTGAAGGATCTGGGCGAGTGGCTGCGCGCGCACGGGCGCAGCCGCTTTCTGCTGACCGCACCGCCGCTGCGGCTCCCCGGCGCTGTCGGATCGCCGGTGACGCCCGTCGCGACCGTTTGAGCCGCGCCTGCAGCGGTCGGCCGTATCCCCGGCCGCCGCGGGGGAGTACGGGTTCCGCCGGCCGAGCTGAGCGTTGCGCGTAGACCGTTTTGCCCAGCGGCCGCTTGCCGGCGGAGAATGGTGCTTTACGCTAGGAGTCCTCGGGTGTGACGCACGTTCGTCTCATCGTCGGCCTGGTGCTGATCGGGTGCGCGCTGCTGTTCATCTACCAGAACATCGGCATCATCGAGATCCGCTTCCTCGCGTGGTCGGTTGCGATGTCGCGGTCGCTGCTACTGTTTCTCGTGCTGCTCGTCGGCGTCGCGATCGGCTGGCTGTGGCACAGCCTCGCGCTGCGGCGCGCCGCGCGCGAGGAGCGCCTGCGGGCCGCCGCGGCGGCGCTCGCGCCGGGCACGCAGCCCCCGGAGCAGGCGCGCCGCCGGCCGTAGCGGCAGGACGCCCGCGGGCGTCGGTCGCCATCGATCCCGCCGCCGTTATAATCACGCGCTCACGGCAGAGGCGCACGCGCTGCGTGCCGCCTGCCGGAATCCGAGAACGACGAAGGAGCAATCCATGGGGCAACTGGCAGACCGCGTCGCGGTAGTGACGGGCGCGAGCACGGGCATCGGAAGGAGCATTGCGGCGGCGTTCGCGCGCGAGGGTGCGAAAGTGGTGCTGGCCGCGCGCCGACGGGAGCCGCTTGAATCGCTGGCGAAGCAGATTCAGGCGGATGGCGGTGCCGCTCTGGCGGTGCCGACGGACGTGACGGTCGAGGCGCAGGTGCGGGCGCTGTTCGAGCGGACGCTCGAGGCGTTCGGGCGGGTCGATATCCTGGTGAACAATGCCGGGATCGCGGTCGGCAAACCGACGGATGAGCTCAGCCTCGAGGACTGGCGGCGCGTGCTCGAGTGCAACGTCACCGGCGCGTTCCTCTGCAGCCGCGAGGCGTTCCGCATCATGAAGCGCCAGCGGGGCGGGCGGATCCTGAACATCGGGAGCGTGTCGGCGAAGGTGCCGCGGCCGCATTCGGCCGCCTACACGACGTCCAAGTTCGCGCTCGAAGGCCTGACCCGTTCGCTCGCGGTCGACGGGCGCGAGCACGGCGTGGCCGCCTGCGTGCTGCAGCCCGGGAACGTCGCCACACCGCTCTGGGACGGACGCGAGGAGGTGATGCAGCGCGAGGGCGCGATGGCGCCCGACGACCTCGCGCGCATCGCCGTGACCATGATGGCGCTGCCGGCGGACGTGAACATGTACGAAGCCATCGTGCTGCCGATCACCATGCCGATGCTCGGCCGGGGTTGAGGGAGGCGCGCGATGACGGAGCGGTTCCATTACTACCTGCGCGTGCGCTACAGCGAGTGCGACGCGCAGAAGGTCGTGTTCAACGCCCGCTACGGGGATTACGTCGATCTCGCGGTGACCGAGTTCTTCAAGGCGCTCGGCTACCGCGAGGCGCTGCTCGCAGGCGAGCTCGACTTTCAGCTGGTCAAGCAGACGATCGAGTGGAAGGCGCCGGCGCGCTTCGATCAGGTGCTCGACGTTTCGGTGCACACCCGGCACCTCGGCAACACCTCGTTCACGCTCGTGTGCGAGTTCCGGATCGCCGGCCAGGAGGCGGTGATCGCAACCGCGGAAACCGTGTACGTGCTCGTCGACGCGAAGACGCTCACCAAGACGCCGCTGCCTTCCGATCTGCGCGCGGCGCTCGAGCGCGGCGTCCCCGGCGTGCACGTCGATCACGCGGCCTACCGACAGGCGCACTGAGTCTCCTGCCGGCGGTGGAGCCGCGATGACAGCGGCGGCGGGAATGCGGCCGCCGCCGTATTGTCTCACCCTCGATGGTTCACTAGCATCGGGGCGCAGCCCGCGCTTGCCTTCGCGGCGCGCGAAGCGCGAGCGCGGTGGCCGCATTTCCACTATGCAAGGAGTAATATCGTGAAAGAATACGTTTTGCCCGATCTGCCCTACGACTACGGCGCGCTCGAGCCGCACATCTCGGCCGAGATCATGCGCCTGCACCACGACAAGCATCACCAGGCCTACGTCACCGGCGCCAATCAGACGCTCGCCGCCCTGGAGGAGGCCCGCGCGAAGAACGACTTCACGCGGATCGCGGCCCTTGAGCATCTGCTCGCGTTCCACGTCTCCGGCCACGTGCTCCATTCGCTGTTCTGGCAGAACATGGGGCCGAACGGCGGCGGCGAGCCGGGCGGTGCGCTGGCGAACCAGATCAAGGCCGATTTCGGGAGCTTCGCCGGCTTCAAGAATCAGATGACGCGGGCGGCCGCGACCATCACCGGCTCCGGCTGGGCGGCGCTCGCGTGGGATCCGGCGGGCGCGCGACTGATCGTGGTGCAGATTCACGACCATCAGTCGGAGACGGCGCAGGGGAGCCTTCCCATCATGGTGCTCGACGCGTGGGAGCACGCGTACTACCTGCAGTACAAGAACGAGAAGGCGAAGTTCTTCGACGCGGTGTGGAACGTCTGGAACTGGAAGGACATCGAGGCGCGCTTCGACGCGGTGCGCAACGTCAATCTCGCGCTCAAGAACGTGGTGCAGGGCGCCTGAGCCGCGAAGGCGGCGTCACGCCGAGGGCGCGGACGAGTCCGAGGCGGCTCGTTCGGCGACCCGGCGGATGCGCGCGACCTCGACCGCCGTACCGCGCGTGCGCATGATCTCGATCATGTAGCCGTTGATGCGCAGCGTCGTACCCGGCTCCGGTATGTCCTCGAGGTATTCGAGGATCAGCCCGTTGAGCGTGCGCGACTCTTCCGTCGGCAGTTCCCAGTGCAGCCGGCGGTTGAGGTCGCGCAGGTTCATGCTGCCGCGCACGAGGTAGCTGCCGTCCGCTTCGGGGTGCACTTCGTCCGTCGCGCGGCCGAGCGCACGCGTCGTGAAGTCGCCGACGATCTCTTCGAGAATCTCGTCGAGCGTCACCAGACCCTGGATGTCGCCGTACTCGTCGACCACCAGACCCATGCGCCGCTGCGCCTGCTTGAAGTTGAGCAGCTGCGTGGTGAGCGAGGTCCCGGCCGGCACGAAATAGGGCTCGATCATCGCGCTCTGCAGCGCTTCGCGGTCGAGTTTGCCGGTCTGCACCAGGTTCAGCACGCGCCGCGCATGCACGATGCCGACGATGTTGTCGAGGCTGCCGCGGTACGCGGGCAGCCGGGTGTACGGACTGCTCGCGATGGTGCCGACGACTTCGTCCCATTCCGCGTCGAGATCCACGCCGACCACGCGGTTGCGCGGCACCATGACGTCCTCGACCTTGATCTTCTCGAGGTCGAGGATCGCGAGCAGCATGTCCTGGTGCGACTCCGGAATGAGCACGCCCGCTTCGAGGATCATCGCGCGCAGTTCCTCGGGCGTCACGTCCTCGGTGCGCCGCACCCCGACGCGAACGCCGACGAGGCGCAGCAGTCCGTTCGCCATACCGTTGACGACCCACACCACGGGATAGATGAGCCAGAGCAGCGGGCGCAGCACGTAGGCGCTCGGGAACGCGATGCGTTCGGGGTGGAGCGTCGCGAGGGTCTTGGGCGCGAGGTCGGTGAGGATCAGCACGACCAGCGTGATGATGACGGTGGCGATGCCGATCGCGCTTTCCTCCTCGCCGAGCAGGCGCACGACCGTGAGGGTCGTGAGTGCCGAGAAGAGCGCGTTCACCGCGTTGCTGCCGAGCAGGATCACCCCGATCAGACGGTCGGGCCGCGCGAGGAGGCGCTCGGCGATCTGCGCACCGCGGCGCCCCGATGCCGCCAGGTGGTGCAGGCGATGGCGGTTCAGGCTCACCATCGCGATCTCGGCCGCGGAGAAGAACGCGGAAATGAGGACGAGAAGGACCAGCGCGCCGAGGAGCGCTTCCAGGGGGATGCTGCTCAAGCCGAAGGGACGTCCCGCATGGCGTACGGCCGGGATTCTAACACCCGCCTCGGGCGCGGCCGAAACAGGGGCATCGGGCGGTCAGCGCTGCAGCACGATCTCGAGCACGAACTTGGTGCCGAAATAGCCGAGCACGAGCAGCGCGAAGCCGCCGAGCGTCCAGCGCACCGCGGTGCGCCCGCGCCAGCCGAAGCGCCAGCGGCCGACGAGCAGCGTGGCGTAGACCAGCCAGCCCAGGGCCGCGAGCACCATGTGGTGCGTCAACTTGAACGGCGTGCCGAACACGCGCTCGGAGAAGACGACGCCGCTCACCAGGGTGCCGGTGAGCAGCAGGAACCCGAGCGCGATCATCTGGAACATCACCTCTTCCATGGTCTGCATCGGCGGCAGCGCTCGAATGAAGCCGCCGGGATGCCTGTGGCGCAGCTTGTTCTCCTGGACGAGCAGCATGAGGCTCTGCACCGCGGCGAGCGAGAGCAGGCTGTAGGCGACGAGCGCCACCACGATGTGCACCGTCTGCGCCCCGGACGTGAGCGGCACGGCCCCGGAAGCGGGCGCTATCCATTCGGCGAGCACCGTGAGCGCCGCGAGCGGCAGTACTACCACGCCGAGGTTGTCGATCGGGCGCCACAGCGAGACGAGCAGGTAGAGGCATGCGACCACGCAGGCGACGAGCGTGAAGGCGCCGGTGAGCGAGAGATCGAGTCCACCGCCGAAGCGCGGCTCGGTATAGAGGGCGACGGCGTGCAGCAGTACGGCGGCCGCGGCGAGGACGAAGAGTGCGGCGCGGTCTCTTCCGGCGATCACTTTACCGCGGGCGAGCCGGGAGGCGATCAGCGCGGCGGCGGCAAGATACGAGACGATGGCGAGGAAATCGAGGAGCGGATTGGTCATAATAGCGCCGGCATCATGGCATAGCCGGTCGGGCCTTTGAAGACGGCGGCGGACGGCGCGTTCCGCGCGCGGCGGCCGCGCCGCCGCGGCGCAGTGTGCCCGGCCGCCGTCCCGTCTCGTCGGCGCGCTGCAGGGCGCGCGTTTTCGGAAGCGATTCGATGTTCGACAACCTCAGTCAACGATTGCAGAGCACGTTCAAGCGGTTGCGCGGCCACGGCCGCCTGACCGAAGAGAACATGCGCGAGACGCTGCGCGAGATCCGCATGGCGCTGCTCGAGGCCGACGTCGCGGTACCGGTGGTGAAGGAGTTCGTCGAGCGGGTGCGCACCCGCGCGGCGGGCCAGGAGGTGCTCGGAAGCCTCACGCCGGGGCAGGCGCTCGTCAAGGTGGTGTACGACGAGCTCGTCGAGATCATGGGGAGCGCCAACGACGCGCTCAATCTCGCGACGCGCCCGCCGGCGGTGGTTCTGCTGGCGGGCCTCCAGGGCGCGGGCAAGACCACCACAGCGGCGAAGCTCGCGCGGCGGCTGCGTACGCGCGAGGGGAAGTCGGTGCTCCTCGCGAGCACCGACGTGTACCGCCCGGCGGCGATCGAGCAGCTGCGCAAGCTCGCGCAGCAGGTCCAGGTCGAGTTCTACGACGCGAGCGCGCAGCAGCAGCCGCGCGAGATCGCGCGCGGCGCGTTCGACGCCGCGCGCAAGCGCCTGTTCGATGTGCTCGTGGTCGACACCGCCGGACGTCTGCACGTCGACGAAGAGATGATGGCGGAAGTCAAGGCGCTGCACGCCGTGCTGCAGCCGATCGAGACATTGTTCGTGGTGGACAGCATGGCGGGGCAGGACGCGGTGAACGCCGCGCAGGCGTTCAACGCGGCGCTCCCGCTCACGGGCGTCATTCTCACGAAGGCGGACGGCGATGCGCGCGGCGGCGCGGCGCTTTCCGTGCGCCAGGTGACCGGCAAGCCGATCAAGTTTCTCGGCGTCGGCGAAGGCGCGGACGCGCTCGAGCCGTTCCATCCGGAGCGCGTCGCGTCGCGCATCCTGGGCATGGGCGACGTGCTGTCGCTGGTGGAGGAGGCGCAGCGCAGCGTCGACCAGACCAAGGTCGAGCAGATCACGCGCAAGCTGAAGAAGGGCAAGGGGCTCGATCTCGAGGACTTCCGCGACCAGCTGCTGCAGATGCAGCGCATGGGCGGGGTGGCGAGCCTGCTCGAGAAGCTGCCGGGCGTCGATCAGCTGCCGGCGGCGGCGCGGGCGCAGGCGAACGACGACCAGCTGAAGCGCATCGTCGCCATCATCAACTCGATGACGCCCGAGGAGCGGCGCCGTCCCGAGATCATCCGCGGCTCGCGCAAGCGGCGCATTGCCGCCGGCTCCGGCACCCAGGTGCAGGACGTGAACCGGCTGCTCAAGCAGTTCGGGGAAATGGAACGCATGATGAAGCAGCTGCGCAAGTCCGGCGGCATGCAGCGCCTGCTCGCCGGCCTGCGTGGGCGGATGCCCGGGATGCCCTGAGGCGTCCGGAAAGCGTTGCACCCCTCCTGCGGCTGAGGTTATAGTCGTTGCGCCATCCACAGGCGCAACGGGATGAGAATAACGGACAAGGTGGACGACCAGCGGGCGCCGGAGAACGACAGGCGCCGCGGAACCCGGGAGGCCCTTGCCCGCATGGTGCAGGAGCGCACCAAGGTGCTTTCGCTCTACTGGCGGCTCGCCGGAATCGACTCGTTCTCGGATCCCGAGCAGCGTGAGCCGGCGCAAAAGCTGCTGCAGGAATTCTGCCAGCTCCTGGTCGACTACATCGCCGTCGGCCACTTCTGCCTGTACGAGCGCATCGTCAACGGCACCGAGCGCCGGCGCGAGATCGCGGCGCTGGCGCACGAGCTCTATCCGCGCATCGCCGACACCACGAGCGTCGCGCTCGACTTCAACGACAAGTACGACTGCACCAAGCCCGTCGATTTCGACGACGTCTTCAAGCGCGATCTGTCGCGTCTCGGCGAAGAGCTCGCCGTGCGCATCGAGCTCGAAGACAGGCTGATCGCGCGCATGCTCCGCTGACGGCGCTGCCGCGGCATCCGCCCGCCCGGAACTTCGCCTCCGCACGCTCCGATCCGCGTTCAGCGCGCGGGCGCGTCCTTGTTGGCGTCCGCCGGCGCGCGCTCGGCGGTGAAGGCTTTGCCGGTCACGCCGCGGCTGTCCGGACCCATGAGGTAAAGATACGTCGCCAGGATCTGCTCCGGCGCCGGATGCTGCAGCGGATCCTCGCCCGGATACGCGCGCGCGCGAAACGCGGTGCGCACCGCGCCGGGGTCGAGCGTATTGACGCGCACGTTCGTGTTCGCCGCGAGCTCGTCGGCGAGCGTCTGCGCGAGTCCTTCGAGCGCGAAGCTCGCGGCCGCGTAGGCGCCCCAGTAGGCGCGTGCGCGGCGGCCGACGTCCGCCGTCGTGAACACCACGGAAGCGTCCGGCGAGCGTTTGAGCAGCGGCAGGCACGCGCGCGTGAGGAGGAACGCGGCGTGCAGGTTCACCTGGAGGACGGTGCGCCACATGTCCGGATCGTAGTGCTCGATGGGCGCGAGCACGCCCAGCATCGCGGCGTTGTGCAGCAGCCCGTCGAGGCGCCCGAACTCCTGCGCGAGCGTATCCCCGAGCGCGGCGGCCTGATCCGTATCGAGCCTCGCGAGATCGAGCTCGACGATCGCCGCCTGCGGCGCACCGCGCGCCTCGATGGCGTCGTACACCTGCTCGAGCGCGCTGCGCCGGCGGCCGAGCAGGACCACGGTCGCGCCGTGCTCCGCGAACGCGAGCGCCGCGGCGCGGCCGATGCCGCTGCCTGCGCCGGTGACGAGTATCGTGCGCCCGGCGAGCAGCCCCGGCGCGGCGTGATAAGGCATGGTGCTCTCCTCGGTGAAGCAGGCTCCGGCGCGGCGCCGGGGGCGCGATGATAGCGCATTAAACGGCGCACGCATCGCACCCGCGCTTGCGAGCGGGTCAGCGGACGCGGCGTCGGTCGGTTTGCGCCTCGAGCCAGCTCGGCAGCTCGAGCGGCGCGCGAATCGAGCCGTCGGCTCCCCAGTGCGCAGGGTCTTCGTCTTCGCCGATATAGCCGTAGAGCGCCACGAGGGTTCTCATGCCGGCCGCGCGGCCTGCGCGCACGTCGCGCTCGGCGTCGCCGACGTACAGCACCTCGGCCGGATCGCCTCCGGTGAGCGCGCACGCGTGCAGCATCGGCTCGGGATGCGGCTTGCGATTTCCGGTCGTGTCGCCGCTCACGATGCACGCCGGAGGATGCGGCAGCGGCAGCTGCGGTACCAGTGCGTCGGTGAGGTAGGCCGGCTTGTTGGTGACGATGCCCCAGCGGAGGCCCCGTGCCTGCAGCCACAGGAGCACGTCCGTCATGCCCGGGAAGAGCCGCGTCTCGCGGCAGAGGTTCGCCGCGTAGTGTGCGAGCAGTCGGGCGCGCAACGGGGCGAACGCCGGGTCGTCGGACGCGAGCCCGAAGCCGAGGCGAAGCAGCCCGGTGCTGCCGTGCGACACGACCGGACGAATGCGCGCGAACGGCAGCGGCGCGCGCCCTTCCTCGAGGAGCACGCGGTTGAGCGCCGCGGCGAGGTCGGGTGCGGTATCGGCGAGCGTGCCGTCGAGATCGAACAGCACCGTGCGTATCGAACCGGTCATGGAGCAGCGGGGCCGTCGAGGCGGCGCGACGGGCCGGCGTTGGGCCCGGTCAGTCGGCGAAGCGACGGGCCCAGACGAGGTAGTTCACGTCGACCCCGGGTCCGAGCCAGTACCGCCGCGTGAGCGGGTTGTAGTGCATGCCGGTGAGCTCGCGCACGCGCAGGCCGGCGCTGCGGCACATGCGTTCGAGCTCCGACGGCTTGATGAACTTGAGGTATTCGTGCGTGCCGCGGGGGAGCAGCTTGAGCACGTACTCGGCGCCAACGATCGCGAACAGCCAGGCCTTGGGGTTGCGGTTGATCGTCGAGAAGAACACGCTGCCTCCGGGCTTCGTCAGCGCGGCGCACGCGGCGACCGTGGAAGCGGGGTCCGGTACGTGCTCGAGCAGCTCCATGCACGTCACGACGTCGTACGCGCCCGGACGTTCCCGCGCGAGGTCTTCGGCGCCGATGCGACGGTACTCGACCGTCCGCCCGCTCTCCTTGAGGTGCAGCTGCGCCACCGCGAGCGGCGCCTCGCCGAGATCGATGCCGGTCACGCGCGCCCCGAGGCCGGCCATCGCTTCGCTCAGGAGACCGCCGCCGCAGCCGACGTCGAGCACGTTCTTGCCCGCGAGCGGCGCGCGCTCATTTATATAGTCGAGGCGCAGCGGGTTGATGTCGTGCAGCGGTTTGAACTCGCTCTCGGGGTCCCACCAGCGGGACGCGAGCGCCTCGAACTTGGCGATTTCGGCGGAATCGACGTTCATGGAAGCGGCGTGTCGAAGTATCGATGGAATCCCGGAACCGGCGCGGCCGCCCGGCCTCTCGCGTGTCGGCTCATCCGGCGTTTTCGCGGATCCTGTCGCGCCATTCCTGCGCCTTGCGCAGCACCTCTGCTTCGTCGAGCGTGGTCAGGCGCCGCCCCGCGAGCAGCCGCTTGCCGTTGACCCACACGTCCGTGATCTGCTCGCGGGTCGCGGCATAAACGATCTGCGACAGCGGATCGTAGAGCGGTTGTGTCGCGGGCGCGGAGAGATCGAGCGCGACGAGATCTGCGCTCTTGCCGGGCGCGAGCGAGCCGATGCGGTCGTCGAGCCCCAGCGCCTTGGCGCCGTTCAACGTCGCTATGCGCAGCGCCGCCGCCGCCGGCAGAGCGGTTGCTTCGCCGGACACGGCTTTCGCGAGCAATGCCGCGGTGCGCAGCTCCCCCAGCATGTCGAGGTCGTTGTTGCTGGCCGCCCCGTCGGTGCCGAGCGCGACGTTCACCCCCGCGCGCACGAGCCTGTGCACCGGACAGAAGCCGCTCGCGAGCTTGAGGTTCGATTCCGGGCAATGCACCACGTGCACGCCGCGCTGCGCCAGGAGCTCGATTTCGTCGTCGAGGAGCTGCGTCATGTGCACGGCGAGGAAATTCGGCTGCAGCAGCTCGAGCGCCGCGAGGCGGGCGAGCGGCCGCGTGCCGGTCGCCTGAACCGCCGCCTCGACCTCGTGCGCGGTCTCGTGCACGTGCATCTGCAGCGGCAGGTTGAGCTCGTCGTTCAGGGTGCGGAGCTTGACGAGCGGCGCGTCCGAGACCGAATAGGGTGCGTGCGCCGCGAATGCGGTGCGCACGAGCTCCGAGTTGCGCAGATCGTCGTGCAGCGCAATGCCCTTGTGCAGGTATTCTTCGGGCGTCGCCGCATACGGGCTCGGGAAATCGATCAGGATCAGGCCGACGACGGCGCGCATGCCGGCGGCGAGACAGGCGCGCGCGGTCTCTTCCGGGAAGAAGTACATGTCCGAGAAGCAGGTGGTGCCGCTCTTCAGCATTTCGACGATCGCGAGCTCGGTACCGTCGCGTACGAACGGCGGACGCACCCATTTCGCTTCGGCGGGCCAGATGTGGTTCTGCAGCCAGTCCATCAGCGGACGGTCGTCGGCGAGCCCGCGGAAGAGCGACATGGCCGCGTGCGTATGCGCGTTGACGAAGCCCGGGATGACGGCGTGCGTCGGCAGGTCCAGGACTTCCGCCGCACGGTAGCGCGCGCCGGCCGCCGCACTCGGCAGGATCTCGACGATGCGGCCGCTGCGGATCGCGACCGCATGGTCGGGCAGCACGCCTTCCGGCTCGATCGGGACGAGCCAGCCGGCGTGGATCAAGGTATCGACGGCGATCATGGCTGGGCCGCGCAGTATAGCGCTTCCTGAAGAATAGAGCCGACCTTTCCGGGCACGGGCGTCCGACCTGCAGTGCCTCCGGGCCGTTCGCTTTCGTCTTGCATATCTTGCATATAAGGAGAGGCAGGGACGGCCGCGCGGCCCGGTCTGCACCGTTTCGCCGTACGGACGGGGTCCGTTTGGGAGCGTGCGCGGTCGAGGGCACCGCGGGGAGGAGAAGACAGGAAATTCGCTTGTTTCGCCTCTTCGGGTTCTCTTCTTCCCCAAGGCCGCAGGCGCGGCACGCGCAAGCGCATGGAACGAGACGGCCGCCGCGCTGCTCCGGGTTTCCGTGATCCAGCGGGCGCCGCTGCGGTAGAATTGCACGCATGTCCGCCGCGCCGCTCGCTTCCGCCCGTACCTTCGACCGCGTCCGCGCCGTCGAGTGGAGGGCGGACGGACTACGGCTGCTCGATCAGCGGCTGCTGCCCGAGCGCGTCGAGTACGTGCGCTGCGAATCGGCGGCGGAGGTGGCGCAGGCGATCCGCGACATGGTGGTTCGCGGCGCGCCGGCGATCGGCATCGCGGCGGCCTACGGCGTCGTGCTCGGCGCGCGCCGGCATTACCGCGACGACCCGACGAGCTGGCGGCAGGCGCTCGAGGCGGACCTGGCGCTCCTCAATGCCGCGCGGCCGACCGCCGTGAATCTCGCCTGGGCGATCGCGCGCATGCGCCGGCGCCTCGCGGCCTCCGGCGCCGGCGATCCGACCGACGGGCTGCTCGAAGAGGCGCAGCGCATCCATGCCGAGGACATAGACGCGAACCGCACGATGGGGCGGCTCGGTGCGGAGCTGATCGCGCCGGGCAGCCGCGTCCTCACCCACTGCAACACCGGCGCCCTCGCCACCGGCGGCTACGGAACGGCGCTCGGCGTCGTGCGCGCCGGGGCGGCGACCGGGCGCATCGTTCATACCTACGCCAATGAAACCCGTCCGTGGCTCCAGGGCGCGCGGCTCACCGCCTGGGAGCTGCTGCAGGAGGGCATTCCCGCCACGCTGATCGCCGACTCGGCCGCCGCCTACCTGATGCGCCAGGGCAAGGTGCAATGGGTGATCGTCGGCGCCGACCGGATCGCGGCCAACGGCGACGTCGCGAACAAGATAGGAACCTACATGACGGCTCTTGCCGCGCGGCGCCACGACGTGCGCTTCATGGTGGTCGCGCCGACCGCGACGATCGACCTCGAGACGCCCGACGGCGCCGCCATTCCGATCGAGGAGCGCCCGGCGGCCGAGGTCGCCGGATACGGCGGCCGGCGCACGGCGCCGGACGGCGTCGCCGTCTGGAACCCGGCGTTCGACGTCACCCCGGCGGAGCTGATCGACGCGCTGGTAACGGAGCGAGGCGTGGTGCTTGCGCCCGACCGGGAGAAGATTCAGGCGCTCTTCGCGCGGCGCGCGTGACGCAGGAGCATGCGGGCGCGCCGAGCGGCGTGGTAGAATTACCCCTCTCGGATTGAAGGCGTAGCGCCCCGGCCGGCGAGCCGGGCCGCCGCGCCTTTCGTCGTATATGGAACAGTTCGCCAAAGAGACCATCCCCGTCAATCTCGAAGACGAGATGCGGCAGTCGTACCTCGATTACGCGATGAGCGTGATCGTGGGCCGGGCGCTGCCGGACGTGCGCGATGGCATGAAGCCGGTGCACCGCCGCGTCCTCTGGGCGATGCACGAGCTTGGCAACGACTGGAACAAGCCCTACAAGAAGTCGGCGCGCGTCGTCGGCGACGTGATCGGTAAGTACCACCCGCACGGCGACGCCGCGGTCTACGACACGATCGTGCGCCTGGCGCAGGACTTCTCCATGCGCTACCCGCTGATCGACGGGCAGGGCAACTTCGGCTCGGTCGACGGCGACGCGCCGGCGGCGATGCGCTACACCGAGATCCGCATGGCGCGCATCGCGCACGAGATCCTCGCGGACCTCGACAAGGAAACCGTCGACTTCGCGCCGAACTACGACGGCTCGGAGCGCGAGCCGGTGGTCCTGCCGACCCGGCTGCCGAATCTGCTGGTGAACGGTTCCGCCGGCATTGCGGTCGGCATGGCGACGAACATCCCGCCGCACAACCTCGCCGAAGTCATCGATGCCTGCCTCGCCCTCATCGATACGCCGGAGTGCAGCGTCGACGAGCTGATGCGCCACATTCCCGGCCCGGATTTCCCGACCGCCGCGATCATTCACGGCGTCGATGGCATTCGCGAGGCCTACCGCACCGGGCGCGGCAAGGTGTACGTGCGCGCGCGGGTGCACATCGAGGACATCGGCCAGAAGGGCGAGCGCCAGGCGATCGTGGTCACGGAGCTCCCGTACCAGGTGAACAAGGCGCGGCTGCTCGAGCACATCGCCGAGCTGGTGAAGGACGGCAAGATCGACGGCATCTCCGAGCTGCGCGACGAGTCGGACAAGTCCGGCATGCGCATGGTGATCGAGCTCAAGCGCGGCGAAGTGGCGGACGTGGTGCTGAACAACCTCTACGAGCACACGGCGCTGCAGACGGTGTTCGGCATCAACATGGTTGCGCTGGTGAACAACCAGCCGCGCCAGCTCGATCTCAAGGCGCTGCTCGAGGCGTTCCTGCGGCATCGGCGCGAAGTCGTCACGCGCCGCTCGATTTACGACCTGCGCAAGTCGCGCGAGCGCGCCCACGTGCTCGAGGGCCTCGCGGTCGCGCTCGAGAGCATCGACGAGATCGTGGCGCTGATCAAGGCGGCGAAGGATCCGGCGGAGGCGAAGACGAAGCTCATGGCGCGCGCCTGGCCGGCGAAGGTGGTGATGAAGCTGCTCGCCGCCGGGGATGCGAGCCTCACGCGCCCGCAGGGCCTCGCACCCGAGTTCGGGCTGCGCCCGGACGGCTACTGGCTGTCGGAGGCGCAGGCGCAGGCGATCCTCGACCTGCGGCTGCACCGGCTCACCGGCCTCGAGCAGTCGAAGCTGCGCGACGAGTACGCCGAGATCCTCAAGACCATCGCCGACCTGCTCGATATCCTCGCCAATCCCGACCGCCTGATGCGGGTGATCCGCGAGGAGCTCACCGCGCTGAAGGAGCAGTACGGCGACAAGCGCCGCACCGAGATCGTCGAGACGCGGGTGAGCCTGAGCGTCGAGGACCTGATCGCCCCCGAGGACGTGGTGGTGACCTTGTCGCACGCGGGCTACATCAAGTCGCAGCCGCTGTCCTCCTACCGCGCGCAGCGCCGCGGCGGCCGCGGCAAGATCGCGACCAGCATGAAGGAGGAGGACTTCGTCGAGAAGCTCATCATCGCGAACACGCACTCGACGATTCTCTGCTTCACCAACCGCGGCAAGGTGTACTGGCGCAAGGTGTACGAGATCCCGCAGGCGGGGCGCGGCGCGCGCGGCAAGCCGATCGTGAATCTGCTGCCGCTCGACGAAGGCGAGAGCATCAATGCGATCCTGCCGGTGCGCGACTTCGAGCAGGGCGGTTACGTGTTCATGGCCACGTCGGACGGCACGGTCAAGAAGACGGACCTCAAGGAGTTCACCCGCCCGCGCTCGACCGGCATTCGCGCGATCGAGCTGGAGGAGGGCAACCGCCTGGTGGGCGTGGGCCTGACCTCCGGCGACTCGGAGATTCTCCTGTTCAGCGACGGCGGCAAGGCGGTTCGTTTCAGCGAGGCGGACGTGCGGCCGATGGGGCGCGCCGCACGCGGCGTGCGCGGCATCGAGCTCAAGGACGGCCAGCAGGTGGTGTCGCTCATCATCGTCGACAAGAGCAGCGCGGGGGACACGGCGACGGTGCTCACGGCCACGCGCAACGGCTACGGCAAGCGCACGCTGCTCTCGGAATACCCGCTGCACCGCCGCGGCGGGCAGGGTGTGATCTCGATACAGGTGAACGAGCGCAACGGCCCCGTGCTCGGCGCGTGCCTCGTCGATGAGGACGACGAGGTGATGCTGATCACGGACGGCGGTACGCTCATCCGCACGCGGGTGAAGGAGATTTCCGTGATCGGCCGGAACACGCAGGGCGTGCGGCTGATCGAGCTCGCACCGGAAGAGCGCCTCGCGGGGCTCGAGAAGGTCGCCGAGACCGAAGAGGAGGATTAACGGCCGCAGATGGGTCGATACCGCGGGCCGGGTCGATCGGTGTACATCTGCGTGCAGCTGGGGTATCAACGGGCATTGAGAGACCATGAGACGGGTGTATAACTTCAGCGCGGGACCGGCGATGCTGCCGGAGGAAGTGCTCGAGCGGGCGCGGGAGGAGCTGCTCGACTGGCACGGCAGCGGCATGTCGGTCATGGAAATGAGCCACCGCGGCAAGGAGTTCATATCGATCGCGCAGAAGGCGGAAGCCGACCTGCGCGAGCTGCTCGCGGTCCCCGCGCACTACAAGGTCCTGTTCCTGCAGGGCGGCGCCACGACCCAGTTCGCCATGGTGCCGCTCAATCTCCTCGGCGAGAAGAAGACGGCCGACTACATCAATACCGGCCAGTGGTCGAAGAAGGCGATTGCCGAGGCGAAGAAGTTCGGCACGATTAACGTCGCGGCGACCGCCGAGTCGTCGAACTTCACGCGCATACCGCCGCGGGAGGAGTGGAAGCTCAATCCCGATGCTGCCTACGTCCATTACACGGCGAACGAGACCATCGGCGGCGTCGAGTTCCACACGATTCCGGACGTCGGCGACGTGCCGCTCGTCACCGACGCGTCCTCGACGCTGCTCTCGCGTCCGCTCGACGTCACGCGCTTCGGTCTCATCTACGCCGGCGCACAGAAGAACTTCGGTCCCTCCGGGCTCGCGCTCGCGATCGTGCGCGAGGATCTGCTCGGGCGCGCGGGCGCGAACGTACCGAGCATGCTCGACTACAAGGTCCACGCCGACAACGGGTCGATGTACAACACCCCGCCGACGTACGCCTGGTACATCGCCGGCCTCGTGTTCGAATGGTTAAAAAAGAGGGGCGGCCTCGCGGCGATGGCGGAGATCAACCAGCGCAAGGCGAAGAAGCTGTACGACTACATCGACGGCTCCGGCGGCTTCTACCGGAACCCCGTCGATCCCTCGTGCCGTTCCTGGATGAACGTGCCGTTCACGCTCGCCGACGCGGTGCTCGACGAGGAGTTCCTGAAGGGGGCGAAGGAAGCGGGGCTGCTGCAGCTGAAGGGCCACCGTTCGGTCGGCGGCATGCGCGCGAGCATCTACAACGCCATGCCGGAGGAGGGGATCGACGCGCTGATCGCCTACATGAAGGATTTCGTCCAGCGCAGAGGTTGAGCGCGCGGCGCTGCGTGCGCCGCCGGCGCGGCCGCAAGGGGAGGGAGAACGACATGAGAACGATTGGGTGACGACGTGTACCAGATACTGACGCTCAACAACATCTCCCCGCTCGGCCTCGAGCGGCTGCCGGCCGACCGCTATCGCGTCGGCAAAGACATCGAGAACCCCGACGCGATCCTCGTACGCTCCGCCAAGATGCACGACATGCCGATTCCGGAGAACCTCAAGGCGGTCGGGCGCGCGGGCGTCGGCGTCAACAACATTCCGATCGCCAAGATGAGCAGCCGCGGCATTCCGGTGTTCAATGCGCCGGGCGCGAACGCCAACGCGGTGAAGGAGCTCGTCATCGCCGGGCTCGTGCTCGCCTGCCGGCACATCTGCCAGGCCTGGGACTTCGCTCGGCGCCTGGAGGGTACGGACGAGGAGCTGAGCAAGGCGGTCGAGGAGGGGAAGAAGAAGTTCGCGGGCTACGAGCTCCCGGGACGTACGCTCGGGGTCGTCGGGCTCGGCTCGATCGGCCGCCTGGTGGCGAACAGCGGCGTTGCGCTCGGCATGAAGGTGATCGGGTACGATCCGGGGCTCACGGTCGAGGGCGCCTGGCAGCTGTCGGCGGAGGTGAAGAAGGCGCGCTCCATCGACGAGCTGCTGCGCGTCTCGGATTTCGTGACTTTCCACGTCCCGCTGATCGACGCGACCCGCAACCTCATCAACGCCGAGCGGCTGAAGCAGATGAAGGACGGGGTCGTGGTGCTCAACTTCGCTCGCGACGGCATCGTCGACGACCGCGCGGTCGTGGAGGCTCTCGACAGCGGCAAGGTGTACGCCTACGTCTGCGATTTTCCGACCAATCTGACCAAGAACCATCCGCGCGCGGTCACGCTGCCGCACCTCGGCGCCTCGACGCAGGAGGCGGAGGACAACTGCGCGGTGATGGTGGCCGAGCAGGTGAAGGATTTCCTCGAGAACGGCAACATTCGCAACTCCGTCAACTTTCCCGAGGTCGTGCTGCCGCGGGGCACGCCCTACCGCCTCGTCTGCGCCAACGCGAACGTGCCGAACATGCTCGGCCAGATTTCCGAGTCCTTCGGCCAGGCCGGTATAAACATCAGCGATATGGTGAACATGTCGCGCGGCGAGCTCGCGTACACGATCGTCGATCTCGACAGCCCCGTGCCCGAGGAGGTGCGCGCGCGCATTGCGGACATAGAGGGCGTGCTCATGGCGCGCATCATCGACCCGCCGCGCGAGCAATGAGCGCCACGGCGGCACGCCGCGCACGGAAGGCCGTAGACGATCGGGGGCAGCGCCTGCGCGAGCTGCGCGCGCGCATCGATGCGCTCGACGACCGGATACTCGAGCTGATCAACAAGCGCGCCGCCCTGGCCAAGGCGATCGCGGCCGTCAAGGAGCGCAACGGCGACAAGCACTACTACCGGCCGGAGCGCGAAGCCGAGGTGCTGCAGCGGATCGCCGCGCGCAACAAGGGGCCGCTGCCCGACGAGGACGTGCTGCGGCTGTTCCGCGAGCTGATGTCCGCGTGCCTCGCGCTCGAGTCGCCGCTCAAGGTCGCGTTCCTCGGGCCTGCCGGCACCTTCACCCAGGAGGCGGCGCTGAAGCATTTCGGCGCGAGCGTGGAGGCGGTGCCGCTCGCGGCGATCGACGAGGTATTCCGCGAGGTCGAGTCCGGCAACGCGCACTTCGGCGTGGTGCCGGTGGAGAACTCGACCGAAGGCGCCGTGAGCCACACGCTCGACATGTTCCTGCAGTCGTCGCTCCGGATCTGCGGTGAAGTGACGCTGCGCGTGCACCACCACCTGCTCGGGCGGCGCGCCGAGCGCGAAGGCTGGCGGCGTATCGTGTCGCATCCCCAGTCGCTGGCACAGTGCCGCGAGTGGCTCGATGCCAACTTCCCCGGGCTCGAACGCGTGCCGGCGGCGAGCAACGCGGAAGCGGCGCGGATCGCGGCGGCGGACGACACGACGCTCGCGATCGCCGGCGA
>DASVBY010000041.1:0-46003 GCA_036381895.1 Burkholderiales bacterium | reverse complement strand
TACGTGGGCCGCTGGCCGCCGATCCTAGGCACGTGGTAGACGGTCGGAAACGCGGTCTTGTAGCCTTCGATGCCGTGGCAGCCGGCGCAGATCGCCACGGCGTTCTCGACGCCGCTGGCCTGCTTGGCGACCGGGCGGTTTTCCTGCGCGGCGGCGCCGAGTGCGCCGATCGCAAGCGCGGCGCCGACAACTGTTCTGAGAATGAGTGACATCCGCTGTTGTTTTGAATAATCGGTGGCGACTTGCCGAAGCGCCGGATTCTAGCCGAAGGTCGGTGCGCGCCTCAACAACCGGTTCAGCCGAAAGCGCCTCGCGCTAGAATCGCGCTTTCCCCCGAAGGCCCTACATGCGCTTCAACGGCTCGTCCAGCTACGTCGCCACCGAGGACCTGACGCTCGCGGTGAACGCCGCCATCACGCTGCAGCGCCCGCTTCTCATCAAGGGCGAGCCGGGCACGGGCAAGACGATGCTCGCGATCGAGGTGGCGAAGTCGCTCGGCGTGCCGCTCCTCGAGTGGCACATCAAGTCCACCACCAAGGCCCAGCAGGGGCTCTACGAGTACGACGCCGTGAGCCGCCTGCGCGACTCGCAGCTCGGCGACCCGCGCGTGCACGACATCCGCAACTACATCGTGCGCGGCATGCTGTGGCAGGCGTTCGCCTCGGAGACGCCGGTGGTGCTCCTCATCGACGAGATCGACAAGGCCGACATCGAGTTCCCGAACGACCTGCTGCGCGAGCTCGACCGCATGGAGTTCTACGTGTACGAGACGCAGCAGCTCGTGCGCGCCAGGCACCGCCCGGCCATCATCATCACCAGCAACAACGAGAAGGAGCTGCCCGACGCGTTCCTGCGCCGCTGCTTCTTCCACTACATTCGCTTCCCGGACGAGGACACGATGCGCCAGATCGTCGAGGTGCACTTCCCGGGGCTCAAGAAGACGCTGCTCAAGGAGGCGCTCGAGGTCTTCTTCCAGATTCGCGAGATCCCGGGCCTCAAGAAGAAGCCCTCGACCTCGGAGCTCCTCGACTGGCTCAAGCTGCTGCTCGCCGAGGACATCCCGCCGGAGGCGCTGCGCGGGGATACGAAGGCGGCAATCCCGCCGCTCTACGGCGCGCTCCTCAAGAACGAGCAGGACGTGCACCTGTTCGAGCGGCTCGCCTTCATGGCGCGGCGCACCGGCTGATGCTGATCCGCTTCTTCCTCAAGCTTCGCGCCGCCAGGATCCCGGTCACGCTGACCGAGTTCCTGACGCTGCTCGAAGGGCTCCAGGCGCACCTCGCGCACGGGAGCGTCGACGAGTTCTACTACCTCGCACGCGCCACCCTGGTGAAGGACGAAACCCACTACGACCGCTTCGACCGCGTTTTCGGCGAATACATCAAGGGCATCGAAAGCATCGCGGATCTGCTGCTGCGCGAGATCCCGGCCGAGTGGCTGCGCAAGGAGGTCGAGCGGCTGCTGACCGACGAGGAGAAGGCGCAGATCAAGTCGCTCGGCGGGTTCGAGCAGCTCCTCGAGACGCTGCGCAAGCGCCTCGAGGAGCAGAAGGAGCGGCACCAGGGCGGATCCAAGTGGATCGGCACCGCCGGCACCTCTCCGTTCGGCGCCTACGGCTACAACCCCGAGGGCATTCGCATCGGCCAGGACGGCTCGCGCCAGCGCCGCGCGGTCAAGGTGTGGGACCTGCGCGAGTACCGCAACCTCGACGGCACCACGGAGCTCGGTACCCGCAACATCAAGATCGCGCTCCGGCGGCTGCGCAAGTTCGCGCGCGAAGGCGCGCCCGAGGAGCTCGACCTCGACGACACCATCAAGTCAACGGCGCGCAACGCCGGCTGGCTCGACCTGAAAATGGTGCCCGAGCGGCACAATGCGGTGAAAGTGCTCGCGTTCTTCGACGTCGGCGGCTCCATGGACGATCATATCGCCATCAGCGAGCAGCTGTTCTCGGCGGTGCGCAGCGAGTTCAAGCATCTCGAGTACTTCTACTTCCACAACTTCATCTACGAGACCGTCTGGCGCGACAACAACCGCCGCTACAACGAGCGCATCAGCGTGGCCCAGATCATGCGCACCTACGGCCACGACTACAAGCTCGTGATCGTCGGCGACGCCAGCATGAGCCCGTACGAGATCTACTACCGCGGCGGTGCCGTCGACCACTGGAACGAGGAAGCAGGCGCCACCTGGCTGCAGCGGCTGCTCGACCACTATCCGTCGGCGGTCTGGCTCAACCCCGAGCCGCAGCGCCACTGGGACTACACGGAATCGATCCAGATCATCCGCAAGATGATGGGCTACCGCATGTATCCGCTCACGCTCGAAGGGCTGGACGAAGGCATGCGGCAGCTCGGCCGGCGCCAGAGCGCCGCTCCGGCGCCGGTTTAGGCAAGAGCCTTTCCGCCTTGCCGAACGCGCGCGCCGACGGCGCGCGCAATCCGGAATCGGGGCTCAGGACTCGAAGATCCGGTCGAGCCGCTCGAGGTCGTTGACCATGCGCCATTCCTTGGCCCCCGCTTCCCGCACCCGCTTCTCCCACTTCGCCAGGCGCCCCATATAGCGGCGGGGATCGATGTTGTCGGTCGTGAGCTTGGTGACGTTCAGCGCGATGACGCTGATCCCCTTGAGGTTGAGCGGCACCTGGCTCCGGACGGTCTTGTCGTCGAGCTCCTCCTGCATGTCGGAGAAGATGAGGATGGTCTTGCGCCCCGCCCCGGTCTCGTTCAGGAACTCGGCAGCCTGCAGGATACCGCCGGTGATGTCGGTGTAGGCGCTGCCCTTCTTCGCCTCCTGGGTGAGCTTCGCCATCTCCTTCTTGAACGCCAGCTTCTGCGCGTTCACCTTCATCGGGTCCTTGACGAAGGTCACCTTCGCGATGATGTCCTTCTCCGTGAAGCTCCGGCTCTTCACCCGCGCCACCGCGAGCGTGTCACCGGGATTGAGCGTACCGAGCAGGTAGTTGATGATCTTGTGCGCCTTGTCGAGCTCCTTGGCGTAGGTGCCGGAGGTATCCACCAGCACGTACACCGCGCGCTGATAGCTCCGTTGATCGGTACAGGCGCCGGCAGCCCCGACGAGCGCAAGCGCGAGCAGCAGTCGCGTCAACGTCTTCATGACCTCACCCCGTCTTGCGCAGGCCGCCGTGGCGCGCGAGCTCCACGGTGTTCGACGCCGCCGGCACCTGGCGCGAGCGGATCGCCCGCTCGATCATGAGCGGCAGGAAGATCACCACGTCGTAGGCCATGGCGAGCGCCGTCGCCGCATGGCGCGCGACGTTCGACAGCAGCCGCAGCACCACCGCGAGCGCGCGCACCGCGGCGACCAGGAGCGCCCCGATCACGGTGCGCGCCGAGTTGATCAGGTACTCGAGCGGAATCGCGACGAACGCGAGGGCGAACGGCAGGACGAAGCCGAGGATCATCTGCCCCGCGACCGGGATGTTCGTCACCCAGCTCACCTCGGGCGGCGCCACCGGCGCGCCGCCGGCGAGACCGCGCTTCAGCTCGAGATCGGCGGCGACGATGAGGTCGCGCATCACGGCGAGCGCCACCTCGACGCCGGCGAGCGTGAACAGGATCGCGAACGACGCCCAGGCGAGCCGCACGCGCATGCGGTCGTGCATGTTGTGTATGCGCGGGAACAGGTGGGTGATGCGCAGCGACTCGAGCAGGAACAGGCCCATCGCGGCCTCGACCAGCAGGATCACGAGTGCGGCGACGTGCGACGCCTCGAGCCCGCCCGCAATGTACTCGCCCCCGCCCACCATCGCCGCCATCGGCCGCGCAATAAGCCAGAAGTTCACGAAAGCGCCGCCGACCGCGATCCCGACGACCAGGAGCGAGATGGTGAACTGCGTCGTCGCCGACGACGTCAGCGCGTGCACCACCTTGTCGGAGCGCGCCAGGATCTGCTCGTAGCGCTCCATCTGCGCGTCGATGCGCTGCGCGCTCTCTTCGAGCCCGGTGAGGTTCTTGCCGACGCGCGTCAGCGTCTGCTCGAGCGAGCGCCAGAAGGGCTGGAAGCTCTCCAGAATCTTGTGCCGCTCCTTGTACGAGCGCCGGTACTCGGAGATCAGCTTCTCGTAGACGTCCTCGACCGAGTCGGCGATGTTCTCGAGCACCTTCTGCACCAGTCCGTCGCCCGAGCTCTTGAGCTTCGACATGGTCTCGACGGCCTTCACCCACTCGGGCGGCGGCGGCGGCACTTCCCCGCAGCGCTGGTAGTCCTCCTCGATCTGGGTGAGCTCGTCGAGCAGCCGCCGCTGCAGCGCCGGGTAGCCCTGGAGGTCGCGGCGCACGATCGCCGTGACCCGCTCGAATTCGCGCTGCATGGCCTGTGTGACCTCCTCGCGCCCATGCGCGAGCAGCACGACCTCGTTGCGCCGCCGCATCTCCTCGGCCGCCGCGAGGCACCAGCGCGAAGCGAGCCGCAGCGGCTGCGCCGCCCCGCGCACCACCGCGCGGAACAGGCCGTGTACGGGCTCGCGCGCGGCGTAAAGGAACGGCAACGCGATCAGGAACAGCACGAGCGCCGAGAGCGCCGGATTGTTGGGGAACAGCATCCAGGACACGGCGTGACCTCCCCTACTTATTAGTTTGGGATACCTTTTTATCTATGCCGCCGATCGCCGGGCGGCAAGGCGGCACCGATAACTGACCGCTTTGGGAGGATTACCGGCGCGGGGCGCCGGACGACGAAAAACGGCGCGCCGCCGCGCTTTTGCGCCCTTTTCTTGACCTCTCCGGGCGCCGGCACGCCGTCCGCAGTACCGCCCCCGCCCGCCGCCCGTTGATCCGGCGGCGCCGGGCCGGTCCCCCGGGCTACGGGGCGCTCTCTACCGCTTCCTTCTTGGCCGGCACCAGGTCCTCACGGGAGACGCCGAGCCACATGACGATCGCGGCCGCGACGAAGATCGACGAATAGATGCCGCACAGAATGCCGATCGTGAGCGCGAGCGCGAAGTAGAACAGCGCTTCGCCGCCGAAGATGAGCATCGCGAGGACCGCCACCTGCGTCGATCCGTGGGTGATGATCGTGCGCGACATGGTGCGCGTGATGGCGTTGTTGAGGATGTCCGTGACCGGGGCCTTGCGCATCTTGCGGAAGTTCTCGCGCACGCGGTCGAAGATGACGACTGATTCGTTCACCGAATAGCCGAGGATCGCGAGCACCGCGGCCAGCACCGGGAGCGAGAACTCCCACTGGAAGAAGGCGAAGAAGCCGAGAATGATCACGACGTCGTGCAGGTTGGCAATGATGGCGGCGACGCCGAACTTCCACTCGAACCGGAACGCCAGGTACACGACGATGCCGATGCAGACGAACAGGAGCGCAAGCGCGCCGTTCTCGAACAGCTCGCGCCCGACTTGCGGGCCCACGAACTCGACGCGGCGCAGCTGCACGCTCGGATCCGCCTGACGCAGCGCCTGCATCACCGCCTCGGACAGCGCGGCGCTGCTGCGCTCCTGCTGCAGCGGCAGCCGGATCAGCACGTCGCGCGAGGTGCCGAAGTTCTGCACCGCCGCGTCCTCGAAACCGCTTTGCGCCAGCGCGGCACGCACCTTGGCGAGATCCGCAGGCTCGGCATAGCTCACCTCCATCACCGTGCCGCCGGTGAAGTCCACGCCGAGGTTCAGTCCCTTGATCCCGAGCGACAGCACCGCGACGAGGAACGTGACGATAGAGATCACGTTGAACACCAGCGCATAGCGCATGAACGGGATGTCTTTGCGGATCTTGAAGAATTCCATAGCGCTAGCGCCAGGCGGTATTGCCGATGGAAATGCGTTCGAGCTTGCGGCGGCGGCCGTAGTGCAGATTGACCATGGCGCGCGACACCATCACCGCGCTGAACATGGAGGTGAGAATGCCGAGGCACAGTACCACCGCGAATCCGCGCACCGGACCGGTACCGAACACGAGCAGCGCGATCCCCGCAATCAGGGTGGTCACGTTCGAGTCGAGGATCGTGTCGAAGGCGCGCTGGTAGCCGGCGTAGATGCTCGCCTGCGGCGTATTGCCGTTGCGCAGCTCTTCGCGTATGCGTTCGTTGATGAGCACGTTGGCGTCGATCGCCATGCCGATCGTGAGCGCGATCGCCGCCATGCCGGGCAGCGTCAATGTCGCCTGGATGATCGAGAGCGCCGCGACGAGCAGGACCACGTTCACCGCGAGCGCGACGACCGAGAAAACGCCGACGAGCGCGTAGTAGACGGCGATAAATGCCGCGATCGTGATGAATCCGGCGTAGATCGAGCGCAATCCGCGCTGAATGTTGTCGGCGCCGAGGCTCGGCCCGACGGTGCGCTCCTCGATGATCTCGACCGGCGCGGCGAGCGCGCCGGCGCGCAGCAGCAGCGCCAGTTCATTCGCCTCGCGCACGCTCCCGATACCCTCGATCTGGAAGCGCTTGCCGAGCTGGCTGCGGATGACCGGCGCCGTGATCACCTCCTCCACCCGGCGGCTCGTGCGCATCTGGCGGCCCTGCTCGTCGACCACCGGGCGTCCGTGCGCATCGAGCTTGGGCTCGGAGCGGATCTCGATGTACACCACCGCCATGCGCTTGCCGACGTTCTCGCCGGTGACGCGCTGGTTGATCGCCGCGCCCCGGCTGTCGAGCGTGATCGAGACGATCGGCTGGCCGGTCCGTCCGTCGAACCCGGGCGCGGCGTCCACGATGTTGTCGCCCGAATAGATCACGCGGTTCTTGAGCAGGATCGGCCGGCCGTCGCGGTAGCGGTAGAGCTTGCTCCCGATCGGCACCTGCCCGGTGCCGGCAAGGTGCGCGTTCTCCTCGTCCACCAGCATGATCTCGAGCGTCGCGGTACGGCCGAGGATCTCCTTGGCGCGCGCCGTGTCCTGCACGCCCGGGAGCTGCACCACGATGCGGTCCTCGCCCTGCTGCTGGATCACCGGCTCGGCGACGCCGAGCTCGTCGACGCGGTTGCGCAGCGCCGTCATGTTCTGCTCGACGGCGAAGCGCTTCTTCTCGGCGAGTGCAGCTTCCGTCAGACGCCCGCGCAGGAGCAGCTCGTCCCCGCGCGCCACCTCCTCGAACCGGAAGTCCGGGAGCTCGCGCGCGAGCAGCTCGCGCGCCTGTTCCCGTTGCGCGGCATCCCGGAACACCACATCGACGGTACCGCTCTCCTGGCGCGCGACCGTGACGTAGCGGATGCGCTTCTCGCGCAGCAGCCGGCGCGCGTCGTCGGCGGCGGTCTCGGTCGCCTTGCGCACCACCGCGGCGGAATCGACCTGCATCAGAAAGTGCACGCCGCCCTGCAGGTCGAGCCCCAGGTGCATCGGCTCGGCGCTCAGGGCGCGCAGGAACGCCGGGGTCGCGGGCAGGAGGTTGAGCGCGACCGTGTACCCCTCGCCGAGCTCGCGCTGCACGATGTCGCGTGCGCGCAGCTGCACCTCGGCGCTGGCGAAGCGCACCTTGAGCCCGGTCTCGTCGACGAGGGTGCCGGTGTGCTCGATGCCGGCGCGCTCCAGGATCTCCTCGACGCGCGCGACGACGGCGCTGTCGACGACGTTCGAGCGCGCACCCGATATCTGAATGGCGGGATCTTCGCCGTAGAGATTCGGGAGCGAATAGACCAGGCCGAGGACGACGACGGCCAGGACCAGCAGGTACTTCCAGGCGGGGTACCGGTTCATCGGGAGGGGACGGCGGGCGCCCTACTCGCTTGCCGCCTTGAGCGTGCCCTTCGGCAGCACGGCCTGAATCGCCGGCCGCTGCACCTTGATTTCCACCTTGTCGGCGATCTCGACCGTAACGTAGTTGGCGGTGAGATGCGTCACGCGCCCGAGCACGCCGCCCGCAGTCACGACTTCGTCGCCCTTCGCGAGCGCGTCGATCATCGCCTTGTGCTCCTTCGCGCGCTTCTGCTGCGGACGGATCAGAAGGAACCAGAACACCACGAACATGCCGACCAGCATGATCAGCGTGACGTACGGACTGCCCTGCGCGCCGCCTTGGGGCGCCTGCGCCCAGGCTTCAGCAATGAACCAGTTCATTCGAGCGTTCCCTTAACTAGTGTGATCAACGTGGGCCAGAATTTCACGACAGCGGGGCTGAGCGAGCCGCGAGGCACCGCCGGCGCACCCTTTAATTGCTTCTACTCGTCAGGCGTCCGCCGCGGCGTCCCGGCGGCGCATACGATAAAACTTCTCGGTGAAATCATCCAGCCTTTTCTCCTCGATCGCCGCGCGCAGCCCGCGCATCAGCGCCTGGTAATAGTAGAGGTTGTGCACGGTCGCGAGGCGCGCGCCGAGGATTTCGTTCGCCTGCTGCAAATGGCGCAGGTAGGCGCGGGAGTAATGGCGGCAGGTGTAGCAGCCGCACGCCGGGTCGATCGGCGCGGTGTCCCGGGCGTAGCGGCTGTTGCGGATCTTGAGATCGCCCGTACTGGTGTAGAGCCAGCCGTTGCGCGCGTTGCGCGTCGGCAGCACGCAGTCGAACATGTCGATGCCGCGGCGCACCGCCTCGACGAGGTCCTCGGGCGTCCCGACACCCATCAGGTAGCGCGGCTGGTCGGCCGGCATCCGCGGGGCGACGTGGTCGATGATGCGCAGCATCTCCTCCTTCGGCTCGCCGACCGAAAGGCCGCCGATCGCATAGCCGTCGAAGCCGATGCGCACGAGACCCGCGAGCGAAGCGTCGCGCAGGTGCAGGTACATGCCCCCCTGCACGATCCCGAAGAGCGCGCCCGGCCCGCCGGCGTGGGCGCGGCGGCAACGCTCGGCCCATCGCAGACTCAGTTCCATCGATGCGCGCGCCTGCTCCTCGGTGGCCGGGTGGGCGGTGCATTCGTCGAACACCATGAGAATATCCGCGCCGAGCTCGCGCTGCACCGCGATCGATTCCTCGGGGCCCAGGAACACGCGCGAGCCGTCGACCGGCGACTGGAACCATACGCCCTCTTCCGTGACCTTGCGCAGCGCCCCCAAGCTCCACACCTGAAAACCGCCGGAATCGGTGAGGATGGGACCGTCCCAGTGCATGAGGCGGTGCAGCCCGCCGTGCGCGCGAATGACTTCGGTGCCGGGCCGCAGCATCAGGTGGAAGGTGTTGCCGAGAATGATCTGCGCACCGACGTCGCGCAGCTCCTCCGGCGTCATCGCCTTGACGGTGCCGTAGGTCCCGACCGGCATGAATGCCGGCGTATCGACGGCGCCGCGCGCGAGTACGAGGCGTCCGCGGCGCGCCGCGCCGTCGGCGCCGAGCAGCTCGAATTTCATGGGCGCGCAGTATCGAGGCGCGCGCGCACGCGTGCAAGCGGCGGCCGCGCGCGCTATCCTCGCGCGTCGGGAACGGACTTGCGTGCCGCGAGTCTCATTCCCGGCCGGCCCGTGCCGGTCCGTCGGCTATACCGAGGAGCTGTTCCGCCATGCAACGCTTTTTCCTTGCCGTCGCCTGCCTGTTCCTGACCGCATCAGCCGCCGCGAGCGGCGGCCTGCGCGTCGCGGATGCCTGGGCGCGGGCGACCCCGCCCGGCGCCGCGACGGGCGCCGTCTATTTCGTACTGACCGGCGGCGACGCCGGCGACCGGTTGCTCGGTGTCTCCTCTCCGATCGCGGAACGCGCTGAAATGCACGTGACGACGATGAGCGACGGCATGATGCGCATGCGCCCGTTCGAAGACCTGCCGCTCGCTCCCGCAGAAACCGTGCGCTTCGAGCCGGGCGGGCGGCACGTGATGTTGATCGGACTGAAGCGGCCGCTGCGCGAAGGCGATACGGTTCCGCTCACGCTCACCTTCGAGCGGGCCGGCGCGATCGACGTACAGGTCGAGGTGCGTTCGGTGACCGCCGGTCACGGAGCCGCCAGCCATGGAGCCGGTCACGGAGCCGGCGGCCATCATCACGGCCACTAGCGGAAGCGAGCCTTCGGGTGTTGCCGTGAATCGACAGACTTTCGCTCTTCTCGTGTTCGCGCTCGTCGCCGCCGCCGGCGGCATCGCCGCGGGCATCTGGTCGTTCCGCACGGATGCGCCGGCTGACGCGGGCTTCATCTACCCGGAACCGCGGCCGGTGCCGGCGTTCGCCCTGGTGCAGCACGACGGGTCGCGCTTCGATCCCCAGACGCTGACGGGCCGCTGGTCGTTCGTTTACTTCGGGTTCACCTACTGTCCGGACGTTTGCCCCACCGCGCTCGTCGATTTGAGCCACGTGCAGCAATCGCTCGAGGGCGCGGGGCTTGACCGCGAGGTGCGCTACTTCTTCGTCTCCGTCGACCCGAAGCGCGACACGCCGGCGCGCCTCGCCGAGTACGTGGTGCACTTCAACCCCAAGTTCGTGGGCGTCACCGGCGAGCTCGCCGAGCTCGAGCGCTTCGCGCGCGCCGTCGGGGTCGGCTTCTCCTTTCCGCAAGGAACCGACGGCGAGCACTATCCCGTCGATCACACCTCGCTCGTGGTGCTGTTCGGCCCGGACGCCAAGGTGCACGCGATCTTCCCTTCGCCGCACCGCCCGGACGTCATGATCGAAGGGTTCCGCCGCGCGACCGCACGGGCCGCCTCGTAGCTCAGCCGTTGATGCGGCGATCGGCCAGATAGCCGCCGTACAGTGCGGCCGGCAGTACCAGCAGGAAGCCGGCGACGTTGAACCAGATCGGACCGCGGGTCCCCGCGAGGAGCCCGAGCAGCAGGCTCGCAAGGCCGACGAGCCCGGCGTGCAGGTAGAGATCCCTGCCGGCCGTGCGCGCGGCCACGTACCCGCCGAGCGCCGAGCAGGCGAGCCCGATCACGAGACTCGTCAGCAGGAAATCCCCCCGCGACAACAGCGCCTGCATGGCCGCGTCGGCCTCTTCGGGCGGCATGTCCGGATAGACGAGGCCGTGCGCGAACAGCGCAAACAGGAGCACGCTCGCGACGAAAGTGACGCCGACATCAGCAACGATGCCGAAGAGCAGCGCCTTGAGATCGATTCGTTCCACCGTCGGCTCTCGTCTGCTCGTGCCCGAGGCTCACGCCCGCCGCCGCGCCCGGGCGGCGCGGCGGCGGGAACGGACGCGCCCCCGCGCCGCCCGCGGGAGCGCGCCGGCGAGCCGGCGCTACTGCACGAACTTCCACCCGCCGTTCTCGACGCGCACGAGCACGGCCGAGCGCTCGTCCACACCCGAATGGTCGGTCGGCGACATGTTGTAGACCGCGTGCGCGCCGACCACGTCTTTCGTCTGCTCGAGCGCGGTGCGCAGCGCTTCGCGGAACGCCTGCGTGCCCGGCTTGGCATCCTTCAGCGCGCGCGCCACCGCGCGGTCGAGAATGGTGTAAGCGTCCCACGTATACGCGGCGAAGGCGTTGCGGCTCTGCGCGCCGAACTTGGCCTCGTACAGCTTGATGAACTCGAGCGCCGGCTTGCGGATCGGATTGTTCCCGGGCAGCTGTTCGGCGACGACGACCGGGCCGGTCGGCGCGTAGGCGCCTTCGACGCCCTTGCCACCGACGCGGATGAAGTCCGGGTTGATGACGCCGTGGTTGTGATAGATCGGCCCCTTGTAGCCGCGTTCGCGCAGCGTCACGTGCGGGAGCACCGCCGGCACGGCCGAGCCGCCGAGCACCACCGCGTCGGGCCGCGCCGCGATGACACGGAGCACCTGTGCGGTGACGCTCGTGTCGTTGCGCGCGTAGCGTTCGTTCGTGACTACCTCCATGCCCGATTCCTTGGCGAGCTCGACGATCGCGTTGTAGACGAGGTCGCCCCAGCCGTCGTTGAAGCCGAGGTAACCGACGCGCTTCACGCCGTTCGCCTTCATGTGCTTCATCACCGCCGCCATCATGGTCTTGGTCGGCTGCGGCACGGTGTACACCCAGGGGTTCTTCATGGCCGCCGCCGCCACCGGCGAGAGCGTGATCTGCGGAACTTTGAGCTCCGCGGCCACTTCCGCTATCGCGGTCGAGGAAGGCGCCACCGTCGACCCCATCAAAACGTCGACTTTCTCCTCGGTGATCAGCTTGCGCGCGTTGCGCACCGCCGCCGTCGGGTCGGTGGCGTCGTCGAGCAGGATGAAACGCGCCTTCTGACCGCCGAGCGTCTCGGGCAGGACGTCGAACCCGCTCCGCGTCGGCACGCCGATGGCGGCGCCCGGGCCGGTGGCGCTCACGACCACGCCGACCGTGACGTCCGCCCTGGCACCGAAGGCGGCGGCGAGCGCCGCGGCAAGAACGAATTTTTTCATTTACTCTCCTCCACTTGGTCAGCAACGCCGGGCCGCGGAGCGGCCGCGCCGGTATGATATCCGCCACTGCGGCCGCTATCATCCCCGCACGGCGCGCACTCAGGGCGCGCGCTCGAGGAACATCGCGTCGCCGTAGCTGTAGAAGCGGTAGCGCCGCGCCACGGCATGGCGATAGGCGGCGAGCACGCGCTCGGTGCCCCCGAAGGCGCACACGAGCATCAGGAGCGACGACTCCGGCAGGTGGAAGTTCGTGACGAGCGCATCGACCACGCGGAAGCGGTAGCCCGGATATATAAAGATATCGGTGTCGCCCGCGAGCGGCGCGAGCGTGCCGCCCCGCGCCGCCGCTTCGAGCGCGCGCACCACGGTGGTGCCGACCGCGACCACGCGCCGCCCCGCCGCGCGCGCGCGCTCGATCGCCGCGCACGCCGCAGCGCCGACCTCGACGTACTCCGCGTGCAGCCGCACGCGCTCGAGCTCCTCTTCGCGCAGCGGCTGGAACGTGCCCGCGCCCACGTGCAGCGTCACGAACGCCCGCTCCACCCCCATGGCCTCGAGGCGCGCGAGCAGCGCGGCGTCGAAGTGCAGCCCCGCGGTCGGCGCGGCGACCGCACCGGGGACGCGCGCGTAGACGGTCTGGTAGCGCTCGCGGTCGCGCGGTGTGTCGGGGCGCCCGATATACGGCGGCAGCGGCACGTGCCCGAAGCGCTCGAGCGCCTGCACGAGCGGCGCCTCGGTCTCGAAGCGCAGCGCGTAGAGCGCTCCGATTCGCCCCTCGACGAGCGCGCGCAAACCGCCGTCGAACGCGAGCACCTGCCCGGCGCGCGGGGGCTTCGAGGCGCGCACGTGCGCGAGCGCGCGCCGCTCGTCGAGCAGCCGCTCGATCAGCGCCTCGATGCGCCCGCCGGTCGGCTTGGTGCCGTAGAGCCGCGCGGGAATGACGCGCGTGTCGTTCATCACCAGGAGATCCCCCGCGCGCAGCAGCTGCGGGAGATCGGCGAAGCGCAGCTCGTGCAGCTCGCCGGCCGCGCGCCCGAGCCCGAGCAGGCGCGCCGCCGTGCGCTCCTCGGCCGGATACTGAGCGATCAGCTCGGGCGGCAGCTCGTAGCGGAAGTCGGACTTGCGCATGCGGTGCAGGTTAGCAGATGCGCGGAAGCCCGGCCCAAATGTTCACCGTGCGCCGAACTCGCTATACTCGCTGCCCGTCGGGCGGTCGCCGCGTTTCGCGGTGCTCCGCCTTTCGTTTAACCCCTCGCGCTGCGACACACATGAACGGTACGCGCTACACGCTCGAGGTCCAACCCGTCCTGCCCGAGCCCCTCAAGCGGCTCGGCGAGCTCGCCAACGATCTGCTCTACAGCTGGGACCGTTCGGTGCGCGGGCTCTTCTATCGTCTGGACCCCGAGCTCTGGGAGGCGGTCCGCCACAACCCGAAGGTGTTCCTGCGCCGCGTGGCGCAGGAGCGCCTCGACCGCGCGGCCGAGGACCGGGTCTACATGGACGAGTACGACCGGGTGCTGGCGGCGTACGACAACTACCACGAGACCCCGCGCAAGACCGCGTACGCGGGACTGCTCGATCCGAACGAGGACCTGATCGCGTACTTCTGCGCCGAGTTCGGGTTCCACGAGAGCGTGCAGCTCTACTCCGGCGGGCTCGGCATCCTGGCCGGCGACTACTGCAAGGCGGCGAGCGACCTCGCCATTCCGTTCGTCGCCGTCGGCATGCTCTACCGCCAGGGCTACTTCACCCAGACCATCGACGGTCAGGGCAACCAGGTGGCCCATTACCTGCCGACCAGCTTCGCCGATCTGCCGATCGAGCCGGCGCGCGATCGCAGCGGTGCGGAAGTCCAGGTGCAGATCGAGCTGCCCGGGCGCACGGTCGCGCTCAAGGTGTGGCGCGCGAAAGCGGGACGGATAACGCTGTACCTGCTCGACAGCGATCTGCCGGAGAACGCGGAAGCCGACCGCCGCATCACCTATCAGCTCTACGGCGGCGACATCAACACGCGCATTCAGCAGGAAATCGTGCTCGGCATCGGCGGCGTACGCGCGCTGCGCGCGATCGGGCTCGACCCGACCGTGTGGCACATCAACGAAGGCCACGCGGCGTTCCTCATCCTCGAGCGCTGCCGCGAGCTGGTCGCTCAGGGTCTCGACTTCGACAGCGCGCTCGAGGCCGCGGCCGCGAACACGGTCTTCACCACGCACACCCCGGTGCCGGCGGGCCACGACATCTTCGATCACCAGCTGATGCAGAGCTACTTCGGGGACTTCGTGCAGGCGTTCGGCATTTCCATGGAGAAGTTCCTCGCGCTCGGCGCTGCGCCGGAGAACCCGGGCGGCTTCAACCAGACGGCACTCGCGCTGCGCGGCTCCCGCTTCCGCAACGGCGTCTCGCGCATCCACGGCGGCGTTGCGGCGCGCATGTCGGCCTATATCTGGCCGCAGATCGCACCCGAGGAGAACCCGATCGGCTACGTCACCAACGGCGTGCACCTGCCGACGTTCCTCGCGCGCGAGTGGATGGCGCTCTTCGACCTGCGCTTCGCGAGTCCCTGGCGCAGCGAACTGCTGAACGAGGCCTACTGGGAGCGGATCGACACGATCTCCGACCGCGCCTTCTGGAGCGTGCGCCAGGTGCTCAAGGCCGAGATGCTCGAGGACGTGCGCCGGCGCGCGGTCCTGCAGTACCGGCGCAACGGCTACAGCGAGTCGCTGATCGAGCGGCTCACGGCCAACCTGAAGCCCGCGGCGATCGACACCCTCGTCATCGGCTTCGCGCGCCGCTTCGCCACGTACAAGCGTGCGACGCTGATCTTCGCCGACCCCGAGCGCCTCGCGCGGCTCCTCTGCGACCCGGCGCGCCCCGCCGTGCTCATCTTCGCCGGCAAGGCGCACCCGCACGATATTCCGGCGCAGCACCTCATCAAGCAGATCCACGACTACTCGCTGCGCCCCGAGTTCCAGGGGCACATTATCCTGCTCGAAGGCTACGACCAGGCGCTCGCGCGCAAGCTCGTGACCGGCGTCGACGTGTGGCTCAACAACCCGGAACATCCGCTCGAGGCGAGCGGCACGTCCGGCCAGAAGGCGGGCATGAACGGCGTCATCAACCTCTCGGTGCTCGACGGCTGGTGGGGCGAGGGCTACAACGGCAAGAACGGCTGGGCGATCACGCCGCACGGGCCCGGATACGACCCGAGCTATCGCAACCGCGAGGAAGCGCAGGAGCTGTTCGATACGCTCGAGAAGCAGGTGATTCCGCTCTACTACTCGCGCAACGGCCACGGCTACTCGGACGGCTGGGTGCGCATGTCGAAGGAATCGATGAAGTCGCTGATCCCGCGCTACAACGCCCAACGCATGGTCATGGATTACGTACGCAAGTACTACACGTATGCGCGGCGCCAGCGATTGGTGATGTCCGGCAACGACTACGGGCGCGCACGCGAAGTCGCGGCGTGGCGCCGCAAGATCGACGGGGCCTGGCCGCGGGTGCGCATACGCCGCCTCGACGAGCCGCCGCAGGAGATCCGCGCGGGCGAGTCGCTCACGATCCGCGTCGCCGCGTTCCTCGATGATCTCACGCCCGAGGACGTGCTCGTCGAGTGCCTCATCGGAACGGAAACCGAGAGCGGGGAGTTCGTCCGGCGCGAGACGCTGGTGTTCGCCGCCGGCGCGCGCGACCCCGCCACCGGCGAAGTCGAGTTCCGCCTCGATCTCCAGCCGCGCCTCGCGGGGCTGCAGTTCTACCGCATTCGCATGGCGCCGTTTCACCCGTGCCTGAGCCACCGCTTCGAGGCCGGGTACATGCTCTGGCTGTAGCCGGCGCCGGCAGCCTGCGCGGCGCGACGAGAGCGCCGTTCAGGGAGCGGCCGGCGGCGTGCGGCCGTAGAGCTCCATCAGGCGCTTCGTGCGCGCCGCCAGATCCTCCGACACGTCGCGCCAGTCGAACCTCCACGCCCAGTTGCCACGGTCGGTCCCCGGCATGTTCATGCGATGTCCGGCGCCGAGGCCGAGGAGGTCCTGCATCGGCACGATGGCCCAGCGTCCGACGGACATGAGCGCGGCGCGGATCAGCGCCCACGGCATCGGCTCATCGCTCCCGAGATACTCGCGCACGCGCCGCTGCCGCTCACCGGTCAGCCCGTCGTACCAGCCGAGCGTGGTGTCGTTGTCGTGCGTCCCGGTGTAGACGACCCGGTTCACCGCGATGTTGTGCGGGAGGTACGGATTGTCCGCCCCGCCCTCGAACGCGAACTGCAGCACCGCCATTCCCGGAAGCGCGTACCGGTCGCGCAGCGCCTCGACCTCGGGCGTGATCACGCCCAGGTCCTCGGCGACCAGCGGCAGCCGGCCGAACCGCTCGAGCAGCGCGTCGAACAGCGCGGCACCCGGCGTCTTCACCCACTGCCCGTTCACGGCGGTGCGTTCCCGAGCCGGGATTTCCCAACAGGCTTCGAAGCCGCGAAAGTGATCCACGCGCACGAGGTCGAAGCGCGACAGCTCGGTCGCGACCCGCGCCTTCCACCACGCGAAGCCGTGCGCGCGCTCGTATTCCCAGTCGTAGAGCGGATTCCCCCAGCGCTGGCCTTCCTTGGAGAAGTAATCGGGCGGTACGCCGGCAACGACGCGCGGCTGCCCGGTCTCGTCGAGCTTGAAGCGTTCGGGCTGCGCCCACACCTCGGCGCTGTCGTGCGCGACGAAGATCGGCATGTCGCCGAAGAGCAGAATGCCGCGCCGGTGCGCCTGCGCGCGCAGCTCCTGCCATTGCGCGACGGCAGCGTACTGCTCGAAGCGCAGCTCGTCGAGGCGCTGCGCGAGACGCTTCGACGCGTCGGCGAGCGCGCGCGGTTCGCGCCGGCGCAGCTCGGGCGGCCATTCCCACCAGGGCCGTTCGCCGTGCGCCTCGCGCAGCGCACAAAAGAGCACGTAGCTCTCGAGCCAGCCGCGGTGCTCCTCGCAGAAGCGCTGGAACGCTGCACGCTCCTGCGGGCCCCCGTACTCCTGCATGCCGCGGTACGCCGCGCGCAACGCCTCGCGCCGCCCGGCGGCGTCTCCCGTTTGGGGTGCGTCCCGCAGCCAGCCCTTCGCCTGCAGCCGCGCGAGGCTCACGAGCTCGGCGCTGATCGCATGCACCGACAGGCAGTGATACGGCGAGCGGTCCGCATGCGTCGGGCCGAGCGGCAGCGTTTGCCACACGCTCAGACCCGCGTGGCACATGAAGTCGAGAAAATACTCCGCATCCGGCCCGAGGTCGCCGCCGGGCAGCGACGTCGGATGCAGCAGCACGCCGGCACGGCGAGTGTCGAGAATCGCGCTCATGGCGGAACAATCCTCGCGCTAACGCACGGCGGCAACGGTAAGCTCGGACGCACCGCTTTGCCAGAGGACAATCACCGACTCCGGCGACCGGCGCCGCCTTACGCGCTGGCCGGTCGCATCGCTCTCCCGGACATCAACGCGCCGCCGGCGCGCGTGAAGTTTGCGCCAGGTACATCGCGATATTGCGGCTGATGCATGCACCGGTACGGCGCCACCCGCAGGCGCGCGTCAGCCCGCGTGAAGCGGCTGCTGGCCGAGCATCTCCGGCGTCACGAGCACGACGCCTTGCGGGGTGACATGGAAGCGTTTCGCGTCCTCCTCCGCCGACTCGCCGACCACGGTGCCGGGCGGCAGCCGGCAGCCCTGATCGATCACCGCGCGGCGCACACGGCAGTCGCGCTCGATCACTACGTCGGGGAGCACCACGGAATCGCTGACGGACGCGTGCGAATCGACGCGCACGTTCGAGAACAGCACCGAATGCCGCACCACGGCGCCGCACACGATGCAGCCGCCGGAGACCATCGAGTTTACCGCCATGCCGAGGCGGTCGTCCTGGTCGTAGATGAACTTCGCGGGTGGCAGCTGCTCCTGGTACGTCCAGATCGGCCACTCGTTGTCGTAGAGGTTGAGCTCCGGCACCGCGTCGGCGAGCTCGAGGTTCGCGCGCCAGAACGCATCGACCGTGCCGACGTCGCGCCAGTAGGCGCGCCGGCCGGTCGTCGGATCGACGAAGCGGTACGCGAACACGCGCGAGTCCTCGATCGCCGCAGGGATGATGTCCTTCGCGAAGTCGCGCGAGGAATCCGGCGTCTCGGCGTCGCGCTTCAGCCGGTCGAACAGATACTGCGTGTTGAACACGTAGATGCCCATCGACGCCAGCGCCTGATCGGCACTGCCCGGCATCGGCCGCGGATTCTCGGGCTTCTCCACGAAGTCGACGATGCGGCTCTCCTCGTCCACGGTGACGATACCGAAGTCGCGCCCTTCGCTCACCGGCACCTCGATGCAGCCGACGGTGATGTCCGCGTGCCGCTCCACGTGGCGCGCGAGCATCGGACCGTAGTCCATCTTGTAGATGTGATCGCCCGCGAGGATCAGCACGAAATCCGGATCGTGCCCGCGGATGATGTCCATGTTCTGGTACACGGCATCGGCCGTGCCGATGTACCAGGACGGCGGATCGACGCGCTGCTGCGCGGGCAGCAGCTCCACGAACTCCCCGAATTCGCCGCGCAGGAACCCCCAGCCCTTCTGGATGTGCTGGATCAGCGAATGCGCCTTGTACTGCGTGAGCACGCCGATCCGGCGAATGCCGCTGTTCATGCAGTTGGAGAGCGGGAAGTCGATGATGCGGAACTTCCCGCCGAACGGCACCGCCGGCTTCGCGCGCCAGTTGGTGAGGTCCTGCAGCCGCGAGCCGCGCCCTCCCGCGAGTATGAGCGCCAAGGTGTTGCGCGTGAGGCGACTGACGAAGCGTTCGGTATGGACGATGCTCACAGTGCGCTCCTGATTCCTTGGATCTTGTTATTCAGAGCACTCGTTCGACGCGGTTTTTGAATTTACCATAGGACGCGCGCGAGCCACCACCCGCGCAAACGCTATAGTGCGACGATGCATCGCGTGTTGTTCGTGACGAGCGAAGCGCATCCGCTGGTGAAGACCGGCGGACTCGCGGACGTGTGCGGCAGTCTGCCGCCCGCGCTGCACGCACTCGGCCACGACGTGCGCGTGCTCCTGCCCGCGTATCGCGCGGCGAAGCGTGCCGCGGGCGCGCTCGAAGCGGTCGCGCAAATACCCATACCCTTCACCGGCGCCCCGGCGACGCTGCTCGAAGGCCGGCTTCCCGGAAGCAGCGTGCACTTGTGGCTGGTCGATTATCCTGCAGCCTACGATCGTGACGGGCATCCGTATCTCGCGCCGGACGGACAGCCGTGGAGCGACAACGCGCCGCGCTTCGCGCTGCTCTGCTACGCGGCGGTCGCGCTCGCGCGCGGCGAGGCAACGATCGACTGGCGTCCCGATGTCGTTCACTGCCACGACTGGCAGACGGCGCTCGTGCCGGCGCTCATCGCGCGCGACCACCCGCGGCCGGCGAGCGTGTTCACGATCCACAACCTCGCGTATCAGGGACTGTTCCCCGCACCGGTCTTCGCCGAGCTCGGTCTGCCGCCCGAGCTCTGGGCGATCGACGGCCTCGAGTTCTACGGACAGCTCTGCTTCCTCAAGGGCGGCCTCGTGTTCGCCGATCGCATCAACACCGTGAGCCCGACGTACGCGCGCGAGATCCAGACACCGGAGCTCGGCGCCGGCATGGACGGTCTGCTGCGGCATCGCGCCGAGCGCCTGTCGGGAATCCTCAACGGCATCGACACGGCGCACTGGGATCCCGCGACCGATCCGCATCTCGCGGAGAACTACACGGCCGAGACGCTCGCGCGCAAAGCAGCCAACAAGCTCGCGCTGCAGGAGCGCGTGCGCCTGCCGCGCGAACCCGAACGGCCGCTCCTCGGCATGATCGGACGGATGGTGGAACAGAAAGGCTTCGACCTCGCGGTCGCCGCCTGGCCGCGCATCGCCGAGCGCGGCGCGCAGATGATCGTCCTCGGCGACGGCGAGCCCGCCTATCGCGACGCGTGGCTCGAGCTGCACCGGCGCTATCCCGAGCAGCTCGCGGTACGCATCGGTTTCGACGAGGCGCTCGCGCATCTGATCGAGGGCGCTGCGGACATATTCGTCATGCCATCGCGCTTCGAGCCGTGCGGGCTCAATCAGATGTACAGCCTGCGCTACGGCACGGTCCCGGTGGTACACCGCGTCGGCGGTCTCGCCGACACCGTCGTCGACGCCACCCCGGAGCACCTCGCCGACGGCACCGCGACCGGCTTCGTCTTCGCGCCGGCGACACCCGACGCGCTCGCGCACGCCGTGCAGCGGGCGCTCGCGCTCCATGCCGATCGCCGCACGTGGCGGGCGCTGGCGCTGCGCGGCATGCGGCTCGACTTCAGCTGGGCGCGCAGCGCCCGCGAGTACGCGGCGCTTTACGCGCGCGCCCGCGCCGACCTCGCCGCGCCCGCATGATGCGGCGGCGCTTGCCCTTTCATGTTCGCCTGGTGCGCGGTAGCATCGCGGGTCTGCATGTCCAACCCGGGCCGCCTTAAGAGCAAAACACTCAAGGAACTGCGTGCGCTCGCCAAAGCACGCGGGCTGCGCGGTTATTCGAAGCTCACCAAGGACGAGCTCGTCGCCAGACTGGAAGCGAACTCTTCTTCGGCCGCCGCGCCCGCCCGCACGGAAGTGCGCCGGCGGCCGCGCGCGAAGGCGCGCCCGAGCGTCGAACGCGAGCGCGCAGCGGCTGCGGTCGACGCCGCGCCTGCGCCCGGTGCAACCGCCGGGACCGAGCCGGCCGCGGTGCAGCCGCCCGCATCGAGCTACCCGAGCACGGAGCAGACCGTCGAAGAGGCGAAGTATGTGCTGCACCCGAGCGGCCTGACCGTCGCGCACGCCCGCGATCTCGACGAAGACATCGACCGCCTGCCCGCACTCACGCACCCGCGCGTGTGCCTGCTGCCGCAGAAGCCGGGAGTTCTTTACGCCTATTGGGTGCTCCCGCCGACCGGGGAGGCCGAGCGGCCCGAGTACAGACTGCGCCTTTGTCGCGGCGACACGCTGGAGGTGCTCGAGGAAGTGCCGGTGCGCACCGAACGCGGCGGCTGGTACTTTCACGTGGGCGAGCAATCGTTCGACCAGGGCGTGCTGGTACAGCTCGGCTTCTACCGGGATGGCGTGTTCCACGATGCGCGGGGACGCAGCCTCGCGCGCCTGCCGAGCCGTTACGCCGCGACGCGCGTCGACCGGCGCTGGTGGGTGCCGGAGGCGGATTTCGCGCAGATGTACCTGCGCGCAGGCGGTTTCATGACGCCGGCGCGGCGCTTCGGATGGGCGGCTTCGATAGGAAGCCCGGGCGCGGCGCCGATGGGGCCCGAGCAGCACCTCGCCTGGCCCCGCGCCGTCAGCAGCCGGTCTTAGCCATCGTCGCACCGTTCACCTGCGCGCGCTCGCGCGGGCTTCGTCGCGCCAGTCGATACCAAGAATGAACCGCACCGCGAGAAACGAAGAACACCGATCGAGGCAAGGAGCGCGGCACCTGCCGCTGCGCCGCGTCTCCCGCGGTGTCGCGAACCCTACCCGTTCGAGCGTCATTGAGCATGGTTGAGCCCAAAGGCTATCTCGCCCTCGTCCTGCACGCGCACCTGCCGTTCGTACGCCACCCGGAGCACGACCGGTTCCTCGAGGAGGACTGGTTCTTCGAGGCGCTGACCGAGACCTACCTGCCGCTCCTCGACGTGTTCGAGGATCTCGCCGTGCGCGGCGTGCACTTCCGCGTCACCATGTCGCTCTCGCCGCCGCTCCTGTCGATGATGACGGATCCGCTGCTGCAGCAGCGGTACGTACGCTATCTCGACGAGCGCCTCGAGGCGCTCGCGGGGGAACGGCGCCGCACCGCGGGCGATCCCTATTTCCATCCGGTCGTCGAGTACTACGCCGGGCGCTACGCGCATTTGCGCCGACGCTTCGTGGAGCATCATCGGCTCGACGTGACGCACGCTTTCCGCCGCCTGCTCGACGGCGGGCAGCTCGACATCCTCACCTGCACCGCGACGCACGGTTACCTGCCGCTCCTCGCCGCCACTCCCGAGAGCCTGTACGCGCAGCTCGCCATGGCGGTGCGCACGCACCGGCGCATCCTGGGCCGGCGCCCGCGCGGCATCTGGCTGCCGGAGTGCGGCTACGCGCCCGGCATCGACCGCGCGCTCGACCACTTCGGTATCGAGTACTTCGTGCTCGACTCGCACGGCCTGCTCAATGCCGATCCGCGGCCGAAGTACGGACTGCACCGCCCGATCCGCACGCCCGGCGGCCCGGCCGCGTTCGGCCGCGACTTCGAATCGTCGAAGCAGGTGTGGGCGGCGGAGGAAGGCTATCCCGGCGATCCGGTGTACCGCGACTTCTACCGCGACGCGGGCTTCGACGTGCAGGAGCCGCACATCCAGGCGCTGCACCACGCGGGCGTGCCGACCTTCACCGGGCTCAAGTATCACCGCATAACCGGCCGGACCGAGCGCAAGGAACCCTACCAGCCGGGTTGGGCGCGCGAGCGCGCAGCCGAGCACGCGGAGCACTTCCTATTCAATCGTCGGGAACAGGTGCAGTGGCTCACGTCCCTGCTCGATCGCCCGCCGGTGATCGTCGCCCCCTACGACGCCGAGCTCTTCGGCCACTGGTGGTTCGAGGGGCCGCAGTGGCTCGATTTTCTGCTGCGCAGGATCGCGTTCGACCAGACCGCGCTCCAAACGATCACGCTGGCGGAATACATCGATCGCTTCGGCGAGCTGCAGCCGGCGGCGCCGCCCGAATGCAGCTGGGGCGCGGGCGGGTTCCATGAGGTCTGGCTGAACGGCGCGAACGACTGGATCTATCCCTACCTGCACGCCGCCGCGGACCGCATGAGCGGCCTCGCGCGGCGCTTCCAATTCGCGGACGCGCGGCTGCGCTGGGCCCTCGATCAGGCCGCGCGCGAGCTGCTGCTCGCACAGTCGAGCGACTGGGCGTTCATCATGAAGACCGGCACCGCGGTCGACTACGCCGTACGCCGCTTCAAGACCCACATCCACCGCTTCGATCGCATCGCGAACATGATCGAGCGGGACCACTTCGACGAGGAGTACCTGCGCGCAGTCGCCTGGCGCGACACGATCTTCCCCGACATGGATTACCGCATCTTCCAGACGCGCCCGCTCTTCTGAAGCGCGGCCGCCGCGGTTTCGCGGCAACCGCCCGGCCGTGCGTGCCGCTCATGCCCCTTCCGCGAGCAGGGTCTTGCGCCCACTCTCCGGCCGCCGATAGTCGCTCGCAGACGCTTGGTGTAGCGTAATTGCGCTGCCGACGTGGCAGCCGCACGTCCATGCGCGGACAAGGAGAAGAACCATGATCGCCTTCAAGCCTTTGGCTCTCGGCACGATCGCCTCGCTGGCACTGGCGTTCTCGGCGGCAGCGGTCGCGCAACCCCAGACCCTCGAGAAGCTCAAGCAGTTCAAGGTCTCCGGTACCGATCTCAACATTCCGCCGGTGCCGCAGACCGGCAGGAACGCGGATGCGATCCGCGAGAACCTGAAGCGCATCAAGCTGCCCCCGGGATTCAGGATCGAGCTGTACGCCGTGGTGCCCGACGCGCGCCACATGGCGGTCGCGCCCTCGACCAACATGCTCTTCGTCGGCACGCGCAAGACGACAGTCTGGGCCGTGACCGACCGCAACAGCGACGGCGTCGCGGACGAGGTGAAGCCGTTCGCACCTTCGCTCAAGTTCCGCGTGCCGAACGGCGTGTGCTGGACGCCGGACGGATTCCTGCTCGTCGTCGAGCACAACCGCGTGCTCAATTTCCCCGCGGCGGAATTCTTCTACGAAGGCCCGGACGTGGCGGTGATCGAGGTCGTGAGCGAAGGGCAGCTGATTCCGGCGGAAGAGGAATCCTTCAACCACGGCGCGCGGGCGTGCCGCATCGGCCCCGACAAGATGCTCTACATCACGCTCGGACAGCCGTTCAACGTACCGCCGCGCGACCGCCTGGAGCTGTACGAACGGGTCGGCATCGGCGGCATCATCCGCCTCGATCCGTTCGACGGCAGCAAGCGCGAAGTGTACGCGCGCGGGATCCGCAATTCGGTCGGCCTCGACTTCAACCCGAAGGACAAGACGCTCTGGTTCACCGACAACCAGACCGACGGCATGGGCGACGACACGCCGCCGGGCGAGCTCAACCGCGCGACGCGTCCGGGGCAGCACTTCGGCTATCCGTGGCTCGGCGGACACAAGGTGCGCATCACCGAGCACGGCTACGACAAGGACAAGCTTCCGGACGGGTTGGTGGGGCCCCAGGTGGAGACCGTGGCGCACGGCGCCGATCTCGGCATGACTTTCTATACCGGACGCATGTTCCCGAAGAAGTATCAGGGCGGGATCTTCAATGCGCAGCACGGCTCCTGGAACCGCACCAAGCCGATCGGTGCGCGCGTGATGTTCACCTCGCTCAAGCCCGACGGCACGGCGGACAAGCACGAGGTGTTCGCGGAAGGCTGGCTCGACGAGGAGACCGGCACCTATCGCGGGCGGCCGGTCGACGTGGCGGTGATGAAGGACGGTTCGCTGCTCGTCTCGGACGACTTCGCCGGCGCCATCTACCGCATCACCTACAGCGGCCAGTGAACGCCGCGCGCGGGCGCGCTCGCAGGGGAACGCACAGCCTGCGCCTGGTATTCGCCGCCGCCTTCGGCCTCGCCTTCGCTGCGGCGGCCGAAGGCGGCGACCCCGCGGCCGGGCGTGCCAAGGCGAAGATCTGCGCCACGTGCCACGGGCCGCTCGGCGTCAGCCGGATGCCCGGCACGCCGCACCTGGCCGGGCAACCCGCGATTTACGTCGCAGCCCAGCTGCGCGCGTTTCGCTCGGGGCAGCGCCGCCACGAGCAGATGAACGTGGTCGCGAAGCCGTTGAGCGATGCCGACATCGAAGACCTCGCCGCCTGGTTCGAATCGATCGAGCTGAGCGCGAAGGAGCCGGCGCGCTGACCCGGCCGCCGGGTGCCGGAACCCGCGCCCTCTCGGGCAGCGGTGTCGACGGACGTGCGCCCGCTTCTTTACGAGTCGCCTAGCGCAGGCTCCGCTCCCGCGCCCGCCCCCCGCTGCTGCCGCAGCCGCGGCACGCACACGGTGCGCTCGTCGGCGACGCGCGCCAGCGTCACCTCCAACCCGTAGAGCGTGCGCAGCGCCGCCGGCGTCAGCACGTCCTGCGGCGCGCCCATGGCCGCGAGCCGGCCGCCGTGGAGCAGCGCCACGCGATCGCCGAGCAGAAACGCCTGATCGGGATCGTGCGTCGAGAGCAACACGCCGATTCCCGCCGCGGCGAGCTCGGCGATACGCTCGAGCACGCGCGCCTGGTTGCCGAAATCGAGGCTCGCAGTCGGCTCGTCCATGACGATGAGCGGGGCCGCCTGCGCGAGCGCGCGCGCGAGCAGCGTGAGCTGCCGCTCGCCGCCCGAGATCTGCGTGTACGGAGCGTCCGCGAGGTGCGCGATACCGAGCCGCGCGAGCGCCGCGTCCGCAGCTTCGTGGTCGGCGCGCGCGGGACTCGCGAACGGTGCGAGGTGCGCGGTGCGCCCCATGAGCGCGACCTCGCGCACCGTGAACGGGAAATAGCCCAGGTGCACCTGCGGTACGTACGCGATGCGCCGCGCGATCTCCCGCCGCGGGAGGCGCGCGATGTCCTCGCCGCCGAGCCGCACCTCTCCGCCCTGCGCCGGCAGCAGCCCGAGCAGCGTGCGGAACAGCGTCGTCTTGCCGCCGCCGTTCGGACCGAGCAGGCACAGCACCTCGCCGGCTTCGAGCACGAGCGACACATCGCGCCCGACCGGACGGCCGCGGTAGCCGAACGCGAGATTGCGCGCCTCGAGCTTCATTGCCACTGCCGGCGCGCGGTCGCGAGCAGCCAGACGAATATCGGCGTGCCGACGAACGCGGTCAGCACCCCGAGCGGGATCTCGATGCGCGCCGCGCTGCGTGCGAGCGTATCCACGCCGAGCAGGAAGGTCGCGCCGAAGAGGAGCGAAACCGGCAGCAGCAGCCGGAAATCGGGGCCGACGAGCAGACGCGCCATGTGCGGCACCACCAGACCGATCCAGCCGATGATCCCCGAGATCGCGACCACGGCCGCGGTGACGAGCGTCGCCGCCGCGATCACGAGCGCACGCACGCGCCCGGCGGCGACGCCGAGCGCCGCGGCCTCCTCGTCGCCGAGCGAGAGCACGTTGACGCGCCAGCGCGCGAGCCAGAGCGCCGCGAGCCCGATCAGGACCGGCGCCGCGCTCGCGCGCACGTCGCCCGGCGTTGCGGCGGCCAGGCTTCCGAGCAGCCAATAGGTGATCGCCGGGAGCTGGTTGTAGGGATCGGCAAGGTACTTGATGAGCGCGACGCAGGCGCCGAGAAGCGACCCCAGCACGACGCCCGCGAGCACCAGCACCAGCACCGGATCGTGGCTGCGCAGACTCGCCGCAATGGCGTAGGCCGCCGCCACCGCGAGGAGGCCGAACGCAAACGCGAATCCCTGGATCGCCCAGATGCCGAGCGAAAGGAAGATCGCCAGCACCGCGCCGAGCGCCGCACCGGCGGATACGCCGAGGATGTCCGGAGAAACGAGCGGATTGCGGAACAGCGTCTGATACGCGGCACCGGAGCCGGCGAGCGCCGCGCCGACGAGCAGTGCCGCCAGGACCCGCGGCGCGCGCACGTCGAGGACGATGGTTTCGACCATCGGCGCCACGCCCACGGGCGCAACACCGGTCACACGCGCCCACGCAAGCGCTGCCAGATCGCCGATCGTGACCGGATACTGGCCGGCGCTCAACGCGATCGCCACCATGGCGACGAGCGCGATCACCCCGAGCGCAAGCGCGAGCGGCGCGCGCGAGACCGTCGCCCGCGCGCGGCGGGCACCGAGTTCGGAAGTCCGGGAACCTACGGCCATCTCGTACCGTGCATCGCCTGATCGAGCGCAAAGTATCGCACGTCCGGACGCACGGTCGCGCGAGGCAGCAACCCGCCGGGATGCGGCCCGATTCATCGCGGCGCGCCAATCGCACGCTACGCGTCGACCCGGCGCAATCGCGCCCCGAAAACGCGGCTCAGGCGAGATCGCCGAGCAGCTGATCGAGCTGCGCCGCGGTCGGCGCCCGGTGGTAGGCGCGCAGGTAGAAATCGCGCACGAACGGCCGCAGCGGCTCGGCGAAGCGCGAGGGATAGAGCACCTTGCCGAGCCAGCGCAAACCGAGCAGGCGATTGATCGACGGCGGGAAGTCGACCCAGCCGAAGGGAAGGCTGGGCGCGAGATAGACGCGGCCGCTTCGCACCGCCGATACGCGTGCCCAGAGCGGTTCCTCTCTCGCCGCCGCGTGAAAGTGCGGGTCGACCGTGACGATCACGTCCGGGTTCCACGCGAGCACCCGCTCGATCGACACCTGCACGAGCCCGCCGCGCCCGAGCTCGGCGGCAACGTTGACCGCGCCGATGCGCTCGAGCACCTCGACGTTGATCGAACCGGCGAGGCCGGTCGTAAGGCCGCTCGGCCCGCGACCGTAGTAGACGCGCACGCGCTCGCCGGGCGGTATGTCCGCGACACGCCCCGCCACGTCGTCGAGGATCGCCTGCGCGTACTCGGCCCACTCCTCCCCTCGTGCGCGCTCGCCGGCGATGTCGCCGAGCAGACGCAGCGTGTGCGGGATCCTGTCGAAGGCGCCGTCGAGGAGCAGATACGGAATCCCCGTCGCCGCCTGCACGCGGTCGGCGAGCGACGCGATGGTCGGCTTCACGGAACCGTAGTCGAACACGAGATCGGGCTTCGCGGCGACGACGACTTCGACGTTCGCGGTATTGCCGCGGCCGGTGAGCCGGCCGAGCGCCGGGAGATCGGCGTACTTCGCCGGAATGAACGCGCGCTCCGCGGGACGAAGCGGCGTGGTCCAGCCGAGAAGCTTGTCGGGAACGAGCGCGAACGCGAGGATGCTCGCCGGCGGGCCGGCGGCATAGATGCGCTCGACGCGCGCCGGAATGCGCACCTCGCGGCCGGCCGCGTCGACGATCGTGCGCTGCGGCTGCGCACGCAGGACCGCCGGCGCCGCGAGCGCCGCGGCGGCGGCCGCGAGGAAGCGCCGGCGCGGAAGACGCGGCACGGCCCGCGTCAGTCTTTGGCGACCATCACGTCCGACGCCTTGATGACGGCGTAGGCCTGATCGCCGGCTTTGAGCTGCAAATCGTCCACCGCCTCGTTGGTGATCGAGGCGGTAATCGAGACGCCGCCGCCGACCTCCAGAGTCACATGGGAAGTCGTCGTGCCGCGGGTCACGTTCTGCACTCTTCCGGGAATGACGTTGCGCGCACTAAGCCTCATAGGATCACCCCGTCACGGCAAAGATACCGTCCTGAAGCCGTGGCGCCCGAGCATTTTCTGTCCGGGCGCCGCCGACAGCAGGAACGGACCGAAGCTTAGCGCTTCGGGCCGCCCCTTGAACTACGGTCATACCGTAGTCCGCGCCGACCGCGAGCGCCTCTGGTATAGCGACGATCCGCAGCGCCGGGTCTTCGTTGCACGCGAGCACTGCGTTCGTGCAGTACGTAAGGAAGCCGTCCGCCCGCCCGCTCGAAACCACGTGAGCGCAAATGTTGCGCCCCTTCGGCGGCGGCGAGTCCGATCCCCGCTGAGTCTGAGCGCCTCGGGACTCGTCGGCGACCTCGGTCAAGACCACCCGCCAGCTGCCGGCCGTGCACGAGCAGACCGGTTTCTGTGCGAACGACGCAAACAGGGGGGCCATCCCAGCGAGCGCAATCAGCGGACGCTTCAGTCTGCACCGTAGTTGGGAAAAAACAGCTGTTCGCCGCCGATCCTGTACGCGGCGATCGCCTGCTGCCCTTCCGCTGACACCACCCAGTCAATGAACTGCTTCGCGAGATCCTGTTTGACGTGCGGGTGCTTCGCCGGATTCACCAGCATGATGCCGTACTGGTTGAACAGGCGCTTGTCGCCTTCGACCAGGATCGCGAGCTCGCCGCGGTTCTTGAAGTTGAGCCAGGTGCCGCGATCGGCGAGGATGTACGCATTCAGCGAGGATGCGGTGTTGAGCGCGGGGCCCATGCCCGATCCGGTTTCCTTGTACCAGGGCCCTTTCTCCTTCTCGATGTCGATTCCGGCCGCCTTCCAATAGCGCAGCTCCGCCGCGTGCGTGCCGCTCTTGTCGGCGCGCGAGACGAACGGGGCCTTGGCGGCCGCGATGCGCTGCAGCGCCTTGAGCACGTCTTTCGTCTCCTTGATCCCGGCGGGATCCGCTTTCGGGCCGATGATGACGAAGTCGTTGTACATCACCCGCTTGCGGTCGACGCCGTAGCCCTGCTCGACGAACTTCAGCTCCGCCGCCTCGTCGTGCACGAACACGACGTCGGCGTCCCCGCGGCGGCCCATGTCGAGCGCCTGTCCGGTGCCGACCGCGACCACGCGCACGTCGATGCCGGTCTTCCGCTCGAAGATCGGCAGCAGGTGCTTGAACAGACCCGACTGCTCGGTGGAGGTCGTGGATGCGACCGTAATGAACTTGTCCTGCGCGCCGGCGCCGAGCGGCGCGCCGACGATCAGCGCCGCAGCCGCAGCGGCGCAGAGGCAGGCGAAGCGACGTCGTGATACAGCCATGGCAGTTCTCCCTTCAAGAAAGCCTCGGCCTCGGCCGAAGCAGGTGCGGTGAAGAAATCGTCGATCGAAGCGCGTTCCTTGACCTGGCCCGCGCTCAGGAACACGACCTCATCGCCCAAGCGGCGCGCCTGCCCGAGGTTGTGCGTGATCATGAGGATCTTCGTGCCCGCCGCATGAATCGCCTCGATGATGCGTTCGACCTCGGCGGTCGCCCCCGGATCGAGGCTCGCCGTGGGCTCATCGAGGAACAGCACTTCCGGGCGCAGCGCCCACGCACGCGCGAGCGCGAGCCGCTGCTGTTCGCCGCCCGAAAGCACGCGCGCCGAGCGTTTGGCGAGGTGCGCCAGGCCGACGCGCTCGAGCGCCTCGTACGCGCGCCGCTCGCGCTCGCGCCAGGGAACGCCGGCGAGCTTGAGCGCGTAAGTTATGTTTGCGAGCGCCGAGCGGCGCAGCATCACCTGCCGCTGGAAGACCATGGCCTGCCGGCGCGGCTCTCCGCGTCGCTCCGGGCGGTTCCACACGACACGCCCGCTCGTCGGCTCGAGCAGACCGTGGCAGAGCCGTATCAACACACTCTTGCCCGCGCCGTTCGGCCCGAGAATGATGGTGCGCGGGCCGGCCTCGATAGTGAGCGAGACCCGATCGATGATGGTCTTGCCGCCGGCGACGAAGGAGACTTCCTCGAGCCGCAGCGGCAGGATCGAATCGCCGGGCACTTGCCGCGCCTCACCCATAGCGCTGCTGCGCGAGATCGCGCAGCGACTGCGCCGCTCCGTTGAGGAGCAGCACCAGGGCGACGAGCACGATGCCGAGACCGAGCGCAAGCGGCAGGTCGCCCTTGCTCGTCTCGAGCGCGATCGTCGTCGTCATCACGCGCGTGACGCCCTCGATGTTGCCGCCGACGATCATCACCGCCCCCACCTCGGCTGCCGCGCGCCCGAGCCCCGCGAGCACCGCGGTCACGAGCGAGAACCGGATGTCCCAGACGAGCGTGAGCGCCGCGGTCCAGCCGTAGGCGCCGAGCGACTGGAGCTGCTCCCCGTACTCGTTCCACGCATCTTCCACGGCCTGCCGGGCGAGCGCCGCGATGATCGGCAGGATCAAAATGGTCTGCGCGATCACCATGGCGGCCGGCGTGAAGAGGATGCCGAAATGGCCGAGCGGACCGGCGCGCGACAGGAGGAGGTAAACGAGCAGCCCCACGACGACGGGCGGCAGCCCCATGAACGCGTTCAACAGCACGATCACGACGCGCCGCCCCGGGAACTTGCTGACCGCGATCGCGGCGCCGATCGGAAGCGCGAGCGCCGTCGCGATCGCGACCGCGGAAAGACTCACCTTGAGGCTGAGCCAGACGATGTCGAGCAGCGTCGGATCGAGCCGGGTAATCAGTCGGATCGCCTGCGCCAGCGCGTCGAGGATTACGTCCAAGAAGACACCTCCAGCGCCGAAGGCGAGGCCGAAAAGCACGTACCGGCCGCGAGACGCGGCGGCTGTTCCGGGGATCCGAGTGGGCGTAACATGCGGAAACGTGCCAATATTGAGCTTTGGAACGGCACAATACGCGATTTGCTGATTCCCCCAAATATGCGAGAACGTGCCACTATTCGCCTGGAGCCGGCCGTCGTCTGGTACGCTACCGGCGCGCGGCCCCTGGCGCTCGATGCGCGGCTGCTGCAGCTCCTCGACGCGATCAAGCGCCACGCGACGCTCCGGGCGGCCGCGGCGGCGACCGGCCTTTCCTATCGCGCCGCCTGGGACCTCATTGGCGAGACCGCGCGCGCGCTCGGCGTTTCGCTCGTCGAGCTGCGCCAGGGCCGCGGCGCCCGGCTCACAGCCGCCGGCGAACAGCTGCTCGCCGCGAACGCCCGCGCCCTGCAGCGGCTGCGCGACGATTCGCTGGCGCTCGAGCTTGCGCCCGAACCCGGGCCCGCCGACGCGCGCGCGGCACTCACGCTCGCCGCGAGCCACGATCTGCTGCTCGCGGCGTTTTGCGACCAATGGGCAAGGCGCGAAGGGATCGTGCGGGAAGTGGCGTTTCGCGGGAGTCTCGAAAGCCTGAAGGCGTTCGCTCGGGGCGAGGCGGACGTCGCTGGGTTTCACTCGATCGGGCCACCGGCGCAAGGTGCTACAGTCCGTTTCCGCCGACTGCTCGATCCCCGGCGGGACGTGCTGTTGCGCTTCGCCGAGCGCGAGCAGGGCCTGATCGTGCCGAAGGGCAATCCGCGCCGGCTCACCTCGCTCGCCGATGTCGCACGGCAGGGCGCTCTGTTCGTCAACCGCCAGCGCGGCTCCGGCACGCGCGCGCTGATCGACGAACTGTTGCGGCAGTCCGGAACGGCGCCCTCGGCCCTACGCGGTTATGAGACGGAGGAGTACACGCATCTCGCCGTTGCGGCGACGGTGGCCGCGGGACAGGCGGAAGCCGGTTTCGGGCTGCGCGCGGCCGCTGTCCGGCTGGGGCTCGACTTCGTGCCACAGCGGCGCGAGAGCTACTGGCTCGCGGTGCGGTCACGCCGCCTGGAGACCGAGGCCGTGCGGCGCCTGCGCGCGGGGCTCGCGGGCGAACCCCTGCGCGCCGCGGCACGGGGGCTCGCGGGCTACTTTGTTGCCGACGCCGGCAGTATCGTAACGGTCCCGCAGGCCTTAGCCTGAACAGCCCGGAGCGCTTACGTGCGCCACTCGGAATCGCCAGAGGCTTCGCTCTCGCCAGCGTCGGAGCCCGCTCGCGGCGTTCGCTTCGCCGCGGCGGAGGTCGCCGGCGCCTTCGGCGATCTCGGCACGCTGATCCCGTTCGTAGCGGCATACCTTGCCGTGGTAAAGCTCGATCCCGCGGCGGTGCTGATAGCGTTCGGGGTTCCCTACATCGCGGCCGGCGTGCTGTACCGCACCCCGTTCCCGGTACAGCCGATGAAAGCGATCGGCGCCGTCGCGGCGACGCAGCCCCTGACCGCCGGCACGCTCAGTGCGGCGACCATACAGGCCGCGGGGCTCGTGACCGCCGTCGCCTGGATCTTTCTCGCGGTCACGGGTCTCGCCAGCCGGGTCGCTCAGTGGACGCCTCCGCAGGTCGTGGTCGGCATCGTGCTCGGTCTCGGCATGAGCCTCATGCTCGAGGCCCTGCGGCTCATGGCCGATGACTGGGTGATCGGCGCGGTCCTGCTCGCTGCCGCACTGGTGCTGCTCGAACGCCGCAGCTTCCTGGCGATGCTCATGCTGCTCGCGGTCGGAGCCGGCGTCGCACTGTGGCGCGACCCGACGCTCGCCGCGCGCTTCGCCGTCCTCGAGTTCGCGCCGCGGCTGCCCTCGATCTCCTTCGGTTCGATCGGCTGGGAGGAGCTCTGGATCGGCGCCACGCTGCTCGCGCTGCCACAGATACCGCTCACGCTCGGGAATGCGCTCATCGCGACCGTGGAGCAGTCGAACCGCCTGTTCCCCGATCGTCCCGTCACCGTGCGCCAGGTGGCGCTCTCGACCGGGTTCATGAACTTCTGGTCGGCTGCGGTCGGCGGCGTGCCGCTCTGCCACGGCGCGGGCGGGATGGCCGGGCACGTGCAGTTCGGCGCACGCAGCGGCGCCGCCCCGATAATGTTCGGTCTGCTGCTGCTCCTCGGCGGCGTCTTCTTCGCGGACGCCGTCGCCCTTTTCTTTCTATCCTTCCCCGCACCCGTGCTCGGGGTGATCCTGTTTCTCGCCGGCGCGCAGCTCGCGCTCGGCATGTGCCGGCTCAGCGGCGCCAAAGCCGAACGCTTCGTGGTGCTGACGACCGCCGCGGTCGCTATCTGGCACGTCGGCGTCGCGTTCCTGTTCGGACTGCTGCTGGCTCAGGCGCTGCGGCGCGGCTGGGTGCGCCTGTAGTCAGCGCGCCGGGCGCCCGGCGGCGGCGGGCTCCGCGGCGGCGCGCGCCGGCATGTGCGCCTCGTCCGGCGGCATCAGGTGAATGCCGTCGCGCAGGAGCGATACGGTCACGCGCGCCCCGAGGTCGATGTTGTTGCGCCGCGCCACGTGCAGCGGGATCGTGAGGAACAAAGGCGGCCGCGTCGCCTCGCCCACCTCGAGGGTTACCGCGGCGTTTTCGCCCAGGCGCACGAATTGCGCGACCACGCCCGACACCGGGTTCTCGCGCTCGCCGCGCGACGGCCGGTCCCGCCGGTGCAGCACGATCTGCCCTTGCGGTATTGCCCACGTTACCTGGCTTCCCGCCGCGAAGGCGGGCTGCAGCCGGGCTTCGAGGCGATGGCCGCGCCACTCGATCCACGTCACTTCGCGCTCGTGCTCGTGCCCGAGCACCCCCGCCCGGAACACGTTCTTCACGCCGAGGAGCCGCGCCACCTGCACCGAGGCCGGACGGCTCAGGACGTCGAACGGCGGGCCCGCCTGCAGCGTCCGGCCGTGCGCGAGCACGCACATCCGGTCCGCCAGCATGAGCGCCTCGTCGAGATCGTGCGTCACGAGGACGACCGGCATCGAGAGCTCCGCGCGCAGCTCGGCGAGCTCCTTGTAGAGCCGCTCGCGGGTCGCGCGATCGACCGCCGAAAACGGCTCGTCGAGCAGCAGCACGTTGGGGCGGCGCGCCAGGGCGCGGGCCACCGCGACCCGCTGCTGCTGGCCGCCCGACAGCTCCCGCGGCAGCCGCTCCTCGAGACCGGCCAGGTGTACGCGCGCGAGCAGATCGCGCGCACGCTGCTCGCGCGCCGCGCCCGACAGATCGAGCAGCGCCTCCATGACGTTCGCGAGCGCGCTCAGGTGCGGAAACAGCGCGTACTGCTGGAACACGAAGCCGATGCGGCGGCGCTGCGGGCTCCAATCGACGCCCGTGCGGGCGTCGAACCAGACGGCGCCGTTGCACGCGATTCTGCCGTCGCGCACGCGCAGCAGCCCCGCGATCGCGCGCAGGATCGTCGACTTGCCGCTGCCCGACGGGCCGACCAGCGCGAGCATCTCGCCGGGCGCGCACGCGAGCTCGGCGTCGAGCGGGATCGGTGCCGCCTGCTGCAGGCGAACGTGCAGGCCGGCGTCAGCCATGCGGGCGCCGCAGCCGCGCGCTGCTGAAATACGTCGCGCCGATGGCAAACAGCGAGATCAGGAGCAGCACCGCGGACATGAATCCCGCCGCCACGGTGTCGAAAGCCTGTACCCGCTCGTAGATGGAAATCGCGATCGTCTTCGTTTCGCCGGGGATGCTTCCGCCGACCATGAGCACGACGCCGAATTCGCCGAGCGTGTGCGCGAACGTCAGCACCAGCGCCGACAGGATCCCTGGCCACGCGAGCGGGAGCTCGATGCGCCAGAACCGCCGCCAGCGCGAGAGCCCGCAGCACGCGGCCGCGTCCCGGACTTCGCCGGGAATGGCTTCGAAGCCGCGCTGGATCGGCTGCACGGCGAACGGGATGTTGAAGATCACGGACGCGATCAGCAACCCCCCGAAACTGAATACGAGCGGTTGCCCGGTGATCGACTGGTAGAGCGCGCCGAGCGGCGAAGCGCCGCCGAGCGCCACCAGCAGGTAGTAGCCGAGCACGGTAGGCGGGAGTACCAGCGGCAGTGCGAGCAATGCCTCGGTCAGCGCCTTGCCCCGAAACTGCCGCCACGCGAGCACGCGCCCGAGCCAGATCCCGAGCGGCAGCAGCACCGCGATCGTCCAGGCCGCGAGCTCGAGCGACAGCCTGAGCGCGGTCCAGTCCATCGCGTCCGTCACGACCCGTCCGGCGCCGCGAACCCGTAGCGATGCAGCACCTGCCGCGCGCCCGGCTGCTGCAGATACGCGTAGAACGCGCGCGCCGTCGCGCCCGCCCCCTTGAGCAGCACCATGCGCTGGCGGATCGGTGCGTGCAGCGATTCGGGAAGCAGCACGTAGCGGCCCGCGCGCGCGACATTGGGAGCGAGCGCAAGGGAGTAGGCGAAGATCCCGCCCTCCGCGGACCCGCCGGCCGCGAACTGTGCGGCCTGCGAGACGTTCTCGCCGAAGACGAGCTTCGGCCGGACCCGTTCCCAGACGCCGAGGCTGCGCAACGCCTCCTCGGCGGCCCGTCCGTACGGCGCGTGCTCCGGGTTCGCGATCGCGAACCGGCGCACGCGGCCGTCGGCGAGCGCTGCGCCCAGGCGCTCCATCCCCTCGTCGAGCGCGAGCGGGGATCCGTGCGGCGCGAACAGCACGATACGCCCGACCGCATAGGTCGTTCCGCGGTCTTCCGTCCAGCCCGCCTCCGCGAGGCGGAGAACGAACTGCTCGTCGGCCGAGAGGAACAGCTCGAACGGCGCGCCCTGCTCGATCTGCCGGGCGATGTTGCCGGAGGAGCCGAACACCAGGCGCACGGTGTGCGCGGTGTCGTTGCGAAACCGGCCGGCGATCTCCTCGAGCGCGAACTTCAGGTCCGAGGCGGCGGCGACGATGGGGACGTCGGCCGCCGGCGCGGCGGCAGCGAACCCGGCGAGCGTGGCGAACAGCGCGAGGCAGCGGGCGAGCATCGTTTGCGTGCGGCGCGGCTTGGCTATATACGACCGTATATCGTAGCATCCGGCGCGAAACACCAACCACCAGCGCCGCACGCCGGCCGCGACCCGCTCATGCCCTCGCACCGCCCGCACGTCACGGTACGCCTCGATCTCCGGCTCGACGCGCGCCTCGGTCCGGGGAAGATCGCGCTGCTCGAAGCCATCGCCCGCGAAGGCTCGATCTCCGCGGCCGCCCGCGCGCTCGGCATGTCCTACCGGCGGGCGTGGCTGCTCGTCGACGGTCTCAACCGGATGTTTCGCGAGCCCGCCGTGGAGACCCGTCCCGGCCGGGCGCGCGGCGGCGCGCGGGTGACCGCCTTCGGCGAGAAGCTGGTTGCGGCGTACCGCGCGATAGAGCGGCGCGCGACGCGCACGGGAGCGCCGGCGCTGCGCACGCTCGCCGCCGCGCTTCGGCCGGAACGCCCCCGCCGGACGCGGACGAACCGCTCCGCCCGAGGCTGACCCTCACTTTCGGCGCAACCCGAGCTGCCAGCGGGCTCTCACCTTCGGTCCCCGGGACGCGCGGGGCAGCCGCTTCTCGCCCCGATCCTTGCCGCCCTTCGCGGCGTGCTCGATCTCGGCGTTGATCTCGCCGCCGACGAGCAGCATGAGGCCGCTCAGATAGAGCCACGTGAGCAGCACGATGATCGCGCCGATCGAACCGTAGGTGGCGTTGTACTTGCCGAAGTTGTCGACGTAGTAGCGAAAACCGAGCGAGACCGCGATCCACGCGAGGATCGCCAGCACCGACCCCGGCGTGATCCAGCGCCATTCCTGCTCGACGTCCGGCGTGAAGTAGTAGATGAGCGCGGCGTTCAGCATGAGCAGGAACACCACGATCGGCCAGCGGATGAACGGCCATACCGCGCGAAATTGTTCGCCGACCCCGAGACGCCCGGCGAGCCAGCCGCCGACTTCCGGACCGAAGATCAGCAGCGCGGTCGAAGCGATCGCGAGGCCGGCGAGCACCACGGTCAACACCATCGCCGTGCCGCGCACCCGCCAGAGCGGACGGCTCTCGCGCACGCCGTACGCGTGGTTCAGCGCTTCGCCGATGGCGGCAACCGCGCTCGAGGCGAGAAACAGCGCGAACAGGATGCTGAACGACAGCAGACCGCCGCGCGGCTTCGTGATCAAGTCGGTGACGTTCTGCCGTATCATGGCCGCCGCCTCTTCCGCGAGGAACTCCTGCACCACGCTCATGATCTCGTCCATGAGGTTGGGAACGGGCACGTAGGCCAGCAGCGCCGCAAGAAATACGAAGAAGGGAAACAGGGCGAACAAAAAGTAGTAGGCGAGCTGCGCCGCGTAGCCGAGGAGATTTCCTGCCGTGAGCGCATCCCAGACGCGGCGCGCGAGCCGGCGCGGGCTCTGCCCGCCGAGCGTCCATACTTCATAAAGGTCCCGGCCCAGGGACATGGCGGCTCCGGAGCGCGCGGTCCGCAGAATTCTCCGCAGCGGCCGCGCCCGCAGCAATGCGGGCTTCTGCGGTTCGAGGCGGAGTTCAGGAAAGCAGGCGGGAGGCGGCGAGCGCCGCGCCCTTGAGCCCCGCCCTGGAATCCGTGATTACGTGAACCGGAATGCGCTCGAGCAGCGCGCGCATGCGCCCCTTATCGAGGAACGCGCGCATGAAAGCGCCCTCGCCGAACGCCGGGAGGATCTTCGGCGCAATGCCGCCGGCAACATAAACCCCGCCGAGCGCGAGATAGCTGAGCGCGACGTTGCCCGCCTGTGCGCCGTAGATGGAAAGAAAGAGATCGAGAGCGGCGACCGCATCCGGGTTGCGTCGTTCGAGCGCGGCCGCGGAGATCGCCGCCGCCGGATCCTCTGCCGTGAGCAGCTCGCCGCGGATACCGCGGCGTCCGGTCACGAAGGCATAGAGATTCACGAGCCCGGGCCCCGAAAGCACGCGCTCATACGATACGCGCGGATAGCGGCGCCGCAGGTGCTGCAGCAGTTCGATCTGCAGCTCGTCGGCCGGGGCGAAATCGACGTGCCCGCCCTCCGTCGCGATGGCTTCGTAGCATGTGCCTGTCGATACCAGCAGCGCCTGCCCGAGCCCGGTGCCCGCTCCGAGCGCGGCGCGCGTCCCGCCCGGCTCCGCCTGCCCGGCCTGCAGGGTCACGAACGCCTCCGGCGGGAGGATCTCGATCGCGTAGGCCACGGCCTGGAAGTCGTTGATCAGGCGCACGCGCGGTATCTCGAGCGCCTGCGCGAGTCTGCGGCTGTCGACTTCCCACGGGAGATTGGTGACGCGCGCCGTCTGGCCGTCGGCGGACGTGCCGATCGGTCCGGCGATGCCGAAGCAGGCGGCGGCCGGCGGCGGCCCGCCGACGGCGCGCAGGAACGCCTCCGCGATCGGCAGCAAGCCGTCGTATGCGGCGCTCTCGAAGCGCTGTTCGGCGAGCGGCTGAATGCGGCCGTTCGCCGCTTCCGCGAGCTGAAGCAGTACCTTGGTGCCGCCGATATCGCCGGCCAGTATGCGCATGATCGCCTGCTGCGCGCGTGACGACGCGCCGCTTTGGTATCATGCCGACCGCGTTGTTATACTTGCAACCCTCGCCGGGGTGGCGGAACTGGTAGACGCGCCAGACTCAAAATCTGGTTCCCGCAAGGGAGTGTCGGTTCGATTCCGACCCTCGGTACCAAATTGCCCGACGGTTCTTCGCGTCCTTCCCCCTCGTTCGATACCGATGCCTCGCGGCAGCCGCCACCGCAGCACGTAGCGGCCGGGCGGCGTCTGAGCCGCCGCTCGACGGCGCCGGCGAGGCGTACCATTGTGGTTGCGGGGACGAAGGTCGCGCCGCCGCCCCGTCCGCGCTTGCCACGGCGAGGGGTGCGAAGCGCGACGAAGCAATCTCGCCAGGCCAGAGAGCAGCTTCCGAAAGCGCTCAGGAGAGCGTTACGAGATTGCTTCGCTACGCTCGCAATGACCGTCGTTGTTTATCGCATCGTGAAGCTGTCTTGCCTTCGGACGTCGCCGCGGTTTGCACCTTACAGTTTCCTGCTCCTGAACCGCCCTCACGCGCGTCGCCGGATGCGCTTCAGGCGTGCACGGCCGCGGGCTCGATCCGGGCGGCGATCGAACCTGCTCTTCGATCCTCGCGGATGAAATCGCTGCCGCGCTCGGCGATCATCACCGTCGGCGCGTTCGTGTTGCCCGACGTAATCGTCGGCATGATCGAGGCGTCCACGACGCGCAGGCCTTCGACGCCGCGCACTCGCAGGCGCGGGTCGACGACCGCCGCCGGATCGTCGGCGCGACCCATGCGGCACGTGCCGACCGGATGGAAGATGGTCGTGCCGATGTCGCCCGCCGCCTTCGCCAGTTCCTCGTCGGTCTGATAAGCAGGCCCGGGCAGATACTCTTCGGGCTTGTACGGCGCGAGCGCAGGCATCGAGACGATGTGGCGCGTGAGCCGCAGCGCCTTGGCGGCGGTGCGCCGGTCGGTGTCGGTCGAGAGGTAGCACGGCGCGATCTTCGGCGCGGCACCGGGATCGGTCGAGGCGATGTGGACGTACCCGCGCGAGGTCGGCCTCAGATCGCAGACGCTCGCCGTGAACGCCGGGAAGGTATGCAGCGGATCGCCGAACTTGTCGAGCGAGAGCGGCTGTATGTGGTACTCGAGGTTCGGCGTTTCCTGGCTCTCGTCGGACTTCACGAACGCGCCGAGCTGGCTCGGGGCCATGGCGAGCGGCCCGCGCTGGAACAGCGCGTACTCCAAGCCCATCCGCAGCCGTCCCCAAGGGCTCATCATCATGTTGAGACACTTGATGCCCTGGACCTTGAAGATCATCCGCAGCTGCAGGTGGTCCTGGAGGTTCCCGCCGACGCCCGGAAGGTGCGCAACGGTCCGGATCCCGAGCGCCTGCAGCCGCGCGCCGTCCCCGACGCCGGAGCGCTCCAGAATGGCGGGCGAGCCAATCGAGCCCGCGGCGAGCACGGTCTCGATCCGTGCGGTCGCGCGCGTACGCTGCGCCTCGAGCACCAGCTCGACGCCGGTCGCACGCTTGCCGTCGAACGTGACGCGGTCGATGAGCGCACCGGTCACGACCTTGAGGTTCGGCCGCTTGAGGGCCGGCTGCAGGAACGCCTTGCGCGCGTTCCAGCGGATGCCGCGGCGCTGCGTGACTTCGAAGCGCCCGACGCCGAAGTTGTCGCCGCGGTTGAAATCCTCTGTGCGCGGAATGCCGGCCTGCTCGGCTGCATCGGCGAAGCGATCGAGGATGTCCCAGCGCAGCCGCTGCGGCTCGACGCGCAGCTCCCCGCCCGAGCCGTGCGCCTCGTCCGCGCCGCGCCAGTAGTCCTCGCTGCGCTTGTACACCGGAAGCACGTGCTCCCAGCGCCAGCCCGAATCTCCCGTCGCCGCGGCCCAGCGGTCGTAGTCGCGCGCCTGCCCGCGCATGTAGATCATGGCGTTGATGGACGAGCAGCCGCCGAGCACGCGCCCGCGGGCGTACAGGATCGAGCGGCCGTTGAGGCCCGGCTCGGGCTCGGTGCGGAAGCACCAGTCCGTGCGCGGATTGCCGATGCAATAGAGGTAGCCGACCGGGATGTGGATCCAGATCCAGTTGTCACGGCCGCCTGCCTCGAGCAGCAGCACCGAGACGTCCGGATCCTGCGACAGCCGGTTCGCGAGCACGCAGCCCGCGGTGCCGCCGCCGACGATAACGTAATCAAATGTTCCCAGATTGTTCATCGAACCCCCCTCACCTGGTGGCGTCACCGCGCTGCTGTCGCGCGCGCACCGGCGCCAGCATGACCTTCTCTTGCGTACGCTACAGCAGAAGCATGGCCTTTATCCAGTCGAGCGCTCGTCACGCCGCCACCAGCCGCTTCATCCAGTCGAGCAGCACCGTCGGCAGCAGCTCGGGCCGCGGGAGCATGGCGTACTGGTGCGGGCCGAAGACGCCGGGCAGGTAGCTCGCCGCCTGGCGGTCGATGGTGAGGCAGAAAGGAAAGATGCCCTGCAGCTTCGCCTCGATCACCGCTTGGCGCATGTCTTCGACGCCGTAGCGGCCTTCGTAGTCGTCGATGTCGTTCGGCTTGCCGTCCGAGAGGAGCAGGAGCAGCCGGTGCGCAGCGGGCTGCTGCATCAGGAGCGCCGTCGCGTGGCGCATGGCGGCGCCGGCGCGCGTGTAGTGCTCGGGCTCGAGCGCGGCGATGCGCTGCGCGACGCTGCTGCCATAGGGCTCGTCGAAGCGCTTGATGCTGCGGACGGTGACGGCGTGCGGCCCTTCGCCGGAGAAGGCAACGATGCCGTAGGGTTCGCCCATGCCGTCGAGCGCGATGCCGACGAGGAGCAGCGCCTCGCGCTCGACGTCGATGACGCGGCGGTGCGCGGAGATCCAGCCGTCGGTCGAGCCGCTGACGTCGATGACGAGCATGATCGCGAGATCGCGCCGCGCCGGGCGCTGCGTCTGGTAGAGCGCCTGGGCGAGCGGGCGGCCGGCACGGAAATCGGCGTAGCTCTCGATCCAGCCGTCGAGATCGATCTCCTCCCCGTCCAGCTGTTTGCGCAGCCGCACGCGCCGCGCGCGCAGCATCTCGAAGCGCCGGCGCACGGCGCCGAGCATCGCCCGGTGCTCTTCGAGTGTGCGATCGACCCAGGCCTGCGGGCCGAGCGCGGGCGGGAGCAAGCGGATCGTCGCGCCGGGGTAGCGGTAGGTTCCGGTGCGATAGTCCCATTCGGGATAGTGCACCGGCAGGTCCGTGTCGGCGGCCGGCGCGGCGTCCCGCCGTGCGCGCCGCTCGGGCGGATCGTCGGAGAGCAGGACTTCTTTCGGCCTCCCGGGCGTCGCTACCAGCCGCGCTTCGTGCAGCTCCGAGAGCGCGTCGGCGAACTCGTCCGCCGGGGTGTCCTCGTCGCGGTCGGCCGGCCGCTGCATCCCGAAGGGGTCTTCCGCCTGCTCGTGCGGGTGCTCGGTCTGGACCATCCACGCGCCGGCCCTGCCGTCGTCCTCGTCGGGCCGGGCTTTGCGTTCCTGCGGCCGGCGCGGCAGCCGGGCGCTGCGCGGCGGTGGATTCGATCCGTCTTCGGGCCCGTCCGCCACGGAGGCCGCCCGTTCGGGCGCCTCCGGCGCGCGCAGCTCACCGAGCCAGAGATCGCTCATGAGGTGTGTACGTACCCTCCCCCGCCCCGCATCCGGCATCAGTTCCGCTACCAGACGTTGCGCGAGCGCGAGCGCGGCGCGCGGCGATTCCGCGATCGGGATGGTGCCGTCCGGCCGGCCGCACTCCTGCGCGAGCGCCCGTCGGAGCAGCGTCTCGAGCGGCTGCAGGCGCGGCGGGAACGCCGCGAGGCGCGGCCGCGCGGCGAGCATCGCGCGCCGCAGCCCCGTGAGCGATCCGGCGACGCCGGGCAGCAGGCGCGCCAGCGCTTCGTCGGCGGCATAGGCTTCGAGCAGCAGGTAAACCTCGCGCACGGCGTCGCTCACCGTTGCGGGGAGAAGCGCGGCGCTCCTGCGCTCGGCGCGCATCGCCTGCTGCAGCGCGAGCGCGCGGTAGCGCTCGATGCCGGCGACGGGATCCTCGGCGTCGAGCGTCTTCGGCAGCCAGATGCTCGCGCCGTCCGTTGCGGGCAGCGCGCGCCTCGAGCGCGGGCCCTCGCCGCGGCGGAATACTTTGCTGAGGAAGGTCGGCGGCGCGGGCGGCTGCGCGGCACGAAGCGGAAAGCTCCTGCCGAAGACGGCGCTGATCAACACGTCGAGCCGGCGCGAGACGTCGAGGAGCGCGACCACCCGCGGCGCGGGCGGCGGCCGATGCCGCCGCCAGAGGTCGCGCGCGTAGATCGTCGCGTATCGCGCGACGTCGGTGATCACATCTTCGGCTTCGGCCACGGTTCAGACGAAGGTCGCGTCCACCAGATCGCGCATCGCGGCGACGAGCGCTTCGTCGTCCGAGAGGGGCGAGATCAGCGCCGCATAGCAGGCCTCGCGCACGGCGATGCCGCTCGCGACGAGCCGCGCGGCCGCAACCAGGAGCCGCGTGCTCGGTACCTCGGCCAGGCCGCGGTCGCGCAGCGCGCGCAGCCGCTGACCGAGGCCCACCAGCGCCTGCGCGGTCGCGTGGTCGCAGCCGCCCTCGTGCGCGACGATCGCGGCTTCGCGCTCGGGCGGCGGAAAGTCGAAATCGAGCGCGACGAAGCGCTGGCGCGTGCTCGGCTTCAGGTCCTTCAGCATCCGCTGGTAGCCCGGGTTGTACGAGATCACGAGCTGAAAGCCGGGTGCGGCCTCGAGCGTCTCGCCGGTTTTCTCGAGCGGCAGGATGCGGCGGTGGTCGGTGAGAGGATGCAGCACCACGATCGTGTCCTGGCGCGCTTCGACGACTTCGTCGAGATAGCAGATCGCTCCCGTACGCACCGCCCGCGTGAGCGGCCCGTCCTGCCAGACGGTGCCGTCGTGCCGGATGAGAAAGCGCCCGACGAGGTCCGCCGCCGTCAGATCGTCGTGGCACGAAACCGTAATGAGCGGCCGGCCGAGACGCCAGGCCATGTACTCGACGAAGCGCGTCTTGCCGCAGCCGGTCGGGCCCTTGAGCATCACGGCGAGCCCGCGCGCGTGGCACTGCTCGAAGATCGGGATCTCGTTGCCGGCGGGAACGTAGTACGGAGCGCCGGCGGTGCTCGCCTGCGGCGCGTTCACGGCGGTCGACGCCGGCTACGCGCGCGCGGCCGCCTTGCCCTCTCCACGCGCGGGCGGCGGCTGCAGCGCCTCGGCGATCTCGAAGCGCGGCGCGTGGCGGAAGAAATCGACGATGAACGCCGCTACGCCGATCGCGAAGAGCGACGCGGTCGCGATCAGCATCAGGAAATGCACCTGGATCTTGAGCTGCGCATCGAGGTAGCCGAGGCCCAGGATGCGCTCGAGATACACCTGGGCGATGCCGGCGGTCGCGAACGAGAGCGTCATGCCGAACATGCCGGCGAGCTGCAGCCAGAACGCCCAGTAGCCGAGCGTGGTCCCCCGCTCCTGGCGCCCCGGGGACATCGACGGGAGCGCGTACACGATCATCGCCAGCACGATCATCGCGTACGCGCCGTAGAACGCCGCGTGCCCGTGCATCGCGGTAACGAGCGTGCCGTGAGTCCACTTGTTGACGCTCGGCCAGGTATGCGCCAGTCCGAGAAGGCCGGCGCCGAAGAGCGTGTACACCGCGCTCCCCACGGTCCAGTGGAGCGCGAGCGTGTTCGGGTGCGCGAGCCCCGAGCGGCGGATGGCGGCATAGGCGTAGGCCGCCATCGCGACCAGCGCGAGCGGCTCGAGCGCGCTGAAGAAGCCGCCGATCGGGAGCCAGTACGTCGGCACGCCGACCCAGTAGTAATGGTGTGCGGTGCCGAGAATGCCGGCGATGAACGCGAGGCCGACGATGACGTAGAGCCACTTCTCCATCACTTCGCGGTCGATGCCGGAGAGCCGGATCAGCAGGTACGCGAGAAAGCCCGCCTGGATCATCACCCACACGCCCTCGACCCAGAGATGGATCGTCCACCAGCGATAGAAGATCGAGACCGTATAGTTCTCGTAGTGCAGCAGCGCCGGCAGGTACAGTACGGCCGCGCCCGCGAGCCCGAGCACGAGCACCCCTTCGGTGGTCGTGAAGCGGCCGGACTTCCTGATCGTCATCGCCACGTTGTACAGGAACATGAGCATGACGATCACGATGACGATCTTGTGCGGCAGCGGCTGCTCGAGCAGCTTGTTGCCGGTGCCGTAGCGGAAGAGGTAGCCGATGATGGCGCTCACGCCCATCAGCACCCACAGCACGAGCTGGACGTACGCGAGCTTGACGCTGTAGAGCTCCGTGCGCGACTCCTCCGGCACCAGCCAGTAGGTTGCGCCCATGAAGCCGGTCAGGACCCATACGATGAGGAGGTTCGTATGGATCATTTTGGTCACGTCGAACGGCAGGATATAGAGCAGCGGATCGGGGCCGAGATACTTCGCCGCGGAGAGCAGTCCGAACACGATCTGCAGCCCGAAGAGCACGACCGCGACCGCGAAGTACCAATAAGCGACGGACTGGGACCGGTATCGCATTGCGCCTCCGTTCTGTTCCCGTTGCCCGCTCGATACCCCCGCGGCGCCGCGCCTAGCGCAGGGTCACGAGATAGGCTACCAGATCGTCGATCTGCTCCGGCTTCAGGGTGTCGCCGTACGTTGCCGGCATGAACGAGACACCGTTGGCCGAGTACATCGGTCCGGGGACCAGGTGTGCGCTGGGTGCGACGATCGACTCGCGGATGTAGCCGGCAGCGTCCTTGGCCTTGCCCTTGTACTCGGCGGACGCCACGATCTGCTCGGCGCGCGCGGCAACACCGGCGAGCGTCGGGCCCGCGAGGTTCACGCCCGGCGCGATCGAATGACAGGCGTTGCAGGCCGGCGTAACCGAGCGAAACAGCGTCTCGCCGATGGCCGCGGGGTTCGACTCCGCGGTAACCGGCCGCGACCCGGCCGGCCTTCCGTCAATCCGGGCCGTCGCGACATCCATCCCCGGAATCGAGGTGCCGGTGACGAGGATCGGCCGCGGCGGCCATCCCTGATTGTCGACCTTGCTCACCCAGTCGAGGAACGCGATGAGGTTCTTGATCTCCTGCTCGCTCAAACCCTGGCGCGGCATCAGCCGGCGGTGGCGCTCCTCGTCGTAGAACTGCGAGGGATCGCGCATGTAGGCGGTGAGGTACGCCTCGCCGCGATGCTGCGTGATCTTGGT
>DASVBY010000040.1:0-30496 GCA_036381895.1 Burkholderiales bacterium | reverse complement strand
TCGACTCAGAGCATCGGTCAAGCGGGTGACGCCGCTCTACGAAGGCTTCCTGAAGGTGAAGCGCTACGAGATCGAGGCCGAGAAGCACGGCGGCGGCTTCGCGACCCTGACGCTCGAGGTCATGGAGCGCGGTCATGCCGTGGCCGTGCTCGCGTACGATCCCGCGCGCGACGAAGTCGTGCTCGTGAACGAGCTGCGCGCCGGCGAGCTCGCGGCAGGCGACTATCCGTACGCGGAAGCGCTGGTCGCGGGCGGGATCGGCGACGGCGAGTCGCCGGTCGAGGCGGCGATTCGCGAGGTGAAGGAGGAGACCGGACTCGATCTGCGCCAGCCTTTCGTCGTGCATCCCGGGGCCTACGTGAGCCCGGGCGGAACGTCCGAACGGATCGCGCTCGTGGCCGGCACGGTCGACGCGAGCCGCGCCGGCGGCGTGCACGGCAATCCGCACGAAGGCGAAGACATCCTCACCGTCGTCCTGCCCGCAGAGGAGTTCGTCGACCGCGCGCGCCGCGGCGCGATCACGGATCTCAAGACGCTCTTCGCCGCATACTGGCTCGCGGCATATCGCGCGCGCCGCTCGGCTCCGGCGGGCCGCTTCGAGCCGTTCGCCTGACCGGGACCCTGCGCCGGCGCGGCGCCGCACTGTGGCGCGCCCCGCAATTTCCGTGTGCTAATATGCCGCCTCCCACGGCAGACCCTTACATCATGCAGGCGGAACAGCAGACCTTTGCCGAGCGCATCGGCCTCAAGCGCTTCATCCACGATCTCAAGTACGCCCGTCATCGGTCGCGGCAGTTCGTCGGCATCGCCTTCCTCGTGCTGCTCACGATCATCGGGCAGCCGACCGTGCCCGGGATGTACTACGCGGGCCTCGCGGCCGCGGTGCTCGGGATCCTGGTGCGCCTGTGGGCATCCGGGCACGTGAAGAAGGACAAGGTGCTCGCGACCACCGGGCCCTATGCCTACGTGCGCCATCCGCTCTATGTCGGCAATCACCTGATCACGTTCGGCTTCTGCCTCGCGTCGGGGCTCTGGTGGAGCTTCATCGCCTGGCTCGCGCTCGCCTTCTTCTATTACCCGCAGACCATCGCGCACGAGGACCGGGAGCTCGCGAAGCGCTTCCCCGGCCAGTGGGAGCCGTGGGCGCGCGAGACCCGGGCGCTGATTCCGCGGCTCCGGCCCTACCGTTCCGGGGCGAAGGGCGAATGGTCGTTCGCCCAGAGCCTGAAGCAAAACGGGGAGCCGATCATCGCGGCGCTGCTGCTGCTCTTCCTATATATCCTGTACGGCCGCCTGCCGTAGCGCCCCCTTCGATGACGTCCTCGCTCGATCCCGCCACCGAGCGCGCACTGATCGAGTGGATTGAGCAGCGCATGCAGTCGGGCGCCGCCGCCCACGCGCGCGGTTATCAGGGCGCGGTGTACCTCTATGAAGCCGGCCCGCGCCGCCTGATCGTCAAGGTCGCCTGGGGCCGCGGCTTGCGCGGCTGGGCGCGGCGCTGGATGCTGCGGCGCGAGCACGCGGTTTACGTGCGGCTCGCCGGGTTCGCGGGCAGCCCGCGCTGCCACGGGCTGCTGTGCGGGCGCTACCTGGTGCTCGACTACGTCGCCGCCGAACCGCTGCGCCGCGTCCGGCCGGCGGATCCCGCGACCTATTACGACACGCTGCTCGCGCACATCCAGGAGCTCCACCGGCGCGGCGTGGCGCACGCCGACCTCAAGCGGCGCGACAATCTGCTCGTGGTCGACGGACGGTTTCCGTGCCTGATCGACTTCGGCGCCGCCGTCGTGCGCAAGCCGGGCTTCGCGCCGCTCAACCACTGGCTGTATCGCCTGGCGCAGCGCTTCGACTACAACGCGTGGGCGAAGCTCAAGTACGACGGCCGGTTCGAGGACATGACGCCGGAGGACCGGCGCTACTACCGGCGGACCGCGACCGAGCGGCTCGCGCGCGCCATCAAACGGGCTTATCTTGGCGTGAAGCGCCGGGTCGCCGGGAGCTGACTCGGGACGGGACGCAGGCGTACGCCCGGGCTCTTGGAACCAACGACGCACGACGCGCACACGGAGAACCTTGCATGGCTGTTGCCATCACCTTGCACATCCTCGCGGCGGTCGTCTGGGTCGGCGGCATGTTCTTCGCCTACATGGCGCTGCGGCCGGTGGCCGCGAGCCTGCTCGAGCCGCCGCTGCGCCTGCCGCTCTGGGCACAGACCTTCGCGCGCTTCTTCCCGTGGGTCTGGGCGGCGGTCGTGCTGCTGCCGCTGACCGGCTACTGGTTGATCGTGTACGTCTTCGAGGGTTTCGCGAACGCGGGCGCCCACGTGCACCTGATGCAGCTCACGGGCTGGATCATGATCCTCGTGTTCCTGTACGTGTACTTCGCGCCCTATCGGCGTCTGCGCCAGGCGGTGCACGCGGCCGACTGGAGCGCCGCGGCGCAGCACCTCGGCCGGATCCGCCGCCTGATCGGGTTCAATCTGATCCTCGGGCTCGCCACCGTAATCGTCGCGACCGGCGGCCGGTATCTCGGCGAATTCTTCTTCTCGCCGTCGTAGCGGACGGCGACCGGACGAAAAAGGCCGCCCGAGGGCGGCCTTTCCCGTAACGGCCGAACGGCCGATTCAGTGGACGAGCATGCTGCGCAGCATCCAGGCCGTCTTCTCGTGCGCCTGCATGCGATCGGACACGAGATTGAGCGTCGGCTCGTCGTGCGCCCGGCTGACGGCCGGGAGCAGCGAGCGCGCCGTCCGCGCCACCGCCTCGTGGCCTTCGAGCAGCCGCCGGATCATCTCCTCGGCCGCCGGCACCCCGGGCTCCTCCTTGATCGACGCGAGCTTGCCGAACTCCGCGTAGGTTCCGGGGGCCGGGAACCCGAGCGCGCGGATGCGCTCGGCGATCGCATCGACGGCTTCCGCGAGCGCCTTGTACTGCTCCTCGAACATGTTGTGCAGCGTCTCGAACAGCGTCCCGGTCACGTTCCAGTGGAAGTTGTGGGTCTTCAAGTACAGTGTGTACGTGTCCGCGAGCAGGCGAGACAGCCCCTCGGCGATTTCCTTGCGATCCTGCTCGTTGATGCCGATATTCACGCCGATTTCGCGTTCCTTCTGCGTAACTCCGATGTTCGCCGCCATGACTGCCTCCTTGAAGTTGAAAGTTCTCGGAAGTTGAAAGTTCTCGTTAATTAGGGATGCGCGAAAGCGTATTCAATCCCTTCACTACTGCGGCCAATCGGGCCAGGTCGTGCACCTTGTCGACCGAAACCCCCGCATCGCGCAGCACCTTCTCGTGCGAGCGAATGCACGACTCGCAGCCGTTCAGCACCGAGACGGCGAACGCCAGCATCTCGAAGCGCTCCTTGCCGAGCACGGGGCGCGCGAGCGCCGTCATGCGCAGGCCCGCCGTGCGGTACTCCTCTTCGTTCCCCAGCATGTGGCGGAAGCGGTAGTACACGTTGAGCATCCCCATGATCGCGGCGCTCTCCGCCGCCTCGGCGATCTCCTCGGGCGAAAAACCGGCGGCTTCGAGCTCGGCGCGCGCGTACGCGCCCAAGCGCTCGTCGCCGACGGCCGTCGCCACCGCGAGCAGCGCGGCGAACGCCTCGGTGCGCTCGAGCGCACCGGCCTCGAGGATGCGCTTGAGGTTCAGGCGCAGGTCGCGCGCGATCGTGCTCGCCTGCGCCGGCAGGGCGGTTTCGATACTTCGGCTCTCAATTACGGCATTCATGCGTTTCTCCTCCGGAAATGGATGGGGCAGCGCGCCCGCCGCGGGGCGTGCGCGCGCCGGGCCGTCAGGCGACCTTGAGCGTGTCCTTGCCGCGCTCCCAATTGCACGGGCAAAGCTCGTCGGTCTGCAGTGCATCGAGCGTACGAATGACCTCCTTCACGTTGCGTCCGACGTTGAGGTCGTAGACGCTCACCCAGCGCACCACGCCGTCGGGATCGACGATATAGGTCGCACGCAGCGCCACCTTCTCCTCGGGATGCAGCACGCCGAGCGCCTCGCTCAGCTCCTTCTTGTTGTCGGCGAGCATCGGGTACCGGAGGTTCCTGAGGTCCGGGTGCTGCTGGCGCCACGCGAGGTGCACGTACTGCGTGTCGGTGCTGACGCCGTAGACTTCGGCGCCGCGCTCGCGGAACGCGTCGAGCTCCTTGTTGAACTCGGCGATCTCGGTCGGGCAGACGAACGTGAAGTCCATGGGCCAGAAGAACACCACCGCCCACTTGCCCTTCAGGTCCTTGGAGCCGATCGTCGCGAACTCCTTGCCCTTCTCGATCGACACCACGGCCGGCACCGCGAACTCCGGAAACTTGTCGCCTACGCTCACTCTAAGTCCCATAATCCTGTTTCTCCTGGTGCTGTATTGCGGGTTGCCGCGCCGGAAAATGCGCGGGTCGGGTGCCATCCTCGCGCGCCGGCGGCTTTTAATCCAACTGATTAAACCTATAAAATCGATAAGCAACGCCTATGAATATCGCCGGCCTCACCCTGCGCGACCTGCAGTACGTGGTCGCCGTCGCCGAACACGGTCATTTCGGCCGCGCGGCCGCCGCCTGCCACGTGACCCAGCCGGCCCTGAGCGCGCAGATCAAGAAGATCGAGGATTACCTCGGCGTCACCCTGTTCGAGCGCAGCGCGCGGCGGGTGCGCGTGACGGACGTCGGCCAGGCGGTAGTGCAGCAGGCGCGCGTGGTGCTCGAGGAAGCCGAGAAGATCCTGGACGCGGCGCGATCGACCCGCGAGCCGCTCGCCGGCCCGTTCCGGCTCGGCGCCATCGCGACCCTCGGACCCTATCTCATCCCGCACCTGCTCGCGCCGCTGCGCAAGGCGTTCCCGAAGCTCGAGCTGCGCCTCAAGGAAGGGCTGACCGAGAACCTGCTCGAGGAGCTGCGCGCGGGCGAGCTCGACGCGGTGCTCGCGGCGCGGACGTTCGAGGAGACGGGGCTGCGCGTGATTCCGCTGTTCGTCGAGCCGTTCCTGCTGACCGTGCCCAAGGACCATCCGCTCGAGCGCAAGCAGCCGCTGCGGGTCAGCGATCTCAAGACCTCGGAGATGGTGCTGCTCGAGGACGGCCACTGCCTGCGCGATCAGACGATCGCGCTCTGCCCGCCGCACCGGCGCGGCCAGGCGAAGGAGATGCACGTGACGAGCCTCGAGACGCTGCGCCACCTCGTCGCCTCGGGCGCGGGCTACACGCTCATGCCGGCGCTCGCCGCGACCGAGGATCGGCGCCTGCGCGGCCTGATCAACTACCGCCCGCTCGAGGGAAAGAGAGCCGGGAGGACCATCGTGCTGGTATTCCGCGAGCGCTACGCGCGCCAGCGCGATGCCGAGCTGCTCGCGGACTTCATCCGCCGGCACCTGCCGCGCGCGCCGATCGAGGAAGCGCGCCTGCTCCCCGCGGGCTAGCCCGACGACCCGACCCGAATCCGGCCCGCGCACGGAGCGCGGCGCCTCGCCTCCGGCCCGGCGCGCCGGCACGGCTCGGCGGGCCCCGGACGAAGGAAGCGTGCGGGCTCAGCGCGCGATCAGCGTGCCGCGGTACATGCGCATCTGGCAGGTGAACGCGTACTCCCCGGGTACCGCCGGCACCACCGTCACTTCCCGCCGCGTGCCGACCGGCAGCTCGGCGCTCACGCCGAGATCGTCGAAGCGCACCTCCTCGGCGCACGGGTTCGGGTCCTTGCGCAGGAAGCGCAGCCGCACCGGCGCGCCGGCCGGCACTTCGATCACCGACGGTGTGTAGACGCCGTTCTCGACCAGGATATCGATCGGCCCCGATTCGGCGCGCACGGCGCGCGGGCGCGAGAGCCAGAACCACCAGACGACGAACGCGATCGCAGCCACGCCGGCGAGATTCACGAGCCAGCTCATGCCGAGGTCCTCGCCGATGTGCCGGCCGGCTCCGCGGCCGGGACTCGCGCGGGCGCGGCCCGGGCGCGCCGATGCGCACTCTTGGCATCGAAGAAGCGCAGGCGGTTCGCGTTTGTCACCACCGTCACCGACGAGAGCGCCATGGCCGCGCCCGCGATCATGGGGTTGAGCAGCAGCCCGAAGAACGGATAGAGCGCGCCGCCCGCGATCGGGATGCCGAACGTGTTGTAGACGAAGGCGCCGAAGAGGTTCTGTTTGATGTTGCGCAGCGTCGCGGTCGATACCGCGATGGCATCGGCGATCCCGTGCAGCGAACCGCGCATCAGCGCGACGTCCGCCGACTCGATGGCGACGTCGGCGCCGGTGCCGATCGCGAATCCGACGTCCGCCTGCGCGAGCGCCGGCGCGTCGTTGATGCCGTCGCCGACCATGCCGACGACCTCGCCGCGCGCCTGCAGCGCCGCGACCTTGCCGGCCTTGTCCTCGGGCAGCACCTCGGCATGCACCTCGTCGATCGCGACGGCGCGCGCCACGGCTTCCGCGGTCGCGCGGTTGTCGCCGGTCAGCATCACGACCTTGAGCCCGAGCGCGTGCAGCCGCGCGATCGCCTCGCGCGAACCGGGCTTGATCGGATCCGCGACCGCGATAACGCCCGCGGCGGCACCGTCGACCGCGAGGTACATCGGCGTCTGCCCCTCGGCCGCGAGCGCGCGCGCCCGCTCGGCGAGCGCGCCGGGCTCGATGCCGTACTCCGCGAGGAGCCGCGCGTTGCCGAAGAGGAGGTGCCTTCCCGCCACCGCGCCGCGCACGCCGCGGCCGGTGACGGCCGCGAAGTCCCCGGCGCGCGCGAGGGCGACGCCGCGTGCGTTCGCAGCCTCGACCACCGCCTGCGCGAGCGGATGCTCCGAGCCGGCTTCGAGGCTCGCCGCGAGGCGAAGCAGCTCCTGCTCGTCCCAGCCCGCCGCCGGGACGACCGCGGTGACCGCCGGGCGCCCGGCCGTCACCGTTCCGGTCTTGTCGACGACGATCGTGGTGAGCTGCCCGGCGCGCTGCAGCGCCTCGCCGTTGCGGATGAGCACGCCGTATTCCGCGGCCTTGCCGACGCCGACCATGATCGAGATCGGGGTCGCGAGCCCGAGCGCGCACGGGCAGGCGATGATGAGCACCGTCATGGTGGCGACAAACACGTAGGCGGCGCGCGGCTCGGGGCCGAAGTTGTACCAGGCGAGGAACGTGACGATCGCGACGATCAGCACCGCCGGCACGAACACGGCCGAGATCCGGTCGACCAGTCGCCCGATCGGGGGCTTGGTGCTCTGCGCCCGCCGCACCAGCTCGATGATGCGCGCGAGCGCGGTGTCGGCGCCGATGCGCTTCGCCTGGAACAGGAACGTGCCGCTGCGGTTGATGGTGCCGCCGACGACATAGTCGCCGGGTCCTTTCTCGACCGGCATGGGTTCGCCCGTCAGCATCGATTCGTCGACGCTCGAATGTCCGTCGATCACCATGCCGTCCACCGGAATCTTCTCGCCCGGGCGCACGCGCACAGTGTCGTCGAGCCCCACGTCCTCGATCGGGACGTCGACCTCGCGGCCGTCGCGCACGACGCGCGCAGTCTTCGGCTGCAGCCCGATCAGCCGGCGGATCGCCTGCGAGGTCCTGCCGCGCGCGCGCATCTCGAGCGCCTGACCGAGGTTGAGCAGCGCGATGATCACGGCGGCCGCCTCGAAATAGGCGTGGCGCGACAGCGCCGGCACGCTCTCGGGGAGGATCACCACGAGCATCGAGTACACCCAGGCGGAGCCGGTCCCGAGCGCGATCAGCGTGTCCATCGTCGCGTTGTGCGCGCGAAACGCCTTCCAGGCCCCGACGAAGAAATGGCCGCCCGCGTACACGAGCACGGCGAGCGTCGCGAGACCGACGAACCCCCAGAAGAGCTGCGCGCCGCCCGAGTCGAGCATCGGGAGCCAACCGAGCAGATCGCCGAGGAATAGCGGAAACCCTACCGCGCCGGCCGCCCACGTCTTGCGCAGCAGCGCCCGGTAATGCGCCGCTTCCTGCGCCGCGCGCGCCGCGTCGTCCTCGGGCCCGCGCAGGAGCGCAGCGTCGTAGCCCGCCTGCTTGACAGAGGCGATCAGCGCCTCGGGCGCGGCGCTCCCGCTCACGAGCGCCGTGCGCTCGGCGAGGTTGACGCTCGCGCTCTCCACACCGGGCACGCCCTTGAGCGCGTTCTCGACGGTCGCAACGCACCCCGCGCAGTGCATGCCCCCGATCGAGAGCCGATGCGTCTGCGCCGCGCTCACTTGCTCCCCCCGTCCGCGCGCGCGTCGTAGCCCGCGCGCTGCACCGCCGCGACGAGCACATCCGCCGGCGCCGTACCGCTCACCTCGGCGCGGCGGGCGGCGAGATCGACGCGCACGTCGGTCACGCCGGGGACGCTCCGAAGCGTTTTCTCGACGGTCGCGGCACAGCCGCCGCAGCGCATGCCCGCGATCGCAAGCCGGATCGCCGCGCTCATCGCAGGCCTCCCGCCGCCGCGCGGCCCGTACGCGCGCGCCCGGCCGCGGCCGGGCGCGCGCGCTCCGTTGCGCGTTCCCGCTCCGGCGCAGGCGCGCCGATTCCTTCGAGATCCTCGAGGATCGGGCATTCCGGACGATGATCGCCGTGGCAGCGCCGCGCGAGATCCTCGAGCGCCGCCACCATCGTCTGCAGCTCCAGGATCTTGCGCTTGAGCCCGGCCACGTGCTCGGCCGCGATGGCCTTGACGTCGGCGCTCGAGCGCTTCGGGTCGCGCCACAAGCTCACGAGGCGCCCGATCTGTGCGATCGAGAAGCCGAGATCGCGCGCGCGGCGGATGAAGCGCAGCGTATGCACGTCGGCGTCGGTGTAGACCCGATAGCCGTTCGTCTCGCGCGCGGCCGGCGCGATGAGCCCGATGCGCTCGTAGTAGCGGATCATCTTGGCCGACACGCCCGACGCCTTCGAAGCCTGGCCGATGTTCATGCGTACCTCCGGCAATACCCGGCGCGCTCGCGGCGGCGCCGGTCACGCCCACAGGCTAAACCTTCCCACTGTTGGAATGTCAAGGCGCGGTCCGCGGATCGCTAGCGCGGCCGGCGCTCGGGCGCGTCGGGACCGTCGACGTCGGGCGCGTCCGGCTGTACGCCCGGCTGCACGCTGTAACGCGGCTCCGCTTCACCGCCCGCCCGGCGCACGCCCTCCTGCCAGCGTGCGAACGCGCTACGCTGATCGGGCGTGAGCAGGCGCGTCGCATCCCGCACCGCCTCCGCGCGCGCGGCGCGGATGCGCGCTTCGACTTCCTGCACGCGCCGGGCCGCCTCCGCGATCCCCTCCTCGCGCCGCGGCTCGCGCGACATCTCGGCCCGCAGCTCCTCCTGCGCCTGCAGCAACTCGCCGGTCAGCGTGCATTCGCGCTCGTGCAGCTCGCGGCGGATCTTCACGATCTCTTCGCGCTGGCGAATGTCGAGCGGCACGACCGCGGGCGGGATCAGGTAGGGAATCCCGAGCTCCGAGTCGCCGGAGGCGTCGGGCTGCGCGCCGGCCGCAGCGGCTGCGAGCGCCGCCAGCGCCACGCCCGCGCGGACGTATCGGGTAACGCTTCGCATCGCACCGCCCCGGAATCAGTACGGCCAGCGCCAGTCCCGGACCTCGGGCATGTCCTCGCCGTGGGTGCGTATGTACTGGCGGTGCTCGATGAGCTTGTCGCGCAGGTACTGCTTTACGTAGGCGCCGCGGGCGCCGAGACCCGGCACACGGTCGATGACGTCGGCGGCCAGATGGTAGCGGTCGAGGTCGTTGCGCACCGTCATGTCGAACGGCGTCGTCGTCGTCCCCTCCTCCTTGTAGCCGCGTACGTGCAGGTTCGCGTGGTTGGTATGGCGGTACGCGAGGCGATGGATCAGCCACGGATAGCCGTGGAACGCGAAAATGATCGGCCGGTCCCCGGTGAACAGCGCGTCGAACTCCCGGCCGCTCAGGCCGTGCGGATGCTCGGGGGTGAGCGTCATCAGATCCACCACGTTCACCACGCGCACCTTGAGCTCCGGGACGTGCTGGCGCAGCAGATCGACCGCGGCGAGCGTCTCGAGCGTCGGGACGTCGCCGCAGCAGGCCATGACGACGTCCGGCTCGGCGCCGCGATCGTTGCTCGCCCACTCCCAGATGCCGATCCCGGCCGTGCAGTGCTTGACCGCCGCGTCCATGTCGAGCCAGACGGGCTGCGGATGCTTGCCGGCGACGATGACGTTCACGTAGTGGCGGCTGCGCAGGCAATGATCGGCCACCGAGAGCAGCGTGTTGGCGTCGGGCGGCAGGTAGATGCGCACGACCTCCGGCTTCTTGTTGACCACGATGTCGAGAAAGCCCGGATCCTGGTGCGAGAAGCCGTTGTGGTCCTGGCGCCAGACGTGCGACGTGAGCAGGTAGTTGAGCGAGGCGATCGGCCGGCGCCAGCGCACGTCGCGGCTCACGTCGAGCCACTTGGCGTGCTGGTTGAACATCGAATCGACGATGTGGATGAACGCCTCGTAGCACGAGAAGAACGCGTGCCGCCCGGTGAGCAGATAGCCTTCGGCCCACCCCTGGCACGTATGCTCCGAGAGCACCTCCATGACGCGCCCATCGGGCTCGATCCAGTCGTCGTCCGGCCGCCGCTCCGCCACCCAGGTGCGGCCGCTGACCTCGTAGATGGCGCCGAGACGGTTGGAGCTGGTCTCGTCCGGACCGAACACGCGGAAATTGCGCGCGTCCAGGTTGAGCTTCATGACGTCGCGCAGGAAGCGCCCGAGCACCCGGGTCGACTCGACCTCGACCGCTCCCGGGCCCGCGGTTTCCACGGCGTAGTCGCGAAAATCGGGGAGCTTGAGCTCCTTGAGCAGCAGGCCGCCGTTCGCGTGCGGATTCATGCCCATGCGCCGCGCGCCCTTCGGCGCGAGCGCCGCGAGCTCGGGGCGCAGCCGGCCGTCGGTGTCGAACAGCTCTTCCGGCCGGTAGCTCTTCAGCCACTCCTCGAGCGCCTTCAGGTGCTCCGGCCGGGTACGCACCTCGCCGAACGGCACCTGGTGCGAGCGCCAGTGGCCCTCGACCACGCGGCCGTCGATCGCCTTCGGGCCGGTCCAGCCCTTCGGCGTGCGCAGCACGATCATCGGCCAGCGGGGCCGGCGCGGGTTGCCGGTGCGGCGCGCCTCGCCCTGGATCGCGTGGATCTCGTCGATGACGCGATCCAGCGCGGTCGCGAACTGCTCGTGCATCGTCTCCGGATCGTCGCCCTCGACGAAATACGGCCGGTAGCCGTAGCCGACGAACAGGCTCTCGAGCTCCTCGCGCCCGATGCGCGCGAGCACCGTCGGGTTCTCGATCTTGTACCCGTTCAGGTGCAGGATCGGCAGCACCGCGCCGTCGCGTATCGGGTTCAGGAACTTGTTCGAGTGCCACGCGGCGGCGAGCGGCCCGGTCTCGGCCTCGCCGTCGCCGATCACGCAGGCGACGAGGAGATCCGGGTTGTCGAACGCCGCGCCGTAGGCGTGCGCGAGCGAGTAGCCGAGTTCGCCGCCCTCGTTGATCGAGCCCGGCGTCTCCGCGCCGGCGTGGCTCGGCATGCCGCCGGGAAACGAAAAATCGCGGAACAGGCGCCGCATCCCTTCGGCATCCGGCGTCACGTCTGTATAGAGCTCGCTGAAGCTGCCTTCGAGCCAGGTCTGCGCGAAGGTCGCCGGTCCTCCGTGGCCGGGGCCGGTGACGAAGATCATGTCGAGATCGCGCGCGCGGATCGCGCGATTCAAGTGCACGTAGATGAAATTGAGGCCGGGAGTCGTGCCCCAGTGGCCGAGCAGGCGCGTCTTCACGTGCTCGGGCCTGAGCGGCTCGCGCAGCAGCGGGTTGTCGAGCAGGTAGATCTGTCCGACCGCGAGGTAATTGCTGGCGCGCCAGTACGCGTCCATGCGCCGCAGCTCCTCCGCCGACAGCGTGCGCCGTTCGACCGGTGCCTGCACCGTTACGTCGCTCATGGCTTCCCTCCATGGTTCACGGCGCGGGCGCACGCCGCCCGCACCTCCTGACCCTCTGACTATACCGAAGTCGGATAGTGCGCGGTGCACCCCGCCGGAGGCGACCGGCGCCGCGGCGTGGCTAGCGCTTGCCGTTATCGGTCAGGAGATACTTGAGCAGCGCGGCGATGACGAGAATGATGACGATCCAGAGAGCGACGGCCATGACTTCTTTCCCCTACTGCATCGGGCTCAGCGCGCGCCGGCGCCGTTGCGCGCCTGCCATTGGCCGTAGACCTCGGGCGGCCATAGCGCCTGGAACCAGGCGATCAGATCGTTGATTTCGCTCTCGCTCAGCCGGCCTTTCCATGCCGGCATGACCGGGGTACCGCCGCGGGCGGCGCCGTACGCGATCACGGCGTAGAGCTCGGCCCGCGTGCGCTTCCAGGCGTTGCCGGTGCCGTTGAGCGGCGGCGCCGCGACGACGCCCGGCGTCTGCCAGTCCGGATGGCCCTGCGCTTCGGGTCCGTGGCATTGTGCACAATGCTCCTGGAACAACCGCTCGCCGCGGCTCAGCGACGCCAGCGACGGCACCGTCTCGAGCACGGGCCGGGCGGTTGCAGGCGGTGTCGTGGTCTGCGGGACGGGGACGGATTCCCGCCGCTCGCACGCCGCGAGTGCGAGCACGCCGACCGCGGCGAGCCGAAGGAGCGTTTTCATCACACCAAAATAATAGTGTCCAGCACGGGGACATGAGAAGGCGGCGGCGCCCCGGCGACTCCTGCGATGCGGGGCCGCGCGTGCCGGCGCGCTCCTCGCCCCCGGCGCCTACTGCCCCGTCAGCCGGACGAGCGCTTCGCGGTACTTGGCCGCCGTCTGTTCCACCACCTCCGGCGGCAGCGCCGGCGCGGGCGGCTGCTTGTTCCAGCCGATGCGCTCGAGGTAGTCGCGCACGTACTGCTTGTCGAAGCTCGGCGGGCTCGAGCCCGGCCGATACTGATCGACCGGCCAGAAGCGCGAGGAGTCGGGCGTCAGCGCTTCGTCGATCAGCGTGAGCGTGCCTTTGTCGTCCAGCCCGAACTCGAACTTGGTATCGGCGATGATGATGCCGCGGCCGAGGGCGTACTCGGCCGCTTCGCGGTAGAGCCTGATGCTCACCTCGCGCACCTTCGCGGCGATGTCGGCGCCGAGCAGCTCGGCGGTCTTTTCGAAGCTGATGTTCTCGTCGTGCGTGCCCGCCGCCGCCTTGGTCGACGGGGTATAGATCGGCTCGGGCAGCCGGTCCGCCTCGCGCAAACCCGCGGGCAGGGCGATTCCGCACACGGTGCCGCTCTGGCGATATTCCTTCCATCCGGAGCCGGCGATATAGCCGCGCACGATGGCCTCGATCGGCAGCGGCTTGAGCTTGCGCACCACCACGGCGCGGCCCTCGACCGTACGCCGCTCGCCGGCATCGATCAGCGCCCGCTCGAGCGGCACGTCGGCGAGATGATTCGGCACGATGTGGCGGGTACGGTTGAACCAGAAGTTCGAGAGCCCGGTGAGGACGGCACCCTTGCCCGGTATCGGCGTCGGCAGGACCACGTCGAAAGCCGAAAGCCGGTCGGTCGTGACGATCAGCATGTGGTCATCGCCGACCGCGTAGATGTCGCGCACCTTGCCCCGGTGCAGCAGCTCGAGGCTCTTGATCTGCGATTCGAAGAGAGTGTCGGTCACGGCGTGCCCTCGCAAAAGGCCGCCATTCTACTCGTACCGCCTCGGGTCGCGCAGCCGCGGCCGACCCTCGCCGACCCCGCGCCCGGGCCGCGAGCGAACCGGCGCGAGCCGGGTCCCGGCGCGGTTCCGGCCGCCGCGCCTTGTCCGGGTCGCGACGACCGCGCGCGGCTCGAGCGGTCCACTGCGACCGGGCACGGGAGCGAACCGGCCGCCTCGCCGCCCGCGGCGTGCGGCGGTTCACCGCCGGTCCGCTCGTTCGCAAATTTCGCGTCCGCGTGTCCCTACTGGGGATGGGGACATGATATAGTTCGCGCGCTTCGAGTCTCCGCTCGAAGGTTTCCCTCCAGCAAGAGTCGGTAGGTGGCGCTCACTCTCGCCTATCTCGCCATTCTCGTTGCCGCCGTATCCGGCCTGGCAGCGCTGCCGTTCGGCGCGCGCCGCCGGCTCGCGCAGCGCCTGGTATTCCTGCTGCTCGGCGCGGCCGGGGTGCTCGCGATCGCCGCCGGCGCCGCGGCGCTCCTCGCCGGGCTCGAACAGCGCGGCGAGCTCGCGCTCGGGCTGCCGTGGCTGCACTGGCAGATGCGCCTCGACGCACTGTCCGGCTTCTTCTTCGTGCTGATCGGCGTCGTCGTTCTCGCAACGAGCTTCTACGGACCCGGGTATCTGCGCGAGTACGAGCGTGCGCCGCGCCCGATCGCGGTGCTGCACCTTGCGACCGGGGTCTTCGTCGCCGGCATGCTCCTCGTCGTGCTCGCCGACGATGCGCTCTCCTTCATGATCGCGTGGGAGCTCATGTCCGTCGCGAGCTATCTGCTGGTGACGTTCGAGCACGAGCGCGGCGCCAATCGCCGCGCCGGCTTCCTGTACCTCCTGATGGCGCACGTCGGCGCGCTCGCGATCCTGCTCGCCTTCGGCGTCCTGGCGGCGTTCGGCGGCGGTTTCGCGTTCGCGCAGATGGCAGCCGCCGAGCTCACGCCGCTCTGGGCGACGGCGGCGTTCGCATTCGCGCTCGCGGGCTTCGGCGCGAAGGCCGGCCTCGTGCCGCTGCACGCGTGGCTCCCGGAAGCGCATCCGGTGGCGCCGTCGCACGTCTCGGCCCTCATGAGCGGCGTGATGCTCAAGGTCGCGATCTACGGCTTCGTGCGCGTCACGTACGGGCTGATCGGACAGTACTACTGGGGCTGGGGGCTGCTGCTCCTCGTGCTCGGCGCCGCGAGCGCGCTCGCCGGCGTGCTTTACGCCATACAGCAGAACGAACTCAAGCGGCTGCTCGCGTACTCCTCGATCGAGAACGTCGGCATCGTCTTCCTCGGCATAGGGCTCTCGCTCATCTTCCTCGGCGCGGGCCATCCGGTGCTCGGCACGCTCGGCCTCGTAGCGGCGCTCTACCACGCGTTCAATCACGCGCTGTTCAAGGGACTCCTGTTTCTCGGCGCCGGCGCGGTGATCATGCGCACCCACGAACGCGACCTGGAGCACATGGGCGGCCTCATCCGGCGCATGCCGGTGACCGCGGGCCTCTTTCTCGTCGGCTCGATCGCGATTTCGGCGCTGCCGCCGTTCAACGGCTTCGTGTCCGAGTGGCTCACGTTCCAGACGGCGCTGCGCGCCCCGGTGCTCGACGGCGGCGTCGAGAGCGCGGTGCTCCGCAGCCTGATACCGCTCGCCGCCGCGGCGCTCGCCCTGACCGGCGCGCTCGCGGCCGCCTGCTTCATCAAGGCGTACGGCATCGCGTTTCTCGGGCGCCCGCGTACGCGCCACGTCGCCCGCGCGCGCGAAGTCTCCCCCGGCATGCTCGCCGGCATGGCCCTGCTCGCGAGCGGCTGCCTGCTCCTCGGGGTGTTGCCGACGCCGGTGATCGCGGCGCTCGCGCCGCTCACGCGCCTCCTGCTCCATGTCGAGCTGCCGCAGGCGACGGCGAGCGGCTGGCTCTGGCTCACGCCGGTCGCGCCCGCTGTCGCGTCCTATTCCGCGCCGCTCGTCGCGGTCGCGATCGCGCTCGTGTTCGCGCTCGGCTACGTGCTGCTCAAACGCCGCGCCAGACCGCCGCGGCATACGCCGGCCTGGGATTGCGGCTTCGGCGGCCTCACCGCGCGCATGCAGTACAGCTCGACCGGCTTCGCCATGCCCATGCGGCGCGTGTTCGCGCCCGCCTGGCGCATCGAAGAGCGCGTCGAGACGACGCCCGGGCCGGATGCGCTCGGACGCCCGCGCGCGATCCGCCACGTGCTGCACGTGCTCGACTGGTCGTGGCTCAAGGCGTACGTGCCGATCGGCCGCCTCGTGCTCGCCGCCGCACGGCGCATCGGCGCGCTGCAGGCGGGGAGCATCCACACCTACCTCGTGTACTCGTTCGTGACGCTGCTCGTGCTGCTCGTGGTGCAGTGGCTGGTCGCGGCGGCGTGAGGGCGCGGGCGCGATGACGGCACATGCCTTCCTCGCCTGGGCGCTCGCGCTCGCGCAAACGCTCGCGCTCGCGGCGGCGGCGCCGCTCCTTGCGGGGTGGATCAAGCGCGTCAAGTGCCGCAGCCAGAACCGCGCCGCGCCGCCGCTGTGGCAGCCCTACCGCGATCTCGCCAAGCTCGCGCGCAAGGACGTGGTCCTCGCCGACAACGCCTCGTGGCTGTTTCGCGCGGCGCCCTACGTCGTCTGCGCCGCGACCCTGCTCGCCGCGGCGGCGGTGCCGTTCTTCGCCGTCGATCTTCCGACCGCCGCGATCGCCGACGTCATCGTCATCGCCGGCTTCTTCGCGCTCGCACGCTTCTTCACCGCGCTCGCCGGCCTCGACGTGGGCACCGCCTTCGGCGGCATGGGGTCGGCGCGCGAAATGATGGTCGGCGCGCTCGCCGAGCCGGCGATGCTCATGGCGGTGTTCACGCTCTCGATGACCGCGAGCTCGACCAACGTCGCGAGCGCCGTGGACTACGTGCTGAACGCAGGGCTCGTGCTCCGGCCCTCGTTCCTGTTCGCGCTGCTCGCGCTCGCGATGGTGGCGGTGGCGGAGACCGGCCGCATTCCGGTCGACAACCCCGCGACGCACCTCGAGCTCACGATGCTGCACGAGGCGATGATCCTCGAATACAGCGGCCGCCATCTGGCGCTCATCGAATGGGCCTCGCAGATCAAGCTCGCGATCTACGCCGTGCTCATCGCGAACCTGTTCCTGCCGTGGGGCATCGCGCAGGAGTTCACGCCCGCGGCGCTCGGGCTCGGCGTGCTCGCCATTGCCGCGAAGCTCGGCGCGCTCGGCGTGGTGCTGGTCGTGTGGGAGACGGTGCTCGCCAAGATGCGGCTGTTCCGCGTGCCGCAGTTCCTCGGCTTCGCCTTCCTGCTGGCGCTCCTCGGCATGCTGACTTTCGTCGTCCTCGAGGCCGGAGGGTGAACGCGTGAGCCTCGCGCAGCTGAGTCTCTACGAACAGGCGATCATCGTCTTCGCGGCGCTGGTGCTGTTCACGTCGTTCATCATGCTCGCGCAGGCGCGCATGCTGCCATTGATCTTCGCGTTCGCCTGGCAGGGCGTACTGCTCGCGGTGGCAACGGCCCTGGTCGCGTACGTTTCCGGCCATCCGCACCTCTATATCTCGGTCGGCCTCACGGTGGCGCTCAAGGTGTTCCTGATCCCGTGGCTGCTCTACCGGCTGGCGCTGCGCCTCGGGATCCAGCACGAAGCCGAGAACATCCGGCATCCCTCGCTGCTGCTCCTCGCCGGCGCGGCGCTGGTCGTCTTCAGCTACTACGTGGCGCTGCCGATCGTGCGCCTCTCGGGCCTCGCCACCCGCAACACCGTCGCCGTGAGCATCGCGGTGGTGCTCGTGGGAATGCTGCTCATGATCGCGCGCAAGAAGGCCGTGGCGCAGGTGATCGGCTTCATGTCGATCGAGAACGGCCTGTTCTTCGCCGCGGTGGTCTCGACCTACGGGATGCCGCTCATCGTCGAGCTCGGCGTGGCCTTCGACGTGCTGGTCGCCGCGATCCTCTTCGGCGTCTTCTTCTTCCATATGCGCGAGTCGTTCGACACGCTCGACGTCGATCGCCTGAACCGGCTGTCCGAGGCGCACGAGAGCATTCTCACGCACGACGAAGCCGCGGACGCCGCCGCGGCCGGGGAGCGCCCGTGATGCTGCTCGAGGCCACGCTCGTCGCGCCGCTCCTCGGGAGCCTGGTCCTCGCCTTCTGCGGGCATCGGCCGGCCGGCGGCTGGATCAACGTCGGCGCGAGCGCCCTCACTTTCGCGGCCTCGCTCGCGATGGCGCTCGAGGTGTTCGCGCGCGGGCCGATGCTCACGAGCGGCGGGCTCTTCTACATCGACGCGTTCAACGTGTACCTGGTCGCGCTCACGGCGTTCGTCGGGCTCACCACTGCGATCTTCTCCCGGCCCTACATGCGCCACGAGGTCGAGCGCGGCCGGCTCACCGACCGGCGCCTGCGCCTCTACCACGCGATGTACCAGGGCTTCATGTTCGCGATGCTGCTCGCGCTCGCGACCGACAACCTCGGCATCCTCTGGGTCGCGATGGAGGCGGCGACGCTCACGACGGTGCTGCTGGTGTCGCTCTACCGCACGCCCGAATCGATCGAGGCCGCGTGGAAGTATTTCATCCTCTGCGGCGTCGGCATCGCGCTCGCGCTCTTCGGCACGGTGCTGGTCTACTTCGCCGCCGAGCAGCGGCTCGGGGAGCGCGAGAACGGGCTCGCCTGGACGGTACTGCACGGCGCCGCGGGCGGCCTCGACCCGACGGTGCTGTCGCTCGCGTTCGTGTTCCTGCTGGTCGGCTACGGCACCAAGGTGGGGCTGGTGCCGCTGCACAGCTGGCTCCCGGACGCGCACTCCGAGGGCCCGACGCCGATGTCGGCGGTGCTGTCGGGGCTGCTCCTCAACGTGGCGCTGTACGCGCTGGTGCGCTTCAAGATGCTCGTCGACGCGTCGCTGCAGAACCAGCTCGCCGGCTACCTGATGATGGGCTTCGGGCTCTTGTCGTTCACCGTGGCGAGCCTGTTCCTGCACCGCCAGCACGACATCAAGCGCATGTTCAGCTACTCGTCGATCGAGCACATGGGTCTCATGACCTATGCGTTCGGCCTCGGCGGCCCGCTCGCCACCTTCGGGGCGCTGCTGCACATGACCGTGCACTCGCTCACGAAGAGCGCGATCTTCATCACCGTCGGGCACGCCGCCCAGCTCGCCGGCACGCAGCGCATCGACCGCATCCGCGGGCTCATCCGCACGCAGCCGGCGATCGGCTGGGGCCTGCTTCTCGGCACCATCGCCATCGCCGGCTTTCCGCCGTTCGGCGTCTTCACCAGCGAGTTCCTGCTGCTCACCGCGACCATGAAGTCGTGGCCGTGGCTCGCGGTGCCGCTGCTCCTCGGTTTCGGCATCGCGTTCGCCGGGCTGTTCCGGCACCTGCACCCGATGGTGTACGGCGAGCCGCCCGCGGACCAGAAGCCGGTGCGCGCCAACATGCTGCCCGTCATGGTGCATCTCGCGCTCGTGCTCTGGCTCGGGCTCGCCATCCCGGGCTTCCTCGCCCGCTGGTTCGAGCAGGCGACGCTCTTGATCTCCGGCGCATCGCCGCTGTGAGCACCGCGCCGACATGACAGCCACGCACTCGACAACCGAGCTCCTGGAGCGGCTCGCCGCCGAGGGCGTGCGCATGGAGCGGCGCGCCCTGGCGGCGCTCGCGCCGGCGCAGGCGGTCGACGTCGCCGCGGACGACTGGGCGCGGCTCGGTGCCGCCGCGAAGGCGGCCGGCTGCCGCTACGTCGCGGGCTTCGGCGACGACACGGGAGACGCGCTCGCCGTCTACGCCTGCTTCGAGCGACAGGGCGTTTACCTGCTCGCACGCACGACGGTCGCACGCGCAGCGCCCCGGCTCGCCTCGCACGCGCCGCTCTTCCCCGCGGCCGAGCGCGCCGAGCGCCACACGCGCGACCTCCTCGGCGTGGTGTTCGAGGGACATCCGGACCCGCGTCGCTGGATCCGGCACCGCGCCTGGCGCGAGGACGAGTATCCGCTGCGCAAGGACTTCCCGGCCGGCAGCCGCGCGAGCGGCGCCACACCCGCCGACACCGACTACCCGTTCCTGAGCGCGCACGGCAGCGGCGTGCACGAGATCCCGGTCGGACCGGTGCACGCCGGCATCATCGAGCCGGGTCATTTCCGCTTCCTCGCGGTCGGCGAGAGCGTGCTCCATCTCGAGGCGCGCCTCGGCTACGTGCACAAAGGCATCGAGAAGATCGCGGAGGGGCGCGACGCCGCCGGGCTCGCCCGGCTCGCCGCGCGCGTTTCGGGCGATACCACGGTCGGGCACGGCCTGGCCGCCTGTCTCGCGATGGAGCGCGCCGCCGGCCTCGAAGCGCCGGCGCGCGCCGTGTGGCTGCGCGCCATCATGGCCGAGCGCGAGCGCATCGCGAACCATCTGGGCGACATCGGCGCCATCCTGAACGACGTCGCGTTCGCCTTCGCGTTCTACCAGTTCGGCCGGCTGCGCGAGCAGTGGCAGCGCACTTCCCTGCGCGCGTTCGGGCACCGCTTCATGATGGACCGCATCGTCCCCGGCGGCGTCGCCGTGGACCTCGCGGCGGCTCACGCCGCCGAAATGCAGGAAGAGCTCGAGGCGCTGCGGCGCGAGCTCGAGGGCCTGCTCGCGATCTACCGCGACACGCCGAGCGTAGAGGACCGCGTCGTCACGACCGGCGTGCTCGCTCCCGCGACGGCGCGCGAGCTCGGGGTGCTCGGCTACGTCGGGCGCGCGAGCGGCATCGATTTCGACGTGCGCCGCGACGCCCCCTATCCGCCCTACGGCGAGCTGCGCGTGCGCGTCCCGGTCTACCGCGACGGCGACGTCGCGGCGCGGCTGCAGGTTCGCGCCGAGGAGATCGCGGCATCGGCCGACCTGCTGGAAGAGCTCCTGCGCGGCCTGCCGGAGGGCCCGGTGCGCATCCCCTGGTGCGATCCGCCGGCCCCGGCCGAAGGCCTCGCCATCGTCGAAGGCTGGCGCGGCGAGATATTCGCGTACGTGCGCTTCGGCGCGGACGGCCGGATTGCGCGCTACTTCCCGCGCGACCCGAGCGTGCTCAACTGGCCCGCGCTCGAGCGCCTGATCCACGACAACATCGTGCCCGACTTTCCGGTATGCAATAAGTCGGTGAACGGCTCGTACTCCGGCAGCGACCTGTAGGACTACCGCCATGCTGAGGATCCTCGACAAGATACGCCGCATCGGCATCGTCACCGAGCCCGTGCCCGTGGACCTCGAGCCCGCGCTGTCCGAGGTCGGCGAACGGGTGAAGGCGAAGATCGGCGCGCTCTTCGCCGGGAGCCTCGCGATCCGGCAGGTCGACGCCGGCTCGTGCAACGGCTGCGAGCTCGAGATCCACGCGCTCGCGAACCCGTACTACGGCATCGAGCGCTTCGGCGTGCACTTCGTCGCCTCGCCGCGGCACGCGGACATGCTGCTCGTCACCGGTCCGGTGTCGCGCCACATGGAGGAGGCGCTGCGGCGGGCCTACGCGTGCATGCCCGACCCGAAGCTCGTGCTCGCCGTCGGCGAGTGCGGTGCGACGGGCGGCGAGTTCGGCGCGAGCTACGCCTCGTGCGGCGCGGTGTCGAACGTCATTCCGGTGGACGGCGTCATTCGCGGCTGCCCGCCCACCCCGCTCGACCTGCTGCGCGGCATTCTCGAGGCGATCGACCGGCTGCCGGCGAAGCGGCGTTAGTCATATCCTCATAACTCTTCTTTGCTTGACGGCGCCGGCGCGCGGCCGCACTCTGCGGCTCCTTGCCGGACGAGTTGCTCTTTCCCGCTGTGCCCATGTCCATTCCGGAAACGCTGCCAACCGCACCGTCGCCCGTAGGCGCCGACGCCGAACGCTTCGACCCCGAGTTCCTGAAGCGCAAGAGCCGCGAGCTCGAGACCGCGACCCCGCAGGAGATCCTCCGCTTCGTGCTCGAAACCTATCCGAACGCCGCGATCTCGACCGCGTTCGGGCTCGAGGGCTGCGCGCTGATCGACATGGCGACGCGCATCCGCCCCGACGTTCCGGTGTACACGATCGATACGGACTTCCTTTTCCCCGAAACGCTCGCGCTCAAGGACATACTCGTCGCGCGCTACAGGCTCAACCTCCGGATCGTTCGCCCGCTCATGAGCGTCGCGGAGCAGGAGCGGCGCTACGGCCCGAAGCTCTACGAGACGAATCCGGATCAGTGCTGCGCCATCCGCAAGGTCGAGCCGAACCGCCGCGCGATCGCGGGTCTCGACGCCTGGATCGCCGGGCTGCGCCGCGACCAGACGCCGCTGCGCGCGACCGCCGAGATCCTCGAGCGCCGCGAGCACGAGGACGGCCGGCCGTACGTCAAGGTGCATCCGCTCGCGAACTGGACGCGCCGGGACACCTGGGCCTACGTGCTCGACAAGGGCGTTCCGTACAACGAGCTGCTCGACCGGGGCTTCAAGAGCATCGGCTGCTGGCCGTGCACCCGTCCGGTCGCGCCGGAGGACGACGAACGCGCCGGCCGCTGGGCCGGGCGCGGCAAGACCGAATGCGGCATTCACACGGCGCCGCCATCGCATACGCGCCCGCCTGCATGAGCGCGCCTCAGGCGGCGGCGAAGCGTCCCCGTCGTCCGCCCCTCCCCTGCGCTAGACGCTGCTTCGCTCGACCGCGTTCGGCGCGGTTACAATCGGCGCTCGTCCGCGGTTCACTTCGAGGGGAGGTTCTTGAATGAAGATTTTCGACCTGAGCGGCAAGGTGGCGATCATCACCGGCTCGACGCGCGGCATCGGCCGCTCGATCGCCGAGCACATGGCCCGGGCGGGCGCCAAGGTGGTGATCTCGAGCCGCACGCCGGAGGACTGCGAAGCGGTCGCCGCCGCGATCCGCGCGCAGGGCGGCGAGGCGCTCGCGATCCCGGCGAGCATTTCCAGGCTGCCGGAGCTCGAGGCCATGGTGCAGCGCACCCGCGCCGCGTGGGGCAAGATCGACATCCTCGTCTGCAACGCCGCCTCGAACCCGTTCTACGGCTCGCTCATGGACCTGCCGGACGCGATCTACGACAAGACCATGCGCAACAACGTGCTGAGCAACCTCTGGCTCGTGAGGCTGGTGGCGCCCGAGATGCGCGCGCGCAAGGACGGCGTGATCATCATCGTGAGCTCGATCGCCGGCCTGCGCGCCACGTCGGTGCTCGGCGTCTATGCGCTCTCGAAAGCCGCGGACATGCAGCTCGCGCGTAACCTCGCGCTCGAGTTCGGCAGGGACAACGTGCGCGTCAACTGCATCGCGCCCGGCCTCATCAAGACGGATTTCGCGAAAGCGCTGTGGGAGAACCCGGCGCTGCGCGCGCAGCGCGAAGCGGAAACGCCGCTCGGGCGCCTCGGCGAGCCGGACGACATCGGCGGCATCGCCGTGTTCCTCGCCTCGCGCGCGGGCGCTTTCATCACCGGCCAGACAATCGTCGCCGACGGCGGCGTGACGATCGTTTGAGAGCGCCGGCGCCGCCCGCGCGGCGGGCCGGGTGCGGCGGCAAGGTCGCCCGCACGCCCGCGGCGTCCCGCGCGCCCTCTGCGTCGGTGCAGCGCTAGCCGGTGTAGTTCTTGCGCTGCGCGGCCATGGAGCGCTCGATGTCGGCCTTGCGGTCCTCGTTCACCTTCTTCGCGTGCGGCCGCGCGCGCAGCCGCTCGAGGTACTCCGCGCAGGCCGGGATCCGCGCGAGGATGTCCTCGCCGTACATCTTCTTCGTGCACTGCGACACGAGCGGCAAGTGCGCGTACGCCGCGCAGTCGGCGTAGCTGAACCCGGCGCCGGCGATCCACGGCGAGAACTTCGCGGCGTGCGCGAGCGCCGCGATGCCGCGCTCGAGCTCGGCCCGCACCGACTGCTTCACTTCCTCGGAAACCTTGCCGCCGAAGTACACCTCCGGATACAGCCGGCGCGCCGGCCACTCGAGGTACAGCTCGAGGTACTGGATCAGCTCGCGGCACTTCGCGCGCTCGAAGCGATCCGCCGGATAGAGCCGCGGCTCCGGCTGCAGCTCTTCGAGGTATTCGCAGATCGCCTGCGACTCGCAGACGATGCCGCGCTCGGTCCGGAGAAACGGCACCTTTCCCATCGGACTGCCCGCGTCGATCGCCTCCTTGCCCGTCATGCAGCGTTCCTCCTCGAACGGAATGCCCTTCTCGAGCAGCGCGAGCTTGACCTTGTTGTAGTAGTTGCTGATCGGAAAGCCGCAAAGCTTCAGCATGGGTGCTCCTCGGTGAGAGTGCCTGTGATTGCCGGCCACGAACAAGCGCGCCGGACGCAGTAGTCGCTGCGTCCGCACGCCCTTCGGCGCTGAATCAGCTCCGGTACGACGGATCCTCGCGATCGAGCAGGCGCAGGAGCGCCGGCCAGTCGAGCTCGCCCATGCGGCTGTAGCCCTTGCCGACCTGCTGCTGCACGCGGTCGCACATCGACTGCGGCAGCAGGTTGAGCTCCGCGCCGCCCGCCTGTGCCGCGATCTGCATCTGGCAGGCGCGCTCGAGAAAGAACATGCGCACGTAGGCGGCGGCAACGGTCGGGCCGGCCGTGAGCGTGCCGTGATTGCGCAGGATCAAGACGTTCTTCCGGCCCATGTCCGCCACCAGGCGCTCGCGCTCGTCGAGGTCGAGCGCGATGCCCTCGTAGTCGTGGTAAGCGATATCGTTGTAGAGGACGAGTGCCGTCTGCGTGAGCGGCAGCAGTCCCCGCTTCTGCGAGGACACTGCCACGCCCGCGGTCGTGTGCAGGTGCAGCACGCACTTCACGTCGTCGCGGGCCGCATGGATGGCGCTATGGATCGTGAAGCCGGCCGGGTTGATCCGGTACGGGGTGTCGCTCACGATGTTGCCGTCGAGGTCGACCTTCACCAGGGACGAGGCCGTGATCTCGCCGAAGAGCATACCGTACGGGTTGATGAGGAAATGCTTTTTCGGACCGGGTACCGCCGCGGAAATGTGCGTGTAGATCAGATCGTCCCAGCCGTTGCGCGCGACCAGGCGGTAGCAGGCCGCCAGATGGACGCGCGTTTCCCATTCGGCATCGGTCATATCCTTCGGCACGTGTGCGGGACGAGGGGCGATGACGGCGTTCATGCGAGAGCCTCCAGGCGCGGTAATGCGGTTTCCGGCGCAAGGTAGCACCGCCGCCCGGGGGCGACAACCGCGCGGCTCGCGGCGCGGAACGGCGCCCGGGCGGCGGCGTGCGGCGGGCTTCGCATGGCGAGCCCGCAACGCGCAGTATAGAATCCGCGTTTTCCGACGAACGAGCACGGAATTCGGTCATTTTCCGGAGGGTAGAGGCACATGAACGTATCCGAGCTGAACGCGATCGCCAAGGCGATGGTGGCAAAGGGCAAAGGCCTGATCGCGATGGACGAGAGCGGACCCACGATCGCCAAGCGCTTCAAGCAGTACGGCATCGAGAACACGGTGGAGAACCGCCGCGACTACCGCGAGCTCATCGTCACCACGCCCGATCTCAACAAGTACATCAGCGGCGCGATCCTCTACGACGAGACGATCCGCCAGAGCACGAGCGACGGCACCCCGTTCGCACAATACCTCGAGAAGCGCGGCATCATTCCGGGCATCAAGGTCGACACCGGCGCCAAGGACCTGGCCGGATTCCCCGGCGAGAAGGTGACAGAGGGGCTCGACGGCCTGCGCGATCGGCTGAAGGAGTACTACGGCATGGGCGCGCGCTTCGCCAAGTGGCGCGCGGTGATCACGATCGGCGACGGCATTCCGTCCCGCACCTGCATCGAGGCGAACGCGCACGCGCTCGCGCGCTACTCGGCGCTCTGCCAGGAAGCGGGCATCGTGCCGATCGTCGAGCCGGAGGTGCTGATCGACGGCAGCCATACGCTCGAGCGCTGCTACGACGTGACGCTCGCGACGCTGCACGAGGTATTCCGCGCGCTCGCCGAGCACCGCGTCGCCTACGAAGGCACGATCCTCAAGGCGAGCATGGTCATTTCCGGCCTCCAAGCGAAGCCGCGTGCGGGCGTCGATGAGGTCGCGGACGCCACCGTGCGCTGCCTCCTCAACACCGTGCCGGCGTCGCTGCCGGGCGTGGTATTCCTCTCCGGCGGCCAGTCGAACGAGGAAGCGACCGCGCACCTGAACGCGATGAACGCGCGCCATCGCAACCTCCCCTGGCCGCTCAGCTTCTCGTATTCGCGCGCCCTGCAGCAGCCGGTCATGGATACCTGGCGGGGCAACCCGGCGAAGGCCGCCGAGGCGCAGAAGCAGCTCCAGCGGCGCGCGCGCTTCAATGCGCTCGCGGCGACGGGAAGCTACCAGCCCGAGATGGAGCGCGAGGCCGCGTAAGACGTCGCCACATCGCCGCCGGGGGTGCGCCCCGGCGGCTTCTCTCTCCCGGACCAAAGGCGGGTGCCCCGGCTGACGGCCGCGCGTCGGGCACCCCGGTATCCCTACGATCAAAATGACCCCACCGCACGGTGGCGTGCGGCTAGTTCAACGGGAATGCGCCGATCAGGTGTCCGCCCTGCGCTCAGACGCCGGCCGCCCGGGGCGCAGCGATCGGCGGCACCTCGCCCGAGGGGGTCTGCAGCAGCGTCTCGCGCAGCGCCGCCCAGCGCGCCCGGACTTTCTCGAGGTGCGCCTGCTTCACGTGGCCGAACCCGCGGATCTCCTCCGGCAGGCGCGCGAGCGCCACGGCATCGTCGAGGCGCTCGGGCGCAAGGACCGCACAAACGGCCGCGATATCCGCGCGGTATTCCTGGATCAGCCGCCGCTCGGTGCGCCGCTCGGCCGTGCGGCCGAACGGATCGAACGGGGTGCCGCGCAGGAAGCGCAGCGCGGCGACGAGGCGCAGCGCGTGGCGCAGCCACGGGCCGAATTGCCGCTTCTGCGGGCGCCCGTTCGCGTCCCGGCGCGCGAGCACCGGCGGCGCGAGATGGAAGCGGATCGTGTAAGCGCCTTCGAACGTCGCGTTGAGCTCGCGCTCGAACTCGCCGTCGGTGTAGAGGCGCGCGACTTCGTACTCGTCCTTGTACGTCATGAGCTTGAAGAGGTTCTCTGCGACAGCGCGCGTCAGCCGCTCGCCGGGAGCGACGCGGCGCTCGGCCGCCTGCACCTCGCGCACGAAGCGCTCGTAGGCGGCCGCGTAGGCGCGGTTCTGGTACTTCGCGAGGAAGGCCGCCCGGCGGTCGATCAGGGCATCCAGCGTTTCGGGCAGCGGCGCGATCTGGCGCCGGGTGTCGACGATCCCCTCGACCTTCGCCTGATCGTACGCCGCGCGCCGCCCCCAGCCGAACGCGCGCTTGTTGCTCTCGACCGCGACCGCGTTGAGCTCGATCGCCCGCTCGATCGCCCCGGCCGAGAGCGGCACCAGTCCCTTCTGATACGCGTAGCCGAGCATGAACAGATTGGTCGCGATCGCGTCGCCGACGAGCGCGGTCGCGAGCCGCGTCGCGTTCACGAAGAACACGCGCTCGGCGACCGCCTCCGCGATGAGCGTGCGCACCTCCTCGGCCGGAAAGCGCCAGTCGGGGTTCTGCGCAAACGGCCCGGTCGGCTGCTCGTGCGTGTTGATCACGGCGACGGTCCGTCCCGGCCGCGTCTTGGAGATCGCCTCCTGGGCGCCGGCCGTCAGCATGTCGCAGCCGAGGATCACGTCGGCCTCCCCGGTCGCGATCGCCTGCGCATGGATCGCGCCGGGGTTCGCCGCGAGCCGGATGTGCGACGTGACCGCACCGTTCTTCTGCGCGAGGCCCGTCATGTCGAGCACCGACACCCCCTTGCCTTCGAGGTGCGCCGCCATGCCGAGCAGTGCGCCGATGGTGATCACGCCGGTGCCGCCGATGCCGGTGACGAGGATGTTGTACGGACGCGCGAGCGCCGGCTTCGCCGGCTCCGGCAGCGGCGCGAACAGCGCCTCGGCCTCGGGCCCCGCGGCGCGCGGCCGGCGCACGCGCGCGCCTTCGAGCGTGACGAAGCTCGGACAGAACCCCTTGAGGCAGGAGTAGTCCTGGTTGCACGCGTACTGATCGATGGCGCGCTTGCGCCCGAGCTCGGTCTCGAGCGGCAGGATCGACACGCAGTTCGACTGCACGCCGCAGTCGCCGCAGCCTTCGCAGACGGCGGCGTTGATGAACACGCGCTGCGTCGCCTGCGGGTATTTCCCCTGCTTGCGCCGCCGGCGCTTCTCGGCCGCGCAGGTCTGGTCGTAGATGAGCACCGACACGCCGCGGTACGTGCGCAGCTCCCGCTGCACCGCATCGAGCTCGGCCCGGTCGTGCACCGTCGCGAACGCCGGCAGTTCCGCGCGGCTGCGATAGCGCCCCGGGTCCTCGGTCACGATCGCGATGCGCTCGACGCCCTCGGCGGCGACCTGCTGTGCGATCCGCGGCACCGTGAGCGGTCCGTCGATCGGCTGCCCGCCGGTCATCGCCACCGCGTCGTTGTAGAGGAGCTTGTACGTGACGTTGGCCCGCGCCGCGACCGCGGCGCGGATCGCGAGATACCCCGAGTGGTAATAGGTGCCGTCGCCGAGGTTGACGAACATGTGCTCGCGGTTGGAGAACGGCGCCTGCCCGATCCAGGTCGCGCCTTCGCCGCCCATGTGCGTGATCGTCCGGTTGCCGTCGGCGTAGATCGCGGTCGCCATGGTGTGGCAGCCGATGCCGGCGAGCGCGAGGCTGCCTTCGGGCACGCGTGTCGAGGTGTTGTGCGGGCAGCCGGAGCAGTAGTAGGCCGGGCGCGGCGGCGTGCTGTTCGCCCGGCTCAGCACCGCCTCCTTGGCGGCGAGGAACGCGAGCCGCGCCTTGATGAGATCGCTCTGGTGGAAGCGGCCGATGCGCGCCGCGATGACGCGCGCGATCTGCGCCACCGTGAGGTCTCCTTTCGCCGGCAGCAGCCACTCGCCGTGCGGTGCGACCCACTCGCCCTTCTCGTCGAACTTGCCGATCACGCGGGGACGCACGTCCTCGCGCCAGTTGTAGAGCTGCTCCTTGAGCTGGTACTCGACGATCTGGCGCTTCTCCTCGACCACGAGGATCTCTTCGAGGCCGCGCGCGAACTCGCGCACGCTCTCGGGCTCGAGCGGCCAGGGCATCGCGACCTTGAACACGCGCACGCCGATGCGCGCGGCGGCGCGCTCGTCGATGCCGAGCTCCTCGAGCGCCTCGCGCACATCGAGATACGACTTGCCGGAGGCGACGATGCCGAGGCGCGCCTGCGGCGCATCGATCACGGTGCGGTTGAGCTTGTTGGCGCGCGCGTAGGCGAGCGCGGCGTAGATCTTGTAGTCGTGCATCAGCGCTTCCTGCGCGAGCGCCTGCTGCCGGATCGAGCCCGGATGGATGCGGTTGTTGAGCCCGCCCGGCGGCATGACGAAATCGTCCGGCAGCCGGATTTCGACGCGGAACGGGTCGCCGTCGACGGAAGCGCTCGATTCGGCGGTGTCCGAGGTGGCCTTGAAGCCGACCAGGCACCCGGAGTAGCGCGACATCGCCCAGCCGTGCAGCCCGAGGTCGAGGTACTCCTGCACGTTGCAGGGATAGAGCACCGGGATGACCGCGGCGGCGAACTGGTGGTCGCTCTGGTGCGGCAGAGTCGAGGAGTACGCCGCGTGGTCGTCGCCCGCGACCAAAAGCACGCCGCCGTGCCGGGCGGTGCCGAAGTGGTTCGCGTGCTTGAACACGTCGCCGCAACGGTCGACACCCGGACCCTTGCCGTACCACATGGCAAAGATCCCGTCGTAGGGCGAGGAGCCGACGAGGTGCACCTGCTGGGTGCCCCACACCGCGGTGGCGGCGAGGTCTTCGTTGACGCCGGGCTGGAAGCGGATGTGGTGGGCGGCAAGGTGCGGCGTTGCCTCCCAGAGCGCCTTGTCGAGGCCGCCGAGCGGGGAGCCGCGATAGCCGGAGACGAACCCGGCGGTGTTGAGCCCCGCGGCCTGGTCGCGCAGCCGCTGCATGATGAGCAGCCGCACGAGCGCCTGCATCCCGCTGACGTACACGCGTCCCGAGGTCAGGAGATATTTGTCCTCGAGACTCACCTGGGGCAACGGTGCATTCATGGCCTACTCTCCGAACCGGGTTCTCGGAAGTCCGCCGGCCTCCCCCCACTCAGTCGCGGGCATCCGCGCCCCCAAGTTTAGAACGCCGCCGCCGGCTGCCGCAGCACGAGACCGGCGCGGCCGGTTAGACCGACGGCAGGAAGCGTCATTCCCGCCGGCGCGCCGCGGGATTGGGCATGGGCTCCGGCTACAGGCGCGTTGCCGCCCGCCGTCTTCGGTGCGGCATCGGTTCGTGCGATCGCCCGCGAAACTGGTCCTGTCGCTCCATCAGTCGCCGCACGGTGCCGCAGGCGATGGCCGTCCCGTACTCATGGAGACATCGCGCTCCCTGCGACCCGCCGACTCGATGACACGCCAACGGCGGCAGGAACCGCCGCCCGAGCTGCCGCCGGCTCCGGCCGAGATCCGATGCGAGCCGCTCGACGCGCACGAGACCGCGAGCCGCCTCGATACAGCGCATCGCCCGATCGACGGCGAAGCGGACACCTGTCGCGCTCCAGCGAACCGGCATGGCGCCGGCAGCGGCACTGCCGGAGCAGGTTTTGCGCTAGGCGGGAGTTGCGAGCTTGAGACCGATCACACCGGCCACGATGAGACCGATACTGACGAGACGCGGCACGTCCGGCGGCTCGCCGAGCAGCACGATGCCGAGCACGACCGTGCCGACGGCGCCGACGCCGACCCAGACGCTGTAGGCGGTTCCGACCGGAAGCTCCTTCATGGCGACACCGAGCAGCCACACGCTCGCGATCATGGAGACGATGGTCCAGACGGTGGGTCCCAGCCGCGTGAAACCGTCGGTGTACTTGAGCCCGATCGCCCAGCCGACCTCGAACA
>DASVBY010000039.1:0-32154 GCA_036381895.1 Burkholderiales bacterium | reverse complement strand
CATCGGGCACGACATCCTGCGCGACCGCGCGTCGAAGTACCTCCAGCTCGGTGCCATCATCGCGCTCCACCATCACGAGCGCTACGACGGCACCGGCTACCCGCACGGCCTCAAGGGCGAGGCCATTCCCGTGGCCGCGCGCATCGTGGCCGTCGCCGACGTCTTCGATGCGCTCACTTCGGTGCGGCCGTACAAGCCCGCCTGGCCGCTCGATCGCGCGTTCGCGTACGTGCGCGAGGCGCGCGGCACGCAGCTCGATCCCGACTGTGCCGATCGCTTCCTCGAGCAGGCGGAGTCGGTCGCCTACATCGCGCAGCAGTTCCGCGACACGATCGACCCGCGTTTGCGCCCGCCGCTGCGCTGACGCTCCCCCGCCCTTGACCGACGCCGCGGCTCCGGTTTAGTGTGCGTGGCGTTGTTACACATGGACTTGGCGCGGCGCCCCGTCGCCGCCGCGCGAGGCGCATGAACGACAAGACGACCCTTCCGCTCAAACCCGTGCTCACGCTTGCGCTGGCGCGCCGCCTCGCGGCCGCCGCTGAGGCGTGCGCCCGCACGAACGGCTGGAACGTGGTGATCGCCCTCGTCGACGGCGGCGGTCACCTCGTGCTCCTCGAGCGCATGGACGGCACGCAGCACGGCAGCGTCGAGGTGGCGATGCGCAAAGCTTGCACCGCGATCGCGTTCAAACGCCCGACCAAGGCGTTCGAGGAAGCGATCGCCGGCGGTCGGCCCGGCATGCTCTCCATGCCGGTGCTCGCGCTCGAGGGCGGGCTGCCGCTCGCCGTCGGCGAGCACATGATCGGCGCGATCGGGGTGAGCGGCGTCAAGTCGCATCAGGACGGTATCATCGCGGCAGCGGCCGTCGAGGCGCTCGCGGCGGCAGTGGGCTCGTCCCCGCCGTCCGCCGGCTGACGCCCGCCGCGCCGCCCTGCTCGACTCGTTCCATCCCTCGAATCCCAAGCAAGTACAAGGAGTCTCAGCATGCTCAAGAAGTCGGTATGTTTCGCCGTGCTCGGTCTCGTTGCGGGCACCGCGGCCGCGGCGCCCGAGACCTACACGATCGATTCGCGCCACACCTTCCCGAGCTTCGAGGTGAGCCATCTCGGCTTCTCCACGCAGCGCGGGCGCTTCAACAACACCACCGGCCGCATCGTGCTCGACCGTGCGGCGCAGAAGGCGGAGGTGGAGGTCACGATCGACGCAGCCTCGATCGATACCGGCCTCGAGGAGCTCGAGAAGCACCTGCGCAATGCGGACTTCTTCGACGTCGAGAACCACCCGACGATCACCTTCAAGTCGACGGCTGCCCGCTTCAACGGCGACCGGCTCGCGGCGCTCGAAGGCAATCTCACCATGCGCGGGCAGACGCGGCCGGTGACGCTCACGATCGGTCGGCTCGCCTGCGGCCGGCATCCGTTCACGAAGAAAGCGGTCTGCGGCGCGGAGGCGAGTGCGACGCTCAAGCGCTCGGACTTCGGGATCAGGTACGCATTGCCGGCCGTCGGCGACGAGGTCAGGCTGCGGATCCAGGTAGAAGCGATCCGGGAGTGATCGCGGCACCGTGGGGCCCGGGCGCGGCGCTCAGCGGCGCTCTCTGCGCTAGAGCCCGGCCGCCTGCCGGGAGAGGTCGAGCCGGCCGGTTTCGGTCAGGCCGAGCATCAGGTTCAGGTTCTGCACCGCCGCCCCCGAAGCTCCCTTCCCAAGGTTGTCGTACACGGCGGCGAGCACCGCCTGGCGGTGCCTGTCGTTGTAGAAGACGTAGAGGTTGATGTCGTTCGTGCCGTTGAGCCCCTCGGGCTCGAGGGTCTCGATCGCTTCCGGCCCCTGCGTCGGCAGCACGTGCACGTAGGCCGCATCGCGGTAGGCGTCGGCGAGCGCCGCGTGCAGCTCCGCGCCGCCCACGGCCTGCGGCAGCGCCCAGAGCGCGAGCGGCACCTGCAGCACGATCCCCTGGCGGTACTTGCCGTAGCTCGGAAGGAAGATCGGGCGCTGCTCGAGTCCGCTGTACAGGCGCATCTCCTCGACGTGCTTGTGCTCGAGCTTGAGACCGTACGCGGTCACGGGCGTCTGCTTGGGGTTCGTCGCGTTCTCGAAGGCTTCGATCAGGCTCTTGCCGCCGCCGGTATAGCCGGAAACCGCATTGACGCTCACCGGCAGCGTCGCGGGCAGCAGGCCGCGGCGGATGAGCGGCTTGAGCAGCAGGATCACCCCGGTCGGATAGCAGCCCGGGTTGCTCACGCGCTGCGCTTCGGCGATGCGGCCCGGCTGCTCCGGCGCCATCTCGGGCAGGCCGTAGACCCACCCCGGCTTCACGCGGTGCGCCGAACTCGCGTCGAGCACGCGCACGCGGGGATTCTCGATCAGCGCCACCGCTTCGCGCGCCGCATCGTCGGGCAGACACAGGATCGCGAGATCGCACTCATTGAGCGCTTCGCGGCGCCTGGCCGGATCCTTGCGGTCCCCCTCGTCGAGCCGGATGAACTCGACGTCGCGGCGGCCCTCGAACCGCGCGCGGATCTGCAGGCCGGTCGTACCGGCTTCGCCGTCTATGAAGATTCTGGGTTTCATCTCCGGGGACCCGATTCGCTCAACCGCCGATTACACGGGCGGAGGACCGGAGAGCGAGAAACTGCGGTCCGCCGCGTCCCAATGTTACGCCAAAAGCGGCCGCCGTCGTACGCATCGCGGGTTGGGCCGACGCGGCGCTCTGTGCTTCAATGCCGGCATGACCTATCGCACGCTGATCTCGCCGGCCGAGCTGGCCGCGCACCTCGAAGATCCCGCGTGGCGCATTTTCGACTGCCGCCACGACCTCGCCGATCCCGAGCGCGGCGAGCGCGCCTACCGCCGCGCGCACCTGCCGAACGCGCAGTTCCTGCACCTCGACCGCGACCTGTCGGGGCCGCGCACCGGCACCAACGGCCGCCATCCGCTGCCCGATCCGGCCGTGCTCGCGGCCCGGCTCGGCCGGTGCGGCGTCTCGAACGATGTCCAGATCGTGGCCTACGACGACGCCGGCGGCGCGTTCGCGGCGCGGCTCTGGTGGCTCGTGCGCTGGCTCGGACACGAGCGCGTGGCCGTGCTCGACGGCGGGCTCGCGGCCTGGGAGCGCGCCGGCCTGCCGCTCACCGACACCCTTCCGGCGGTCTCACCCGCGCACCTGCGCTGGCAGCTCGACGAGCAGGCGGCCGTCGATGCGGCGCACATCGCGGACCGGCTAAGGGACCCGGACCTGCTGCTCCTCGATGCGCGCACGCCCGATCGCTTTCGCGGCGAGAACGAAACGCTCGACCCGGTCGCCGGACACATCCCCGGCGCGCGCAACCGCCCCTTTCGCGACAACCTCGCGCCCGACGGCCGCTTCAAGCCGGCGGCGCAGCTGCGCCGGGAATTCGAGGGCCTGCTGGAGAAACGGCCGCCGGCGCAGGTGGTGGCTTATTGCGGCTCGGGAGTCACCGCCTGCCACAACCTGCTCGCGCTCGAGATCGCGGGACTGCGCGGTGCGCGGCTCTACGGCGGATCGTGGAGCGAATGGTGCAGCGACAGCCGCCGTCCGGTGGCCACGCAAACGGAGTAGCGGGACGAAAACCGCCGCCGGCCGGCGGCAGTGGGACGCAGGCCGGATCGAGCGAAGCGGAGCCGGGATGAGGAACCGCGCGGATTCGGCGCTCGCGCCCTCACCCGCGCTCCGCACCCGCCGAAACGAAAACAGGAGGCTCGCGCCTCCTGTTCTCCCCGAACGGCCGCTCGCGCCGGCCTCAGAACTTGATGCGACCCGTCAGTATGTCCTTGTACATCACGAAATCGCAGGCAAGGCTGTAGAACGGATACGTGAAGGTCGCGGGCTTGTTCTTCTCGAACGCGAAATGCCCCACCCAGGCGAAGCCGTAGCCCGCGATCGGCAGCCCGATCAGCAGCCACCAGTTCCCGCTCACGACAGCCGCGATCGCCAAAGCGATGACGATGGTCGTACCGACGAAATGCAGCCGCCGGTTCGTGCGCGACTCGTGCTGGCTCAGGTAGAACGGATAGAACTCCTTGATGCTGTGAAAGGTCTGGGGAACGGCGTCCGCGGTTTTCTCGACTCGTTCCATGGGCCCTCCTGCAACAATCGTGGAACCGGCGTCAGTATACGCCCGCGGCACAGCGATGCCAGGAGCGCGTCCCCATGTGAAGGCTGCCCGCCAAGGAAGTCCGCTCATCCGATTGCAACCCAATCCCCTTTTCAAATCATGGGCTTAAGTACCGTTTTGCGCGCCAACCCCGTAGCATAAGTGGTTCCTTTCTCCGGAAGCCGAACTCATGCCGTTCGCCGCTACGCACTCCACGAACCGGGCTCGGACGCTTGTGCGCGCGCTTCTCCCGTTCGTCCTTGCCGTGGTGCTCGTTCTTTCCGCCACCGCTCTGCGGTGGCTGCTCGATCCGTTCATCGAAAACAAGTACACGTGGTCGTTCTATTACCTGCCGGTGCTCGCGGTCACCGGGTACTGGGGCCTTCCGGCCGGCGTCCTCGCCTTGCTGCTCGGCGCCGTGGTCGGCACCATCCGGTTCATCCCGGCGCAAGGCACACTGGCTCTGCACGCCGGCGATATTTTCGGGCTCACGATCTACCTCGTCGTCGGCAGCGTCGTCATGTGGGTGGCCGCGCGTCTGCGCCGCGAGCTCGATGCGATGGCCGAGCACCGCCAGGCGCTCGAGCACGAGATCGCACAGCGGCGGCAGGCCGAGCGCGACAAGCAGCGACTGAACGACGAGCTGCGCCGGCGCGTGCAGGAATTCGATCTGCTCTGGGAGAAAACCGAGGTCGGGATCGCGTTCGCACGCGATCCGGAATGCCGCGTCGTGCTGGCGAACCCGGCGCTGCGCCGCATGCTGCAGCTCGATGACGCCCGCAATGTCTCGCTCGCGGAATCGAACCGGACGAATCTGCCGTTCCGCGCGATGCGCCGCGGACGCGAGCTCGCGGCCCAGGAGCTGCCGCTGCAACGCGCGGCACGCACCCGCGAGCCCGTGCTCGACGAGGAGATCGAGCTTCACCGCGCGGACGGCAGCACCCTCATCACGCTCGTGAGCGCGACCCCGCTGTTCGACCGGGACCGCAAGGTCTACGGCTGCTTCGCGACCCTGGTCGACATCACCGAGCGCAAGCGCTTCGAGGAGGCGCTGCGGCGCGGCGAGGCGCGCGAGCGGGCGCGCGCGCAGGAGATCGCGGCGGTCATGGAGGCGGTTCCTGCAGTGGTGTTCCTCGCGGACGATCCCGAGTGCCGGGTGATCCGCACCAACCGTGTGGGGCGCGACCTGCTGCGTTTGCCGGAAGGCGCGAACGCCTCCAAGTCCGCACCCGGAGCGCCCACCGAGTTTCGCGTGCTCCAGGGCGGCCGCGAGCTCGCCCCGGAGGAGCTGCCGGTGCAGCGCGCCGCGCGCGGCGAGACGATCGAGAACTTCGAAGAGGACGTGGTGTTCGACGACGGCACCGTCCGCCACCTGCTCGGCAACGCCGTGCCGCTCTACGACGAGGACGGCCGCCCGCGCGGCGCAGTCGCGGCGTTCATCGACATCACCGAGCGCCAGCGCGCCGAGGACGCACTGCGCATGGCGGACCAGCGCAAGGACGAGTTCCTGGCGACGCTCGGACACCAGCTGCGCAACACGCTCGCGCCCATCAAGAGCGGCATCGACATCATCCGCAAGCACCTGAACGACGAGCGCCGCCGCGCCTGGGCCATCGAGGTGGTCGACCGCCAGCTGCACCAGCTGAGCCGCATCGTCGACGATCTGCTCGAGCTCGCACGCGTCGCGACGGGACGCGTCGCGCTGCGGCGCGAGCCGACGCCGCTGCCGGCGCTCGTGTCCCAGGCGGTGGAAACGGTGCGGCCGCTGATCGCGCGCAAAGGGCAGCGGCTGCACGTCGAGCTGCCTCCCGAACCGGTCGTGCTCGACGTCGACGGCGCCCGCCTGGTCCAGGTCCTGAGCAACCTGCTCGACAACGCCTCGCGGCACACGCCGCGCGGCGGCATGATCGCGATCGGCGCCGTGGTGCGCGGCGAGCGCGTGCAGCTGCGGGTGCGCGACAGCGGCGACGGCATCGATCCGCGGGAGCTGCCGCGCCTGTTCGAGATGTTCCGCCGCAGCGGGCAGGCGAACGGCCACGACGGCCTGGGCGTCGGACTCGCCTTCGCGCGGCGTATCGTCGAGCTGCACGGCGGCACCATCAGCGCGCACAGCCCGGGGCTCAACCGCGGCAGCGAGTTCCGCATCGAGCTGCCGCTCACGGCCGGCGCGCTCCTCGCGCGCGACGAGCCGCCGGCGCCGGTTGCGCCGGTCCCCCGGCGCACGTCCGCGCCGCGACGGATCCTCATGATCGACGACAACCGCGACGCGGTCGACAGCATGGCGGAGCTGCTGCGCATCCACGGTCACGAGGTCCGCTGCATCTACACCGGCAACGAGGCGCTGCACGGCGCGCTCGAGTTCGGACCGGACGTGGTCATGCTCGACATCGACATGGTCGACGCGAGCGGCTACCAGATCGCGCAGGAGTTTCGCAACAACCAGAAGCTGCGCGGGCTGCCGCTGGTCGCGGTGACCGGCTACGGCCGCGCGGCCGACAAGGAGCAGGCGCTGCACGCGGGCTTCGACGCGCACTTCACCAAGCCCGCGCGCATGGAGGAGCTGCTCGATTACCTCGCGTCGCTGCCGCCGCGGCGCGCCGGGCGCGAGGCGTCCGCGGAGCAGGCAGGCATGCGCTAGACGACGCCCGCGGCGCGCAGCGCCTCGATCTCGGCGGCCTCGAGCCCGAGCCGTTCGCGCAGCACCTCCTCGGTATGCTGCCCGAGGAGCGGCGGCGGCTCGAGCGGCCGCGCCTCGATCGAGCGGAGCTTCAGCGGCGATCCGGTCATGCGCAGCGCGCCGATGGTCGGGTGCTGCGCCTCGACCAGCATGCCGCGCGCGAGCACCTGCGGATCGGCGAACACGCGATCGAGCGTGTTCACCGGCGCTGCCGGGACCTCGGCCTGCTCCAGCCGCTCGAGCCAGTAAGCGGCCGGACGCGCGGCGAAGTGCTGCTCGAGCAGCGGCAGCAGCGTGGCGCGCCGCTCGACGCGCTGCGGGTTGGTGCGAAAGCGCTCGTCGGCCGCGAGGTCCGGCCGCTCGATCGCGCGGCAGAAGCGCTGCCATTGACCGTCGTTGCCCACCGCGACCACGAAGTAGTCGTCGGCCGCCCGGAACGCCTGGTACGGCACGATACTCGCGTGCGCATTGCCGTAGCGTCCGGGCGGCTGGCCGGTCACGAGGTACGACGAGGCGACGTTCGCGAGCCACGACACCGTCGCATCGAGGAGCGAGATGTCGATGCGGTCGCCGCGACCCGTGCGCTCGCGCGCCGCGAGCGCCGCAAGGATCGCCGTGGCCGCGTAGAGCCCGGCGGTGATGTCGGAGATCGCGACACCCACCTTCATCGGCTCGCCGTCGGGCTCCCCCGTGATGCTCATGACGCCGCCCATGGCCTGCACCAGCAGGTCGTAGCCCGGCCGGTCGCGGTACGGCCCGTCCTGCCCGAAGCCGCTGATGCTGCAGTAGACGAGGCGCGGATTGCGCGCGCTCAACGCCTCGTAGCCGAGCCCGAGCTCATCGAGCGTCCCCGGCAGCAGGTTCTCGACCAGCACATCGCTCTGCTCGGCGAGCGCGGCCGCAATCTCGCGCCCGCGAGCGGCCTTGAGGTTCAGCGTAATGCTCTTCTTGTTGCGGTTGCAGGCGAGGTAGTAGGCGCTCTCGCCCCCCACGAACGGAGGGCCCCAGTGGCGCGTATCGTCGCCGGACTGCGGCCGTTCGACCTTGATGACCTCTGCACCGAGATCCCCGAGGAGCATGGTACAGTGCGGTCCGGCGAGCACGCGCGAGAGATCGAGCACGCGGATATGAGCGAGCGGCAACGGCATGGCAATGCAAGGCAGATGATCGCGCAGCGTACCAGCGTCGCCGCGGGAACGCCATGCGCCAGCGCGGCGAGCGTCGATCACGAAGCAGCGTCCACCGCGGGGCCGACCATGAACCGCGTCGCCCTCTTCCGCAGCCACGGACCGCCCGCCGCCGCGCGCCGCCGCTTCCTCCGGGCCGGAATCGCCGGCTCGGCGCTGCTCCTCCTCGGGCGCCGGCTGCCGGCGGCTGCCGCGCCCGCCGAAACGACGGACTACCTGCACCTCACGGCGGCGGATGCGGGCATGCTGCGGCGCATCGTGCCCGTGATGCTCGAGGGCGCGCTGCCCGCGGGCGGCGCGGAGCGCCGGCACGCCATCGACGAAGTGCTCGGGGGAATCGACTCGACGATCGACTCCCAGCCGCCCGTCGTGCGGCGCGAGATCCGCGACCTCTTCGATCTCCTCACCCGGAGCATCACCCGCGCGCTGGTGGCCGGCATCTGGACCTCGTGGGATCGGGCGAGCGACGAGGACGTGCGCGAGTTCCTCGCCGGGTGGCGCACGAGCCGCTTCGTGCTGCTGCGTTCGGCGTTCGTCGGCCTCAACAACCTGATTCTCGGCGCCTGGTACGACAACCCGCGCTCCTGGGCGCGAATCGGCTACGGCGGGCCGCCCAGGATCGCCTGAGGGCGGAAGGACCGATGGCGCAATCCGTCGATTCGCAGGTACTCCATGCCGATCGGCTCGATCGAAATCGCACCTTCGAGGCCAATGTGGTCGTCATCGGCACGGGCGCGGGCGGCGGCGTCACGGCGGAGATCCTTGCCAGCGCCGGACTCGAGGTGGTGATGCTCGAGGAAGGCGGCTATTACACGCGCAAGGATTTTCGCATGCGCGAGGGCGAGGCGTACACGCGCCTCTACTACAACGTGGGCGCCCGCAAGACCCGGGACAAGGGCATCACGATCCTGCAGGGACGCACCGTGGGCGGTTCGACCACGGTGAACTGGACCAGCTGCTTTCGCGCGCCGCCCGAAACGCTCGCGCACTGGACCGAGGTGCACGGGCTCGAGGGCTGGAGCGAGGCGGAGATGGCGCCCTGGTTCGAGCGCATGGAAAAGCGCCTCGGCGTCGAAACCTGGCCGATCCGCAATCCGTCCAACGACACGCTGCACCGCGGCGCCAAGAAGCTCGGCTGGCACGTCGCACAGATTCCGCGCAACGTCAAAGCCTGCCGCAACCTCGGCTACTGCGGCATGGGCTGTCCGGTGGACGCCAAGCAATCGATGCTGGTGACGACGATCCCGGCGGCACTCGCGCGCGGGGCGCTGCTCATCGCGAGCGCGCGCGCCGAGCGGCTCGAGATCAAAGGCGACCGCGTGACCGCGGTCGAGGCGGTCGCGCTCGAGGCGAACCACGTCGATCCGACCGGCGTCCGCATCCGCGTCGAGGCGCCGTACGTAGTGCTCGCGGGCGGCGGCATCAACAGCCCGGCGCTGCTGCTGCGCTCGGGCGCACCCGACCCGCACGCGCGCCTCGGCAAGCGCACGTTCCTGCACGTGACGAATGCCTCCACCGCGCTGATGCCGGAGCGAATCGAGCCCTTCTACGGCGCGCCGCAGTCGGCGTACTCGAACCAGTTCCTGTTCCGCGATGGCGTCGCCGGACGGCTCGGCTACAAGCTCGAGATCGCGCCGCTGCACCCGGTCACGGCCGCGGTGGGAGTACTCGCCTTCGGGCGCGAGCACGCGGCACTGATGCAGCAGCTGCCGCACATGAGCCCGGCGATCGCGCTCCTGCGCGACGGCTTTCATCCGGATAGCCCGGGCGGGACGGTCACGCTCGCCGATGACGGCAGTCCGGTCCTCGACTATCCCCTCAACGATTATCTGTGGGAGGGCGTGCGCCACGCCTACCTTTCGATGGCCGAGTTCCAGTTCGCGGCCGGGGCGACGCGCGTGCTCCCGAGCCACATGGACACGCCTGCGACCGGCTACCGTTCCCTGTCGGCGCTCGACCGCGCGCTCGGGACCGAGCTCGCGCTCGCGCCGGTGCGCGCGCAGCTCTACTCGGCGCACGTCATGGGCGGCTGCGCCATGGGCGAGGACCCGCGGACGTCGGTCGTGAACAGCGAAGGCCGGCATCACCAGCTCACGAACGCCTGGGTGATCGACGGCTCGACCTTTCCGACGAGCCTCGGCGCGAACCCCTCGCTCACGATCTACGCCATGGCCGCGCGCCAGGCGAGCGCGCTGGCGCAGACCGTTGCCGGAAGAAAACGCGCCGGCTGAGCGCGCGGCCGCCGCGGCTCATCGGGGCTGCTCCCGCTCCACCGCCATGCGGATACCGGGTATAGTGCGCGGATGCTGCAGCTCTTCCTCGCGGCGCTTCACCTCATTGCGCTCGGGCTCGGTCTCGGCGCCGTGATCCAGCGGTGCGGCGCTGCGCGAAGCGCCGGATGCGCGCGCGCTCCAGCGCGTATTCCGCGCCGACACCCTTTGGGGCATCGCGGCCGCGCTTTGGATCGTGACGGGGCTCTGGCGCTACCTCGGCGGATTCGACAAGGGCGCGGCGTACTACAACGGCAACGCGCTCTTCCATGCGAAGATGGCGCTGCTCGGGCTCGTCCTCGTGCTCGAGGTCCAGCCCATGATCAAGCTCATCCGCTGGCGCATCGCCCTCGGCCGCGGCGGTTCGCCGACCGCGGTGGCGATCCCCGCGACCGCGCGCCGGCTCGCTCTCATCAGCCACGTGCAGGCGCTCTTGATCGTGCTCATGGTGTTCGCCGCCGTCTCCATGGCGCGCGGCTACGGCGCTTAGCTCCTCGCACGCCGGCGCTCCGCTTCGGTAGAGCGCCCTAGGGTCTTCACCAGTTACGCGAGCGGTTGCCGGCCCGCGAGAATGGCGGGCAAACAAACCCTCGTCGGGAGGTCCAGTCCTGGAGCCCGCGACGCCGCAGGCGCTCGCCGCACTGCTTCGCCGGGACGGCGCACGAATGCTCGCCGCCTGGCAGGCCGAGCTCGCGCGGCGGACGCCGCCCGGCAGCGGGCGGCTGCGCCCGCTGCTGCCGGACATGCTCGATGAGCTCGCGCGCGAGCTCGAGCAGCCGCCAAGCGCGTCCGACAGTCTGCGCCGTTATTCGGCGACGCTCTACGCCCGCCGGCTCGCGCTCGGTCCCGAGCTGCCGCAGCTGGTGCAGGAGTACGAGCTGCTGCGCCGGACGATCCTGACGCACGCGGAAGCGAACGCGCTCGCGCCGGTCGGCGACGCCCGGCGCATCGTGGACGGGTTCATCGACGAGGGCATCGAGAGCGCCGTGCAGGCGTACATCGAATGCCGCGACGCCGCGGAGAAGGAGCGGCGCAACGAATACCTGCAGTTCATCGTGCACGACCTGCGCTCGCCCCTGTCGGCGATCTACTACGCGATAGTCCTCGCCGAACGCGAGCTCGGGCAGACGGGCGCCGGCGAGCGGGTGCGCGCGATCCACGACGCCATCAAGCGCAACATCGAGCGCATGCGCGGCCTGATCGTGAAACTGCTGCAGGAGGAGCGCAATCTCGCGACGCCGGCGAACCTCGACATCGTGCGCTCGCGCATCGAGCTCGCGCGCCTCGTCGATGGCGTGGTCGGCACGCTCGGTTCGCTCGCGGCCGGCGCCGACGTCGAGCTCGTGAACGAAATACCGGCGGACATCGTCTTCGACGGCGATCCCGATCTCCTCGAGCGCGCGCTGCAGAACCTGATCACGAACGCGATCGAGCACTCGCCGAAGGGGCGGGTGCACGTCGGCGCGCTGCGCCGCGAGGGGGCGGTCGAGTGCTGGGTACAGGACAGCGGCCGCGGGATGCCGCCCGAGCTCATCGAGCGCGCGTTCGCGCAGACCGGCGCACCCCGGCGCGGCACCGAGCTCGGCCTCGCCGTCGCCCGGCGGGTGGTGGTGGCGCACGGCGGCGACATCGAGATCGAGACCGCGCCGGGCGAGGGCAGCACCGTACGCTTCACGCTTCCGGCGACCTGACCGTGGCGGCGCACGCGCGATATTCCGCAGGCGTCGGAACGCCGGTATATTTCGCGCTCGCCCGCAACGCCGCAGGCGGGCGCGCGACTGCCGCGCGCCGCACAGGAACCCGCGCCGCGCTCGAATCCGGAAGGTCCCCCGAGCAGCTGCTGCAGACGGCGTCGGCGGCAATGCCGGCGGGCGGCCGCATGCACGCGAGCCGTAGGGAGTTCGCGCCGATGAGAGCCTCGAGAACCATCGAATTCGGGAGGAAGACCGACGAGCGCGCGGCCGGACTGCCCCGCATCGTCGTGATCGGCGGCGGCGCGGGCGGCCTCGAGCTCGCCAGCCGCCTCGGCCGTCGCCTCGGGCGCCGGCGCCGCGCGCACATCACCCTGATCGACGCCTCGCTCACGCACCTCTGGAAGCCGCTGCTGCACGAGGTCGCGGCCGGCACCCTCGACTCCTACGAGGACGCGCTCGATTACCTGGCGCAGGCCCGCTGGCGCCACTTCGAGTTCCGCCTCGGCCGCTTCGAGGGGCTCGACCGCGAGCGCAAGCTCGTGCACCTCGCGCCGACTCTCGACGACGACGGCGAGGTGATCATTCCCGCGCGCACCGTTCCCTACGATCTGCTCGTGATCGCGATCGGCAGCGTCACCAACGATTTCGGCATCCCCGGCGTTCGCGCGTACTGCGCGTTCCTCGACAACCGCGAGCAGGCCGACCGCTTCCAGCAGCGGCTGCTCGCGACGTACATGCGGGCGCAGAGCCAGGGCGTGCCGCCGGGCAGCGCCCTGCTCAACGTGGCGATCGTCGGCGCCGGGGCCACGGGCGTCGAGCTCGCGGCCGAGCTGCACCACACCGCGCGCCAGTTCGTGCACTACGGCTTCGACCGCATCGAGCCGGATCGCGACGTCAAGATCACGCTGATCGAGGCCGCCGACCGCATCCTCCCGGCCCTGCCGAAGCGCCTCGCCGACCCGGCGGCGCGGGAGCTGGAGAAACTGAACGTAACTATCTATACGGGCAAGCGCGTGACGCGCGTCACGCCGAACGGTCTGTACATGCACGACGGCACCTTCGTGCACGCGGCGCTCAAGGTCTGGGCGGCCGGCATCAAGGCGCCCGATTTCCTGAAGGACATCGGCGGCCTCGAAACCAACCGCCTGAACCAGCTCGTCGTGCGGCAGACGCTGCAGACCACGCGCGACGACGACATCTTCGCGCTCGGCGACTGTGCGAGCTGCCCGCGCCCCGGCCACCACCGCCCGGTGCCGCCGACGGCGCAGGCGGCGCACCAGCAGGCGTCGCTGCTCGCGCGCTCGCTCGAGCGGCGGCTCGCGGGCAAGCCGCTGCCGAACTACGTGTATCGCGACTACGGCTCGCTGGTCTCGCTCAGCGAGTACACCACCGTCGGCAACCTCATGGGCAATCTCGGCGGAAACATCTGGCTCGAAGGCTGGATCGCGCGCATCGTCTACCGCACGCTCTACCGGCTGCACCAGCGCGCGCTCTACGGCAGCCTGCGCACGTTCCTGCTGCTCCTCGCCGACTTCCTGACCCGGCCGACCGAGCCGCGGACGAAGCTCCATTGAACCGCGCGACGCGCGCGACGCTGACGAAGCATTCCGAGCCGGCACCATCGCGCGCGCGGAGGAGCCGCCCCGCGCACCCCGGGGCCGGTGCGTCCCCTGAATGCGGCCGCGCTCAGCGCGGCTCCTCGACCGACCGCAGCCACTCCTCGTAGTCGCGGATCGCCTGCTCGAACAGCGGGCGGAAATCGGGGGCCGCCGCATGACCCGCCTGGTTGCGCAGCGCGTCGCGATAGATATCGAGCGTGCGGCGCACCCAGGCGCGAGTCGCTTCAAGCCCGTCGCGTTGCAGCAGGAACTCGATGCGTTTGCGTTCGTCGGTCATGCCCCTATCATCGCGCAACGGAGAGCGCGCGTCTCCGGAGGATCACCGCGGTCGGCGCGCCCGGCGCGAAAGCGCGCCGCGCACGACCGGGAGCCCGCACCCGGCCCTAGTGCTCGCGGGTCGCACGGAACGCGACCTGCGGCCAGCGCTCCATCGTGAGCTTGAGGTTGACCAGCGACGGCGCGAGATAAACGAGGTGGCCCGAGCGGTCCGTGGCGAGGCGCGGCTCGTACTGCGCGCGGAACTCCTTGAGATCGGCCGGCTCCACCTCGATCCAGCGCGCGGTCGCGACGTCCACCGGCTCGTAACGGCACTCGACGCCGTACTCGTGCTTCAGGCGCCAGGCGACGACGTCGAACTGCAGCGCCCCGACCGCCCCGAGTATCAGCTCGTTCCCGATCAGCGGCCGGAACACCTGCGTCGCGCCCTCTTCGCTCAGCTGGTCGAGCCCCTTCTGCAGCGCCTTCATCCGCAGCGGATCCGCGAGCAGCACGCGGCGAAAGAGCTCCGGCGCGAAGTACGGGATGCCGGTGAACTTGAGCGCCTCGCCCTCGGTGAACGTATCGCCGATCTGAATCGTGCCGTGGTTGTACAGGCCGATGATGTCGCCCGCGCACGCTTCCTCGATCGCCTCGCGCTCGCGCGCCATGAAGGTGATGGCGTTCGCCACCTGCACCTCGCGCCCGAGGCGCACCTGGAAGATCCGCATGCCCTTGGTGTAGCGCCCCGAGGTCACGCGCAGGAACGCGATGCGGTCGCGGTGCTTGGGGTCCATGTTCGCCTGGATCTTGAACACGAAGCCGCTGAACCGCTCCTCGTCCGGTGCGACGACGCGCGCGCCCCCGTCGCGCGGGCGCGGGCCGGGCGCGTGCGCGACGAAGGCATCGAGCAGCTCGCGCACGCCGAAGTTGTTGATGGCCGACCCGAAGAACACCGGCGTCTGCCGTGCCGCGAGATAGGCGTCGAGATCGAACGGGTCGGCGGCGCCCTTCAGCAGCTCCACCGAATCGCGCAGCTCCTGCGCCTGCTCGCCGAGCACCTCGTCGAGGAACGGGTTGTCGAGGCCGCGGATGACCGTCCCCTCCTGCGCGCGGCTGCCCTGGCCCGGACTGTAGAGGTGCACGCTGTCCTGCAGCAGGTGGTACACGCCCTTGAACCGCCGGCCGCTGCCGATCGGCCAGGTGACGGGGGCGCAGCGGATCCTGAGCACGCGCTCGACCTCGTCGAGCAGCTCCATCGGATCGCGCCCTTCGCGGTCGAGCTTGTTGATGAACGTCATGATCGGCGTGTCGCGCAGGCGGCACACCTCCATGAGCTTGATGGTGCGCTCCTCGACGCCCTTCGCGCTGTCGATCACCATGAGCGCCGAGTCGACGGCGGTGAGCGTGCGGTAGGTGTCCTCGGAGAAATCCTCGTGCCCCGGGGTGTCGAGCAGGTTCACGATGCAGTCGCGGTAGGGGAACTGCATGACCGACGATGTCACGGAAATGCCGCGGCTCTTCTCGAGCTCCATCCAGTCGGACGTCGCGTGGCGCGCGCTCTTGCGCCCCTTCACGGTGCCGGCGAGCTGGATCGCGCCGCCGAAGAGGAGCAGCTTCTCGGTCAGGGTTGTCTTGCCCGCGTCGGGATGGGAGATAATGGCGAACGTGCGCCGTCGGCGGATTTCGTCTGCGAGGTTCATGGGTATTCGTCGGAAAGCGCGCGATTATACCGGATCGCCTCCGACCGGGGTCGCCCGGCGGCGGCAGCTTCGACGTCCAACCCGGAGGGACACCACATGGAACGAACCGCATCGGCCGTCTGGAACGGCGGCATGAAAGACGGCAAGGGCACGCTCTCGGCAGCGAGCGGCGCGCTCAAGGAGACGCCGTACTCGTTCGCCATGCGCTTCGAGTCGAGCCCCGGCACCAACCCGGAAGAGCTGATCGGCGCGGCGCACGCCGGCTGCTTCGCCATGGCGCTTGCGGGACAGCTCGAGCGGGCCGGCATGAAGGCCGAGCGCATCCAGACCAACGCGACGGTCACGCTCGAGATGGGCACAGGCGGACCGGCGATCACCGCCGTCCACCTGGACGTGACGGCCAAGGTCCCCGGGGCGACCCAGGAAGCGTTCTCGAAGGCCGCGAACGAGACCAAGACCGGCTGCCCGGTTTCCAAGGTGCTGAACACGAACATCACCATGGACGCGCGGCTCGAAACGTAGTCGCGCCTCGGCGAAAGGGGCGTGCCGGTCGCAGCCCCCCGCGCGGGTACTAATATTTGAAGCCCGGGACTCGTAACCAACAATACTAATGACCTTGACGGAGGCGCGCCGCGCCCTCGCCCGCTTCGCCTGGGAGACGGACCCGCACTCCCGGCCGCGCCCGATCGCGGCGCTGATCGGCGCGCTGCGCGTGGGCGCCGTGGTGGTGCGCGACGTAGCGCGCGGGGAGCTCCGGCTGCAGGCGATGGGGCTCGTCTATACCTCCCTGCTCGCGCTGATCCCGCTGCTTGCCGTCGTCTTCGCCGTGCTCAAGGCCTTCGGCGCGCACGGCCTGCTGAAGCCGATGCTGCTCCACTTCCTCGCGCCGCTCGAGGACACCGGCGTCGAGCTCACGCACCACATCGTCGCGTTCGTGTCGAAGATGCGCGTCGGCCTCCTCGGCACTGTCGGCGTCGGGCTGCTTCTCTACGCGAGCGTCTCGCTCATCCGCAAGATCGAGCAGGCCTTCAACAGCATCTGGCAGGTGAAGCGCGGCCGCCGCTGGACGCGGCGGCTGAGCGACTACTTCGCCGTCATCATCATCGGGCCGCTGCTCTTCTTCATGGCGCTCGGCGTGACCGCGTCGCTCTCCTCGAGCGCATGGCTCAAGCCGCTCGCCGGCTTCCTGAGCATCGCCGCGAAGCTCGTGCCGTATGTGCTCGTGATCGGTGCCCACGCGCTCGCTTACGTGTTCATCCCGAACACGCGCGTGCGCGTGCGCTCGGCGCTCGTCGGCGCGACGGTCGCCGGCATCCTCTGGCAGAGCGCGGGCTTCGCGCTCGCGGCGGTCGTCGCGAGCTCCGGCCAGTACCGCGTGATCTACGCGAGCCTCGCGCTCCTGATCCTGTTCATGATCTGGCTGTACCTGTCGTGGCTGATCGTCCTGATCGGCGCGAGCATCGCGTACTATCACCAGCACCCCGAACGCATCACCCGCGAGCCGGCCGCCGCCGGTGCTTCCAGCGTGCGCCAGCGCGAGCGCCTGGGCCTGCTCGTCGCGCGCCGCATCGGCGAGCACCACCTGAACGGCAAGGCCCCATGGAGCGCCGAGCAGCTCGCCCAACGGCTGCAGCAGCCGCTCGCAGCGGTCGAGGAAACGCTCGCCGCCTTCACCGCCGCAGGACTGCTCGTGGCGGCGCAGCGCGACCCGGTGGTGTACCTCCCGCGGCAGGCGCTCGAAACCGTGCCGCTCCTCGACGTGCTCCACGCCGTACGCGCGCACGGGCACGAAACCTTCGGCGGCAACGACGAGGCAGTGACCACGCTGCTCGGCGACATCGATGCGGCGCTCGCACGAGCGCTCGCGGGGAAGACCTGGCGCGACCTGGCGCTCGCACCCCCGCGCGACGGCTCGGACCATCCCGGCGCGGACGTCGCGCCCCGAACGGCAGCGGCACCGCCTGCGAGCGCACGCCTGGCGTAGCGGCGGGACACGCCGGCGGCGCGCGCTTCGCGCGGCGCCCGCGGCCGGCTTCGACCACTCACTCGGCGCGCGGGCGGATCCCTGCCGCATCCACCCGCGCGCCGTAAACGTCGAAGTCGATGTCCACCCGATCCCGGACCTGGAGGGCACCGCCCAGGAACGCGAACGGCCGGATGCCGAAATCGGTCTGCCGCAGGGAGAACCGGCCGCGGGCGTGCACGGCTTCCGCGCCCGGATGCTCCACCGCGGCGGCCACGGAAACCGGGCGCGTGGCGCCGTGCAGGCTGACCTCCGCGCGCAGCGCGCCGCCCTCCGAGCGGAGGTGGACCGAAACGAACGGAAAGCGCGCGGCTTCGAGCGCCTCGAGCATGTTGCGGCGCGTGCCTTCGATGTCGGACGCGGAGAGCGGGGAGTCGAAACCGGCCGCGGCGCGCAGCGCCGGTTCATCCACCGTCAGCTGCGCGAGCGGCGCGTACAGATCGGCGCGCGACCCTTCGGGCGCGAGCAGCGCGTAGCCCTGGACCGAGCGGCTCGCCACGACATGATCGTGGCCGAAGCGCGCGAGCGGACCGGCGCGGTAGACGCGTACGACGACGAGCGAGCGTTCGGGATCGATGCGATAAACGGGCTCGCCGCGGGCCGCGGCGCGCTCGTATTCGGCGGCGGGGAAACCTTCGGGAAGCGCGATGGCGCCGCCGGGCGGTGCCGCCGGCGCCACCGGCGGGAGCTGTCGGACGCAGGCGCCAGCCACCAGAGCGAGGAGCAGCGCGGCCACCCACCGCGCGCTCATGTCAGCCCCTTTGCAGTGTCACATCGAACAGCACTTTCACGTCGAGCCCGATCAGGTCGCCCGACTCCCACTCCCCGGTACCGATGCCGAACGCCGTGCGCTTGAGCGTCACTTCGCCCTTCATGTTCGCCGACTTCCCGGTCGCATGCCACTGGAACGGCACGGCCACGGATCGCTTCGCGCCCTTCAGGCTCAACGTGCCGTGGGCCACGTAGCGCCCCGGCCCGGCCGGCTCGATGCGGCTGCTCACGAAGCTCGCTTCGCCGAAGCGCTTCAGGTCCAACCACTCGGAGTCGCGCACCGCGTCGTTGATCTCGGCGCTGCCGAAATCTACGCTCGCAAGCTTCACGACCACCTCGAGCCGCCCGTCCGCGGGCCGGGCGGGATCGAAACGCAGCCTCGTCTCGAACTCCCGGAACACGCCCGGCACCGGCTCGCCCTCGTAGGACGCCTGGAACTCGAGCCGGCTCGCGGCGCGCTCCATCCGCCACTCGGCCGCCTGGGCGGCAGCCGCCACGCAAACGACGAGCACCGCCAGCCAGCGCGCGCGGATCACGTCCTCGATCTTCCCGAGGGCAGCATGCGCACCAGCACATCGGTGCGCTTGGCATAATGATGGCGCAGCGCGGCGCCGATATGCACCGCGAGCAGCGCCGCGAGCGCAATGAAGAGACTGAAGTGCACCTGCTTCGCCGCTTCGGCGAGCGCCTTATCGGGCGCGACGAGCGCCGGCAGCGGGAACCACCAGAACACCCGGAACGGGATCCCGGCGGCCGAGTTGATGACCCAGCCCGAGAGCGGCAGCGCGATCATGAGCGCGTAGAGCAGCGCGTGCACCGTGTGGGCGGCGATGCGCTCCCCCGGCGGCGTATCCGGCGGCAGCGCCGGCGCAGGGTTCGCGAAGCGCCAGACAACGCGCAGCACTACCAGCGCGAGCACCAGCAGCCCGATCGACTTGTGCCAGATGAAGAGCTCGAGCTTGGTCGGCGAGAGCCGCCAGCTCACCGCCATCCAGCCGAGCGCGAACTGCGCGAAGATGAGCAGCGCGACCGACCAGTGCAGAAACTTCGCCACGGCGCCCCAGGACTCACGGGTGTTGCGCCACATGGCGTTCCTTAGGCGGCGATCGCGTTGCGCCGCGGCAGCACGTCGCGCAGCCGGACGCGCAGTCCGCGCAGGACCTTCTCGGTGGTCGGCCAGTCGATACAGGCGTCGGTCACGGACACGCCGTACTTGAGCTGCGACAGGTCCTTCGGAATCGGCTGGTTGCCCCAATGCAGGTTGCTCTCGAACATCAGTCCGATGATCGACTGGTTGCCCTCGACGATCTGGCGCGCGCAGTCCTCCGCGACCAGCGGCTGCAACGCCGGATCCTTGTTGGAGTTGCCGTGGGAGCAGTCGATCATGATGTTGGCGGCGAGCCCGTTGCGCTCGAGCTCCTGCTCGCACATCGCGACGCTCACGGAATCGTAGTTCGGGCGGTTGCCGCCGCCGCGCAGCACGATGTGGGCGTCGGGGTTTCCGCGCGTGTGGATCACCGCGCACTTGCCGCTCTGATCGATGCCGAGGAAATGGTGCGGCTGCGACACCGACTTGAGCGCGTTGATGGCCACGCTCAAGCTGCCGTCGGTGCCGTTCTTGAAGCCGACCGGCATCGACAGACCGCTCGCCATCTCGCGGTGCGTCTGGGATTCGGTGGTGCGCGCGCCGATCGCCGACCAGGAGATCAGATCGGAGAGGTATTGCGGCGTGATCGGATCGAGCGCCTCGGTGGCGGCGGCGAGACCTGTCTCGGCGATGTCGAGCAGCAGCTCCCGGGCGAGGTACAGACCCTTTTCTATGTGGAAGGAGTCGTCCATGTAGGGGTCGTTGATGAGGCCCTTCCAGCCGACCGTGGTGCGCGGCTTCTCGAAGTAAACGCGCATCACCACGAAGAAGGTGTCCTCGATCTCGCGCGCGAGCGCGCTCAGGCGCTCCGCATATTCGCGCGCCGCGCGCACGTCGTGAATCGAGCACGGTCCGATCACGAGGAGCAGCCGCGGATCGCGCCGGGCGAGGATCCGCCGCACGGTCTCGCGGCCGTTCAGCACCACCTGCTCCGCGCGCGCCGACAACGGCAGCGCGGCCTTCACCTGCGCCGGCGTCGGCAGCAGCTCCTGCGAAACGACGTTGACGTTGTAGATCCGGTTCACGCTCTCACCCCTGCAAACGTCGGGGCGATTATACCGCGGCGCCTTGGTACCATAGCGGCCGATTTTCTCATCGTAACAGGCTAGATGGGCAGTCCGTCCTATATCTTCGACGTCTCCGCCGAAACCTTTACCGAGCGCGTCCTGGCCGCTTCCTCGCGGCACCCGGTGCTGGTCGCGTTCTGGTCGCCGCGCGTCAACCCGAGCCTGCTGCTCGTGCCGCGGCTCATTCGCCTGACCACGCAGTGCAACGGGCGCTTCGCGCTCGCGCTCTACGACATCGAGGCGTCGATGGCGCCCGATGCCGGCATTACGGCCGAGGCCGTGCCGCTCGTGCGCCTCTACCGCCACGGCCACGTGGTCGACACGCTCCAGGGCGATGCGTCCGAGGGGACGCTGCGGGCGTTCATGGCGCGACACATGCGGCTGCGCGGCGCCATGCGGCTCTACGCGGAAGCGATCCGGGCCTACGGTGCCGGCGACGCGGAGCGCGGCGTCCAGCTCGCGGCCGAAGCGGCGCTGATGGAGCCCGAGGACGTGCGCACGCCGGCCGAGGTGGTCAAGCTGCTCGTGCTCGCCGGACGCTTCGACGAGGCCGAGGCGCTGCTGCGCGCCCTGCCCCCGGCCGTGCGCGAGGAGCCGCAGCTGCGCAACCTCGCGGCGCATCTCACGTTCATCCGCGTCTCGCTGACCGCGCCGCCGATGCATTCGCTCGAGAGCGCCGTGACCGTCGATCCGTGGAATCTCGAGGCGCGCTATCAGCTCGCGGCGAGCAAAGTCGTGCAGAACGACTACGAAGGCGCGATGCAGCAGCTGCTCGAGATCGAGCGGCGCAATCCGAGCTACCGCGATCAGGCCGGCCGCAACGGTCTGCTCGCGCTGTTCCACATGCTCGGCGAGGACGACGATCGCGTGCGCCGCTACCGGTCGCTCCTGCAGGAATCGCTCAACTGACGACGCACGTCCGACTTCACCGCCGCCCTGCGGGCGCCGGCCGCGAACGTGCGCCAGCGCGCCGCCGCGCCGACCGACGACAAGGAGAGCCCATGCCGATCGCACGCTCCGCCGCCCTCCTCGCCCTTGCCGCGGTGCTGGGCCTCACGGCCTGCGCCACCGACCGGTACGGGCGCGAGCGCCCGCTCACGGACATGCAGCGCGGCGCCATCATCGGCGCCGCCACCGGCGCCGTGCTCGGCGGCATCGCCGCCGACAACCGGAAAAAGGGCATCCTGATCGGGGCCGTCGGCGGCGGGCTCGCGGGCAGCGCAGTGGGCGCGTACATGGACCGGCAGAAGCAGGATCTCGAGAAGGTGCTCGCGCCCGAGCGCACGAGCGGCGCGATCGAGATCGAGAAGCTCGCCGGCGACATCGTGCGCGTCACCATGACCGCGCAGACGGCATTCGCGTTCGACTCGGCAGAAGTCGCGCCGGGGTTTTACGGCACCATGGACAGGATCGCGAACGTCGTGAACCGCTACGGCAAGACGCACCTCACCATCGTCGGACACACCGACAACGTCGGCACCGATCAGTACAATCAGCAGCTTTCGGAGCGCCGCGCGCAGGCGGTCGCGCAGTACTTGGCGAACAAGGGCGTGATCCCGGAGCGGCTGGCACCCCAGGGTCGCGGCGAGAGCGCCCCGCGCGCGAGCAACGCCACCGCTGAAGGGCGCCGGCTGAACCGCCGCGTCGAGATCTACATCGAGCCGATCGTCGAAGACGCGGCGCCGCAATGACGCCGTGCGCTAGCGCGTCGCGAGCAGGACGGCGAGCCACGCCGCCGCGAACGCGAGCGGCGACACGAGCAGGTACCAGCGGGACGGCACCGCGCCGAGAACGCGCACGAGCGGCCGCGCCTCCCGTTGGCGCCCCGGGTTCTCGAGGATCGAGAAGCGCGGGTCCTGCGGGTGGCGCCGGCGAAGCTCGGCGAGCCGCGCCTGCCACACGTCCTGAAACAGCGCCGTGCGCCCGATCGAGAACGTCCAGATCAGGCTGAAGACGAAGCCTGCGCCGTAAAGGTACCAGAGCTCCGGCCGCGGCCCGCCCGCCACCGCAACCGCCGCGACCAGCAGCGCGTTAACTGCGAGCAGCACCTGGAGCTTTAGCGTCTTGATCGGGTTCTCGCCCTGCCACAGCGCGAGCAGGAGCTTGTAGGTCTCGAAGTCCCGCTCGTTCGAATCACCGCGATTCGCCGCGTCGCTCATGTTCTCCTCCCCTGCGAACGCGGCATTATCGGCAACGGCGCGGCGCGCGGTCCAGCGCCTAACCCTGCAGCACGCTCGGCGCGACGATGAGCCCGAGAAAATTCTGAATGAAGTGCATCACCACCGGCGCCACCAGACTCCCGCGCCACAGGTAGACGGCGGCGAACGCCGCGCCGATCGCACCGACGGCGATCACGCCGAGCGGACCCTGGTAGCCGTGGCCGAGCGCGAAGATGAGCGAGGTGAGGACCACCGCCGCCCGGGCGCTGCCGGTGAGCTGCACGAAGCGACGCAGCAGATAGCCGCGGAATACGGTTTCCTCGGCTACCGCGACGACGACGAGCAGCACCAGCGCGAACACGTAGTCGGTGCCCACCTGCGGAAGCAGGTACGTCGGCGGCTTGACCGGCTCGGCGAATCCGGCGGCGCGCAGCAGCGTTTCGAGAATCGCGACGCCGAGAAACAGCGGCACGAACAGCGCGACGCCGAGCAGCGCTTCCCGGCCCCAGCCGCGCCGCACCCAGCCGACCGCCGCCGCGCCCTCGCCGTTGCGCCAGACGAGATAGAGCGCCAGCGCCGTGAGCGCGACGTCGTGCAGCACGATGACCGTGGCGACCAGCGGGAAGCCGAGGTCATCGGGGCGCCGGCCGAGCGTCGCGAACCCCATCCACGGCACGAGCACGAGAAAGTAGACGGCGGTCTCGAGCAGGTAGGCGCGGCGCAGGCGCCCTTCCTCCGCCGGCACTCCCGTCGGTCTTGCCGAATGCGCCCCCATTGCGCCGATTGTCCGCGAGCGCGGCGAGCCGCGCCAGTCGTGTCTGCCGGTGCGGGAGAACCCCGGCTGTGCGGGCGCACAAAAACAACGCCCGGGCGACCGGGCGTCGGGACAAAGCGCGGTGCGCAGCGGGTTATTGCGGTGCGCGCGTCACGCGCAGGTACGGCTTCACGGCCTTCCAGCCGCCCGGAAACTTCTGGCGCGCCTGCTCGTCGCTCACCGACGTCGGGATGATCACGTCCTCGCCCGGCTTCCAGTCGGCCGGGGTCGCCACGTTGTGCTTCGCGTTGATCTGCAGCGCATCGACCGCGCGCAGGATCTCGTCGAAGTTGCGGCCGACCGCCATCGGATACGTGAGGATCAGCTTGATCTTCTTGTCCGGACCGATGATGAACACCGAGCGCACGGTGGCGTTGTCGTTGGCGGTGCGCCCCTGCGCGTTGCCGCTCGCGTTCGGGTGGATCATTCCGTAGAGCTTGGCCACCTTGAGATCCGTATCGCCGATCAGCGGATAGTTCGGCGCCTTGCCGGTCGCGTCCTCGATGTCCTTGGCCCAGCGCTTGTGATCGTCGACCGAGTCGACGCTCAAGCCGACCACCTTGGTGTTGCGCTTGTCGAACTCGGATTTCAGCTTCGCGACCTGGCCGAGCTCGGTAGTGCAGACCGGTGTGAAGTCCTTCGGGTGCGAGAACAGCACCGCCCAGCTGTCGCCTATCCACTCGTGGAAGCGGATCCGCCCTTCGGTGGTTTCCGCTTCGAAATCCGGGGCGGTATCGCCGATTTGTAGTGCCATGTCCGTGTCCTCCGAATTGGCCGCCGCCGACGTCGGCGGCGCTTCGCGTGCGAGCGATTCTACCATCGCGCCTCTCGGGGGGACGGCTGGGGTCTATACCGAGTATCTATATGAATATGCCGAGCTACTGCATAGCGCCGCCGAGCTGCGCGCGCACGGCGAACGGCAGCGGCTGCGAGGCGTTGGCGACACTGACCGTGCCGCGGATCGCGAGCTCGAAGCCGTCGTCGCTGCGCCGGGCGAAGCGTCGCATCCGGTCGAGGAGCGAGAAGAGATTGCTGGTCATGTCGACCTCGACCAGCGCCTCGTCGTAGGGCGGGATGACGAGCTCGGTCCGGCTGGTGCCGCCGCCCACCTCGACGTCGTTCAGCAGCACGCGGTACGCCATGCCCCTTACCGGCAGCTCCGCGGGGTTCGGGTTCTCGAGCCGCAGCACCAGCGTGTAGCGCTGCTCGAAGAGCCGTACGTCCTTAACACGCAGGTCGCTCAGGTGCACCAGGGGCGGCGCCAGTGCGCCGGGGGCGCTCGCACAGCCCGGGAGCAGGAGCGCGAGGAGCAGGAGCAGCGGTTCCGTCGTCCGGCGAAGCGCCATGCCCGGTTGTAGCACGCGCCCTGCTCCGGCCGCATCCGGGTTAGCGCGTACCGCCCGCCCCCTTCGGCGATGCGGCTTTCGCGCTCGGCGCGAGCTGGCGGAACAGGCTCGACTCGCGCCGGTAGAAGCCGAGCGTATGAAAGGAATCCGGCAACCCGAGCAGCGTGTAGTCCAGGTGGTGGCAGAGCTCGTGCAGCAGCGTGCGCAGGAAGGTGCGAAACGCGACCACGCGCTGGCGCTGCGCGGTGCGCATCCACAGCATGATCCGGGCGCCGCGCTCGGGCGAGGCCGGCAGATAGCACCCGTGCAGCTCGCCCCAGTCGTTGCGCGGGCGCACCGCGAGGACCGCGACGCTCACCGGCGAAACCTTGAGCCGCGCGACGAGGGCGTCGGCGATTTCCTGGCTGAGCGCCTGCGTGCGCGGCTGATTGTCCGCGGCGAGCGCCTCGGCGAGCGCGTGCGCGAGCGGCTGGAGCGGGCGCGGATCGGGTATGCGAATGGCGCCGATCTCGTCGCTGCGGCGGTACGTTGCCTGCTGCCGCCGGCTCAGCCGCCGATAATAGGAATACACCATGCGGACGGATGATACCCCTGCCCGGCGGTCCTGCGCTGCCCGCGCGACTACCCGGAGCGGGCCCGGCGCGACCGGGCGAGTTGATATTGCGCCGCAGCGGCCGCATCAATAGCCTGTTTCGTAGCTACAGCCATTGCGAGCAAGACGACCATGATGCATCGCCGTTACATGTGGGCGGAGGCTCTCGAGCTGCTCGAGCGAGCCGAGCGCCTGCACCGGCAGTTCTTCCAGTGCGCCGGCTCGCCGGCCGGTCCGATCTGGGAGCCGCCGGTGGACCTTTTCGAAACCAGCGACGGCGTGGTGCTCATGGTGGCACTGCCCGGTGTTCCGCCCGAGGAAGTGCGGGTGCAGGTCGACACCAACGCGCTTCGCATCACCGGAATGCGGCCGTGGCCGGCGGAGCTGCGCGACGCCACTATCCGGCGGCTGGAGATACCGCAAGGCCGCTTCGAGCGCGAGATCGCGCTCCCGGCCGGCGCGTATCAGCTCGAGCGCCAGGAGCTGGCGAACGGCTGCATAACGATCTTTCTGCGGCGAATGTGAGAGGCATAGAGCTTATGGCCAATGCAGAGAACAAGTCCCCGGTGCCGTCCCGCCTGCCCGAGGACGTGCTGATCATCCTGCCGGTGCGCAACACCGTGCTGTTTCCGGGCATGGTGCTGCCGCTCACCATCGGCCGGCAGCAGTCCATCGCCGCCGCACAGGAAGCTGCGCGCAGCCAGCGGCCGATCGGCATCGTTCAGCAGCGCGACCCGGGCGTCGAGAAGCCCGGCCCGAACGATCTGTACAAGATCGGGACCGTGGCGACGGTGATGCGCTACGTCACGTCGCCCGACGGGTCGCATCACATCATCTGCCAGGGACAGAAGCGCTTCGCGACGCTCGACTTCATCGAGGGCTATCCGTTCCTGCTCGCGCGCGTGCAGGAGTTCACCGAGCCGCAGATCGAGAGCAACGAGATCGAGGCGCGCATGCTGCACCTGAAGCGCCAGGCGGCGGAAGCGATTTCGCTGCTGCCGCAGGCGCCGGCCGAGCTCAGCGCCGCGGTGGAAGCGACGACCTCGCCCTCGGCGCTCGCCGACCTCATCACGAGCTTCATGGACATCACCCCGGTCGAGAAGCAGGAGGTCCTCGAAACCCTCGACATCCGCGCGCGCCTCGAGAAGGTGAGCCAGCTGCTCGCCCATCGCATTGCCGTGCTCAAGCTCACGCAGGAAATCAGCGAGCAGACGCGGGAATCGATGGACCAGCGCCAGCGCGAATTCCTGCTGCGCGAACAGCTCAAGACCATCCAGAAGGAGCTCGGTGAGGGCGACGGCAAGGCCGCGGAGATCGAGGAGCTGAACAAGGCGATCGCCGAGGCCAAGATGCCGCCGGAGGTCGAGGAGCAGGCGCGGCGCGAGCTCACGCGCCTCGAGCGCATGCCCGAGGGTGCGGCCGAGCATTCGATGATCCGCACCTACCTCGACTGGCTCACGGCGCTCCCGTGGTCGGTCCTGAGCGAGGAGTCGATCGACATCGCCAGGGCGCGGCGTATTCTCGACGAGGACCACTACGGGCTCGAGAAGGTCAAGCGGCGCATTCTCGAGTACCTCGCCGTGCGCAAGCTCAACCCGAACGGCAAGAGCCCGATTCTCTGCTTCATCGGCCCCCCGGGGGTCGGCAAGACCTCGCTCGGGCAGTCGATCGCGCGCGCCACGGGCCGCAAGTTCGTGCGCGTGAGCCTCGGCGGCGTGCACGACGAGGCCGAGATCCGGGGCCACCGGCGCACCTACATCGGCGCGCTGCCCGGCAACATCATCCAGGGCATCCGCAAGGCCGGCACGCGCAATCCGGTGTTCATGCTCGACGAAATGGACAAGCTCGGCGTCGGCTTCCACGGCGACCCGTCGGCGGCGCTGCTCGAGGTGCTCGATCCCGAGCAGAACACCACGTTCCGCGACAACTACCTCGCGGTGCCGTTCGATCTGTCGCGCGTCATGTTCATCGGCACCGCGAACGTGCGCGACACCATTCCCGGGCCGCTGCGCGACCGCATGGAGATCATCGAGCTGCCGGGCTACACGGAGGAAGAGAAGCTGCAGATCGCGCGCCGCTACCTGGTGCGCCGCCAGCTCGACGCGAACGGGCTCACGGCGGAGCAGACCGACATCAGCGACGCGGCGCTCACGCACGTGATCCGCGACTACACGCGCGAGGCCGGCGTGCGCAACCTCGAGCGCGAGATCGGCCGGGTGTTCCGGCACGTCGCGATGCGCATCGCCGAAGGCGAAACCGGGCCGATCCACATCGACGTGCAGCATCTGCACGGCATTCTCGGCCCGGCGCGCTTCGAGAGCGAAGTGGCGGCGCGCACGAGCGTGCCCGGTGTCGCCACCGGCCTCGCCTGGACGCCGGTCGGCGGCGACATCCTCTTCATCGAAGCGTCGCGGGCGCCGGGCAAGGGCAACCTGATCCTCACCGGTCAGCTCGGCGACGTGATGAAGGAAAGCGCCCAGGCCGCGCTCTCGCTCGTGAAGAGCCGGGCGCGCAATCTCGGCATCGAGCCGGAAACGTTCGAGCGCAGCGACATCCACGTGCACGTCCCGGCGGGGGCGATTCCGAAGGACGGACCGAGCGCCGGGGTGGCGATGTTCGTCGCGCTCGTCTCGCTCCTCACCGGACGCACGGTCAAGCAGGACGTGGCGATGACCGGCGAGATCAGCCTGCGCGGCCTGGTACTGCCGGTCGGCGGGATCAAGGAGAAAGTGCTCGCCGCGGCGCGCGCCGGGATCAAGACGGTGCTGCTGCCGAGCCGCAACAAGAAGGACATGGAGGACGTCCCGGCGTCGGCACGCGAGCAGCTCGAGTTCGTGTGGATCGAGAATGTCGATCACGCGATCGCCGGCGCGATTGGCGAGGAAGCCCAGGCGCCGGCGCTCGCGCGCGCGGCCCACGAGTAGCCGAAGCTCCGCGCGGCCGGCGCCGCGCGGCGGCCGCTGCTAGCGGGCGCCGCCCCAGTGCACGCCGCAGAGCAGCATGTTCTCACCCATGTCGTCGCCGACGGTCGAGTAGTGCCCGACCGCGCAGGAAAAGCGCTTCGACAGTCTTGCCCGCACCTCGAAGTAGGCGTTCGCGTGCCGCAGCAGGTTCTCGCTCAGGCGGCTCACATAGGCGATCCCGATCACGAGGCTGAACGGACTCGCGCCCTCGAAGCGGTAGCCGAGGTTCGCCGCACCGCTGCGCCGGCCGTCGTGATCCCACGTGAGATAGTGCAGCTCGACGTTCTCGTGCAGCACCGGCAGAGCGAGCTGGAACGCCGGCCCGTTGGTCGCCTTGACGCCGGTACCGGCGCCGATGAACAGATCGCCGGCGCGCGCCGCCGGAACCACGCAGGCGTAAAGGAACGGAAACAGGAGGAGCGTACGGAAACGAGCAAGCAAAGCGTTCACAACCGCCGAGTCCGAGAAGAACAGGATTTCGACCGACGCCCGCGACGGCGGGCGATACCTTCGGCCGAGGCGGCCGCGCGCGGCATTATATACGTTCCAGCGGCGTGCGCCACGCTTCGAGCCGCCGGCGCCCGCCGCATGTCACTGCCTCAGACGCGCTGGTTCTGGCGTGCGTACAGCGCTCTCACCGTTTCTATCGTATCGGCCTCTTCCGGCGCCTTGTCCGCGCGGTAGCCCTTTACGCGGGCGAAGCGAAGCGCGAGGCCGCCCGGGTACTGCGGACTCTGCTGCAGACCGTCGAACGCGACCTCGACGACGAGCTCGGGCTGCACGTAGACCGTATGAGCGTCGCGCCGCCGCTCGAGCGCAAGCAGCCGTTCGGTCTGCCAGCGCAGCATCTCATCGGTCATACCCTTGAACGTCTTGCCGAGCATGACGAATCCGCCGGTGCCGGGGTCGCGTGCGCCGAGGTGCAGGTTGCTGAGCCAGCCGCGCCGCCGCCCGTGACCCCACTCGGCGGCCAGCACGACGAGATCGAGCGTCCGCGCGACTTTGATCTTGAGCCAGGCCCCGCCGCGGTCACCCGCCGCGTAGGGGGCGTCGAGCGCCTTGGCCACCAGGCCTTCGTGACCTCGCGCTAGCGCGTGCTCAAGAAAGGCCCGGGCCTCCTCGGCATCGGCGGTGATGCACCGCGGAATCTGCAGCCCGGCCGGCAGCGCCGCCGCGAGCGCTTCGAAGCGGGCGCTTGCCGGCTCGCCGACGAGGTCCCGCCCGTCGAGATGGAGACAATCGAAGAACAGCACCGACAGCGGGAGCTCGGCCCGCAGCGCGTTCACGCCCTGCTTGCGTCCGAACCGGCGCATTGTCTCCTGGAACGGACGCGGCCGCCCGTCCTCGGCGCAACTGATCGCTTCACCGTCCAGGATCAGGCGCCCGGCGTCGAGTCCGCGCACGGCGTCGACGATCTCGGGTACCGAGTCGGTCACGTCCTGCAGTCGACGGGTGTAGACGCGCACCGCATCGCCCGCTTTGTGCACCTGCACGCGCACGCCGTCGAGCTTGAACTCGAACGCCGCTTTCCCGAGCCGCGCGAGCGCCTCCTCGACGTTCGCCGCCGTTTGCGCGAGCATCGGCTTGACGGCCGCGAGCGGCGTGAGCCGGAACCGCGCGAGACCCGACCGGCCCTCGGCGAGCGCCGCCTCCGCCACCGGCGGCAGATCGCCCGCGAGCATCGCCGCGCGGCGCACCTCCGCGGCGTCGATGTCCGCCGCAGCAGCAACCGCCTCGAGCATCAAGCCCTCGAGCGCGCCCTGACGCAGTTCGCCGGTCAAGAGGCGGTACAGGAACTCCTGCTCCGGGCGCGTAGCGCGGGCGTAGAGCTCGGCGAGCAACGCGCGCCGGCGGGCACCCGAGCCCGCACCGCGGACTTCGGCCAAACGCGCGAGCGCCGCGTCGATCTCGACGAGGGTGAGCGTCGGCGCACATGCGGGCGCGGTCTGCGCCGCCGCGGCGAGGAGCCTTGCGCCGATGCCGATGCGGCCCTGCGGCAGCCGCCCGCTCATATAATGCACGCCGATTGCGATCTCGGCGCGTTCGAGGCGGTGCAGCCATGCGGCGAGCACCGCCGTCTTCTTGAGCCGCTGCGCGGTTCCCTGCAGCCGCTCCGAGATCTCGACCAGCTCCATCAGTCGCACGGCGACACGTCCTCGCGTTTGCGTCGCCGCATCGCCCGCATGCGAGCGTCCGCGCCCCCTTCCATTAATACAGCTCCACCCCGCCGCGTCCGCGCCATGGCGCAGCGCTGCCGTCCGAAGAATACCCCAAACCGGAACACGACAACGAAAGCAAGGTCAAAGAGCATGTTTGTCGACCGTATCGACGACGTGCACGGGCGACAACACGCTGCACAGGGTGAAGTAGCGCCTCGCGCGATGCGCTGCGCTTCCCGGCGGATCGACGGCACGGATGCGGAACTCACTCCCTTGACTAATGTGCAGCAGTGTGGCCGTTTCCGGGGTTTGTTGCATTGTCGCGGGCGCAAAAAAGCTATAATGAAACTGAACGGATACCCGGGGTGTGGTGCCGATACGATTGCGCCCGATGTTTCGAAACAATAACAACGGAGATTGAGAATGACGATGTAAGCGAACCAAACACTACGAGGAACTTTGCTATGCCTCAAAAGACGTCCGCGTTCACCGATCTCATCGAGAAGGACCGCGCTCAGCGGCAACAACTCGAGTGGCGGGGAACATTTCTGGAGTACCTCGACAAGGTAAAGGCCGATCCCTCCATCTGCAAACTCGCTCATGCGCGCGTCTATGAGGCCATAACGCGCGACGGCATCCAGAACGTCGCCGATTCCGACGATCCCAAGCTCAAGCGCCTCTTCGGCGACGAACCGCTCAAGATCTACCCCTTCTTCAATACGGAATTCTTCGGCATCGAGCGCACCATCGCGCAGCTCGTGCGTTATTTCCACGCGGCCTCGATGCACGGCGAGGAGAGCCGCCAGGTGCTCTACCTGATGGGGCCGGTCGGCGCCGGCAAGAGCTCGCTCATCGAAAAGCTCAAGCGCGGCCTCGAGCAGAGCCCGCCGGTGTACGCCATCGAAGGCTGCCCGATGGCCGAAGAGCCACTGCACCTGATCCCGAAGCACCTGCGCCCGGAGTTCGAGAAGAGCCTGAACGTGCACATCGAAGGGGAGCTGTGCCCGGTGTGCCGCTGGCGCCTCAAGGAGGAGTACCACGGGCGCTACGAGGACGTGCCGGTGACGACGGTCGCCTTCTCCCGGCACGAGCGCCGCGGCGTCGGCGTGGTGCCCCCGGTCGACCCCAACAACCAGGACACCTCGGTGCTCATCGGCTCGGTCGATATCTCCAAGCTCGACACCTACTCGGAGGGCGATCCGCGCGCGCTCGACCTGAACGGCGCGTTCAACGTCGGCAACCGCGGCATCACCGAATTCATCGAGGTGTTCAAGAACGAGCCCGAGTACCTGCACACCATGATCACCGCGACGCAGGAGAAGTTCATTCCTGCGCCCGGGCGGCACGGTACGGTGTACGTCGACACCTGCATCGTGGCGCACTCGAACGAGGCCGAATGGCAGCGCTTCCGCGGTGACCCGACGAACGAGGCGATCCTCGACCGTATCGTGATGGTGAAGGTGCCGTACAACCTGCGGCTCAACGAGGAGATCAAGATCTACCAGAAGCTCCTCGATCTGTCGGATTTCCGCGCCCACATCGCGCCGCACACGCTCGAGTTCGCGGCCATGTTCGCGATCCTGACGCGCCTCG
>DASVBY010000038.1:0-2621 GCA_036381895.1 Burkholderiales bacterium | reverse complement strand
GTACGGCGGACGAAGCTGGCGTCATTGTCCATTCTTGCGCCGTCTTCGATTCCGGCTTACGGCATGACGCGAAGGCATGAGGGAAAACAAAACCGGCCCCACGAGGGGGCCGGTTTTATTTATGGCTGGGGGACTAGGATTACTCGGCACATCCATGTGCCTCGCCCTTCGGGCCGACGGCGCTTCGCGCCGTCGTTCGGGATCGCTCCCGGCGATCCTCGTCGAACCCAAGGGTTCTCATCCCTAATCCTGGCCATACAAATGAAAAGCGGCCCCACGAGCGGGGCCGCTTTTCATTTATGGCTGGGGGACTAGGATTCGAACCTAGGTTAACGGAGTCAGAGTCCGCTGTCCTACCACTAGACGATCCCCCAGGATTCAAAGGCGAAGGCCGCCTGGCGGCGGCCTTCCATTTTACAAACCTCGTTCCCGGGTCACTAGCGCTTCGAGTACTGCGGCCGCTTGCGCGCCTTGTGCAGACCGTACTTCTTGCGCTCCACGGCGCGCGCGTCGCGGGTCACGTAGCCCGCCTTGCGCAGCGCCGGCCGCAGGCTCGCGTCGTATGCGATGAGCGCCCGAGTGATGCCGTGGCGGATCGCGCCGGCCTGGCCGCTCGGGCCGCCGCCGCTCACGTTCACGTACACGTCGAAGCGATCGAGCATGTCGAGCGTCGCGAATGGCTGCTTCACGATCATGCGCGCGGTCTCGCGCCCGAAGTACTGATCGAGCGGGCGGTCGTTGACGACGATCTCGCCGTTGCCGCGGCGGAGGAAGACTCGCGCCGTCGAAGACTTGCGGCGCCCGGTGCCGTAATAGCTTTGCGTGGTCTCTGCCATGGGTGCTCGGACTCTAGATCTGCAGCGGCTTCGGCGTCTGCGCCGCGTGCTTGTGCTCGGGTCCCGCGTAAACCTTGAGCTTGCGGAACATCTGACGGCCGAGCGGGTTCTTCGGGAGCATGCCGCGCACGGCGTGCTCGATGATACGCTCCGGACGCTTCGCCTGCAGCTCGGCGAAGCTCGCCCGCTTCATGCCGCTCTGGTACCCGGAGTAGCGGAAGTAGTACTTGCTGCGCGCCTTGTCGCCGGTGACCCGCACCTTCTCCGCGTTCACGACGATGACGTAGTCGCCGGTATCGATGTTCGGGGTGTATTCCGGCTTGTGCTTGCCCCGGAGCCGCCGGGCGACCTCGGTCGCGACGCGCCCCAGGACCTTGTCCGCGGCGTCGATCACGAACCACTGGCGCTTGAGGGTGTCGGGTTTGGCGACGAAGGTTTTCATCTGAAAAACAGCGGCTTTGAGAAGGCCGCGCATGGTACACAAAGAGCGGCACGGGGTACAAGGGGCTGGGCGAGCAAGGGGGCCGGCCCGGCGCAAAAAAAAATGGCGTGGCCTTTGGGGCCACGCCCGAACCACCACTAGGAGGATGGAGGAGCTTGAACCGGCGCCCGGTCGGGATCGCCGGAAGAACTCGCCACTCACATGAGCGTAGCAAAGAGTTCGCGGTTTTCACGTCCGCCGCGCGCCGCGGGCGGATGGGACGTAAGTGCTTGATCGAGCGCTATTTGTCGAGCAGCAGCCGCTCGACGATCTTTCCCTGCCCCAGGTGCTGGTCGATGATCTCGTCGATGTCCTCGCGATCGACGTAGGTGTACCAGACGCCCTCCGGATACACGACCACGACCGGCCCCAGCTCGCAGCGATCGAGGCAGCCGGAATTGTTGATCCGCACCTTCCCCGGGCCCGCGAGGCCGAGCGCCTTGACCCGCGCCTTGGCGTAATCCCGCATTTCCTGGGCGCGGTGGTTCGCGCAGCACGGCCGGCCGTCCTCGCGCTTGTTGGTGCAGAAGAAAACGTGGTGTCGATAGTAGGACATGGGCCAGGGCGATGTGCGGGCGCAGAAAACCGGCTCCATTGTACGCCGATTGGCGACAGGCTTTCGCTTCAATGATGCCGACAGGACGACGTCGGACCGCTCCGCCGTCGCCCCACTCGGGTAGAACGCGCCGGCGGCGCACCCGATACGCGCGAGTTCCCGACGCGCATTGTCGCCGCCGGAGGCGGAGCGTTATGCTCGCGGCATGGAACGTGAGCTTTCTCCGCTCGATAAACTCATCGGGGCCTTCGACCAGGCGCTGCGCGTGGTGTTCGCAGGCCCTCCTGCCGCCGAGCGGCCGAGTCCCGCCGCGGCGTTGACGGATGCCCCGCTCGACGAACGCGCCCGCGATCACGCCGGGCGCCTGATGCGCGTCAATCACACCGGCGAGATCTGCGCGCAGGCGCTCTATCAGGGTCAGGCGCTCACCGCGCGCGACCCGGCGGTGCGCGAGCGGCTGCAGCAGTCGGCGCGCGAAGAGAACGATCACCTCGCCTGGACGGCCGAGCGGGTGCAGGAGCTCGGCGGCCGGCTGAGCCACCTGAATCCGTTCTGGTACGCGGGCGCGCTCGCGATCGGCGTGGCCGCAGGCATCGCCGGCGACCGCTGGAGCCTCGGCTTCCTCGCGGAAACCGAGCGCCAGGTGGTCGAGCACCTGAACGGGCATCTCGCGCGCCTGCCGGCCGAGGATCGCAAGAGCCTCGCGATCGTCGAGCAGATGGCGCGCGACGAAGCATCGCACGCGACG
>DASVBY010000037.1:0-3973 GCA_036381895.1 Burkholderiales bacterium | reverse complement strand
CTCGCGGCTGCGGGTCGATCCCGAGACGAAGCAGAACAAGTTCGCGATCATCCAGGCCGAGGACGAGCTCGCCTCCATCGGCATCGTCACCGGCGCCGGCTGGAACGGCGCGCGCGCCTTCACCGCGACGAGCGGCCCGGGCATCTCGCTCATGAGCGAGTTCATCGGCCTTTGCTACTTCGCCGAGATCCCGGCGGTGATCATCGACGTGCAGCGCGGCGGCCCCTCGACCGGCATGCCGACGCGCACGCAGCAGTCGGACCTGCTCGCCTGCGCCTACGCGTCGCACGGCGACACCAAGCACGTGCTGCTGTTCCCCGAGGATCCGACCGAGTGCTTCGAGCTCACGGCGCAGGCGTTCGATCTCGCCGAGCGGCTGCAGACGCCGGTGTTCGTGATGAGCGATCTCGACATCGGCATGAACACGCGCCTGTGCGAGCCGTTCCGCTGGGACGATGCGCGCACGTACGACCGCGGCAAGGTCATGACCTACGAGGAGCTCGAGGCGGGCAAGGAGTTTGGGCGCTACCTGGACGTCGATGGCGACGGCATTCCGTACCGCACGCTCCCCGGCACGCACCCGAGGCGCGGCGCCTACTTCACGCGCGGGACCACGAAGGACCGCTACGCGCGCTACAGCGAGGCGGGCGCCGACTACGTCGACAACATGGAGCGGCTGCTGCGCAAGTTCGAGACCGCGAAGTCGCTCGTGCCGAAGCCGGTGCTGCGCGCCGCCGCGCGCCCGGCGCGCTTCGGCGCGATCTACTACGGCTCGACGAGCCCCGCGATGCAGGAGGCACTCGACGTGCTCGGCGAGCGCGGCATCCACATCAACGCGCTGCGGGTGCGCGGCTTCCCGTTCCAGGACGAGATCGCCGAGTTCATCGCACGGCACCCCTGGGTGTTCGTCATCGAGCAGAACCGCGACGCGCAGCTCAAGACGCTGCTCGTGAACGAGGCCAAGGTGAACGCCGCGCGGCTGATCTCGGTGCTGCACTACGACGGCACGCCGATCACGGCGCGCTTCATCGTCGATGCGATCGAGAAGCACGCGGCTGCACGCACCGTGGTGCCGTTCGCGAAGACCAAGACCGCCTGACGCGCAACGAGGCTGCACCATGACCTACCTCGCCAAGCCCAAGCTGCACCACCCGACGCTCGCGAAGAACAGGCTCGGCTACGTCCGCCGCGACTACGAAGGCGCGATCTCGACGCTGTGCGCGGGCTGCGGGCACGATTCGATCAGCGCCGCGATCGTACAGGCGTGCTGGGAGCTCGACGTCGAGCCGCACCGCGTCGCGAAGCTCTCCGGGATCGGCTGCTCGTCGAAGACGCCGACCTATTTCCTGGGCAACTCGCACGGTTTCAACAGCGTGCACGGGCGCATGCCCTCGGTCCTGACGGGCGCGAATCTCGCGAACCGCGACCTCATCTACATGGGCGTGTCCGGCGACGGCGACTCGGCCTCGATCGGGCTCGGGCAGTTCGCGCACGCGCTGCGCCGCGGCGTCAACATGGTCTACATCGTCGAGAACAACGGCGTCTACGGGCTCACGAAGGGGCAGTTCTCGGCGACCGCGGACAAGGGCTCGAAGTCGAAGCGGGGCGTGGTGAACGCGGATTCGCCGGTCGACCTGGTCGGCCTCGCGCTGCAGCTCGGTGCGACTTTCGTCGGGCGCAGCTTCTCCGGCGACAAGGCGCAGCTGGTGCCGCTCATCAAGGCCGCGATCGAGCACAAGGGCGCGGCGTTCCTCGACGTGATCTCGCCCTGCGTCGCTTTCAACAACCACGCGGGCTCGACCAAGAGCTACGACTACGTGCGCGAGCACAACGAGGCGGTGAACCGCATCGACTTCATCGAAGGCCGGCCCGAGATCACCGCCGACTACGCGCCGGGCGAGGTCATCGAGGTCACGCAGCACGACGGCTCGCGGCTGCGGCTGCGCAAGCTCGCGGCGGACTACGATCCCACCGACCGCATCAAGGTCATGAACTACCTGCAGGAACGCGCGGCCGCGGGCGAGATCGTGACCGGTCTGCTCTATGTCGATCCGCAGCCCGCGGATCTGCACGAGCACCTCCAGACGGTCGACACGCCGCTCAACCGCCTCGGCGAACGCGAGCTGTGCCCGGGCGCCGCGGCGCTCGAGCGCATCAACGCTTCGCTGCGCTGAAGGGCTCCGCCGCGGCGCGTCTCACGCCCGGCGGCGGATTCGGTACAGCGGCCCGGCACCTCCCGCCGGCGGATCTCCAGGGCAGGGGTATCAACGCGCGGGCGCCGCCGCCGTGCGGCGCCGTCCGCGCCAGATTCCGACCGCCGTATTCACGATGAACGCCGCCAGAGCGAGCGTGCTTAGCACCGCACTGTGGACGCGGCAATCGGGCAGTTGCGCGAGATTGGCGAGTATGCGCGGCACGAGCGAAACGTGCAGCAGCGCGAGATGCAGGTAGAAGAGCGGGCTGTAGCGCATCGCGTGGCCGGTGACGGCGGGCAGGATCACGGGTGCGTGGCCGAACACCATCGCGAAGACGAATCCCAGGAAGACTGCGTGCAGCGTCGCATCGAACGTGGGGGCGGCGAAGAGGCCGCCGCCCGCAAGTGCGATCGCTGCGGCGACGCCGAGCCACACGTACCCCGAAAGCAGCGCGACCGCGATGTAACGCGTCAGGCCGCGGTCGCGCACGGTGCGGCGGGCGAGGTCGTAGCGCGCGAGCCACAGCGTGAGCGCGGCGAGCGCCGCGGCCGCCAATCGGCCGTGCGCGTCGGACCCGGCGGCGAGCAGGGCCAGACCCGCAATGAAAACCACGACGATCAGCGCGAAGGCGCGCCGTGCGGCGGCGGGCGGCGCCAGAAAGCGGCTCAGCTCCAGACGTTCGCCGGCGATCGTCAGCACGAGGAACCCGGCCCACCAGGGCACGACGGCCGTGTACGGCAGACCGGCGAGCCATAGCGCATTGCCGAGCAGCCAGCTGGCGGCGCCGGCCGCGAGCACGGCAGTGTAGAGCGCCGGGTGACGCTGCCACACGACAATCGAGCCCGCGAACAGGACGGCGGCTGCGGCCGTGAACGCGAACGCCGCCGCCCACACGGGCAGACCCAGCAGCAGCGCCAGCGTGCCCGCGGCCGCCAGCGCCGGACCGCCGTAGGGCCAGCGCACGCCCAGGGCCACGGCCCGCTCGAGACAGATCAGGGCTCCGAAGAACCCCGAGACCATGAGCGGGCCGTGGAACGCGATCAGCCCGGAGGACGGCAGCGGCGCCGGGACGCCGAGGCGGCGCAGTCCGGCGGCGACGCCGAGCACGAGCGCGATGAAGCCGAGGGCGAGCAGCGGGATGCGATACGGCGCCGCAACCGTGCGCCGGACGCTGTGCCCTGATACGGAGGAGGCCGACGCCATCGCGCGCGCTGGCGGACGCTACGCGACTCGCTCGATGCGCACGCGCCAGACGTCCGGACCCTGCTCCAGATACTCCCAGTTGAAGGCATCCGAGTGCTCCGCCTGGAACTGGTAGTAGAGCGGCTTGGGATCGTGGTCGTTCACGAGCAGCAGCGCTTCGCCGGGCGCGAGCTGATCGAACGTGTTGAAAATGAGCGGGTGACGTTCGCGGGGCGGGATGGAGCGGACGTCGATGGTGGTCTTCGTGTTGTTCGTCTTCGAAGTGTCGTTCATGAAGGTTTCTCCGGTTCGGTTTACGCGTTTGCCATCATTCCCAGCCGAGCTGGCGCCGCCCCTCTTCCTTGATGAATGCCGGACTCCAGCGCGGCTCCCAAACGATGTCGACCTGCACGTCGGTGGTGCCGGGAACGTGGCGCTTTAGCGCTTCGTCGACATGGCTCGTCAGGTACGGCCCGAGCGGGCAGGCGGGCGTCGTCATCGTCATCTGCACGGTAATGCGAGGGAGGGCGACCTCGACGTGGTACACCAGGCCCAGGTCGTACACGTTCACCCCGAGCTCCGGGTCGATCACGCTG
>DASVBY010000036.1:0-59202 GCA_036381895.1 Burkholderiales bacterium | reverse complement strand
GTGGTGGCTGACGCGCGAGGCCGAGCGGCCGCCGGTTGCGCAGCCCGCGCCCGCGGAACCGGACTACGTGATCGAGGACTTCGTCGCGCGCGCGCTGAACGCGCGCGGCGAGCACCGGTACGTGCTCAGCGCCGAACGCCTCACGCACTACCCGGCCGACGACACGGCACACCTCGTCGCGCCGGTACTGGTGCAGCATCTGTCCGGGGGCGTGCGCGTCACGACCCGGGCCGAGACCGGGATCATGCCCGGGGACGGACGCGAGATCCTGATGCGCGGCAACGTGCGCGTAGAACGCACCGCCGGCGGAGCATCGGCCGGAGGCGAGGTCCGGGCCGAGGAAATGCGCATCGAGCTCGAACGGTAAGGGCGCCGTGATGGAACCGAAACTCTGCATGCGCGCCGCGGCGAACGAAAGCGGGAGGCGATGCGCCGTACTCCCGCGGATCGGCGCGCATTCGGCGCGCGCGCCGGGCCGCGCCCGGGCGCTCGCCGCCGCCGCCGCGTTCGCGCTCGCGGTCCTGGCGGCGTCCGCGGCGGCGCTCACCGGCGACGCCGACCAGCCGATCCACATCCGCGCGCAGCGCGTCGAGGCGAACGAGAAGACGGGCGTATCGACCTACCGCGGGGACGTGGTGTTGACGCAGGGCAGCCTGCGCCTCGAGGCCGATCGCCTCGAAGTGCAGCTTCGCGGCGGCAGCACCGAGCGCATCCGCGCGTGGGGCAAGCCGGCGCGGCTGCGCAGCCGCACGGACAGCGGCGAGGAGATCCGGGCGCGCGCCGAGCGCATCGAGTATCGCGCCGGCGCGCGGCTGCTCGACCTCTACGGCGACGTCGAGCTTCATCGCGGCGCGGATCTGCTGACCGGCGCCGTCGTCCACTACGCGCTCGACCGCGGCACCTTCACCGCCGAATCCGAAAAGGGCGGCCGGGTCACGGCCGTGATTCAGCCGGCGAAGAAAGAGACGGCGCCGTGAGCGTGCTCGCGACCGAGAACCTGAGCAAACAGTACAACGGGCGCCTCGTGGTCGACGGGGTGTCGCTCGAGGTGCGCGGCGGCGAGATCGTCGGTCTGCTCGGGCCGAACGGCGCCGGCAAGACGACCTGCTTCTACATGATCGTGGGCCTGGTGCCGGTCGATCGCGGCAGCATTTCGCTCGACGGCCGCGACGTGACGCGTCTGCCCATGCACCAGCGCGCACGCCTCGGCGTCGGCTACCTGCCGCAGGAGCCGTCGGTCTTCCGCCATCTCACGGCCGCCGACAACATCCGCGCGATCCTCGAAACGCGCAAGGACCTCTCCGCCGCGCAGCGCGAGCAGGAGCTCGAGGCGCTGTTGCACGATCTGCAGATCGCGAACCGGCGCGACACGCTCGGCATCAGTCTTTCGGGCGGCGAGCGGCGGCGGGTCGAGATCGCGCGCGCGCTCGCGAGCCGTCCGCGCTTCATGCTGCTCGACGAACCGTTCGCCGGCGTCGATCCCATCTCGGTGATCGAGATACAGCAGCTCATCCGCCATCTGCAAGGCCGCGGCATCGGCGTGCTCATCACCGATCACAACGTGCGCGAGACGCTCAAGATCTGCGACCGGGCGTATATCTTGAGCGAGGGACGGGTGTTGACGGCGGGCGACCCCGGGGCGATTCTGTATAATGAAGACGTGCGTAGAGTCTATTTGGGTAAGGATTTTCGACTGTAGGGTCCGCCAGCCGCCGGGCCGGACGCGTGGGCTAGACTTTCAATACCCGTCTGGGAAAATCCCAGGAGCCCGTCCGAGTCACGCAACGCGCGCGTATGAAGCAGTCACTTGACCTGAGGCTGGGTCAACACCTCACCATCACGCCGCAGCTCCAGCAGGCGATCCGGCTGTTGCAGCTGTCCACCGTCGAGCTCCAGCAGGAAATTCGCGAAGCGCTCGAATCGAACCCGCTGCTCGAGGAAGCGAGCGACGAGGTCGACGCGCGCGCCGACGGCGCGGGCGGCGAGGACGAGGCGGGCGTCGCGGAGCCGGCGGCGGACGCGGACGGCGGCGATCCCGCCGCCCTCGACATGGAGGCGGCCGGGTTCGACGGCGACCACGACTGGGGCGACGGCTACGACGGCGCGGCGCGCGGCGATGCCGAGCGGCCGGACATCGACGCGCGCAACAGCCGGCCGCAGACCTTGCGCGATCATCTGCTCTGGCAGATGCAGATGACGCCGCTGTCCGAAACCGACCGCCGCATCGCCGAGGCGCTGATCGACGCGATCAACGAGGACGGCTACCTCACCTCGAAGCCCGAGGAAGTGCGCGACATCCTCGCGCGCCCGCACGACGGCACGCCGGCGCTCGAGGTGGACGTGGACGAGATCGAGGCGGTGCTGCACCAGATCCAGAACTTCGATCCTGTCGGCGTCGGCGCGCGCGACCTCGCGGAATGCCTGACGCTGCAGCTGAAAGCGCTGCCCGCCGATACGCCGTTTCGCGCGGAAGCCCTCGCGCTCGCCACCCCGGAGCGGCTCGCCGCGCTCGGTGCGCGCGACTACAACCAGCTGCGCCGCAGCATGAAGGTGAGCGCGGAGACGCTGCACGGCGCGGTGCAGCTGATCCAGCGGTGCAATCCGCGGCCCGGCGGCACTGTGCAGCCGGTGGCTTCGAACTACATCGCGCCCGATATCATCGTGCGCAAGGTGCGCGGCGTATGGCGCGCCGAGCTGAACAGCGAGGTGGCGCCGCGGCTGCGCATCAACAGCCTCTACGAACGCATGATCCAGCGCGGCGACTCGAGCGCCGAGAACCGCTACCTGCAGGAGCAGCTGCAGCAGGCGCGCTGGCTGATCAAGAGCCTCACGAGCCGCAACGAAACGCTGCTCAAGGTGGCGCGCACCATCGTCGACCGCCAGCGGGCGTTCTTCGACCACGGGCCGGAAGCCATGAAGCCGCTGGTGCTGCACGACATCGCGGAAGCGGTATCGATGCACGAGTCGACCATCTCGCGCGTGACCACGAACAAATACATGCTCACCCCGCGCGGCATCTTCGAGCTCAAGTACTTTTTCTCGAGCCACGTCGCCACCGCCGACGGCGGCGCGTGCTCCGCCACCGCGATCCGCTCCATGATCCGGAAGCTGATCGAGAGCGAACCGCCCAACCGGCCGATCAGCGACAGCAAGATCGCCGAGATCCTCGCCGGCCAGGGCATCCACGTCGCGCGCCGCACGGTCGCGAAGTACCGCGAGTCGATCAGCATCCCGCCGTCCAATCAACGCAAGTCGATCTTGTAAGCCGGAGGCCAGAGCCATGCAGATCACGGTGACAGGTCATCAGTTGGACGTAACCGAGCCGCTGCGCAACTATGTCGCCGAGAAGATCGGGCGGCTGGAGCGCCACTTCGACCACGTAACGACCGGCACCGTCGTGCTGCACGTCGAGAAGAACCGGCACAAGGCGGAGGCCACGATCTTCGCCAAGGGCGCTGCCCTGCACGCCGAGGCGGAGGACGGCGACATGTACGCCGCGATCGACCTGCTCGCCGACAAGCTCGATCGCCAGGTGCTGAAGCACAAGGGGAAGATCACCGACCACTACCGCGACGGCGGGAAGAAGGCCGCGACCTGACGCCGCGGCCTCCGGTGGGCGGGCACCGTTTCATGTACATACAGCCTCTCTTGTCGCAGGAACGCGTGTCCCTGCGCATGTCGGCAGCGAGCAAGGAGCGCCTGTTCGAGCAGATCGGCGAGCTCATCAGCCGGGATGCCGAGGCGCTCGACGCGCGCCTGGCGGCGGATGCGCTGCTCGCGCGCGAGCGTCTCGGCTCGACCGGTATCGGTGCCGGCGTGGCGCTGCCGCACGGGCGCGTCAAGGGGCTCGGGCGCGCGATCGGAGCTTTCTGCACCCTCGCGCGCGCCCTCGACTTCGACGCGATCGACCAGAAGCCCGTCACCATGGTGTTCGCCCTGCTCGTCCCGGAACAGGCGAGCGACGAGCACCTGCGCATCCTCGCCGAGCTGGCGGGGCTGTTCAGCAACAAGGACTGGCGCGAACGGCTCCTGGAGGCGCGGACGGCCGAAGAACTGTATGATCGGCTGACGCACCCGCTCTCCGATGCAGGTTCGCATGACGCTCAACCTAACCGCGCGCGATCTCTTTGAGGCCCAGTCCGTCCCCCTGAAGATGAAGTGGGTCGCCGGCCGCCAGGGCGCCGGCCGCCTGCTCGAACCGGCGACCGCCCGCTACCCGGGCATGGCGCTCGTCGGGCATCTCAACTTCGTGCACCCGAACCGGGTGCAGGTGATCGGCGCGGCCGAGCTCGAGTACCTGCGGCGGCTCGAGCGCAAGGCGCGCGCGGCGCAGCTGCAGGCACTGTTCAGCTGCCCGACCACCGCGGCGGTGGTGGTGGCGAACGGCGCCAAGGTGCCGCGCGATCTCGCCGCCGCCTCCGACGCCGCAGAGCTGCCGCTCTTCGCCTCGACCCTCCCGAGTCCCGTGTTCATCGACCGGCTGCAGTACTACCTGACGCGCGCGCTCGCCCCGCGCGTCACCGTGCACGGCGTGTACATGGAAGTGCTCGGGATGGGGGTGCTGCTGACCGGCGAATCCGGGATCGGCAAGAGCGAGCTCGCGCTCGAGCTGCTGTCGCGCAACCACCGCTTGATCGCCGACGACGCCGTCGAATTCGTGCGCGTCGGGCCGGACGTGCTCGTCGGACAGAGCCCGGGCGCGGCGCTCTCCGATTACCTCGAGGTGCGCGGCCTCGGCATCCTCGACATCCGCACGATGTTCGGCGAGACCGCCGTGCGCCACAAGAAGAAGCTGCATCTGATCGTACGCATGGAGCGCCTGGACAAGCGGCGGCTGCGCAAGCTCGACCGCCTGCAGGCACGGCAGCTCACGCGCACGATCCTCGATGTGGAGGTGCCCGAGGTGGTGCTGTTCGTCGGCGCCGGGCGCAACCTCGCGGTGCTGGTCGAAGCCGCCGTACGCTCGTACATCCTGCGCATGTGGGGGATCGATCCGCTCAAGGAATTCATGCAGCGCCAGCAGGCGATGATCGACCGCTCCGTCACATGAACCTCGTCATCGTGAGCGGGCTGTCGGGGTCCGGGAAGACCCTGGCGCTCCAGGCCCTCGAGGATTCCGGCTACTACTGCATCGACAACGTGCCGGCGGCGCTCCTGCCCGAGATCGCCGAACACCTGCGCCGGGCGCGCGAGCAGAACGTCGCGGTCGGGCTCGATGCGCGCAACCGGGCGTTCCTCGCCGCGGTGCCCGAGGCACTCGCGCGCCTCGAAGCGCTCGGGGTGCGCTACCGCATCGTGTTCCTGCACGCCGACGAGCCGGCGCTGGTGAAGCGCTACAAGGAAACGCGCCGGCGCCACCCCATGGCCGGTGCGGACACCTCGCTGGTCGAGGCGATCGCGCGCGAACGCGCGCTGCTCGAGCCGCTCGCGGACGCCGCGACGCTGCGCATCGACACTTCGAGCACCACGCCGCACGACCTGCGCAGCCAGGTGCGCGACTTCGTGCGCGGCGGGGAAACGGCCGGCATCACGCTGCTGTTCCAGTCGTTCGGCTACAAGAACGGGACCCCGCTCGACGCCGACTTCGTCTTCGACGTGCGCTGCCTGCCGAACCCGCATTGGGAGCCGAGCCTGCGGCACCTGAGCGGACACGAAGCCGCGGTAGTCGAGTACATGGAGCGCCACGACGAGGTGCACGCCATGTACGAGGATCTCAAGCGCTTCCTCGAAGCCTGGCTGCCGCGCTTCGAGCGCGAGGACCGCAGCTACGTGACGGTCGCGATCGGCTGCACCGGCGGCATGCACCGCTCGGTCTATCTCGTGAACCGGCTCGCACGCCACTTCGCCGGGCGCGGCTACAAGACGCAGGTGCGCCACCGGGAACTGCGATGATCGGGGTCCTGATCCTCGGCCACAAGGACTTCGCCGAGGGCATCATCAAGGCGATCGAACACACCTACGGCCGGCGGCCTCCGGGGATCGAGGTCGCCGGCGTCGACTACAGCCGTCCGCCGGAGGAGATCGAGACCTTCATCCGCCGGCGCCTCGCGCGCGCCGACCGCGGCGACGGCGTCCTCATCCTCGCCGACATCTACGGCACCACCCACACCAACGTCGCCCGCCGCCTGCTCAAGGCCGGGCGCGTCGAGCTCATCAGCGGCGCCAGCCTGCCGATGGTCCTGCGCGCCCTCACCTACCGCCGGCTCAAGATGCCCGACCTGATCGATCGCGCGCTCGCCGGCGGCTATAACGGTATTATTTGTGCAACCAATCCCAAAGTAGAAGCCCGTTCGCGACGGAAAGAACGCCGATGAAATGCGTTGACGTGGTCATCATCAACAAGCTCGGGCTGCACGCGCGCGCGGCCGCGAAGCTCGTCAACCTCGCGTCCGGCTTCAAGAGCGACATCACCCTCTCGCGCAACGGCCAGGAAGTGAATGCCAAGAGCATCATGGGCGTCATGATGCTCGCCGCGGCGAAGGGAACGCCGCTCAAGATCTGCGCGCACGGCAAGGACGAAGCCAAGGCGGTCGAGGCCCTGGCGCAGCTCGTCGCCAGCCGCTTCGGGGAGGAGGCGTAGTGCTCGCGCTCTACGGCGCCGGCGTCAGCGACGGCATCAGCGTCGGCGGCGCCTTCGTACTGTCGCGCGAGCTGCCGGACATCGCGCCCCGAAGCCTGCCCCCGGAGGAGGTCGACGCCGAGGTGGAGCGTTTCGTCGCCGCCGTGCAGGCCGCGCGCGCGAGCCTGCAGCGGATCCGCGCACAGATCCCCGCCGACGCGCCGCTCGAAGCGGCGAGCTTCATCGACGCGCACATGCTGATCCTCGAGGACAAGATGATCTCGGAGGCGCCGATCGAGATCATCCGCAGCCGGCGGCTCAACGCCGAATGGGCGCTCAAGCTGCAGGCCGATCAGCTCTCCGAGATCTTCGAGCAGATGGAAGATCCGTACCTGCGCAACAAGAAGACCGACGTGCGCCAGGTCGTCGAACGGGTGCTGCGCCTGCTGCTTAACCGCGACACCGACGAGGACGACAAGCTCGACCCGGGCGAGATCGTGGTGGCGACCGACCTCACCCCCGCCGATACCGTGGTGCTGAAGCACAAGCGCATCAACGCGTTCGTCACCACCATGGGCGGCCCGATCTCGCACACCGCCATCCTCGCGCGCAGCCTCGGCATCCCCGCGATCGTCGGCGTGCACAACGCCACCGCCTACGTGCGCGGGGGCGAGCAGATCATCGTCGACGGCAAGCGCGGCGTGCTCATCATCGCGCCGGACGAGCGCACCGTCGCCGAGTACCGCCGCCGCCAGCGCGACATACTGCGCCGCCGCCAGGAGCTCGCGCGGCTGCGCAAGAGCCGTGCGGTCACGGTCGACGGCGAGCCGGTGACGCTGCAGGCGAACATCGAGCTGCCCGCGGACGTGAAGGCCGCGATCGACGCCAACGCCGCCGGCATCGGACTCTACCGCACCGAGTTCCTGTTCATGAACCGCGCCGTGCCGCCGACCGAGGAGGAGCAGTACCGTGCGTACGCGCGGGTGGTGCGCGCGCTCCCGGGCAAGCCCGTCACCATCCGCACCATCGATATCGGCGCGGACAAGCAGGTGGACGGCGCCGCCACCCGCAGCGCCGTCAATCCGGCCCTGGGGCTGCGCGCGGTGCGCCTGTGCCTGCACGATCCCGCGTGGTTCCGCCCGCAGCTGCGGGCGATCCTGCGCGCGTCGGCGCACGGGCGCGTGCGGCTCATGATCCCGATGCTCTCGAGCCAGGACGAGCTGTTCCGCGTGCTCGACCTGATCGACGAAACCAAGGCGAGCCTGCGGCGCGCGGGCGAGAAGTTCAATCCGCGCATCCCGATCGGCGGCATGATCGAAGTGCCGGCGGCCGCGATCTCGGCCGATCTGTTCGCGCCCTACCTCGACTTCTTCTCGATCGGCACGAACGACCTCATCCAGTACACGCTCGCGATCGATCGCACCGACGACGCGGTGAGCTACCTCTACGATCCGCTGCACCCCGCGGTGCTGCGGCTCATCGCGCGCACCATCGAGGCCGGCGCCAAGGCGCGCATTCCGGTCGCGATGTGCGGCGAGATGGCGGGCGACACGCGCTACACGCGGCTGCTCCTCGGCCTCGGGCTGCGCGAGTTCAGCATGCACCCGGCGACGCTGCTCATGGTGAAGCGCAACGTGCTGAAGAGCCACGCGGGGAAGCTCGCGCGCTACGCGCGCCGCGCGCTCGCGAGCCGCGACACGCACGCGGTGCACGAGCTCGTGGACTCGCTCAACACCGAGGACGAGTACTAGCGGGAGCGGCGCCGGGGCGCGGGCGCGCGTGCCGGCTGGGCGGTACGTCCGCAACTGCCGCTCATACCGAGCGGCGCAGGTGCGGCGGCCGCGGCGGCCCGACTTCGAGCAGCGCCTCCGGCGGGTACGCGAACGCCGGCTGCGGCGCCTCGACGATGGCGACGAGGCCGTTGCGGTACTTGAGCCGGGCGGCGCTGAATCCCTCGGCCGTGCGCGGCTGGAACGTCTCCTTCAGCACCTCGACGGCGGTAATGCGCTTGACGCGGAACGGCCGCCAGAACGGCAGCGGCCGGCCGGACGACGAGTAGCCGCGCACCTGATAGGCGTCGAGCATGAGCTGCGAGTACTCGTCGGAGTAGATCGCGTGCGGCTCGACCACGCGCACGGCGCGCTGATCCTGGTAGCGCAGTGCGACGCATCGGCGCTCCTTGATCGCGCGCGTGAGAACCTGCAGTACGTTCGGCGGCGCCATTTCAGGACTCTCTCCCCTCGTCTCAACTATTGCACAGGAGCTCGCGGTCGCAAGCCGCGGAAGATGAAGGGTCGATTTCCGCTTACGTACGGACCAACGGAGGCATGCCGCAGAGGCGCGGCGCCGCGCACAACGCAGCGAGCCGACGCCCACCCCGATCACAGCAGCACCAGGGTCGCGAGCCCGAGGAAGATGAAGAAGCCGCCGCTGTCCGTGATCGCGGTGATCAGCACGCTCGAGCCCTGCGCGGGGTCGCGCCCGAGGCGGTGGCGGATGAGCGGAATCGAGACCCCGGCGACCGCGGCGAGCATGAGGTTGAGCGTCATCGCCGCGGTCATGACCAGCCCGAGCCCGATGCTGCCGTAGAGCCAGTAGGCGATGACGCCGAGGAGCCCGCCCCAGACAAGGCCGTTCAGCAGGCTCAGACCGATCTCCTTCGCGAACAGGGCGCGGGCGTGCGTGCCGCTGATGCGGCCCAGGGCGAGCGCGCGCACGATCATGGTCAGCGTCTGGTTGCCGCTGTTGCCGCCGACGCCGGCCACGATCGGCATGAGCGACGCGAGCGCCACCAGCCGCTCGATGGTGCCCTCGAACATCCCGATCACGCGCGACGCGATGAATGCGGTGACCAGGTTGATCGCGATCCAGCCCCAGCGGTTGCGCACCGTCTGCCAGACGTTCGCGAACAGATCCTCCTGCTCGCGCAGTCCTACCAGGTGCAGGATCTCGCGGTCGGCCTCCTCGCGGATCACGTCGACCACGTCGTCCACGGTGATGCGGCCGAGGAGCCGGTTGTTCTCGTCGACCACCGGCGCGGACACGAGGTTGTAGCGCTCGAACGCGTCCGCCACTTCGCGGTCGGGGACGTGCGCTGCGAAAGCGATGACATCGCGCTCCATTATCTGCGCGACGCGCTGCCACGGATCGGCCGTGAGCAGCCGCGTGACCGGCAGCGCCCCGAGCAGGTGATCGGCCCGATCGACGACGAAGAGGAGGTTCGTGTGCTCCGGCAGCTCGCCCCGGCGGCGCAGGTAGCGCAGCACCACTTCTGCCGTGATGTTCTCGCGCACCGTGACGACGTCGAGATTCATCAGGCCGCCGGCCGTGTCCTCGGGGAACGACAGCGCCGTGTCGAGCCGCTGGCGGTCCTGCTTGTCGAGCGCGAACAGGATCTCGGCGATGAGCTTGTCGGAGAGCTCGGGGATCAGGTCCGCGATGTCGTCGGTGTCGAGGTCGCGGACCGCGGCGACCACGGTCTCGTCGTCGAGGCTCGCGAGCAGGTCCGCGCGCACGGACTCGGGCAGCTCGAGGAGCACCTCGCCCATCTTCGCGACCTCGACCTGCTGCCAGACCGTCTCGCGGCTCTCCGGCGGAATCCCTTCCAGGACGGTCGCAATGTCCGCCGGGTGCATGTCGGCGAACAGCTCGCGCACGCGCGCGGGATCGCCGGCTTCGAGGGCCGCGAGCGTCAAGCTCAGGTAGTCCGGCTTCTGTGCTGTGCGCGCTTTCGCCATCGCGGAGCCCCGTTCGCGGCGCGCAAAGTTTATGCGCCGCAACCGGAATCGCAAAGCGATTTTCCGGGATTTTCTCGACGCCGAGGGCGCGAACGCAGACCGGTCCCCGCCAGCTCTTCCGCTTCCGGCTTGCTTTCGGACCTGCGCGTCCGCGGCGGTCGGCGCGACCGCCCGGACGACGGCAGCGAGGGATCTAGTTCCCTGCGATGGTGACGGCGTCGATGAGGATCGAGCCCGTGCGGATGTTGCCGCGGGCGTCGACGTCGGCTCCGACCGCGACGATGCCGCGGAACATGTCGCGCAGGTTGCCCGCGATCGTGATCTCCTCGACCGGGTAGGCGATCTCGCCGTTCTCGACCCAGAAGCCGGCCGCGCCGCGCGAGTAGTCGCCGGTAACGATGTTGACGCCGAAGCCGATCAGCTCGGTCACGAGCAGCCCGGTGCCCATCTGCTTGAGCAGCTGCTCGAAGCCGAGCGAGCCCGGATCGATGGTGAGGTTGTGGACGCCGCCGGCGTTGCCGGTCGTGCGCATCTTGAGCTTGCGCGCCGCGTACGAATCGAGCACGTAGCCCTGCAGCACCCCGTCGCGCACGAGGTCGCGCGGCGCGGTCGCAACACCCTCGTTGTCGAACGGCGCGCTCCCGAGCCCGGCCTCGAGGTGCGGCTGCTCGTGGATGCGCACGAACTCGGGGAAGACCGGCTTCCCGAGCGCACCGAGGAGGAACGAGGCGTCCCGATAGAGGCTCTCGCCCCGGACCGCAGCGGTGAAGTGCGACAAAAGGCTCGCGGCCACCGGCGCCTCGTAGATCACCGGGGCGCGCCGCGTCGGGAGCTTGCGCGCGCCGAGCCGCCGCAGCGCGCGGCGCGCGGCGCGCGCGCCGACGGCGGCCGCCGCCTCGAGCTCGCCCGGACGGCGCGCGACGGTGAACCAGAAGTCGCGCTGCATTCCGCTCGCGTCCTGCGCGATCACCGCCGCCGACAGGTTGTGGCGGGTGCCGGCGAGGGTGCCGAGAAAGCCGTGGGTGTTGGCGTAGACCTCGACCCCCTCGTAGGTCGAGAGCGTCGCACCTTCGGAATTGGTGATGCGCTTGTCGAGCGCGAGCGCCGCGCCCTCGCACTCGCGCGCGAGCGCGACCGCCCCCTCGACGCCCGGGTTCCACGGGTGCAGCAGATCGAGATCCGGGATTTCGCGCGCGAGCGCGTCCGCGTCGGCGAGCCCCGCGCACGGGTCCTCGGCCGTGTAGCGCGCGATCGCGCAGGCGGCGCGCACGGTGTCCCGGACCGCCGTCGGGGAGAGGTCGGTCGTGCTCGCCGAACCGGTACGATGGCCGAAGTAAACCGTGACGCTCAGCCCCTTGTCGCGCGTCTGCTCGACGGTTTCCACGTCGCCGAGCCGCACCGTGACGGCGAGCCCCTGAGAGAGATGCGCCGCCGCCTCCGCGGCGCTCACGCCCTGGCGGCGCGCCTCGGCGAGCGCGGCCTGCGCGACGTCGGCGAGGCGCTCGCGCGCCGGCTCGCCGAAAACCGGTGCATCGCGCCGCGCGACCTCGGTGATGCTCATGTCTGCGTTCCTCCGACCGTGAGCCCATCGATGCGCACCGTCGGCTGCCCGACCCCGACCGGCACGCTCTGCCCTTCCTTGCCGCAGGTGCCGACCCCGGTGTCGAGCTCGAGGTCGTTGCCGACCATCGTGACGCGCGTCAGCACGTCCGGACCGTTGCCGATGAGCGTCGCCCCCTTCACCGGCCGCGTGACGCGCCCGTGCTCGATGAGATAGGCCTCCGACGCCGAGAACACGAACTTGCCGGACGTGATGTCCACCTGTCCGCCGCCGAAGTTGACGGCGTAGAGGCCGTGGTCGACCGACGCGATGATCTCCTGCGGATCGTGCCGGCCGGCGAGCATGTAGGTGTTGGTCATGCGCGGCATCGGCAGATGCGCGTACGACTCGCGCCGGCCGTTGCCGGTCGGGGCCACGCCCATCAGCCGCGCGTTCATGAGGTCCTGCATGTAGCCCGCGAGCACGCCGTTCTCGATGAGCACCGTGCGCTGCGTGGGCGTGCCCTCGTCGTCGACGTTGAGCGAACCGCGCCGCCCCGCGAGCGTGCCGTCGTCGACCACCGTCACCTCGGGGGCGGCGACGCGGCTGCCGATGCGGCCGGCGAAAGCCGAGGTGCCCTTGCGGTTGAAGTCGCCCTCGAGTCCGTGGCCGATCGCCTCGTGGAGCAGGATCCCCGGCCAGCCGGGACCGAGCACGACGGTCATCTCGCCCGCCGGCGCCGGTGCCGCCTCGAGGTTGACCAGCGCCTGGCGCACGGCCTCGCGCGCGTAGCCGGCCACCGTGTCGCCTTCGAGCAGCTCCTGGTAGGTGAAGCGTCCGCCGCCGCCGGCGTTGCCCATCTCGCGCCGCCCGCCCGCTTCCGCGATCACCGTCACGTTGACGCGCACCAGCGGACGCACGTCGCCTGCGAGCACGCCGTCGCTGCGCACGATCAGGATCACTTCGTGCACCGCCGAGAGGCTCGCCATCACCTGCTTCACGCGCGGATCCTGGGCGCGCGCCTCGCGCTCGATGCGCTCGAGCAGCGCCACTTTCTTCCGGTCGTCGAGGCTCGCGATCGGATCGGACGGCGAGTACAGCCGCAGCCCCTCGCCGCTGCGCCACCGGACCGGGGCGCGCACCTCGCCCCCTTGTGCCGCGATCGCGCGCGCGGCGCCGGCGGCCTCGAGCAGCGCCGGCAGGACCAGATCGTCCGAGTAGGCGAAGCCCGATTTCTCCCCGGCCACCGCACGCACGCCCACCCCCGATTCGATGCTGTGCGCGCCCGACTTCACCTGACCTTCTTCGAGCGACCACGATTCGTGCCGGCTGTACTGGAAGTAGAGATCGCCGTGATCGATCCGCCCGCTCATGAGCGTGCCGATCAGGCGTGCGAGCTCGGCGTCGCCGAGCCCGGCCGGCTCGAGCAGGGACTTGCGGGCCTGTTCCACGAGATGCGTTGAAGTGTCCAACGTGCTCTCCTGCAAGAAGTTTGCGTACCGTTGTCCGCGGCCGCGGGCCCATTGGGCCGCCAGGATGCAGCCGCCCTTGCGTCGACGCGAGCAAGGGAACGGACGGCTCAGTCGGCGAGGTGTTACCGGAACCGGCGGTGCTCGATGCTCGGCAGCTGGCGGCGCACCTGGCGCACCTGCCCGAGCTCGCACTGTGCCAGCACGACGCCCGAGCCCTGCGGCAGACGAGCGATCACCTCGCCCCACGGACCGACGATCATGCTGTCGCCGTGCGTTTCCCGTCCGTTCGGGTGGCGCCCCGTCTGCGCGGCAGCCACGACATAAACCGAATTCTCGATCGCCCGCGCCCGCACGAGAGTTTCCCAGTGCGCGCGTCCGGTATAGGCGGTGAACGCGGAGGGTACGACCAGAATCTCCGCGCCCTGGTCGATCAGGCGGCGGTAGAGCTCCGGAAAGCGAACGTCGTAGCACACGCTCAAACCGATGCTCCCGAAGGGGGTTTGAGCGACGACCGGGCTTCCCCCCGCCTCGATCCCGTTTGACTCGAAATACTGCTCGCCGTTTCCGAGCTGCACGTCGAAGAGGTGCACCTTGTCGTAGCGCGCCACGCGCTCGCCGCGGGCATCGTAGAGCAGGCACGCGGCGTACACCTTTCCCGCGGGGGCCTGCAGCGGGATGGTGCCCCCGACCAGCCAGAGACCATGGCGCCGCGCCGCAGCCGCCAGGAAGTCCTGGATCGGCCCCCGGCCGTCGGGCTCTGCGGCGGCGCGCCGCTCGGCGTCGCTTCCGGCCATGAGGGCGAAGTTCTCGGGCAGCACGGCGAGCCGGGCCCCCCGTTCGGCCGCCTCGGCGATGAGCCGTTCTGCCTGCTCCAGGTTCGCTTCCACGCGGTTCCCGGAGGTCATCTGTAGGGCGGCCACAAGGGTCATGAACGGGTGGGGTTCGACGGACCAGGGAAAGTGAAAGAATACCATAGCCGCCTAGGGCGGCCGGCCGGAGGGCTGGTCGGCGCCGGCTCCCTTCGCCGGCTCGCGTGTCAGGCGGGTAATGACCGGATTGTCCCAGGAGCCGACGATGCGGTAGGCCGCCCGCGTGCTCTCCTGGATCTGCCGCTTGAAGAGCTTGCGCAGGGCATAGACGGCGGCCGCGGCTTGCGGCCCGAACAGGCCCCAGCTCGTGAGCGTGAGCGTATCGCCGATGCGCGGGCTCGCCTGGAGAATGAGATCGTAATCCTCCGCCGCCAGGCCCACCCGGCCGATTACGCTGAGGCTGAGCTGCGGGCCGGCGACGGCGAAGCGGCTGGTCGAGACATCCCCCCGCTCGATCGTGAGAATTCCCTCCATGGTGTCGAAGGCATAACCCTTGCCGAATGCGGGGCTGAAGTCGAGCGTGAGGTAGCGGCCGATCGCCCGCAGATCGAGCAGCCCGAACAGGCGTGCCGCACCGGGATCGAACTGCAGGAACCGGCCCTTCTCGCCCGCAATCTCGACTCTCCCGCCGAGCCCCGCCAGCGTCGGCCCGAATAGCGGCCCCGGCCAATTGAGCTCCGCGCGCACGTCGAACTTGCCGCCCGAGAGCTGCCCGGGCATGCCCCACGCGGCAAGTGCGGTGCCGAGATCTTCGCTCTCGAGCTCGAGCGCAATCTCGCTCGCATCGCGCCCGCCGGCGTGCCGCCAGTAGCCCTGCGCCGCAACGCGCGTCTCGGGTCGGGTCAGCTCGAAACGCTCGATGCGCCAGCCCTGCGGCTGCGGGCGAGCGCTGAAGGCGAGCGTCCCGAGACGACGTCCCTGGTACTCGAACGACCCCGCATGCAACTCCACGATCGGCAGGCGCCGCGGATCGGGCAGATCGCCTCCCCCGGCGTCCGGTCCGTCCGGCGCCCCCTGACGCCGCGGGGCGAGCCGCAAATGGGCGAGATCGAGCCGTACCCGCGCCGGGGCATTTTCGGCCGGCGCGTAGACGAGCTCCCCGGTTGCCGCCTCCGCGTCGAGCACCGCGCGCCACACATTGCCATGGCGCACGACGTGCACCAGGGCCCGTCCCCAGTCGCGACCGAGCAGGCCGAGACGGCGGATGTCCGCCGAAACCACGTTCACGGGAACCGGCGGCGCGAGCCCCCCGGCGCCGGCCCTCAGGAGCGGCAGCCATTCATCGATGTCGAGCTCCTCGGCGCTGATGCCGACCGCGAGGCCCGGAGCTTCGGGCAGCGGTGCGGCGGGCCGGCCGAGATCGAGGCGCCCCCTCTCGAAACGCCAGCCGCGCGCGTCGCGCACGAGCGCGAACGTGCCGCTTGCGAGCGGCAGCGCATCGAGCGCGACGACGAGCGCATCTCCCTCGCCGCTCACGGTCGCGATGCGCAGCCGCTCGGCGCCGCCGCCCTCGGACTTGGCGAGCGGCGGCGGGAGCCGGCTGCGCAGCTCGCGCAGATCGGCCTCGAAGCGAAATGCCGGGATGCCCGCGCTCCGCTCCCACTCGAGCGACCATGGAAGCGCGCCCGTCAGGCGCGCCGCCAGCGCGCCGCGTCCGCGCGCGAGCTCGCTCGCCTGTGCGCGCCCGTGCGCCCGAACCCGCAGCGCGTCGCCTTCGGTGGCCGCCGTCACCTCGAGCGGACCGCCGAACAGCGTGGCGCGCACGCGCGCCGCGCGCAGCCCGCGCTCGCCGATGCGCACCGTGCCGCTCGCCGCATCGATCCCGCTGCCGCTCGCGAGCTTGAACGCCGCATTCTCGAAGCGATACTCCGCGTCGAACGTGGGCCGGCCGCTCCCGAGCGGGACGCGCACATCGAGCGCGAGCCCGCCGATGCCCGAGGCGTGCCCGAGGGCGGCGAGGAGCTCGCGCCACCGCGCGTGCGGATCGTCGACCGCGCGCAGGATCCGTACCGTTTCGGCGACGGGTCCGTCCACCTGGGCCGTGACACGCACGACGCGGCGCGCCTCGCCCAACGGACGCGCCACCTCCACGCGCACGTCGTGGGCGGCGAGCGCGCCGATCCGGCCCTGTCCCGTGATGATCGCATCGGCGCCGTCGATCGCCACCTCGGCCTGCGCGTTCGTGAGCGGCGTCCAGCCCGGGAGGTAGCGGTAAACGGCGTCGCGTACGGTCGCGCGCAGCTCGAAGCGCCCCTCACCCTTCTCGAAGGGAAACGCGCGGATCGGGCCGTCGTAGATCAAGCGGCCCGAGATCACGTGGCCGCCGAGGAAGGCGGACTCCATCCATGCGAGCACCTTCGGCGGCAGCCGCCGCGCCGGGAAGTAGCGCCGGGCGTGGGCGCCGTTGCCGTCGCGAAAATCGACCCGCAGGGTGAGGACCGGCGAGCGCGCGCGGTCGAACGGGACCACCAGCCGCAGCGTGCCACTGCCCTTGCCGTCGGGGCTGTCGACGTACAGATCGGCCCCGTCGAGATGCCACGCCGAATCGGTTCTGCGCCATCGCAGCGAACCGCGTGCGCGCGTCGCCGTGAGCGCCGCCCGAAAGACCGTCGGCAGCTGCACCGATACGTTCGTCGCATCGAGCTCGAATCGTCCGCCGTCCGCCGCGGCGACCAGCCGGCCGCTGATGCCGGCCGCGCTCGGCCGGCGCGCGTGCGCGGCCGTACCGACGCGCTCGAGCCGCGCTTCGAGCGCGTAGTCGGTCGGTGCGGCGAGCGGCCCGCGCAGCCGCGCCGAGAGTTCGAGCACGCGGCCGCCCGGCCCGATCTCGGCCCAGCGGGCGAGCGCCAGCGATTCCGCGGCGTGGCGCCGCGCGAAAGCGGTGACATCGTCGAGGTCGATGTGTTCCGCCTGGAGGATCGTCTCCGCGCCGCGGCGCTCGAGACGCACCTCCCCTGCGAACCAGGGGGCACGCGTGAGCCCGAGCGTCAGGCGCGAGAGCTCGAGCTGCCAGCCGGCCGCCGAGCGCTCCCAGTCGAGCTGTCCCGCGATGCGCTGCGCGGCGAGCGGCGTGCCGCGCGCCGCCCCGGGAAGCTCGAGCTGCGCTGCGCTCAACGTGCCCTGCACCCGCGCGAGCCGGCCGGCGTCGACCGTCGCCGCCAGCTCCGCGTCGACCTGCCCGCGCACCGCGCCGCCGATGCGCTCGCGCACCACGAGCGGGAGCGCTTCGAGCCGAAGCCCCTGGGCGCGCAGGGAAATCTCGCCGCCCCAAGGTCCGGCGCCCGGTGCGCCCCTCACATCGGCGCGCAGCCGGCAGTCGGCGCAAAGGGCGGGCGGAAAGTCGGCCGTGACGAAGAGCCGGTGGCGCTCGCCGGCATTCGCGAGCCAGAGCTCGATGCCGGAGATGCGGATCGCCCCCTCGGGATCGAGCGCGTCCGACCAGTCGAGCTCCCCGTCGCGGACGACGAGGCGGCGCTGCGCCAGCATCCAGGCGAGCGCCGCGCCCGGCCCGGCCCCATCCTCCCGGCGCTCGAAGCCGGCGATACCGATGGTCCCGTCCGCCCGACGTGCCAGCGAGAGCGACGGCCGCACGAGCACGAGCCGGTGGATCTCGAGACGCCCGGCGAGCAGCGGCAAGGGCGCAAAGCTCACGCGCAGCTTCGCGATGCGTGCCGCCGGCCCCCCGTCGCCGCGGTACGCGACCACATCCCATGCCCGTACGCCCGGATTGAGGCCGTCCCAGGCGATCTCCAGGCGCCCGATCCGTACCGGTCGCTGCAGCGCCGCGCTCAGCTGCGCTTCGACGTCGCCTTTGCGCGCGAGCACCGCCGGCAGGTACATGCGCGCCGCGCCATAGAGCGCAGCGGCGGCGAGGCCGGCGAGCGCGAGCGCGAACACGAGGTAGCGGACGTAGCGGCGCGGCCGGGAGGCGCGGCTCGCGCCCGGGACAGGCGCCGGTTCGGAGGCGCTTCGCGATGCGTCGTGCTTCACGGCGATCAGCCCGCCCCCGGCACGATGCGGGCCGTTGGCGCCGCCGTCCGCTCAGAGCAGCACCACATCGTACTGCTCTTGATGGTACAGCGGCTCGACTTTGAGCTGGATCGGGCGGCCGATGAACTCCTGCAGCCGCAGCAGGCTCTCCGCCTCCTCGTCGAGCAGGAGATCGATCACCGGTTGCGAGGCGACGACCAGGTACTCGTCGGCGCCGAACTGGCGCGCTTCGCGCAGGATCTCGCGGAAGATCTCGTAGCACACCGTCTGCGGCGTCTTGAGCGTGCCGCGCCCCTGACATACCGGGCACGGCTGGCACAGGACGCGCTCGAGGCTCTCGCGGGTGCGCTTGCGCGTCAGCTCGACCAGTCCGAGCGGGGACATCTCGGTCATGTGCACCTTGGTGCGGTCGCGCGCGAGCGCCTTCTCGAGCGCGCGCAGCACCGAGCGCCGGTGATCGAGGTCCTCCATGTCGATGAAGTCGACGATGATCATGCCGCCGAGGTTGCGCAGCCGGAGCTGCCGCGCGATCGCCTGGGCCGCTTCGAGGTTGGTCTTGAACAGCGTGTCCTCGAGATTCTTGCGCCCCACGAACGCGCCGGTGTTGACGTCGATCGTGGTCATCGCCTCGGTCTGGTCGATGACGAGATAACCGCCGCTCTTCAGCAGCACCTTCGGCGCAAGCGCCTTTTGGATCTCGTCCTCGACCGCGTAGAGGTCGAAGATCGGCCGCTCGCCCGGGTAGTACTCGATGCGATCGGCGACCTCGGGAATGAACTCGGCGGCGAACTCGAGCGCCTTCTGGTAGGTCTCCCGCGAGTCGATGCGGATCTTCTCGACGTTGTCGCGCACGAGGTCGCGCATGGCGCGCAGCGGCAGACTCAAGTCCTCGTGGATCAGCTCGCCGGGCTTGGCGCTGCGGGCGCGCTCCTGGCACGCGGCCCAGACCCGCCGCAGGTACGCCATGTCGTTCCTGATCTCCTGCTCGGTCGCGGTCTCCGCCGCGGTCCGCAGAATGTAGCCGCCCTCGTCGCCGTCGCCGACCGCGGCGCGCATGAGCGCGCGCAGACGCTCGCGCTCCTGCTCGTCGCCGATCTTCTGCGACACGCCGATGTGGCGCGTGTGCGGCATGAACACGACGTAGCGCGCGGGGAGCGTGATCTGCGTCGTGAGCCGCGCACCCTTGCTTCCGAGCGGATCCTTCACCACCTGCACCACGATTTCCTGCCCCTCGTGGAGCAGCTCGTGGATGCGCGGCGCCGTCGCGGGCGCCCCCTGCGGCGCGCGGGCGATGGCGTTCGTGCCGACGGTTTCGAACGGCGCGGCGCGCACGCCGTTCTCCGGCCATGCGCGGATATCGGCAACGTGCAGGAACGCGGCGCGCTCGAGCCCGATCTCCACGAACGCCGCCTGCATTCCCGGCAGGATGCGCGCCACGCGTCCCTTGTAGATGTTGCCGACGATGCCGCGGTTGCGGGCGCGCTCGATGTGGACTTCCTGCAGCACGCCGTTCTCGATCACGGCGACGCGCGTCTCCTGCGGCGTGACATTGATGAGGATCTCTTCGCTCATGGCCTGCGGCGTGCTGCGATTCTTCCAGCCGTCCCTGGCGCCGCCCCGCGGCTCCGCTCGGCCCCGGCCCACACGTCCATGTGCGGGCGCTCGACGGCGCGAATGCACGTCAAGTGCATTCGCGACTTCCCCGCCTCGCCCTCTGCCGCGCCGCTAGGCCTCGATCCGCTTGAGCAGCTGTGCAACTTCATACAGGGGTAACCCGACGATTCCGGAGTAGCTGCCCTCGATCCGCTCGACGAACGCCGCCGCCCGCCCCTGAATCGCGTAGCCGCCCGCCTTGCCGGCCGGCTCGCCGGTCGCCCAGTACCGTTCGAAATCCGCCGGCGCGATCGGCCCGAAGGTCACCCGACTCTCCGACAGCGCCTCGTGCCTGGCATCCTGATGGAGAAGACAAACGGCGGTCAACACCTCGTGTGTGCGGCCGGACAGCCGCGCGAGCATGGCGAGCCCATGCGCGCGATCGCGCGGTTTGCCGAGAATTTCGCCGTCGAGCACCACCTCCGTATCGGCACCGAGCACGGCACCCTCGGGCAGCCCCCGGGCCCGCACGAGTGCCAGGCCGCGCTCGGCTTTCGCGCGCGCCAAACGGGTCACGTACGCGCGCGCGTCCTCGCCGGGTGCGGGCGTTTCCGGAACTTCCGGAACTATAACGTCGAAGCGCAGCCCGAGTTGACGCAGCAGTTCCTGGCGGCGCGGCGAAGCGGAGGCGAGATAGAGCATCGGCGTCAGCGGTGATACGGAAGGTTGTTGACGATACTCCACGCGCGATACATCTGTTCGGCCACGATCACGCGCACCAGCGGGTGCGCGAACGTCAGGCGCGAGAGCGACCAGCGGTCGGCGGCGCGCGCGAGGCAGGCGGGGGCGAGGCCTTCCGGACCGCCGACGAGGAGCGCGAGATCCTCGCCCCGGCCGAGCTGCCGCTCGAGCTCGGCCGCGAGCGCTTCGGTCGACAGCGCCCGGCCCTCGCGGTCGAGCGCGACTACCCGCGCGCGCGGCGGGATTGCGGCCAGCAGGCGCTCGCCCTCCTCGCGCGCGACGCGCGCGAGATCCGCGCCTTTGGTGCGGCGACCCGCCGGAATCTCGCGCAGCACGAGACGCAGCTGCGGCGGCAGCCGCGCCGCATAGTCGTCGAAGCCGGCCTGCACCCAGGCGGGCATGCGCGTTCCAACGGCGAGGAGGAGCACCCGCATTTACCGCGTGCCTCGGAGAATCCATGGCCATTCTATCCATGCCTAATGCCTCGCGCCCGGCGGCCGCGTTCCCTGCTCGGCGAGGCAGCGGCATCCTTCGGCTGCCGGCCCCCGCTATAATGGTACGGCCAAGGAGGTGCGGAATGCGTGCCAGAATCCTTCTTCCCTCGCTCGCCCTGCTGCTCGTCGCCGCCTGCCAGTCGTACCAGGGCGACGTCGGCTCGCCCTACTATGTCGTCCCCGCCGGCACGCGCCTCGCGCTCAATCAGCCGCTGTCCTTCGCACCCGGACAAGTGAGCCTGCACGTGCAGAACGGGCGGGTCGTTCCGATGAACCAGGTGCGCGCCTACGACCCGTTCTGCAAGTTCGAGCTGTACACGCGCATCGAGGCGGCGCGCACCGTGCAACCGCACGAGATCACAGTCACGGGCGCCCGCCAGTACCGCTTCGACGGCAACTATTCGGCGCTCGACGGGCTGCAGCTGGCGGGGCTGTCGTTCGGCCTTTACGCACAGGCGGGCGGCGAGCCGGAAGGCGGCGTGCCGGTCTTTTCCTACCTCACGCGCATGGACCTGCAGTCGCCCGCCGAGCCCGATGTGTACCGCCTCACCTGTCTGCGCTGGTCCTACCCGGGAATGGCCGAGCACGTGAGCATCGCCGAGATACGCCAGACGCTGAGTCCGCTGTTCACCTTGCGCCTGCCGGCCGGGCGCTGAACCGCGCTGGAAACCGAAGGGGAACGCCGATGCAGTACAACCGGATCGGCGAAACGGATCTGCACGTTTCGCAGCTGTGCCTCGGAACCATGACGTGGGGCCAGCAGAACACCGAAGCCGAGGCGCACGCGCAGCTCGACTGCGCGGTCGCGCACGGCATCAACTTCATCGATACGGCCGAAATGTATCCGGTGCCGCCCCGCGCCGAGACCGCGTGCCGCACCGAGCGCTACCTCGGCAACTGGCTCAAGCGGCAGGCGCGCGAGCGGCTGGTCATCGCCACAAAGATCGCCGGCCCCGGGCGGCGCGACTGGCTGCGCGGCGGCAAGACCGCACTCAACCGCGCGAACATCCGGGAAGCGGTCGAGGGCAGCCTCGCGCGCCTGCAGACGGACTACATCGACCTCTACCAGATTCACTGGCCGGACCGGAACGTGCAGATGTTCGGCGCGAGCGAGTTCAACCCGCGGCGCGAGCGCGAAACGGTCCCGATCCTCGAGCAGATCGAGGCGTTCGCGGAGCTGATCCGCGAAGGCAAAATCCGTTACTACGGGCTCTCGAACGAGAGCGCCTGGGGGCTCGCGCGCTTCTGCTGGCTCGCCGAGCAGCACAGGCTTCCGCGGCCGGCGTCGATCCAGAACGTCTACAACCTCGTGAGCCGCCAGTTCGACACCGACCTCGCCGAGGCGAGCTTCCGCGAACGCGTACCGCTCCTCGCCTACAGCCCGCTCGCGGGCGGACGGTTGAGCGGCAAGTACCTCGACGGCGCCCGGCCCGAGAACGCGCGCTTCACGCTGTTCCCGGATTTCCAGCCGCGCAACTCCCGTCCCGCCGTCGCTGCCGCCGTGGCCGAATACGCCGCGCTCTCGCGCCGCCGCGGCCTCCCGCTCGATCAGATGGCGCTCGCGTTCGTCCGTCAGCGCTGGTTCGTCGCCGCGACGATCATCGGCGCCACCGCGCTCGAGCAGCTCCAGCGCAACATCGATAGCGTGAAGCTCACGCTCGACGCGGAGACGCTCGCCGAGATCGACGCCATTCACGCGCGCTATTCGACGCCCGCACCCTGACGCGCGCCTCGCGGGCGGTACTGCGCGCGGCCGCTCATGGCCTCGATGGGAGCCGCACGCGAGCACGAACGCCGCTTCAGTGTCGTCGCCGCCGAGAGCGCGAAGTCGCGCACAGAAGGGCGCGCGGGCGGCCGACGAGATCGAGGCGCCGATCGAGGCCGCGACCGGCCGCGGCGGCGCCTCACCCGCGCACGCGCTTCGCTTCGCTCCAGAGCTTCTCGAGGTTGTAGAAGGCGCGCGTCTGCGCGCGCATGACGTGCACCACCACGTCGCCGAAGTCGAGCAGCACCCAGTCGCCCGCCTCCATGCCTTCGATCCCCCTCGGCTTGCGTCCCTGATCGCGCAGGCGCTCGACCACGTTGTCGGCCGCGGCGACCACGTGGCGGCTCGAGGTACCCGTCGCGATGATCATGTAATCGGTGAACATCGCCACTTTGCGCAGGTCGAGCACGACCACGTCGCGCGCCTTGGCGTCGTCGAGGGCATCGAGGATCAGTTTGCGCAGTTGCGTCGGACGCATCAGGCGGCGGTACTCCGGTAGAGGTTGTGGCGTTGTATGTACTCCCAGACGGCGCGCGGGATTTCGTCGAACGACGGCGTGCCGCCGCGGGCGATGATCTCCCGCAGGCGCGTCGCGGAAATGTCGTATTGGGTCACGGGCAGGAGCGCGATGCTCCCGGACCGGCGGCCGGCGAGCGCATCGGGCGAGGCGCACAGGCGCGACGCCGCCCACACCGGCAAGGCCTCGCGGACCAACGGTGCACCGGGTCGCTCCATCACGACGAGGTGCGCAAGCTCGAACAGCGCCTCCCAGCGGTGCCAGGACGGAAGTCCTGCGAACGCATCCGCGCCGAGCACGAAACAAAGCGGCACGCGCGGCCCGAGCTCGGCGCGCAGCGCCTCGAGCGTGGGTACGGTATAGGACACACCCCCGCGGCGCACCTCGCGGTCGTCCGCGACGAGCCCCGGGAACTCGGCAACGGCGAGCTCCACCATCCGCAGCCGCTGCTCCGGGGTTGCGAGCGGCGGGCGGCGATGCGGCGGCTGCGCCGCCGGTACGAGCCGCAGCTCCGCCAGCGCCAGGCGGCGGCACACCTCGTGCGCCGGCCGCAGGTGCCCGTAGTGCACCGGATCGAAGGTGCCGCCGAGCAGCCCGATCATCGGTCGCGCGCAACCCGGCGCGGCGCGCGCGGCACGGAACGACGCACCTGGCCCCGACCTGGCCGTTCTGCGAGGCGCGAGCCTTTCACCCTCGACCTTCGCTCCTATTCGCGGACGTGGCCGTCGCCGAGCACCACGTACTTCTGCGACGTCAGGCCTTCGAGGCCGACCGGACCGCGCGTGTGCAGCTTGTCGGTCGAGATGCCGATCTCGGCGCCGAGCCCGTACTCGAAGCCGTCGGCGAAGCGCGTCGAGGCGTTGACCATTACCGAGCTCGAGTCGACCTCGCGCAGGAAGCGGCGCGCGCGGGTATAGTCCTCGGTCACGATGGCGTCGGTGTGCTGCGAGCCGTACGTGGCGATGTGCGTGATGGCGGCGTCCAGATCCTCGACCACGCGGATCGCGAGGATCGGTGCCTCGTATTCGGTCGCCCAGTCCTCTTCGGTAGCCGCCGCGATATCGGGCAGGATGCGACGCGCAATCTCGCAGCCGCGCAGCTCCACTCCCCGCTCCCGGTATATCCGCCCGAGCACCGGCAGAACGCGCTCGGCGATTCCCCGGGCGACGAGGAGCGTCTCCATGGCGTTGCACACGGCGTAGCGCTGGCACTTGGCGTTGACGGCGATGCGCACCGCCTTGTCGAGATCGGCTCTGTCGTCGATGTACACGTGGCAGATGCCGTGCAGGTGCTTGATCACCGGAATCGTCGCTTCACGGCTGATGCGCTCGATCAGGCTCTTGCCGCCGCGCGGCACGATCACGTCGATGTGCTCCTTCATCGTGATGAGTCGCCCGACGGCGGCGCGATCCGCGGTGGCGATGAGCTGTACCGCCTCCCGCGGGAGGCCGGCGTGCGCGAGCCCCGCGTGCATGCATTCCGCGATCGCCTGATTCGAGCGCAGCGCCTCGCTGCCGCCGCGCAGGACCGCGGCGTTGCCGGACTTGAGGCACAGGCCGGCCGCGTCCGCGGTCACGTTCGGCCGCGACTCGTAAATGATGCCGATCACGCCGAGCGGCACGCGCATCCGCCCCACCTGGATGCCGCTCGGGCGGTAGCGCAGGTCGGTGATCTCGCCGATCGGGTCGGGCAGCGCCGCGATCTGCCGCAGCCCCTCGGCCATCAGCCGCACGCGCGACGGGTCGAGCGCGAGCCGGTCGAGAAACGCCGCATCGAGGCCCTGCGCGCGCCCGGCCTCGACGTCCTCGCGGTTCGCGGCGAGCAGCCGGTCCATGGCCTGCTCGATCTCGGCCGCCGCCTGGAGCAGCGCCGCGTTCTTCGCCGCCGTTTCGGCGCGCGCCATCTCGCGCGCCGCGGCGCGCGCATGCGCGCCGACGCGGTGCATGTATTCGTCGATGGAGGTCGTAGTCGTAGCGGTCGTTGCGACGCTCATGCGTACTCCCGGCTCGCGTCGAACACGGCGCCGGGGCGACCGCTCAACGCGAGCACCACGTTTTCCAGCTCGAGCCAGACATCGCCCGCGCGGCGGCCTTTCGCCACCCGATCGGCGCGCGCCGCCGCGAGCACGAGGTCGTGGCACGCCGGCACGGACAGGCGTGCGAGCGCCTTCTGCACCAGCGGCCGGCGCCGCGGCCAGACGCGAAAATCGTCGAGCACCTGCGCCACGCCGCGTCCGCCCGCGACCGCCTGCGCCATGCGGGTGAGATCGCGCACCTCGCGCGCGAGCGCCCAGACCGCGAGCACCGGCGACTCGCCTTCCGCCGCGAGGACGCGCAGTATGCGCAGCGCCGCCCGCGCATCGCCGGCGAGCGCCGCGTCCGCGAGCGCGTACACGGTGAACCGGGCATTGTCGCCAAGATCGCCGGCGATGTCATCGGTGCTGACGGTGGTGAGGCCGCGCAGCGTGAGCTTTTCGATCTCCTGCGCGCAGGCGAGCAGGTTGCCCTCGGTGTAGTAGGCGAGCATCCGGGCCACGTCGGGGCCGGGGACGAGGCCGCGGGCGCGCATGCGCCGCTCGATCCAGGCCGGCAGCTGCCGCGCGTCGACCGGATAGAGCGTGATTGCCACACCCGCGCGCTCGAGCGCCGCGGCCCACTTCGCGGCGCGCGCCTGCTTGTCGAGCTTGCCGCTCGTGACGAGCAGCACGACATCGGGCGCCGGATCGGCCGCGATCTCGGCCAGGACCTTCGCGCCCTGCTCCCCGGGCTTGCCGCCCGGCAGCCGCAGCTCGATCAACCGGCGCTCGGCGAAGAGCGAGCGTTCCCGCAGCTCCGCGTAGAACGCGTCCCAGTCGAACCCGCTCTCGACGGTGTACACCTTGCGCTCGCCGTAGCCGGCCGCCGCGGCGGCGGTGCGGATCGCGTCCGCACATTCCTGGGCGCCGAGCGGTTCGTCGCCGGAGAGGAAATAAAGCGGCGCGAGGCCGCGCTTGAGGTGGGCGGGAAGCTGTTCGGCGCTGAGCTGCACGGACGAATTGTACCCGCTCGCGCCCGGTTCGGGGCGGGGAAGGGCGCGCGGAGCCCGGCCGCCCCCGGGCGCCGCGCGTGCGGCCGCTCAATGGCCGGCGGTATTGACGTGATCCGCCTTGAATATCCCCGGGTCTTCGGGTCCCGTCACCTCGAGCACCGCGGCGAGGCCGCGCTCGAGGCGCGAGAGCGCGTGATCCACCAGGATGTAGCGCCCGGGCACGTCGAGCTTGAACTCGACGACGGCCGCGCCGCCCGCCGGAACGAGCGTCGTCTGGACGTCGGTCTGCGGCGCCGCGGTGAGTGCCGCCTGATCGTACACGCGGTCGAAGATCTCGCCGATCACGTGGAACGAGGAGACGAAGTTCGGGCCGCCGACGCCGAAGTAGATGCGCACCGTCTCGCCGACTTTCGCCTTGAGCGCAGTTTCCTTCGTGAGCGCACCGACGGCGCCGTTGAACACGAAGTACTCGGGGCGTTCGGCGAGCAGCTTGTCGACGCTGAACTCCTGCGGTCCGAGCTGCCCGAGCGGTGCGCGCGTGTAGAGCTCGCCCTGCATCACGTAGAACTCGCGGTCCACTTTCGCGAGACCCTCCTCCGGCTCGACCAGGATCAAACCGTACATTCCGTTCGCGATGTGGTGCGCGACCATCGGCGTCGCGCAGTGGTACACGTAGAGGCCGGGGTTGAGCGCCTTGAACGTGAAGCTCGTCTCGCCGCCCGGGGTCGTCTGGGTCGCGCTCGCGCCGCCGCCGGGTCCGGTGACGGCATGGAAATCGACCGAATGGATCATGGTGCTGTCGGCCCTGTTGCGCAGCGTCACGTGGACGGTATCGCCGACGCGCACCCGCAGGAACGGCCCGGGAACGGTGCCGTTGAAGGTCCAGTAGTGGTAGCTCGAACCGTCGGCCATGCGGCCCTCGAGCTCCACCGTCTCGAGGTCGATGCGCACCTCCTGCGGGCCGCGGCGGCCGAGCGGCGGCGGCACCGACGCCGGGTCGAGCGCCACGCGCGGCAGCGCTTTCGCGACCGGCGCCCGGACCCCGTTCACCACGAGCCGCCCTTCCATGCCCGCGGCGCGGTGGCCGGGCACGGTGCAGATGTAGACGAACTCACCGGCCTTGGTCGCGCGAAACACGATCGCCGTGCTCGCATCCTTGCCCTGCAGCATGTTCGACCTGGCGTTGAAGTCGGGCAGCGCGATGTCGTGCATGGCGCCGTCGCCGTTCACGAGCACGATCTGCACCACCGCGTTCTTCTCGACGTGCAGCGGCGGGTTGACGACACCGTCGATCTCGCCGCCGACGCCCACGAACGCGAGCTTGCCCTGCGTCACCGCGGTCTTGAGCGTGAAGCTGACGTCCGGGCGATACGATGCGGGCGGCGCACGCTTCGCGGCGTGCGCGGGCGCGATCAGCCCGAGAACCAGGAATATCGCCATCAGCCAGTGCAGCGGTTTCATGATCGCCTCGCTTCGTTGTTGCGCACGATCATGACGGTAGCCCGGAGCCCGATGCCCGGCATTGATCCGGGTCAATCGCCCCGCTGCGCGTGTGAATAATGAGTATTGATGGAACCGCGGTGCGTGGCGGAACGGGCGTCAGCGCGCGTTCGGGGCGAAAAGCCGTGCCAGGCGGCGCACGATTTGCTGCGCCGCCTCCTGGCGCATGTTCGCGAGCAGCTCCTGCTCCTGCTGCTCCTTCGCGAGCACCTGTTGCGGGTCGAACGAGTAGTCGCGCTGCAGCCGCACGGTTTGCGGCGCTATCGGCCGCGGGCCGTCGACGCGAAACGTGGCGCTATAGAGCAGCAAGTACTCGGCGGCCTTTCCGGTCGTGCCGCGAACGGAGGCGACGCGCGTGGCGACCTGCTCGCCGAGCAGCACGATGGCCGGCGCATCCTCCGCCGCGGTGATGCGGGCGCCCGCACGGGCGAGCGCTTCCCGCACCGCCTCGGCGAGCGGATCGTACTCGAGCGGTCCGGTGCCCGCGATGCGCACGCTCGCGAGTGCGGGCGGCAGCACCGCCTGGCCGCCGGTGCCGCGCAGGTGGAAGCCGCAGGCGCAGAGGCTGAGGACGACGAGGGCGAGGAACGCGAAGCGGATCGGGCGTCGAAGCTTTCCGCCGCTGCCGCCGCGCGCGCCGCCCCTCGGTGCAGTCATACCACGAGGTTGATCAGCTTGCCGGGTACGTAGACGGTCTTGCGCACGGTCTTGTCGCCGACGTGGCGCGCAACGGCCGCGTCCGCGAGCGCGAGCGCGCGCACCTCGTCCTCGCCCGCGTGCGCGGGCACCGCGACGCGCCCGCGGAGCTTCCCGTTGACCTGCACCACGATCTCGATCGACGCCTGCGCGAGCGCATCCTCGTCGTGCTCGGGCCAGCTCGCCGACGACACGTCTTCGCCGTAGCCGAGCTCGCGCCAGAGCACGTGCGCGACGTGCGGCGTGATCGGCGCGAGCAGACGCAGCAGGATTCCGAGACCCTCGCTCACCAGCGCACGCGCCGCCGGCGTTCCGGCCTCGTCCAGGCGCGGCACCTTCTCGAGCGCGTTCAGCATCTTCATCGCCGCCGAGGCGACGGTGTTGAACTGCAGGCGCGCGAAGTCGATGTTCGCTTGCTTGAGCGCGAGATGAATCTCGCGCCGCGCCGCGCGCAGCGCGTCGGACGCATGCGACCAGTCGAAGCGCGCGGTGGCGCTCTTCGGTTCGACGAGTGGGCGCGCCTCGACGGCGAAGCTCCAGACGCGCTTGAGGAAGCGGAACGATCCCTCGACGCCGGAGTCGGACCACTCCAGCGTGTGCTCCGGCGGCGCCGTGAAGATCACGAAGAAGCGGGCGGTGTCCGCGCCATACTTCTCGATCAGCGCCTGTGGATCGACGCCGTTGTTCTTCGACTTGGACATGGTGCCGAGGCCGCCCCACTCGACCGGCTGGCCGTCCGACTTCAGCACCGCCCCGATGCGGTTGCCCTTGTCGTCGTACTTCACTTCGACGTCGGCCGGGCTGTAGTACACGATGCGGCCGGAGTCGGGCTTCCGGTAATAGATGTCGTTCAGCACCATCCCCTGCGTCAGCAGCCGCGTGAACGGCTCGTCGTATTCCACGAGCCCGAGGTCGCGCATGACCTTGGTCCAGAACCGCGAGTACAGCAGGTGCAGGATCGCGTGCTCGATGCCGCCGATGTACTGATCGACCGGAAGCCAGTACTTCACGCGCTCGTCGACCATGGCGCGGACGTTGTCCGGACAGGCGTAGCGCGCGTAGTACCAGGACGAGTCGACGAAGGTGTCCATGGTATCGGTCTCGCGCCGCGCCGCGCCGCCGCACTTGGGGCATGTGGTATTGACGAAATCGGGGCGCTTGGCGAGCGGGTTGCCGGTGCCGTCCGGGACGCAGTCCTCGGGCAGCACGACGGGGAGCTGATCGTCCGGCACCGGCACGTCGCCGCAGCGGTCGCAATGAATAATAGGTATAGGGCAGCCCCAGTAGCGCTGGCGCGAGATGCCCCAGTCGCGCAGGCGCCACTGCACGTGCTTGTCGCCGAGCCCGAGGCGCTTGAGGTCGGCCGCGATCGCCTCCACCGCCGCCTCGTGCCCGAGGCCGTCGTACTTGCCCGAGTTGACGCAGCGGCCGTTCGTCTTGTCGGCGTACCACTCCTGCCAGGCGTCGGTCGAGAACGTCTGGCCCGCCACCTCGATCACCTGCTTGATCGGCAGCCCGTACTTCCTCGCGAACGCGAAGTCGCGCTCGTCGTGACCCGGCACCGCCATCACCGCACCCTCGCCGTAGCTCATGAGCACGTAGTTGCCGACCCACACCGGCACGGGCTCCCCGGTGAGCGGGTGCGTGACGTTGAGCCCGGTCGGCATGCCCTTCTTCTCGATCGTCGCGAGATCCGCCTCCATCACCGTGCCGCGCTTGCACTCCTCGATGAAGGCGGCGAGCTGCGGGTTGCCGCGCGCCGCGTGCGCCGCGAGCGGATGCTCGGGGGCGACGACGCAGAACGTGACACCCATGATCGTGTCGGCACGCGTGGTGAAGACCCAGAGCTTCTCCTGACGGCCGTCGAGCTCATAGGGAAATGCGAAGCGCACGCCCACGCTCCTGCCGATCCAGTTGGTCTGCATCGCGCGCACGCGCTCGGGCCACTCCGGCAGCTTCTCGAGATCGTCGAGCAGCTCCTGCGCGTACCTGGTGATGCGCAGGTAGTACATCGGGATCTCGCGCTTCTCGACCGGCGCGCCGGTGCGCCAGCCGCGTCCGTCGATCACCTGCTCGTTCGCGAGCACGGTCTGATCGACCGGGTCCCAGTTGACGACGCCCGTGGTCTTGTACGCGAGCCCTTTCTCGAGCATGCGCAGGAACAGCCACTGGTTCCACTTGTAGTACTCCGGGCGGCAGGTGGCGAGCTCGCGCGACCAGTCGATCGCGAACCCGAGCGCCTTGAGCTGTCCCTTCATGTACGCGATGTTGTCGTACGTCCACTTCGCGGGCGGGACCCGGTTCGCGATGGCGGCGTTCTCCGCCGGCAGCCCGAACGCGTCCCAGCCCATCGGCTGCAGCACGTTGAAGCCGCGCATCCGTCGATGGCGCGCGATCACATCGCCGATGGTGTAGTTGCGCACGTGCCCCATGTGGAGCTTCCCCGAGGGGTACGGGAACATGGACAGGCAGTAGTACTTGGGTCGCGCGGGGTCCTCGACCGCGCGGAAGGTGGCGTGCGACTCCCAGTAGGCTTGCGCCGCTTGCTCGACTTTCTCGGGGAAATAGCGTTCGTCCATCGAAACTTGCGGAAACTCGGGGAACCGGGCGCGCAAGGATACCGTATTTCCCGGAGCCGGGTCATAGCCGCCGGCCTGTCTCGCCGGCGCGCGTCGTGATATACGGGCGGAATCCGGCGCGCATCCGGGTAGCCCATAGCGCGTCGGCGAGCGTTTGCCGCGAGCCCGCCGCCCGTGAGCCCAGAAGCCGAACTCCTGCTGCTGCACCTGAAGCTGCTGCTGCTTCTCGGCGTCGCCAACGGCGCCCCGATCCTCGGACACAGGCTGCTGCGTCAGCGCTTCGCCCATGCGCTGGACGGCGGCGCGCGCTTCTTCGACGGGCGCCCGGTGTTCGGCCCCTCGAAAACGCTGCGCGGCGTGGCGCTCGCCCTCGGCGCCACCCCGCTCGCGGCGCTCGCCCTCGGGCTCGATCCTTATATTGGGTTCGCGGTCGGGCTCTATGCCATGCTCGGCGACCTGACGTCGAGCTTCGTCAAGCGGCGCCTCGGCATGCCTCCGAGCAGCCAGGCGTTCGGCCTCGACCAGGTTCCCGAGAGCCTGTTCCCGCTGCTCGCGGTACGCGGGGCGCTCGGTCTCGCGATGAGCGAAGTTGCGCTCCTCGTCGCCGTCTTCGTGATCCTCGAGCTCGCCGTCTCGCGCGTACTGTTCAAGCTGAGATTGCGGGACCAGCCGTACTGAGCACGCTGCCGCCGAGTACAGCTTCGGGGAGCGGCAGGCGTTTCAACCGATCGGAAGCGGGATAGCGCGTGGGTTCTGCTGATCTGCGCGCTCCGCCCCGTTTCCGGATGCGCGCCCCTCAGGCCGCGTGCAGGCGGTGCAGCGTCACCTCGGGCGGGCAGTTGAGCCGCACGTCGACGATCGAGCTCCCGGAGCCCGCGGAGGTGTAACCGATGAGCCGCCCGTGGCGCCAGGAACCGCGCGCGTAGCGCCGCGGGCAGTCCGCATCGGTGATGAGCGGAATGCCGCCCGGCAGACAGATCTGCCCGCCGTGCGTGTGCCCCGCGAGCATCAGGCGGAAACCGGCGGCTTCCGCCTCCGCATACGCTTCCGGCGTGTGCGACAGCAGGATCGCCGGGGCGTCCGGCGGAATCGTGCGCTGCAGCCGGGGGAAATCGTGCAGCCGGTAGAAATGGGCGTCATCGATTCCGCCGAGGTGGAGCACCGCGCTTCCCCGGCGGATCTCCACCGCCTCGTTGAGCAGGACCCGCACGTCCAGCGCCTCGAGACCGGGCACCATGCGAAGGGAGTCGTGGTTCCCGAGCACGGCGTAGACCTCGCGCTTGAGGTGCGGCCGTACCCGCGACATCGCCTCGAGCGTCGGCTCCCACGGACCGTAGACCTGCGTCCGGTAGTCGCCCGTGAGCACGCACAGATCGTAGTCGAGCGTGCGCACGCGCTCGATGAGCGCGGCGGGGATGTCCGCGCTCAGATCGAGGTGCGGGTCGCTGATGTGCAGGATCGTGTAGCCGTCGAAGGCGCGCGGCAGCCCCGGCAGGGGGACCTCGTGCGTGCGCACGACGAGTGCCCGGGCGTTGCGCCGCGCGCGCCCGTGCAGACCGACGAGGCGCAGGCTCGTGCGGATGACCGCGTGGGCGGATAGCGGGCCGTCGACGTAGAAAAAGCGCTCGAACGCGCGCTGTACGCGCCGCTCGTTCCCGCGCTCGCGCTCCAGCCGCTGCTCCAGGTGCGCCGCGCCGATGCGCGCGGCGAGCGCCGCGAGCGCAGGATCGATGCCGGTCGCGGCGTCGCACAGCCGCGTTGCCGGCGCCGGTGACGGGAGTACGACGCTACTGTTCATTGGAATTCGAATGGGCGCGTGCACGGAGCATAGCGCAGCAGCAGACCTGCGCCCATGCGGCACACCCCTGCGTCAGCCAGGCGGCGTCGCCCGGCCGCCGGAACGCACCGCGACCGACAGCCGCACACCCGGGCGCTCGCGCCGCAACGCGGCATAGTCCGCGGCGGACAGAGGGGCATCGACGCATTGACCCTGCATGATGTCGCCGGGGTGTGCGCGCAGGAGCGCGCGCTGCTCGAGCGTTTTCAAGCCTGCGGCGATCACGGCGATCGTGAGGTTGTGCGCGATGGCGATGATCTCGCCGTCGCGATCGCGGCATCGTCCTCGTCAAGCAGTATTCCGCGACGCGGGAGCGGTCGCGACCGCCCCGCTCTCAGCTTCCGCGCTTGGGCGTCGTCCGGCTCCTCGCGTTGAAGCGCTGAATGACCCTATCGGTGATATCGGGGCCGTCGATGGCGTAGAGCACGGGCATTTCGTTCTTCTCGAACACGAGCGTCAACTTCTGCTCGCGCGCGATCTCGCGGATGATCTCGCGCACTTCCGGGATCGTCCTGCGGGCGAACTCGCGCTCCTGCCGCTCGACCTCGCGCTGCGCTTCGAGCTGCGCCTGCTGGAACGCCCGCACCTTCTCCTCGAACTCCTTCTGCTTGGCCTGCTTCTGGCTCTCGGAGAGCAGCAGCTTGTCCTTTTCGTAGGCCTGCTGCATGTCCTTGATCGCCTGCTCCTCGCGCCTCAGGGAGGCGCGGCGTTCGGCGATCAGCTTCTCGATCTCGCCCTTCACGCGCTGACCTGCGTTGCTCTGGGTCAACACCTGGCGCAAGTCGACGTAGCCGATGCGTATCTCATCCGCGTGCGCCAGGCCCGCAGTGCCGAGCACTGCTGCCGCCACGAGAGCTCGAAGCCACTTCATGAACAATTCGTCCGTGCGCTAGACATAGGTTCTTTTAGCCGCAATCACCCGCGAGCGCAACGCCAGCGATCCGACGAGACGACCGCGTGCAGCCGCCCGGCCGGAGGCAAAATGGATGTCCCGGGACTGCGTGGTTGGCACGCCGGCCGGCACCCGCATCCCGGGAGATTCAATGCCGGCGCTTCAGACGCTTCTGCCGGTACATCGCCTCGTCCGCCTTCTTCATCATGTCCTCGATCGACAGCTCCTGGCGCGGGTCGAAGTACATGGCGCCGATGCTGACCGACAGCTGATAGGGCCGCGGTGTCGCGGCATTGTGCTGGGCGAGGATCTTCTGCAGCCGCTGCGGGATCGCGTGTACTGCCTCGTCGCTCCCGCGGATGGCAAGCGCCGCGAATTCGTCGCCGCCGATCCGGCCGAGGATGTCGGAGGCACGGAACGTGCGCTCGAGGATCTCGGCGGTGCGCACGATGGCTTCGTCCCCCACCGGATGCCCGAACGTGTCGTTGATGTACTTGAGCCGGTCGAGGTCGGCGTACACGAGGATCAGCCCGCGCTGGGAATGGCGCGCGACCTTCAGCTGCTGCTCCGCGAGCGTGACGAAGCCGCGGCGGTTGTAGAGCCCGGTCAGGCCGTCGGTGAGCGACAGCGCATGCATCTCGAGGTACATCTGATGCCGCTCGAGGGCGTGGCGGATGTTGCGCACCAGCCAGTAGCGATCGACGCGCCCCTTGGTCAGGAAATCCTGCGCCCCCTCCTTGACCGCCTGAATCGCGAGCTCGTCGTCGTCGAGGCCCGTGAGCACGATGATCGGAACCTGCGGCGCCTGGTCGTGCATGCGCGCGAAGGTTTCGAGGCCCTGGCTGTCCGGGAGGCCGAGGTCGAGCAGGATCAGATCGAAGCTGCGCTCCTGCAGGCAGCGCAGCGCCTCCGACAGCGTTTCCGCGTGCGCCGTCTGGATCTGCAGGCTGCGCTCATCGCGCAGCGCCTCGCGCAGCAGCAGCGCGTCCGTCGGGCTGTCTTCGACCACCAGCACCGTGATCGCTTTCTGCTCCATCACTCTTCCTCTGGCCGCACCGCGAGCCCGAGCCAGAACCGCTCGATCAGACGCACCGCCTCGGCGAACTCCTGGTAGTCGATCGGTTTCGCGACGTACGAGTTCGCGCACGCGCGATAGGCGCCGGCGATATCGCGCGTCTCGCGCGAGCTCGTGAGGACGACCACCGGGATCGTGCGCAGCCGCTCGTCCGACTTGATCTCGCCGAGCACTTCCTGGCCGCCCTTTCGCGGCAGCTGCAAGTCGAGCAGGATGAGGTCCGGGCGCGGCGCGTCGCGGTACGGCTCCTCGCGCCGCAGGAACTGCAGCGCCTCGATGCCGTCGTCGACCACGTGCAGCACTGCGCGCACGCGCACCTGCGCGAGAATCTCGCGCACCATCATCGCGTCCGTCGGACTGTCTTCCACGAGCAGCACGTGCGTGTACCGCTCCACCGACGCGCCGCCGCCGTCAGTGCTGCCCGCTGCCGTAAAGCCTGGACTGCTCTTCATTGTGCACGGTCCCCGCCGGCAGGGTGAAGTAGAACGTCGAACCTTTCCCCGGCACCGATTCCGCCCAGATGCGTCCGTTGTGGCGCTCGACGATCTTGCGGCAGATGGCGAGACCGATGCCGTTGCCCGGGCACTTGCCGCGGGTATGCAGCCGCTGGAACACGCCGAAGATCCTGTCGATGTACTGCGGCTCGATGCCGATGCCGTTGTCCTCCACGGCGAAGAGGTAAGCGCTGCCGCGCCGGCGGACGCTCACGTGCACGCGCGGCGGGCGGTCGGCGTGAAACTTGATCGCGTTGCCGACGAGATTCTGGAACAGCTGCGTGAGCTGGGTCGCATCGACAGTCGCCGTGGGGAGCGCATCGTAAGTCACCGTCGCCCCGGTTTCCTTCAGCGACGCCTCGAGGTTCGCGAGCGCCTGCTTGAGCGGCTCATCGAGCCGGCACGGCTCGAACGGGCGGGCGCGCGTGCTCACGCGCGAGTAGGCGAGCAAATCGTTGATCAGCGCCTGCATGCGCAGCGCCCCGCTCACGGTGTGCTCGATCAGCTCGTTGGCGCGCGGATCGAGCTTGTCGCGGTAGCGCTGTGCCAGGAGCTGCACGCACCCCGACATCGCGCGCAGCGGCTCCTGCAGATCGTGCGACGCGACGTAGGCGAACTGTCCGAGCTCGCGGTTGCTGCGCTGCAGCTCCGCGGTGTAGCGGCGGCGCTCCTCCTCCGCGCGCAGCCGCTCGGTGATATCGATCATCGAGGCGAGGCAGAACGCGCCCTCCTCGGTCTGCAGCGCGCTGCAGCCGACCTCGAGCGGGATCTCGCGGCCGCTGCGGTGGCGTCCCGACATCTCGCGTGGCTCGGTGGCGGCGCCGTCCTGGCACGCGAGCAGGAACTCGCCGCGCAGCGCCGGGTGCACCTGGCGCACGCGCGCGGGCAGGAGCGTCTCGATCGGGCGCCCGAGGAGCTCCTCGCGCCGGTAGCCGAAGAGCGCCTCGAGCCGCCGGTTGACCAGCACGATACGACCCATCTCGTCGATCATGATCATCGCGTTCGGAGCGCTCTCGATCGCCGTGCGAAACTGCTCTTCCGCGCGCTTGCGGTCGTCGATGTCGAGCATCGTGCCGAGCCACTCGTACACCGCACCGTCCGCCCGGCGCTGCGGCACCGCGCGCGCGAGGCAGTAGCGGTGCCGGCCGCTGCGAGCGTGCCAGATGCGCACCTCCGCCTCGAACAGGGTGCCTTCGCGGGTGGCGCGGAGCCAGGCCGCACGCAGCCGCCGGCGGTCGTCGCGATGCACCATCCGCGCCCAGCGCGCGCCGGCGTAGCCGGGCCACGCCTGGCCGGTGTACTCCTCCCACGAGGGCAGCCGCTCGGTCACGCGGCCCACGGCATTGGTGCCGAAGACGACGGACGTGGTGGCGGCGACGAGCGTCCGATAGCGCTCCTCGCTGCGGCGCAGCCGTTCCTCGGCGCGCTTGCGCGCGGTGATGTCGCGCGTGAAGCAGCGCACGTGCACCAGGCGCCCGTTCTCGCGGTGCACGCTGCAGTTGATGATCACGTCGCGCAGCGATCCGTCCTTGCAGCGCACGCGCGATTCGTAGCCGTCGAGCACGTCGCTCGACCCGAGCCGGGCGAGCATGTCGGCGACCGTGCGCGGGTCTTCGTGGAACGTCGCGGCCGCCCGGCCGATGTATTCCTCGGGACGGTAGCCGTAGAGCTCGAGCTCGTAGCGGTTGGCCCAGACGATGGTGCCGTCGGGCGCGAGCCAGTTGAGGCCGACGTGCGCATTGTCGATGAAGCTCTGCAGCTGATCGCGTGAACGATGCAGCTCGGCCTGCGCCCGGCGGCGCTCGGCGACCTCCGCATCGAGCGCCGCGACGCGCTCTTGCAGCTCGGCGCGGGCCGCTTCGAGCTCGGCCCGGCCCTTGGCGATCTCGTCGAGCATGTCGTTGAACCCGTCGACCAGCACGCCGATCTCGTCGTTGCTGCGCTTTACCGCGCGCAGCTGCGCCTCGCGGCTGCGGCCGATGCGGCGCATGAGCGCGGCGAGCTCCGCGATCGGGCCGGTAACGAGGCGCTGCAAGCCGATCGACACGAGCACTCCGACCGCGAGCGCGGCACCGAACAGCGCGCCGAGCATCGCGAGGAAGCGCGCGAGGAGCTCCGTCCAGTCGCTGGTATCGGCGACGAGATAGACGATGCCGGCGGTCTTGCCCTTGTGCTCGATCGGGCGCAGCATCGACGCCATCCCCTGCGCGAACGTCGGGCGGTTCGGGCGCATTACCGGCGGCTCCGACGGCGCCGTGACGTCGGCCCCCGCGCGCCGGTACTGCGCGAGCAGGCGCCCGTCGATTCCGTATAGGCCGCCCGCCACGATGCGCGGATCGTTGCGCAGCGCCGCGAGCGTGCCGGCGAGCGTCTGCGGATCGTTGAACATGAGCGCCGCCACGCTGTTGTCGCCGATGACGTCCGCGAGAACCCTCATGCGCCGCTCGAGGTCGCGCTCGAACGCGCTGCGTTCGTAGAGCAGCAGTCCTGCGCCCGCGAGCAGCAGACTCACCGCGAGCACGAGAAACACGATGGCCACCAGCCGCCAGCGGATCGAGGCACGGCGCAGCGAGCGGCTCACGAGTCGCCTCCTGCGTTGACGGAAAGCTGCAGCAATTGCGCGCTCACCGTGAGACCGGCGCGCTCCGCGGCGCGTTTGCTGATCGCGAACCGGATCTGTCCGTCGACCTGGACCAGGTTGATGAGGCCGCCGCGCTCGAGGAACCCCGGCGATTCGCCTACGGTGAGCAGGCCGCGCGCCGCAGGAACCTCGTCTTCCCGCTCGCTCGCATCGATGAACAGCATATGGCAGCCGCGTCCGCGCGCCTGCGCGGGGCGCTCGAGCGGCGTGATCTCTATCGGACGTCCGCCGACGCGCTCCCGCGCGAGCGCCCCCAGCGCGTCGCCGAAGCGCGCGGCGCCCACCACGCACGCGCGAAACGGCGCGCCGGGGCGAAGAACGTCCCGGGGCCATTCGATGAACTGCGTGAAGTTGTAGAGATAGGACGCCTTTACCTGGTACTCGGCGCCCGGCTCGGCGTGCGCGACGGCCGCAACCCCGAATACGGACACCGCCACCATGAAGCGGTAGCCCGCGCTCCTCGTCGAAGTGCCGAATCGGCCGGACATCCTTTGGCTCTTCCGCGGCGTCTTCCCCACGCGCATTCGATCCCGCGCGCCGCCGTCCTTGCGCCTCGCGCCGGCCGGAGCTGAAACGGCGGCGCGAACGGCCGGCGGCGCCAAAAATGTTTTTGCGCCCGCAATCCGAGCGCAAGCGTCGCCCGACGGACGCGTGCCACAGCGCGTCGAAGCGCAATGCCCCCACGAATCGCGTGCCGTTCGCTGCGCGATACGCGGGAGCAGCGGAATGGCTCTGATAGTGTGCTCGCGGCGCGGGCCGCCGGCGCGATCGCGGACGGCTGTACCGGCCGCGCGCCACTGCGCGGATTTCCACAGAACCCACGCAACGTTAACAGGGCGCGGCGAACGTCAGAACGGGGACAGTCCCTAGGGCGAACCACCGAGGTGCGACGAACTCACGCGTCGAGCGTCACCAGACCCACACGGATCGCATAGCGCACCAGGCCGGCCACGTCGTGGATGTCGAGCTGCTTCATGAGCTGCGTGCGGTGGGTTTCGATGGTCTTGGGGCTCAACGACAGCATCTGGGCCATCTCCTTCGAGGTGTAGCCCTTGGCGATCAGCTGCAGGATCTCGCGCTGGCGTTTGGTGAGCTGGTCGACCGGACCTTGCGAACCGGTCGTGCGCATGAGGTAGTCGTCGATCACGCGCTTCGAAATCGTCGGCGTGAGGTAGGTCTCGCCGCGCGCCACCGCGCGCACCGCCAGCTCGAGCTCGGACGTCGCTGCGTCCTTGAGCAGGTAGCCCGAGGCGCCCGCGCGCAGCGCCTGCATGACGTACTCCTCGCCGGCGTGCATCGACAGCATGATCACGCGCACGCCGGGAAATTCCTTGGTCACGCGCGTCGTCGTCTCGAGGCCGTTCATCTCCGGCATCGCGATATCCATGAGCACCACGTCCGGGGTGCACTGCCGCACCATCTCGATCGCCTTGCGCCCGGAGTCGGCCTCGCCCACCACCTCGACGCCTTCGATATTCGACAGCAGCGCCTGCACACCGGCGCGGAACAGGCTGTGATCGTCAGCTAGCAGCACGCGAATCGCAGTCATACGTCTTGCACCGATCTGAGTGTCAGCGGAAAGCGGGCGACGACTTGGGTCCCCTCTCCGGGCGCCGACAGGATCTCGAGGCGTCCGCCGGCGAGCAGGGCGCGCTCCTCCATACCGAGCAATCCGAAGCTCTCGCCGCGCGAAGCGCGCATACGCGCCGCCTCCACGTCGAATCCCCTGCCGTCGTCCATGATGCGCATCTCCAGTTCCTGTCCGCACGCGCGCAGCGTCACGTCCACGTGCCGTGCCTCGGCATGCCGCAGGATATTCGTTAACGCCTCCTGTGCCAAGCGGAAGCATGCGGTCTCGATCGCCGGTGCGAGCCGCAGCTCGAAGCTATCCACTGCGAAATGCAAGGCTACTCCCGCCCGCTGTGCCTGCCGGTCCAGGTACCAGCGCAGCGCCGCGGCGAGACCCAGATCGTCGAGCATCGAAGGCCGCAGCTCGACCGAAAGATTGCGCGCGGTCGCGAGCACGCCCTCGACGATGCGTACGGTCTCGTCGAGATGACCGCCGAACGCCGTCGCACCCGGGAGCCGCTTCAGCGCCTGCAGGTTGATCTTGATGACCGAGAGGTCCTGACCGATCTGGTCGTGGAGCTCGCGCGCGATCCGCCGCCGCTCCGTCTCCTGGGCCTCGAGCAGGCGCTGCGAGAGACTTTCGAGCCGGTGCGCGTACTCGCGCAGCCGCTGCTCCGCGCGCTTGCGCTCCGTGATGTCCAGACATACGCCGACCAGGCGCGCGACCTCCCCGCGCGGACCGGTCACGACGGCCCCGTGACTGAGGAGGTGCCGCACTTCGCCGTCGGCGCGCATCACGCGCTCCTCGAGCGTGAACGGCTCGCGGCTCTCGAGCGCCCGGGCCACCGTCGCCTTCACGCGCTCTCGATCCTCCGGGTGCACGTAGCCGAGGTAGCTCGCGTAGGTGATCGGGGTTTCGCGCGGCACGCCGTAGATGCGGTACAGCTCGTCCGACCATTCCATGCGGCTGCTCGCGACATCCAGCTCCCAGCTGCCGAGATGCGCCAGGCGCTGTGCCTCGGAGAGCTGGATGCGGCTGCGCCGCAGCTGCTCCTCCGCCTCCTTGCGCTGGGTGATGTCGCGAATGAACGTGAGGAAATGCACCGGGCGGTCGTGATCGTCGAGCACGATCGACGTGTTCTGGTACACCCAGATGACCTTGCCGTCGCGGCGCAGGAAGCGCTTCTCGATATCGAACGACTTGGCTTCCCCGCAGATGAGCCGTGCGCATTCGTCCCACTCGGGCGCGAAGTCGTCGGGATGCGTGACATCCATGATGCCACGCGCGAGCAGTTCCTCTTCGCGATAGGCGAGCGTCGCGCACAGCATCTGCGGCACCTTGAGCCAGCGGCCGTCGAGGCCGACGTGCGCCACCATGAGGAGCGAGAACTCCTGCGCCCGCGCCAGCCGCGCCTCGCTCTCCTTGAGCCGCTCCTCGGCCTGCTTGCGCTCGGTGACGTCGCGCGTCACCTTGACGAAGCCGCGTAGCCCCCGGCTCGCGTCGTGCAGCGCCGTCACGGTGACGCTGGCCCAGAATCGCTCGCCGTCCTTGCGCACGCGCCAGCCCTCGCCCTCGTACACGCCCGCGGTACGCGCCTGCTCGAGTACCTGCTGCGGCACGCCGGCCGCCACTTCCTCCTGCGTGTAGAAGGTCGCGAGCGGCTTGCCGATGATCTCCTCGGCGGCGTAGCCTTCGAGACGTTCCGCCCCCTTGTTCCAGCTCGCGACCCGACCGAGCGGGTCGAGCATGAAGATCGCGTAGTCGTGCGCGCCCTCGACGAGCAGCCGGAACCGCTCCTCGCTCTCGCGCAGCAGCTCCTCGGCGCGCTTGCGCTGCACCGCGAGCCCCGCCTGCGTCGCGATCGTGGCCACGAGCTTGACCTGATGCTCGTCCTCGATGCGCGACTCGCGCAGGAAGAACGCGAGCAGCGCCACGACCTCGTTTTCCGCCACCACCGGGAAGGCGATGCCGGCGCGCAGTCCCGCGGCGCGCGCGGCGCCGACGCGGCGGAACGACGCATCGTCCGCGACGTCCGGCATCCACACCGGCTGGCGCGCTTCCCACGCGCGCCCGATCAGGTCCTCGCCGCGCTGCAGCTCGAGGTCCCACGCCGCATGCCGGAATCCCTCGAGTCCCTCGGTGGCGTAGTACCAGGCGCGGCTGCAGCGCAGGCGCTCGCCGCCCGCGGTCGGCAGCCACGCCTCGCCGTACACCCAGCCGGTGGCCTCGCAGATGTGGCGCAGGATCGAGTAGAGCGCACTGTCGAGATCGCGCGCTTCGCTCACGGAGCGCGTGATGGTCTCGAGCAGCCGGAACTCGCGCTCCGCGCGCCGGCGCTCGGTGATGTCGTTCGCGAGCATGAGGCGCGCCCACCGGCCCTGGAACAGCACTTCGTACACGAAGATCTCGACGTCGATCACCGTCTCGTCCTGCTTGCGGTGCTTCCACACGCCGACATACGCCGTCTCCGGGGGGAACTGCTCGGTATAGTCGAGCGCGCGCGAGGCCTCCTCGGGCGGGTGCAGCTCGTGAATGTTCATCCGCAGGAACTCTTCGCGCGTATAGCCGTACTGCCACACCGCGGTCTCGTTGGCCGCGAGGATGTGACGCGTATGGATGTCGAACACCCATGCCGGCACCGGGTTGCGCTCGAAGAGCATGCGGTACTGCGCTTCCGATTCGCGCAGCGCACTCTCGACGCCCATGCGCTCGACGACTTCATCGCGCAGCGACTGGTTCGCGCGCGCGAGCTCGGCGGTGCGCTCCTCGACCCGGCGCTCGAGCTCGTCGCGCGCCTGCGCCAGCGCGCGCTCGAAGCGGTGGCGCTGGATCGCGCCGGCGAGCAGGTGCGCGACCGCCTGCAGGAAATTGACATCGTGCGCGGAGAAGGCGCGCCGGCGCGTGGTGTGTGCGCCGATCACGCCGTACGCGCGGTCGCCCTCGCCCGGCACGATCACGCTGATGCCGCTCACGACGCCGTGCTCGCGCAGCAGCGCCGGTGCACTGAAACGCGTTTCCTTGGACAGATCGGCGACGATCACCGGTTGGCGCATGTGCAGCGCGTATCCGGCCTGCGTGTCCAGGCCCGCGCTCACGCGCGCCGCGCCGACGAGGCCTTCGCTCCAGCCGACGCCGGCGCGCAGCACGAACTCGGCGCCGTCCGCGTCGAGCTCGAGCACCGTGCAGAACTCGACGCCGAGCGTTTCGGCGACGCCGAGCGCCGTCTCGTCCATGAACGTCTGCAGGTCGAGGCGAGCCAGCGCGCGCTGACCGAGCCGCGCCACGGCTTCCTGCTGGCGGACGCGGATCGCCAGCTCGCGCTCGGCACGTACGCGCTCGGTGATGTCGAGCACGTACGCCACCATCGTGCTCGAATGCCCGTCGTCCTCGGTCAGCAGCGACAGCGACAGCAGCGCATGCAGCACCTCCCCGGAGCGGCGCTTGAGCGGCGCCGTAACCTCGAGCCGTCCGCGGCGCTTGAGCGGCGCGAAGATGTGCTCGTCGAGCCAGCGGTAGTCTTCGGGCGCGGCACAAAGCGCCGAGACGTGTCGGCCCAGGGCGTCCGCGGCGCTGAAGCCGAAGATGCGGGCGGCGCCCTCGTTCCACTGCACGATGCGGCCGCCGGCGTCGATCATCACCACGGCGTCGTGCACGCGGCCCAGGATCTGCGCCTGGAAGCGCAATGCGGCCTCGTTGCGGCTGCGCTCGATGGCCACCGCCGCCGTCTCGGTGAGCAGATCGACGAAGTGCGATTCGTCGGCGCTCGGCGCGCGCGCGTCGCGGTACACGACGTCGAGCGTGCCGAGCGCCGTGCCGTCGCGCCCGCGCAGGCAGCGCGACCAGGCGGCGCGAAAACCGACGCGCAGCGCCGCGGCCCGGTACTCCGGCCAGCGCGTCTCGTGCTCGAGATCCGCCGAGAACGCACACTCCCCCACGAGCGCCGCCGCCCCGGGCATCCCTTCGCCCGCCGCGGCGATGCGCCGCAGCTCCTCGATCCAGGCCGGCGGCAGATCACCGACCGCGAGCGGCTGCAGCACCCGGTTCGCGGCATCGAGCACGGACACCGCGGCGTGCGCACGCGCACCCGACTGCCGCTGAAAGGTGTCGATCAGCGTCTCGAGCACCGTGCCCAACGACTCGCCGCGCGCTATCTGCTCGAGCGCACGTCGCTGCCCCGCGATCACGATATCCGAGCGGCGCCGCTCAGTGATGTCCTCGATCACCCCGATCGCGTATTCCGGACGCGCCTGCGCGTCGCGCGCGGCCGAGGCCGTCAGGCGCACCCACACGACGTCGCCGTTCTTGCGCACGTAGCGCTTCTCGAGCGTGTACACGTCGCGCTCGCCCGCGAGCAGCTCGTGAAACGGCGCCTCGGCGGCGGCGAGATCTTCGGGATGGGTGATATCGGCGATGGTGCGCGCGAGCAGCTCCTCGCGGCTGTAGCCGGTGATCGCGCAGAAGCGGTCGTTCACCCGCAAAAAGCGCCCGCTCGCGTCCGCCTCCGCAATGCCGACCGGCGCATGGTCGTAGGTCGCCTGCACGCGCCGCGCGTGCTCGCGCACCGCCTCGAGCAGCCGCACGTTCTCGATCGCGACCGCCGCCTGCGCGGCAATGCCGGCGATCAGCGACTCGTGGCGCGCTTCGAAGCGGCCGGCGTCGCGGTGGCCGAAGAACAGCCCGCCGACGAGCTCGCCGGACCGCAGCCTGACCGGCGCTGCGAGGTAGCTGCGCACCGGCCCGTGCGCCGACGCTTCGCTGCCGAACGGCGACTCGCGTGCGTAGCGCGGATCGCGCGTGACATCGTCGCAGCGGACCATGGTTTCGCCGCCGCCAGGGCCGAAAAACGGGATGTCGGACGGCACGTGCGGGCGTTCGAGCAGCTCGCGCGGCGCGCCCGCGAGCGCACGGGCCTCGTACGATTCGCCGCGCGCGTCCGCCGGCTTGTACAGGAATGTGCCGAACTCCGCGCCGATGGCCGCTGTCGCGGCATCGGTCACGCGCTGCAGCAGCGTCTGCAGGTCGAGCTTCGAGTTGAGATCGGTTCCGAGGTCGCGCAGCAGCTCCGCCTGCGCCCGCGCTTCGCGCTCGGCCTGCAGCGCGCGGGCGCGCTCCTCCTCGAGCTCCTTGCGCTCGGTGACGTCCTGCACCAGCGCGAAGATCCCGCGAACCCGACCGGACGCGTCCCGGTCCGGTACATAGTCCCCGTGCAGGAGACGCCGGCCGCCCGGAGCATCCACCTCCGTTTCATAGCGCGTGCGCTCGCCGGCGAGCGCACGTGCTATCGAAGCGCGCGCGCGGGCGTAACGCTCCGGTCCGAGCACGTCGGCCAGCCGACGCCCGACGATCTCGGCCGGCGGGCGGCCGATCCAGTCCGCGTACGGCCGGTTGACGAACCGATAAATAAGATCGCTGTCGAGATAGACAATGAACGCCGGAAGCGCATCGGCGATGAGCCGGAGCTGCGCCGGCTTCGCGCTTCGCGTCGTCGCGCGCGCGTCGGGCTCCTCCGGCATCCCTGCGGGCGCGCGCGCCGCCGCCTGGTCGAGCAGCAGCGCGAGCTGCGCAGCCGCGACGTCCAGAAACAGCCCCTCGCGCTCCCGCGGAAACCGGGCATCCGCCGACGCGACCGCAACGAATCCCCGCTCCGCGGTCCCGATCGGAGCGACACGGGCGCGCAGCTTGGTCGCGAGGTGCGGGTGCGTCAGCAGACCGTCGGCAGGCTCGGCGTCGAGCCAGGCCGCGAAAAGCCGGCGCCACTCCTCCTTCCCGATCACCGGCTCACCGGGGAGTCGCGTCTCGATTGCCGTAACGGGCTGTCCCGCCGCATCCGCCTCGAAACGAACGAGCACCACGGCCGGGGCGAGCGCCGCATCGAGTGCGGCGACCGCCGATTGTGCGAGCAGCAGCGGACTCTTGCCGGTCCACTGCAGCGAGAGCCGGACCAGAGCCGCAATGTCGCGCGCGGCGAACGCCTGCGGGTCGTCCGACTGCAATGGAACGAGTTGCGAAGGATTGTGCATTGGCGAATCGCTCCAGGCGCGGGTGGCGCAAGCAGGCCGCGGGCGCGGCACGCCTTCGTGCTGCGCGCTATCGGCGCAGCTTCGAGCCATCGCGCGGTGGCCGCCCGGGACATGCCCGCAACGGCTTCCCTGTGCACGATCGGCTGCACCGAACGGCGTTCAGCGCCTGCTGCCTTCAGACGCTATACGGCCGCTCCCTCCCCTTGTCGCTCCCCTCGTGTGCGGCCAATGCCCGGACACATATTAATCAAAGGGGCGCGCGAGATGCACTATAAGCGTTTGATTTCTCGCAATGTTCTCAGGGGCTTTTCGAGACTGCGGTAGCGCCGGCGCCGCTGCCGAGCGTACCGAGGGTCGCGAGGATCACGGCAAGAAGCGCGACGATCGCGGCGTTGCCGTAGCGCGCATATGCGGTTGAGCCCTTCATCGGAACCACATCGCCGGTCAGCACGTGTCGGGCGAACTGCGGCGAGCGGGCGAGCACGACGCCGCGATGGTCGATGATCGCCGACGGCCCGGTATTCGCGGCCCTGACCATCGGGCGCCCCGACTCCATCGCCCGCATGCGCGCCATCTGCAGCCGCTGGTGGGGTGCCAGCGAGTCGCCGAACCAGGCGTCTTCGCTGACGTTCACGAGCAGCGTGGCATCCGGCAGCCCCCGAATGATCTCCTCGCCGAACGCATCTTCGTAGCATACCGAGACGCCGATCGGCTGGCCGGCCGCGCGTACGACGTTGCCCGTACCGTCTCCCGGACTGAAGTCCGACATCGGAATGTGCAGATAGTCGATCACCCATCCGAGCACCGCGGGAAACGGCAGGTACTCGCCGAACGGCACGAGGTGCCGCTTGCGGTAGACGCCGCGGGTACCGCCGAGCGCGTAGACGCTGTTGTAGTACGTCCGCGCGGCATCGCGCTCGATCGCGCCGAGGAGAAAATCGGCGCCGCGCTCCTGCGCGATGCGGCGGAGCTCCGGCACGAGGCGCGGCGCCACCTGATCGAAGTAACCGGGCACGGCCGCTTCCGGCCACACGTAGAGATCCGCCTGCGGCGCGCTCTCGCTCAAACGTAAGTAGGTGTCGACGATCGCCGCGCGGTGCTCGGGCCGCCACTTGATCGCGAGCGGCACGTTCGCCTGCACGAGCGCGACCCGAAGCGGCGCTCCCGCCGGCTGCACCCAGCTCACCTGACCGGCGAGCCAGCCCAGGCACCAGAGCAGCACGAGCAGCGGCGCGTGCCGCTTCCAGCGGCCTCCCGGTTCGAGCACGGCGGCGGCGACCAGGCCGGCGCTCATCGCGACCGCGAGGCTCACGCCGTACACGCCGACCCACGGCGCGAAGCCCGCGAGCGGCGTGTCGGTCTGGCTGTAGCCGAGGTTGAGCCAGGGGAAGCCGGTCAGGAACCAGCCGCGCACCCATTCGAGGAGCGTCCAGAGCACGGGAATCGCGAACGCGAGGCGCACTCCGGTGCCGAGGCGCACGAATCGCGTCTGCAGCGCCCCGACGAGCGCAGGAAAGAGTGCAAGGCCCGCGACGAAAAGAATCACCGCCGCCACGGCCAGGGGTGCGGGCATGTTGCCGTAGGTGTGCAGGCTCACGTAGACCCAGGAAACGCCCGCGCCGAAGAGCCCGATGCCGTAGAGAAAACCGCGCCAGGCGGCGCGCCGCGCGCCCGCGCCGGCCCAGCTCAGGAAGAGCGCTGCCGGGGCGAGCACCGCGAGGGCGAAGAGTGCGAATGGCGCGAATGCGAATACCGTGAGGGCGCCCGCCGCGAGCGCCAGGACGTCGCCGCCGCGCCCGGACAGGCGGACGGCAAGCGGGTGATCGGTCAAGCCGCGGACACCCGCAGGCGTCGTGCGCACCGTACTATCCGGCATCGACGGCATGCCATCGCGGGAAAACGTACGGCGCCGGCGGGCGAGCGACGGGCGCAAAGCGGCGGCGCTACTTCGCCGTCGCCTGGGGCGCGGACGCGGCGCTCGTCATCTTGAGCAGGTGCACGCGCCGGCTGTCGGCCCGAAGCACCTCGAACTGCCAGCCGTCGATAGTGACGCGGTCGCCGCGGCGCGGCAGGCGTCCGAGCGTGGTCATGACGAAGCCGCCGATGGTGTCGACATCCTCGTCGCTCAATTGCGTGCCGAACCGCTCGTTGAAATCGCTGATCGGCGTGAGCGCCTTCACGACGTACTCGCCGTTCGAGCGCGGCATGATCATGGTGTCTTCGTCGATGTCGTACTCGTCGGCGATCTCGCCGACGATCTGCTCGAGCACGTCCTCGATGGTAACGAGTCCCGCGACGCCGCCGTACTCGTCGACCACAATCGCCATGTGGTTGCGGTTGGCCTTGAACTCGCGCAGCAGCACGTTGAGGCGCTTGCTCTCGGGGACGAACACTGCCGGGCGCAGCATGTCCACCAGCCGGAACTGTGCGCGCTTGCGCCGGTCGAGCTGGAAGTAGCGCAGCAGGTCCTTGGCGAGAAGGACGCCGACGACCTTGTCCTTGTCGCCGTCGACGACCGGAAAGCGCGAATGGCCGGATTCGATGACCATCGGGAGATAGCTTTCCGGCGGCTGGTTCTTGTCCACGACGTCCATCTGGGCGCGCGGCACCATGATGTCGCGCACCTTCATCTCGGACACCTGGAACACCCCCTCGATCATGTCGAGAGAATCGGGGTCGATCAGGTTGCGGCTGCTCGCCTCGCGCAAGATCTGGATCAGCTCCTCGCGCGTGGTCGGTTCGCCGAGGAGAGCATGACTCAGGCGATCGAGCAGCGATCGGTGCGGAGGCTGCTCTTCGAGACTACTTCGATCGTCGGAGGATCGACTCATGATGGATGCGTTGAACGGCATGGATCAGGGAAGGGTATAGGGATCGGGATAGCCGAGCCGGCGCAGCACCGCTATCTCGCGGCGCTCCATGGTCCTCGCCTCGGCCCGTGACCGATGGTCGTAGCCGAGCAGGTGCAGCACGCCGTGCACGACCATGTGGGCCCAGTGCGCGGCCGCCGTCTTGCCCTGCGCCCGCGCCTCCCGGTTCACGACCGGCGCGCAGATGACGAGATCCCCCAGCAGGTGCGCACGCGCGCCGGGCGGCGGCTCGAACGGAAACGCAAGCACGTTGGTCGGGCCCGCGCGGCCGCGGTAGCGGGCGTTGAGCGCGGCGCTCTCCGCCGCATTCACGATACGCACGCCGATCTGCGCGCGGCCCCGCCTCCGGCCGGCGAGCGCCGCCCGCGCCCAGCGCGCGATGGCGGCGCGCGGCGGCGCCGGCCGGCGCGAGGCGTAGTCGACTCGGACCTCGAGCTTCATCGGCGCGCGGCACGCTCCACCTCGCGGGCACGATCGTGCGCCTCGTAGGCTTCGACGATCCGCTGCACCAGCGCGTGCCGGACCACGTCCTGGGGCGTAAAGTGCGTGAACGTGACGCCCTCGACGTCGCGCAGTATCTCGATCGCCTGCTTCAGGCCCGAGAGCTGGGTGCGCCGCAGATCGATCTGGGTGACGTCGCCGGTGATGACGGCGGTCGTGCCGAAGCCGATGCGCGTCAGGAACATCTTCATCTGCTCGGCGGTCGTGTTCTGCGCCTCGTCGAGAATGATGAACGATTCGTTGAGCGTGCGCCCGCGCATGTACGCGAGCGGCGCGATCTCGATGACGCCGCGCTCGAGCAGGCGCTGAACCTTCTCGAACCCGAGCATCTCGTGCAGCGCGTCGTAGAGCGGCCGCAAATACGGATCGATCTTCTGCTCGAGCGCCCCGGGGAGGAAACCGAGCCGCTCGCCCGCCTCGACCACCGGACGCACCAGCACGATGCGCTGCACGCGGTTCGATTCGAGGGCCTCGACCGCGCAGGCGACGGCCAGATAGGTCTTGCCGGTGCCGGCCGGGCCCACACCGAAGTTGATGTCGTGCGTCAGGATATTGCGGACGTAACTGAGCTGACGGGGTCCGCGCGGGCGCACGACTCGCTTGGGCGTGCGCAGCGCCGCCGCCGGCTCGTCCTCCTCTCGCGCCGACGGCACGCCCGCCTGCAGCAGTGCGAGCTGTACGCCCGCCTGCGTCAGCGGCTCCTCGCCGCGGGTGGCGTCGTAGAGCGCCCGAATCACGCGCGCGGCGTCGCGCGTGCGGTCGGCCGGGCCGGTGACGCGAAAACCGTTGCCGCGGTTCGCGATTTCGACCCCGAGGTATTCCTCGATCTGGCGCAGATGCTCGTCGTGCTGGCCGCACAGGCTGGCCAACCGGCGGTTATCGGCGGGAGTCAGGCTGAATTCGATGCGCTTGGGCTTGGCGCTCAACTCGATGAGTGGACGAACGGCTGTCAGGGAAAAGTAGACCGTAACCGGTAAGCCGAATCAAGCAACCCCAGATCGCGGTTCGGCAACCAGCCGGCCACGCAGGGAATTGGGGAGCGCCTCGCAGATTTCAAGGTCGATCAGCCGTCCGATCAAGCCCTTGTCGGAACAGGCGAAATTGACCATATGGTTGTGGCTGGTGCGCCCGCAGAGCTGCCCCTCGCCCCGGCGCGCTTCACCCTCGACGAGCACCGGCTGGCGCGTCCCGACGAGGCGCTGGCGCCGGCGGGCGGCGAGCTCCGCGAGCCGCGCCTGCAGCCGGGCGAGGCGCTCCTGTTTGACCGCGCCGGGGGTCGCATCGGGGAGGGCGGCCGCCGGCGTCCCGGGCCGCGGACTGTAGAGAAAGCTGAAGGCGCCGTCGAACTCGACCTCATCCACCAACCGCATGGTCGCGTCGAAATCGGCGTCGGTCTCGCCGGGGAATCCGACGATGAAGTCGCTGGTGACGGCGATATCGGGCCGCGCCGCACGCAGCCGCGCGATCTTGTCGCGGTACTCGGCCGCCGTGTGTCCGCGCTTCATGAGCCGCAGGATTCGATCGGAGCCGCTCTGCACGGGAAGGTGCAGATGCGAGGCGAGCTTCGGCAGGTCGCGATACGCCTCGATCAGGCGGTCGTCGAACTCGACCGGGTGCGAGGTGGTGAAGCGAATCCGCTCGATGCCGTCGATCTCGGCGAGGTAGCGCAGGAGGAGCGCAAGATCGGCGACGCGGCCGTCGTGCATGGGACCGCGGTAGGCGTTCACGTTCTGCCCGAGCAGGGTGACCTCGCGCACGCCGCGCTCGGCGAGTCCGGCCACCTCGGCGATCACGTCGTCGAACGGGCGCGAGAATTCCTCGCCGCGCGTGTACGGCACCACGCAGAAGGTGCAGTACTTGCTGCAGCCCTCCATGATCGAGACGAAAGCGCACGGACCGTGGACCGAGGGTTCGGGGAGCCGGTCGAACTTCTCGATCTCCGGAAACGAGACGTCGACCGCCGGGTGCTTCGACTTACTAACTGTGTCGAGCAGCTCCGGGACCCGGTGCAGCGTTTGCGGGCCGAAAACCAGATCGACGTACGGGGCGCGCGCGACGATGGCCTCGCCCTCCTGGCTGGCAACACAACCGCCGACCCCGATCAAGACTCCCGGCCGCGCCTGCTTGAGCGGCCGCCAGCGGCCGAGCTCACTAAAGACTTTCTCCTGAGCCTTTTCGCGTATCGAGCAGGTGTTGAGGAGGAGCAGATCGGCCTGCGCCGGATCGTCAGTGCGCTCGTAGCCATGGGCGGCGGCGAGCAGATCGGCGATGCGCGCCGAGTCGTACTCGTTCATCTGGCAGCCGAAGGTCTTGATGTAAAGCTTGCGGGACACGGGATGACGGAGCGGAAGGGGCTTTAATTTACCGTTCCGCACGGCTGGATTCCAGGAGCTCGCCGAACAAGCATACGTAAGAGCCCCCGGGCGGCCGGGATGTGCCGCGGGCCACCCTCTCGAGTTCTGAAATCCGGACCCCGCCGTCGAAGGCGCCGAAACAGCGGAACCATCGAACCGGCCGTGCATGCCCCGGCAGCCCGAAAGGGCCGCCGTTCAGTGCCGGCCGGTGAACCGCGGGCCGATACCGACGACGAGCGCGAGCAGCGCCAGCACGAACACGATCGCTGCGTTGACGAGACGCACTCCGCTGGGTGACGCGAGGAACGTGATGAGCGGCGGCATTCCCAGCCAAAGGCTCAGCTTGACCATGCCTTCCCAACCCTCCTTCCTTGGAGAACAGTTAGCGACGCTCGACGGAGCTGCAAGCGTCGACCGACAGGAGGCGAGGTTTTCTCGACGAAGCGCAAGTCGGGTGCGCGCGGACCGGTCGAGAGCGACGAGCCAATGAGGCCGCGCCCCGCCGTTACTCGGCGGCCACCCGCTCGCCTTGCGCTGCGTGCCTCTCGAGGATCCCCTGAATCTGCGCCGGGCGGAAAGCGACATTTTGGCACCAAGCGCCGAACCGGCCCTTTACGCTCACTGCCGCTCACCCACGCGTCCGGCGCCGCCCGCTTGGTCCGATCCTGCTCGCCGTCGCGCCCCCCAGTCCTTTTTAAGGTATACCGGCGGCGCCGGCGGCCGCGTGCGCTTCAGGCCGCGGGGCGCCAGCGCCGGTGCAGGCGCTGGGCCAGGGCGTCGAGTGCGAAGCCGAGCAGGCCGATCAGTACGATCACGGCCATGAGCTCGGAGTACGCCAGGCGGTCGCGCGTATCGAGGATGAAGTAGCCGAGCCCCGAGCTGACCCCCAGCATCTCGGCCGGTACCAGCACGATCCAGATGATACCGATGGCGACACGCGCGCCGGTCAGGATGTGGCCCAGGATCGCGGGGAGCACCACCTGGCGCAGGGTTTCGTCGCGCGTCGCGCTCAGACTGCGGGCCAGCAGCAGCCAGCGCGGATCGATCTGGCGCACGCCGGCAGCGGTGTTGAGAATCACCGGCCAGACGGCGGCGAACGCCAGCAGGAAGTAGATCGGCGCGTCGCCGATGCCGAAGACCATCACCGCCACGGGCATCCACGACAGCGGCGAAATCATGCGCAGGAACTGGAACGCCGCCCCGGTCGCCTGCTCCACGCGGCGCGACAGCCCGAGCGCGAGACCGACGGGGACGCCGGCGGCGAGCGCCAGCGCGAGCCCGACCAGGACGCGCTTCAGGCTCGTGAGCGTGTGCAGCGTCAGCTCGTTGCCGGCGAGCAGGCGGTAGAGGCTGGTGAACGCGGCGAGCGGACCGAAGCGTTCCGCGAGCGGCAGCGACTGCGCCAGCCACAGCGTGCCGAGCGACCACAGGCCGAGCAGCACGCACAGGCCGAGGACGCCAGGGAGCAGGCTTCGCCCGGCAGCGCCGGCACGCGCCAGAGCCGGCACCGCGGCACGAAACCGCCGCAGGCGCAGCACGCCCGGCATCACGTGACGATCATCTCCTCGCGTGTGTAGCGCTCGGGCAGGTCGAAGATCCGCATGCCGCCGACGTCCGCAATGGCCCGCTTCACGAAGCGGTCGTCGACCAGGTCGCGCGCGACGAACTTCGGATCGAGCTTGCGCAGGAACTCGTTGCGCCCGGAGACGTGCGTTTTCTTCAGCAGCGCCACCAGCGCTTCAAAATAGCTCGGGAACGGGTACGGCTGAAACGCGATGCGCTCGTCGTTCCACTCCGGATGGCGGATCGCGCCGGTCTCGGCATAGGCGGCCGCCTGCTCGCGCGCCGGCGCCAGCACCCGCGCCAGCGTGTCGTAGGCGTGCGGCGTGTAGCGCTGCGGGTTGTCGCGCGCGAGAATGCGCGCCGCTTCCTCGCGGTGGTCGCGGATCCACACCTGCGCCCGCACCACGCCGTTCACGACCTTCTGCGCCCACTCCGGACGCCGGTCCAGGTCGCGCTCGTGCATCAGCACCACGCAGCAGGCGTGGTCGCGCCACACGTCGCCGGTGAAGCGCAGGATCCTGCCCACCCCGAGCACTTCCGCCGCCGCATTGAAAGGCTCGGCCACGATATAGCCGGCGATCTGGCCGGTGGCGAGCGCGGGCACCATGTCGGACGGCGCCATGACCACGAGCTTGACCTCGCGCGGGCCCGGCGTGCCCTCGCTGATGGCGGCGAGCCCCTCCCTGCGCAACAGGTGCTGCAGCACCACGTTGTGGATGGAGTACCAGGCCGGAATGGCGACCGTCTTACCGCCGAGGTCGGCCAGCGCCCGGACATCGGGCTGCACCGTCAGGCCCGAGCCCGACATGTGGTTCCAGGCCACCACTTTGGCGCGGGCGCCGCTGCCGTAGCGCGCCCAGACGGTCATCGGCGCCAGCAGGTGCACCGCGTTGACCTGCCCCGCCAGAAACGCCTCCACGATCTGCGCCCAGCTGCGAAACAGCCGCGGCCGGTCGACGGCGAGCCCCTGGTCCTGGAACAGGCGGTTGTGGTGCGCGACCAGAAGCGGCGTGGCGTCGGTGATCGGCAGGTAGCCGATGCGCAGCGGCGCATCGGGCTCGGCCGCGACCGCGCGCTCGTAGCGCCCGAGCAGGGACAGAGCGCCGGCGGCCGTGACCAGGGCCGAGAGCTTCAGGAACTCGCGCCGGTCGGACGATGACGGGTCGCGGAGTGGCGTTTTCTTTTTCATGGGCATCAGGCAGCGAGGTGGACGGGAAGGGGCGCACCGCGCCGGGCGGCGCGCAAGGTCTGGGCGATCTCGGCCCGCAGGGCGGCGAGCTCGGCGAGCGCGTCTTCGCGCGGGTGCGGCAGCTCGATGCGCCACGAGCGCAGCAGCCGTGCCGGGACGTGCCCGATCAGCAGCACGCGGTCGGCGACGACGAGCGCCTCGTCGATGTCGTGCGTGACCAGGACCGCCGCCGTGCGATGGCGCACAATGAGGCGGCGCAGCAGCGCCTGCATTTCCCCGCGCGTGATCGCATCGAGCGCACTGAACGGCTCGTCGAGCAGCAGGATCTGCGGCTCGCGCGCAAGGCCGCGCGCGAGCGCCGCGCGCTGCGCCATGCCGCCCGAAAGCTCCGCCGGATAGCGCCGGCGCGCGGGCAGCAGATCGACTTCGGCAATCGCCGCCTCGACGCGCCGCTGCTTCTCGGCTGCGCTGATGCGCGGCTGATGGCGGAAATCGAGCCCGAAGGCCACGTTCTGCTCGACCGTGAGCCAGGGCAGCAAGCAGGGATCCTGAAACACGAACCCGAGGCGCGGATGCGGCCCGTGCAGCGGTTCGCCGTGCACGCGCACCTGACCCCGGTCGGGCGCCTGCAGGCCAGCAAGCACGCGCAGCAGCGAGGACTTGCCGGCGCCGCTCGGACCGAGCACCGCAACCACCTCGCCGGCGCCGAGGTGCAGCGTGAAGTCGCGCAGTACTGCGAGCGGCGCTTCGCGGGCGCGCTGGTAGCTGAGGCCGATGCCCTGGGCATCGAGCACCGGCGGGGGGACCGGATTCGACGTTGTCATGGGTACGAGGCTCCGCGGTTTAATCGGGTAGTCGATAAAAATCGGCCTTGGTCACGCCGTAGTCCGGGATTGCCAGTCGTCCGGAAGCGCCTCGAACGGCGTGCCCGGCGCGATACCCGCCTTCGGCAGGCCGAGCGCCTCGTCGTACACGTAGCCGCAGGGCGCGCCCATCCATTGCGCCATCAGGCGGCCGCCCCCTGCCGGCGCTCGAGATCGTGGATCTCCTTGCGCAAATGCTTCAGCGCCGGCGTGACGATGGCGACGAACATGGCCTCGCGCAGGCGCCGCTGCGCCGGATGGCGCATGAGATAGCCCCTGGCGCCGGCGTGCAGCGCCGCCGAATTGGCGGCGCGCAGCGTCAGCTCGGTGACGCGCGCCCGCGCTTTGAGCGCCGCCAGCAGGGGTGCCGTGCCTTCCTGCGCCTGCCGGGCGAGCACACGCGTCTCGGTGCGAAGCTCGGCCGCCGCCGCAGCGAGTTCGACTTCCTGGTCATCGAGATAGCGGTTCACGTGCGCGCCGCGCGCGTTGCACTGGCGTATGGTCTCGAGACTGGCATCGATCACGCCGAAGCCGATCCCCGTCTGTCCCAGCACGAAGCCCGGTTTGATGCGCCGCAGGAAGGCGTCGAACTGGTGCGGGTGGGCCACGACATCCTCGGCCGGAATGCGCACCTCGTCGAAGCGCAGCCCGAAGGTGCGCGTGCCTTCCATGGCCGAAAACGCGGGGCAACGCCGGAGCGCCAGCCCGCCCGCGCCGCAGCGCGCGGCGAACATGACGTAGCCCTCGTCCGCCACCTGCGCGGCGGCGAAGACGAGGTGTCCTTCGCCGACGTTCGACACCCAGGGCAGGGCGCCGCTGACGACGTAGCCGTCGCCTGCGCGCCGCGCGCGCAGATGCATGCGCTCGATGCCGGCCAGGTGCTTGACGGGATTCGACATGCCGGTGCCCGCGAGCCGCTCTCCGCGCGCCACCGGTTCGAGGAAGCGCTGGCGCACCGCGGCGTTGGGCGCGTGCAGCAGGTACCAGGCGCAGGTCGACTGGCACCACACGAGGAAGGCGGTGGCGCCGCAGGCGGTCGCGACACGCGCGATCACCTCGATCTGGTCCGCCAGGTCGAGCCCGAGGCCGCCGTGCGCGCGCGGCACGAACGCCGCGAACCCGCCGAGCGCGCCCAGTTTGCGCAGGTAATCCTCGGGGTAGTGCCCCTCCCGGTCGATCGCGGGTGCGAGCGGCAGCAGCTCCGCCTGCACCTGGGCCGCGATGGTCGCGAGCGCCGGAAACGAGTCGATGCGAGCGTTCACGGTCGGCTCTGCGTGCACGTGGGAACGGGGCGCGAGCGCCTCAGGCGGCGAATGGCGCGAGCTCGGGATTGAGCGGCGTCTGCGCCAGGTTGTTGGCGTAGTTGCAGAGCGTCGCGAGGCTCACGCCCAGCACGACTTCGAGCGCGTTCGCGTGCGTATAGCCAGCGTCGAGGAAGTCCGCGAGCTCCTCGTCCGACACCTGGCCGCGCTTGTCTATGACCGCGAGCGTGAAGCGTGCGAGCCTGTTCAGCTTCGGATCGCTCAGGGCCTCGGTCCTGCGCAGCGCCGCGACCAACTCCTCCGGCATGCGCAGCTTGTTGCGCGCGATGGCGGTATGGCCGGCCGCGCAGAAGCGGCAGCCGTTGCGGGTGGCGGCGGTGATCTGCACCACCTCGCGCTCGGCCGGCGACAGCCCCGTGCGCGCGTTGATGGCGCTCACCGTCTGGTAGGTTTCGAGCGCGGTTGGCGCGTTCGCCAGCACGCCCAGGAGGTTGGGCAGGTAGCCGTTGTTCTTCTGCGCCAGCCGCAGGCGCTCTTTCGCCTCGGTCGGCGCGCTCTCGACGGATTGAATCGGCAGACGGGACATCGGCAGCGCTCGTGTTTTTGTTGAGGTGCGATTCTAGGAACGAGCGCGCGCGGGAAAAAATAATTTATCGCGATTTGGTTATGCAGAATACGCGGCCGCCTCCTGTTGCGCGGCGTCGCTCGCGGGGCAGGCGCACGAAACGCGCGATCGCCGCATCGTTCCGCTGACGGAACGCCATCTCGAAGCGTGGCTCACCCCGCAAGGCCGCGAGAAGCGCGCGCTCCACGCCCCGCTCGATGACCGCGAGCGGCCGTGTTACCAGCACGCGCGGGCCGCCCGGCGCACCGAGGAGGAAACGAGTGGTTCGGTAGCCACGCAATCTCCGATTACCGCGTGTACGTCGATACGGAGGCCCGGCTCGTCGCGATCGTCTTCGTCGCGAGCTGCTTGCGTGCGGCGTCACGCTCGCGAGCGCCTCGGTGAGCGACACGTCCGGATAAACACCGAGTGCAAGACGCTTCTCCTTGCCCTGGAAGCGGTACTTCAGGCGCCAGTACTTCGACGCGTTAGGCATGACATAGAGATGCATACCCCGTACGTCCGAGAGGCGGTAGGACTTCGCTCGGGGCCTCGCGCGTTGCGTATGGCGATGTCGGTGAGCACCATTGGGGGCATCGACCAGCAGTCAGCTGGAGATGCCCCCAAAATTGCCCCCTGCGCGATGGGGCTGTAGTGGGAAAGCCATGGACGTCTCAGACAAAAAAATTTAGGCCGTACAGGAGGTTGCTTGTTCTCCGGTACGGTCCGGGACGTCTTGGCACAGTGGAATGGTGGCTATGGGCGGGATCGAACCGCCGACCTCAGCATTATGAGTGCCGCGCTCTAACCAGCTGAGCTACATAGCCGTTGTACGTCGCATGCGCCTTCCGCTGCGGATGCGTTGCGGAAAGCGGGGTTCGGCGAAGGGCGGAATTCTTGCGAGCCCTCGGCGTCAAGTCAAGCACGCGCCCGCGCCTCAGACGTTGAACCGGAAGTGCATGACGTCGCCGTCCTGCACCCGATAATCCTTGCCTTCGAGCCGCAGCTTCCCGGCTTCGCGTGCCGCCGCTTCTCCGCCGAGCGCCACGTAGTCCTCGTACGCGATCACCTCCGCGCGGATGAAGCCGCGCTCGAAGTCCGAATGAATGACTCCGGCCGCCTGCGGCGCGGTTGCGCCCGCGGGCACGGTCCAGGCGCGGACTTCCTTCGGGCCCGCGGTGAAGAAGGTGATCAAGCCGAGCAGCTCGTAGCCGGCGCGAATGACGCGGTTGAGGCCCGGCTCCTCGAGGCCGAGGTCGGCGAGGAACGCCTGCTTGTCCTCGGGCGGAAGCTCGACCAGCTCCGCCTCGATCGCGGCCGACACCGGCACCACGACCGCCCCTTCCCTGGCGGCGTACGCGCGCACCTGCTCGAGGTACGGGTTGTCGCGAAAGCCGTTCTCGCTCACGTTCGCGAGATACATGGTCGGCTTCACCGTCAGCAGGCACAACGGCTTCAACAGCGCCCGCTCTTCGGCCGAGAGCGCGAGCTGGCGCAGCGGGGCTCCGGCATTCATGTGCTCGCGCACGCGCGCGAGCAGGTCGCGCTGGCGCACGTCCTCCTTGGCGCCGCTCTTCGCCCGCGTGGCGGCGCGCTGGTACGCCTTCTCGATGGTCTCGAGATCCGCGAGCGCGAGCTCGGTATTGATCGTCTCGATGTCCGCGACCGGACCGATGCCGCCCGCGACGTGCGTGACGTTCGGGTTCTCGAAGCAGCGCACGACGTGCGCGATCGCATCGACCTCGCGGATGTGCGCGAGGAACTTGTTGCCCAGGCCCTCGCCCTTGGAGGCGCCGGCGACGAGCCCCGCGATATCGACGAACTCGATGACGGTCGGCACGACCTTCTGCGGCTTCGCGATCGCGGCGAGGCGGTCGAGCCGCGGGTCGGGCACCTCGACGACGCCGACGTGCGGGTCGATGGTGCAGAACGGGTAGTTCTCCGCCGGAACGCCCGCGCGCGTGAGCGCATTAAACAGCGTCGACTTGCCGACGTTGGGCAGCCCGACGATGCCCATCTTGAGACCCATTGCATGCTCCGAAAAAGCCTGTGCCTCAATTGGTTCGGCGCGGTGGCAAAGTCAACCGTGGCGGCTGCCGGCGGCATGGCGGGCCCATCGCCGCCCCGGGACCCGGCGTTGCGGCTCCTCGGCCGAGCCGCGGCGGAGCCGCGGGCCTCCTTGACCTCCCCCTCGACCGAACACCTCGTGGTCGCCGCGAGACTTGCCTTCGGCGTCGCCCTCCCCCGTGGCGGGGAGGGGACAGGGGTGGGGGGTGGTTTGGGCGCAGGGGGTGGGGGATTGCTTCCCGCTGCACATCCGGTGCGTGGCGGAAGGGGATGGTTTCGTGCGGAAAACGGACCCCCACCCTAGCTTCGCCACGTCGCTGA
>DASVBY010000035.1:0-20285 GCA_036381895.1 Burkholderiales bacterium | reverse complement strand
CCGCGCCTGCTCGCGCCGCACGAGGAGCGCGAGCTCCTGGCGTACGGCTGCGGCATAACCAACGTCGTGAATCGCGCAACAGCCGCCGCGAACGAGCTCTCGGTCGAAGAGCTCGAGCGCGGGGCGCGGCGGCTCGTCGCGAAGGTGCGGCGCTACCGGCCGCGGATCGTGGCGCTGCTCGGGCTCACCACGTACCGCCTCGCCTTCGGGCGGCCGCGCGCCGCGCTCGGACGCCAGCCGGAGCCGCTCGCCGGCGCCGAGCTCTGGGTGCTGCCGAACCCGAGCGGGCTCAACGCGAGCTTCAAGCCGGCCGACTTCGCGCGGCTGTTCCGCGAGATGCGTGAGGCGGCGCAGGCGCCCGACCGGAGGCGCGCATGATCGACGACGCACCCGAGGAGGGGGTCATCAAGTTCGATCTCGCGTTCACCCCGGACGCGGCGCTGCCGGATGCGGAGCTGCGCGGGCTGATCGCGTGGCGTACGATCCTCTGGCGCCTCGGTCTGATCGGCCAGGACCCGGCGCGCTACGGCGGCGCGGGTTTCGGCAATGTGAGCCGGCGCCTGCCGTCCGCGCCGGGTACGCGCGAACCGCGGTTCGCAATCAGCGGCACGCAGACGGGTGCGCTCCCCGCGCTCGCGCCGCGCCACTTCGCGGTCGTGACGGCCTGCGATCCGGCGCACAACCGCGTCGAGGCGCGCGGGCCGATCGCGCCGTCCTCGGAATCGCTCACGCACGGGATGCTCTACCGGCTCGATCCGGCCGCCGCGTTCGTGCTGCACGTGCACGCGCCCGAGATCTGGCGCGCCGCCGCGGCGCTCGGACTCCCGCGGACCGCGCCCGAGGCGGCCTACGGCACGCCGGCCATGGCGCGCGAGATCGAGCGTCTCATGCGCGCCGGCGCATTCGAGCGGACACCCGTCCTCGCGATGGGCGGGCACGAAGACGGCGTGATTGCGTTCGGGCCGAGCGCGGACGCGGCCGGCCTTGCGCTGCTCGCAACGCTCGCCGCCGCGCTCGCGCTCCCCTGAGGCCGGTGCGCGGCCGCCCGACGCGCGCCGGGCGCGACTCCCGCGGGTCCGCCGGTCCGGCCGGGCGGCGCGCACCGCGCCCGACGTTTGCGCCCGTCCTTTCGTTGTGTAAGCTTGGCGCAGACCAAGGCCAATCGCGACCAACGCTCCGACTACTACAACTGCATTCGCCCCGCCGATGGCCTATTTCCTGCAGCAGCTGATCAACGGGGTCACGCTCGGGATGATCTACGGGCTGATCGCGATCGGCTACACGATGGTGTACGGCATCATCGGCATGATCAACTTCGCCCACGGCGAGATCTACATGATCGGCGCGTTCGTTGCCGTGATCACGCTCACCGTCGTCGGGCTCCTCGGCGTGACCTACGTGCCGCTGGCGCTGCTGCTGGTGCTGCTCGCGGCGATGTTCTTCACGGCGGTATACGGCTGGACGCTCGAGCGCGTCGCCTATCGGCCGCTGCGCAACGCGCCGCGGCTCGCGCCGCTGATCTCGGCGATCGGCATGTCGTTCTTCCTGCAGAACTACGTCGCGGTCGCGCAGGGCGCGCGCGTGAAGCCCGTGCCGCCGATGTTCCCCGGCGGCATCAACGTGTACGAGCAGGCCGGCTTCGTGGTGCAGGTGAGCTACATCCAGATCTTCGTCTGGCTGCTCACGCTCGCGCTCATGGCGGCGTTCGCCTTCGTGATCACGCGCACCGCGTTCGGGCGGGCGCAGCGCTGCGTGCAGCAGGACCGGGTGATGGCGGGTCTCGTCGGGATCGATGTGGACCGCACGATCGCCCGCACGTTCGTGATCGGCGCCGCGCTCGCCGCGGTCGCCGGCCTCATGGTGACGCTCTACTACGGCGTGGTCGACTTCTTCATGGGCTTCCTCGCCGGGATCAAGGCGTTCACCGCCGCGGTGCTCGGCGGCATCGGCTCGGTTCCCGGCGCCATTCTCGGGGGCCTGCTGCTCGGCCTGGTCGAATCCCTCTGGTCGGCCTACTTCTCGATCGAATACAAGGACGTAGCCGCGTTCTCGATCCTCGTGCTGGTGCTGATCTTCCGCCCGACCGGGCTGCTCGGGCGGCCGGAAGTGGAGAAGGTCTAGCGTGGCGGCCGGCATCGCTTCGGCGCCCGCCTGGAGCGAGCGCCTGAAGGACGCAGCGCTCGCCGCGCTGGTCGCGGCGGTGCTGGCGCTTCCCCTGATCGGCTTCCGCCTGGTCGACAATCCGCAAGGCCTCGAGATCGACACGCGCTTCGGCTGGATGTGCGTCGTCGTGGCCGCGGTGTTCGTCGCACGGCTGCTGCTCACCACGTTCCTCGCGCGCCGGCCGGCGCCGCTCGCGGCGGCGCTCGCGCCGGCGGTCGACCGCCTGCGTCCGCTCGCGCAGGTGCTGCCCTGGGCCGGGCTCGGGTTCGCGGTGGTGCTGCCGTTCCTGCCGTTCGCCGACCGCTACGTCGTCGACGTCGCGACCACCGTGCTGATCTACGTCATGCTCGGCTGGGGGCTCAACATCGTGGTCGGCCTCGCCGGGCTGCTCGACCTCGGCTACGTCGCGTTCTACGCCGTCGGCGCCTACAGCTATGCGCTGCTCGCGGTGAACTTCGATCTCTCCTTCTGGGAGTGCCTGCCGCTCGCGGGACTGTTCGCGGCGGTCGCCGGGATCCTGCTCGGATTCCCGGTGCTGCGCCTGCGCGGCGACTACCTCGCGATCGTGACGCTCGGCTTCGGCGAGATCGTGCGCATCGTCCTGCTCAACTGGGGCGAAGTGACCGGCGGGCCGAACGGCATCTCGGGCATCCCGCGGCCGACGTTCTTCGGCGCGCCGTTCACCGCCGCCCCGGACGAAGGCGTGACCGCGTTCCACCAGCTCTTCGGGCTTGAATACTCGCCCTCCCATCGCGTCGTATTCCTCTACTTCCTGATCCTCGCGCTCGCGCTGATCACGAACCTCTTCACGCTGCGGGTGCGCAGGCTGCCGGTCGGGCGTGCGTGGGAGGCGCTGCGGGAGGACGAGATTGCCTGCCGTGCGCTCGGCATCAGCCCGCGCAACACCAAGCTCACCGCGTTCGCGATCGGGGCGATGTTCGGCGGCTTCGCCGGCGCGTTCTTCGCCACCCGCCAGGGCTTCGTCAGTCCCGAGAGCTTTACCTTCATCGAGTCGGCGACGATCGTGGCCATCGTGGTGCTGGGCGGCATGGGCAGCCAGACCGGAGTGGTGCTCGCGGCGACGGTGCTGGTGCTGCTGCCCGAGCTCGGGCGCGACTTCGCGCAGTACCGCATGCTCGTCTTCGGCGCCGCCATGGTCGCGATCGTCGCCTGGCGGCCGCGCGGGCTGCTCGCACGGCGCGCGCCGACGCTGCGCCTCGCGCCGGACGACGCGCCGGTGCGCCGCGCCTGGCTGCCGTGGTTCCGACGGGGGGATCCGAGATGAACCGCCCGCTGCTCACCGTGGAACGTCTGAGCATGCGCTTCGGCGGCGTCTCGGCGGTGAACGAGCTTTCCTTCGAAGCCCGGCAGGGTGCGATCACCGCGATCATCGGCCCGAACGGCGCCGGCAAGACCACGGTGTTCAACTGTCTCACCGGCTTCTACCGCCCGAGCGCCGGGCGGCTCACGCTGCACCGCGACGGCGAGGCGCTGCGCCTCGAGCGCCTGAGCGACGTGCGCATCGCGCGCGCCGGCGTGATCCGCACGTTCCAGAACATCCGCCTGTTCCCGGCGATGTCGGCGCTCGAGAACCTGATCGTGGCGCAGCACAACGCGCTCATGCGCGCCTCGCTCTATACCTTCGGCGGCCTGCTCAAGCTGCGCGGCTACCGCGACGCCGAGCGCGCCGCGGTCGAGCGCGCGCGCCGCTGGCTCGCGCGGGTCGGGCTGGTGCGGCGCGCCGACGATCCGGCCGGCAGCCTTCCCTACGGCGACCAGCGCCGCCTCGAGATCGCGCGCGCCATGTGCGCCGGGCCGATCCTGCTCTGCCTCGACGAGCCGGCGGCGGGGCTCAATCCGCGCGACAGCGCCGAGCTCGCGGTGCTCCTGCGCGAGATCTGCGACCGCGAACGCATCGGGATTCTTTTGATCGAGCACGACATGCGCGTGGTCATGGACATCTCCGACCACGTTATCGTGCTCGATTACGGGCGCAAGATCGCCGAAGGCGCGCCGGACGCGGTGCGGCGCGACCCGGCCGTGATCAAGGCGTATCTCGGCGAGCGCGACGACGCGGCGCTGCCGGAGAGCGTCGCGCGCGATCTCGGCGGGGAGGGCGTCCGTGAGTGAGGCACTGCTCGCGCTGCGCGGCGTGCACGCGCACTACGGCCACATCGCGGCGCTGCGCGGCGTCGATCTCGACGTGCATCGCGGCGAGATCGTCGCCCTGATCGGCGCGAACGGCGCCGGCAAGTCGACGCTGCTCATGACGATCTGCGGCGACCCGCGCGTGTCCGCGGGCCGCATCGTGTTCGACGGCGAGGACGTCACCCGCCTGCGCACCTTCGAGATCGTGCGCCGCGGGATCGTGCAGGCCCCCGAGGGACGGCGCATCTTTCCGCGGCTCACCGTGCTCGAGAACCTGCAGGTCGGCGCGACCCCCGCGCCGCCGGCGTACTTCGCGCAGGATCTCGAACGCGTGTACGAGCTGTTTCCGGTGCTGGCGCAGCGGCAGCGCCAGCGCGCCGGCACGCTCTCGGGCGGCGAGCAGCAGATGCTCGCGATCGGCCGGGCGCTGATGGCGCGGCCGCGGCTGCTCTTGCTCGACGAGCCTTCGCTTGGGCTCGCGCCGCTGCTGATCCAGCAGATCTTCCGCGTCATCGGCGAAATCAACGCCCAGGGCACGACCGTGCTCCTCGTGGAGCAGAACGCCTATCACGCGCTGCGGCTCGCGCACCGCGCGTACGTGCTCGTTGCCGGGGAGGTGACGCTGCACGGCACCGGCGCGGAGCTGCTCGCGAATCCCGAGGTGCGCGCGGCCTATCTCGAAGGCGGGCGGACCCGCGCCGAGCCGGGGGCCGCGCACGGAGCTTAGGAACACGCCGGCCGGCGGCCGCTTGGCGGCCATCCCGGCGTTACCTAATATACCGCTGGTTCTTGGACATGACCGCGGATTCGAATCCGCAACCTTACGGAGCCATGAGATGAAATCGCGCTTTCTTGCATTGTTGGGCGGTCTGCTGCTCACCACTGCCGCGGCCGCTGAGATTCGCATCGGCGTCGTCGGCCCGCTGACCGGATCGCTCGCGGCGTTCGGCGAGCAGATGCGCCGAGGCGGCGAGATGGCGGTAGCCGATCTGAACGCCAGGGGCGGCGTGCTCGGCCAGAAAGTGGTGCTCGAAGTGGGCGACGACGCCTGCGATCCCAAGCAGGCGGTCGCGGTGGCGAATCAGATGGTGAACCGCGGCGTGGTGTTCGTCGCCGGGCACTTCTGCTCGAGCGCCTCGATCCCTGCCTCCGATGTGTACGCCGAAGAAGGGCTGCTGCAGATCTCGCCGGCCTCGACCAATCCGACGTTCACCGAGCGCAAACTGCCGACCGTTTTTCGTACCTGCGGGCGCGACGATCAGCAGGGGAAGATCGCAGGCGAATACATCGCCAGACACTTCAAGAACGTGAACGTCGCGATCCTGCACGACAAGACGGCCTACGGCAAAGGCCTCGCGGACGAGACCAAGCGCACGCTCAATGCGCTCGGCAAGAAGGAAACGATCTACGAGGCGATCACCGCGGGCGAGAAGGATTACTCGGCGCTCGTGAGCAAGCTCAAGTCGGCGAACATCGGCCTGATCTATCTCGGCGGTTACCACCCCGAAGGCGGCCTGATCGTGCGGCAGGCGCGGCAGCAGGGGCTCAACGCCACGCTCATGGGCGGCGACGCGCTCATGACGGAAGAGTACTGGGCGATCACCGGCGCCGCGGGCGAAGGCACGCTCATGACCTTCAGCCCCGACCCGTCGCGCAACCCGATCGCGAAGCCGGTCGTCGACCGGTTCCTGCAGCAGGGCTACAAGCCCGAGGGCTACACCCTCTACACGTACGGGGCGATCCAGGCGTGGGCCCAGGCAGCCGAGGCGGCGAAGACGACCAAGGCCGCTGCGGTCGCCAAGGTGCTGAAGAGCGGACAGAAGTTCAATACGATACTCGGCGACATCAGCTTCGACGCGAAGGGCGATGTCAGCGCGCCCGGCTACGTCGTGTACGTGTGGAAGAACGGCAAGTACGACTACGCGGAGAACTGATCCGGCCGCGGGCGAGCCGTGCGGCGGTTCGCCCGGGTGCCGCGGGTAGCGAAGCCCGGATGTCGCGCAGCGGCATCCGGGTTTTCTTTCGGACGCGGCCGTGCCCCGGGGATTGCGGCGACGCGTTCGGCGCCCCGAAAGTGCCGGCCGTGGTGCAGCGCCGCGTCGCCGGCGCCGGTTGCACGGGCGGCGAGAAACGGGACAACGGCCGCGGCAGGCTGTCCGCCGCGTTCGCCCGATCGTGCCGGCGGCGGGTCGCGCTGCGCCCGCGACCGCGGCCTTGTGAGGCCGGCGCGCGCGTAGGTAGGATGATGCCCGGAGACTCCCCATGGCAGCCAAGGGATACGGCCCGCGCCGGCCCGCGGGCGGCACCATCAACACCGCCAGGCTCGATGAGATCGTGGCGCGCGCCCGCAAGGAGGCGGAGCGACGCATGCGCGGCTACCGCGCGCAATCCCTGCGGCTGCATCCGCACGTCTGTGCGCGCTGCGGGCGCGAGTTCACGCGCGAGAACCTGCACGAGCTCACGGTGCACCACAAGGACCACAACCACGACAACAACCCGCCCGACGGCAGCAACTGGGAGAATCTGTGCCTCTATTGCCATGACTGGGAGCACCAGAAATACTCCCACCTGGTTCGCGGAGAGGGCGCGGGCTTCGGCCTGACCACGGCGACCGCGGCCCCCGCTGCGACCCACAACCCGTTCGCCAACCTGAAAGATCTGCTCGACAAGAAGTGAAAAAGTACATCGTTCTGTCCGCGCTCGGCGCCGACCGGCCCGAGCTCGTTCGCGACCTGGCCAAGGCCATTGCCGACACGGGCTGCAACATCGCCGACTGCCGGATGACCGTGCTCGGCGGCGAATTCGCGCTGCTCGCGCTTTGCGCGGGTACCTGGAACGCGGTCGCGAAGCTCGAGAGCCAGGCGCCGTCGCTCGCGAAGCGGCTCGACATCACGCTGCTCGTGCGCCGCACCGAGGAGCGTTCGCCGCGCGACATGATTCCCTACGTGGTCGACGTCGCGGCGCTCGATCGTCCGGGCATCCTGAGCGAAGTGGCCGATTTCTTCCTGCGCCGCGACATCACGATCGACGAGCTGAGCTGCTGGTCGTACGCCGCGGCGAGCACCGGTGCCGAGATGGTGTCGATGAGCATCAACATCAGCATTCCAGCGGATCTGCACATCGGAAGGCTGCGCGACGAATTCACCGATTTCTGCGACAGCCTGAACCTCGACGCGACGCTCGAGCCGGCGCGCCGCTGACCGCACAGTCGGCGGGAACGGCGCCGGCAAGCGCCGGGCGGCACCGGAGAGGCCGGCGCGAATCGTTTACGACTGGATCACGCCGCGCTCGCCGCGGGCGCGGGCGTCCGCGAGCGCCCGCTCGGCGCGCTTGAGGAGTACGGCCGGATCTTCGCCGGGCGAGTAGGTGACGAGTGCGCCGACGAAGGGGGGCAGCGGGATGCTCGCGCCGGCGTGGTTGATGTGGGTTTCGGCGGCGCGCTTGTACGCTTTCTCCAGCGCGCGCCGCGCCCCTTCCTTCGCGGTGTCGGGAAACATCACGGCGAACTGGTCGCTGTCGTAGTGCGCGACGATGTCGTACGCGCGGAAGTTCGACAGGATCTCCTGCGCATAGCAGCGCAGCGCCGCGTCCGCCGCTTCCGCGCCGTAGCGCTCGGTGATGCCGTCGAGACCCTCGATGCGGATCAGCCCGAGCGCGAGCGGCGCGCCGGAGCGCCGGGTGCGGCGGATCTCGGCCTGCAGCTGGCGCGCGAACGCGTCGCGCCGGGGCAGCGCGGACGGGCGTGCGCGCTTCGCGTCCGTGCGCGCCTGCGCCAGCGCGGTACGCAGCCGCTCGTGCTCGACTTCGAGTCGGCTCAGCTTCTCGGTGGTCCTGCGGAGCTTCTGCTCGAGCGCATCGCGCTGCTGCGCGAGCTCGTCGAGGCTCTTCATCCACGCTTGCTTGAGCCGCTGGTAGTCCTTGACGGTGCCGTAGATCGCCTGCCACGCGTCCTTTTCCGAACGCAGCAGCTCGTTGTACCGGGCGGCCCGTTCCGCCGCCGCCTGCGCCTGCTGCTCGCGCGGGCGCTCGACCACGCCCTCGAGCACACGCGCGGCTTCGGATTCGGCGTCGGCCGTACCGGCTTGCGCCGCTTGCGTCGCCGCCGGCGGCGCGGCCGCGGTCGCGTCGTGCCGGCGCCCTTCCGCAAGCCTGGCGCGCTTCAGGTCGGTGAGGTATGGGGTGATGTGCTGCTGCAGCAGCCGCGCACGGATGCGCATGCGCGGCAGCGCCACGGCGTCGCGGGCGTAGGCGTCGAGCTGCTCGTAGAGATCGAGGAGGCAGTCGGGGCCCGGCGGTCCGTTGCGGCTGTGTCGGCGCAGCGTGCGCGCGATGATGCCGTGAAGTTCGTCGCCGTCCACCGTGCCGCGGAGAGTTTCGAGGTAGCGCGAGATGGTCTGCATCACGCGCGAGTCGCCGGACAGTGGCTGGCTGCCTGTCAAACTCCGCCGTCCCCCGATTATTGTGCGCTGCGGCAGGATGCACCAAATGTACCGGCGGCTGCCTGAAAGCACAATACGCGCGGACGACGCTAGATCACGAACGGGCGATCGGGCAGCTCGTTGCTGTCCGCGGCGGTGCGCGGAAAGTGGTGCGCGAGGTGCGCGCTGATCTCGCGGATGCCGGTGATCACGCCCGCTTCGAAGCGGCCGGCGCGGAAATCCTGTTCCATCGCGTGGCAGATGCGCTCCCATTCGGCCGCGCCGACGTGCCGGTCGATGCCGCGGTCGGCGACGATCTCGACGTCATGGTCGGCGAGCAGCACGTACACGAGCACGCCGTTGTTCTGTTCGGTGTCCCACACGCGCAGCTGCGCGAACGCTTCGAGCGCGCGCTCGCGCGCCGAGATGCCGGCGAGCAGCGGACCGATGCCGAGCGCGCCCTCGACCGCGAAGCAGATCTGCCCGGCGTGCGTCGCCTCCGCCGCGGCGATCGCGGCGGCGATGCGCTCGAGCGCCGCGGCCGGAAACACGCGCCGCACCTGCCAGCGCGGCAGCGCGAGATGGCGCAGCAGGCGTGCGAGGCGTCTCACCATCGCCCGGAGGCGCCCCCGCCGCCGAATCCGCCCCCGCCGCCGCGGAACCCGCCGCCGCCGAGGCCGCCGAATCCCCCACCGTAGCCGCCGAAGCCGCCGTGCCGGCTGGCCCAGCCGCCGTAGCCGCCCGCGCCGAAGCCCGTGGCGAGCACCAGGAACAGCACGATGAGCCCGAGCACCACGCCGAGCGCGAGCGATCCGGCGAGGAACCAGATGACGAAGGTCGTGATGGCGCCGCTCGCGAGGGCGCCGAGCAGCCGGCCGAGCAGGGCGCGCAGGACGGCGCCGAGGACGAAAACCATCACGAACGCAAACGAGAACGCGCGCTCGATGCCGCCCCAGCCGGGCGCACGCGCCGCCGGAGGCGGCAGCGGCTCGCCGTCGATGAGGCGCATGAGCCGCGTGACGCCCGCATCGATTCCGCCGTAGTAGTCGCCCTGCCGGAAGAACGGCACGATCACCTCGTCGATCACGCGGTTCGCGACCGCATCCGGGATCACGCCCTCGAGCCCGTAGCCCACCTCGATGCGCAGCGCCCGGTCCTCGAGCGCGACGAGGAGGATCGCGCCGTCGTCGACGCCTTCGCGGCCGAGCTTCCATGCCTCGGCGACGCGAATGCCGTACTGCTCGATGCTCTCGGGCCGGGTCGTCGGCACCAGCAGCACCGCGATCTGGGCGCCTTTGCGCGCTTCGAACGCCGCGAGCTTCTGCTCGAGCGCCGCCTGCTGTTCGGCCGAGAGCGTCCGGGTGAGATCCGTGACGCGCGCGCGCAGCTCCGGCACCGCGACCTCGGCGCGCAGCGCGACGGCGCCGAAGGCGAGAAACAGCGCGAACGCGAGCCGGCCGAACCGCGCCGCCGCGACGCGCGCGAGGCTAGCGGGCGGGCTGCTGCGGTGCCGGCGTGGGAGAGAAGTCGACCGTGGGTGGGCGGGCGATCTCACGCTCGTTCTCGACCGTGAAGTTCGGCTTCACCTCGAAGCCGAAGAGCATGGCGGTAAGATTGCTCGGAAACGAGCGCACCGTCACGTTGTATTCCTGCACGGCCTTGATGTAGCGGTTGCGCGCGACCGCGATGCGGTTCTCCGTGCCTTCGAGCTGCGCCTGCAGGTCGCGGAAGTTGGCGTCGGACTTGAGCTGCGGATAGTTCTCCGCGACGACGAGGAGCCGCGACAGCGCCGAGGTGAGCTGGCCCTGCGCCTCGATGAAGCGCTGGAAGGCTTCCGGATCCTCGAGCAGCTCGGGCGTGGCCTGGATCGAGCCGACCCGGGCGCGCGCATCGGTCACGCCCTGCAGCACCTGCTGCTCCTGCGCGGCGAAGCCCTTGACGGTGTTCACCAGGTTCGGAATGAGATCCGCGCGCCGCTGGTACTGATTGAGCACTTCGGACCATGCCGCATTGATCTGCTCGTCCTGGCGCTGCAGCGTGTTGTAACCGCAGCCGCTCAGCGCGAGCGCCGCGACCAGCAGACCGATCCACCGCAAAGCGTGCATTCCGCGACCTCCCGAACGAAAACCTGGCGAAGGCGCGCGCATTATAGGTGCGTGCGACGCGGCCGGCTACGCCGTGCCCAGGAGCGCGCACAGCCGCTCGACGGCCGTGCGCCTGCCGAACACGGTACTGTAGATCGGTGTGCCTTCGATCATGAACTGGCGCACCACCCGGAAGACGCCGCCGGCTTCCTCCGTGGTGAGGCGGCAGGCGGCGATGTCCCAGGGCGTGTCGTGGTAGTCGACCATCACGTCCACGGCGCCCGTGGCGACGAGCGTGTGTCCATAGCACGAGCGGTAGATGCGGTGGTTCGGAAAGGCGCGCGTCACGGCATCGAAGGCGGTGCCCTCGTCGCGGTAGCGGACGTAGTTGGCGCGGGCGCTGGTCACGAGGCGCACCTGCTCCGCCGGATGATCGGCCGGCAGATCCTCGATCACGACGCGCTCGGCGTTCTTCCACGTGCCGCGGCCATATGCCGCGTGGCAGCGTACGGCGAGCGCCGGATGGTCGAGGATCCCGACGACGGGCTCGCCCTGGTAGTACAGCGCGAGGATGCTCCCGAACGTCGGTACGCGGTGGACGAAGTCCTCGGTGCCGTCGATCGGATCGATGATCCACTGGAACTCGGCGCCCGGGCGCGCCGGCGGGAACTCTTCCCCGAGCACGCCGTGGTTCGGGTAGTGGCGCCGGATCAGCTGCCGCAGCCGGTCCTCGACCTCGAGGTCGACGTTCGTCACGAAGCTGCCGTCGGCCTTGCGCTCGGCCGTGAAGCCGCCCGCCCAGGCATCGGTCACGAGCGCGCGCGCCGTGTCGGCGAACTCGAGTGCGCGCCCGTGAAGCTCCTCGATGAAGGCGGGCGCCAGCCGGTCGCGGGGTCCGGTCATGACGGCATTGTAACCGCCTGCGGCCGGGTCCAGCTGTACGCACGTCCGCTGCGGTGCTTTAATCGCGTCGAAATCGCACTCGGTCCATGGGAGGAACGCATGTCGCCCGTACGCCTGGTTGCACGCTTCGCATTGCCCGCGCTGCTATTGTCGGCCGCCGGCGCGTTCGCCGCGCCGAACTTCGACGAAGGTCTCTGGGAGTTCGAGATGAAAATGGCGGTGCCGGGGGTATCGGTGGCGATCCCGCCCGTACGCTACAGCCAATGCCTGACCCGCACGAACATGGTCCCGTCGCAGCCGGAGCAGCAGGGACTCCCGATGAAGTGCGAAGACCGGAAACCGAGCGTCAAGGGAGACACGGTTTCCTGGACGATGCGCTGCACCGATGGCGACACCGTCATGGAAGGCAGCGGCCAGGTCACTTACCGCGGCAACCGCATGCACGGCAGCTTCAAGAGCACCATGCGCGCCAAAGGGCGGCCGGGCCAGACGGTGACGAACGAGATCTCCGGCAGGCGCATCGGGCCGTGCAAGTGAAGCGGCGGCCCGGGGCCGCGCCGCAGCCGCCTCGAGCCGCCGGCGCGCGTGCGCGCCTTGCGCGCGGGGCGCTGCTGCTATGCGCCGCCCTCGCCGCGGGCGCGGTCCACGCCGCGGGGCGCGAGCCGCCGGCCGAGGAACCGGCTCGCAGCAGCCGCGGCTCGAGCGCGGTGCAGCGCAGCGCGCCGCGGGCCGTCGCACCGCTCGCGCCGCCGATCGTCGCCGTCGATCCGCAGCGCGCGCTCGGGAGCGCCGATGCACGCGTCGCGATCGTCGAGTTCGCCGACTATCAGTGCCCTTACTGCCGCTCGTTCCACCTGAACGCTCTGCCCCGGCTCAAGGAGCGCTACATCGACACCGGCCGGGTGCGCTTCTACTACATGGATTTCCCGCTCGCGCAGCACGCGCACGCGCTCGACGCTTCCATCGCGGCCCACTGCGCCGGCCGGCAGTCGCGCTACTGGGACATGCAGCAGCGGCTCTACGCGGAGCAGGCGCGCCTCGGCGACGCCCTGTATGCCCGGCTCGCCGCGGAGCTCGCGCTCGACGCCGCGCGCTTCGCCGCCTGCCGCAGTTCCAACGAGGCGCGCGCCGCGGTCGAGCGCGATCTGCTCGAAGGGCGCCGGCTCGGCGTGCGCGGCACGCCGACCTTCATCGTGGGCCGCATCGTCGAGGGCGGGGTGGCGCTGGAGCGAATGGCGTTCGGGGTGCCGACGTTCGAGACGTTCGCGGAGGAGCTCGAGCTCCTGCTCGAGTGAGCCGCAACGCTAGCGCGGGCGCGCGGCTTCGGGCACAAGGCATTCGAGCAGGCGCAGGCGCTGCTCGAGCTCCCGGATGCGCTCGCGGCAGGCGAGCACGAGCGCGGCGCCCACGAGCGGCAGCTCGAAGTCGCGCTGCAGCCGGCGAACGGCGCGTGCCGCTTCGATCGCGTGCGCCGGGAGCGACGCTTCCGGGCCGGCGTGCGGCGCCGGTTCCAGTACGCCGAGATCGATGAGCTCGTCGATTTCCTCGGCGCTCAACCCGGACGCCGCCGCGACCTCGCCGACCGACAGGTAGACGCACTCGCTCAGCAGCAGTTCGTCCGCGGCCATCGCGCTAGCTCCCGCCGGGGAAGCGGCCGCGCGGGTCGAAGGACGAGATCCGGGCGAGCTCCTCGTAGAGCTCGCGCTCGCGCGGCGTCGGCGTCGGCGGAGTGACGATCTGGAGCACGGCATAGAGATCGCCGTGGCCGCCGCGCGGTTTCGGCAGGCCTTTGCCGGCGAGGCGCAGCTTCTGCCCGGCGCGCGCGCCCGCAGGAATCTTGAGCCGCACCTTGCCCTCGAGCGTCGGCACTTCGAGCGTGGCTCCGAGCACCGCTTCCCACGGCGCGACCGGCACCTCCAGGTACAGATCGTGTCCGCTCGGCCGGAACAGCGGGTGCGGCCGCAACCGGATGTCGAGATACAGCGCCCCCGGCGGCCCGCCGTTGACGCCCGGGCCGCCCTTCCCCGGCACGCGCAGCTTCTGACCGTGGCTCACGCCCTTCGGGATGCGCACCTTGATCTGCCGCGGCGCACGCCGCGGCATGCCTTCCGCGTCGTACTCGGGCACGTTGAGGTCGAGCGCCACCTCCGTGCCCCGCGCCGCCTCCTCGAGCGTGAGGTGCACGACCGCTTCGTAATCCTCGCCGGGCATGGCGAAGCCGCGCGTGCGTGCGCGTCGCGCGCCGCCGAACAGATCGCCGAAGAGATCCGAGAGATCGATGCCTTCGGCGAATCCGCCGCCGAAGCCGCGCACGAACTGTTCCGCCCAGTCGGGCGGGGGACGGAACTCCTCGCCCGGCCGGTACTGTCCGAGGCGATCGTAGGCCGCGCGCTTCTCCTTGTCCTTGAGGACCTCGTAGGCCTCGCTGATCTCCTTGAAGCGTTCTTCGGCGTCGCGCTCCTTGGAGACGTCCGGATGGTACTTGCGCGCCAGCCGCCGGTAGGCTTTCTTGATGTCCTCTTCGCTCGCGCCGCGCGGGACGCCGAGAATCTGGTAGTAGTCCTTGTACTTCATCGCCGCTCCGCCGATGACGCGGCGATCATTCTAGTCGGTTCCGCGCGCCCGCTGTACGCCCGCGCCGGTCAGTGAAAGGTGTGCGAAGCACCCTGTGCCGCGTTCACCTCTGCGCCGCACTTCTTGCAGTTGAGCTTGGCTCCGATGCGTCCGCGGCGTCCCTCGGCGGTCACGACCCAGGGACGATTGATCCACGGCGGACGGTGCCGCACGTGCTGCGCGTGCCCGCATTCCAGGTCGGCGACCCAATCGTTTCGCTCGTCCTTGTGGAAACCTACTATCCGTCGCTTCATGACTCGCTGTTCCTTGACTGCGTGATTCGGCGAGCCCGCCGCCCTCGCTGCGTCGTGGCGCCGGGCATTGAAGAGTGACAGCGAGTCTAGCGGGGCGCTTCTCGCACTAACAGGGTCAGCAATGAAGGGGAACCGCTTCGAGCGAGTAGGGTCGAAACGTTCCCAATGCGCCGCAAAGCGCGCGCCGCGACGCGGTAAATCGAGAAATCGAGCTGTCGTGTTGCGATTTGGATAAAGGAGTCACTCGAGGAGCGCACATGGACTTGCGCGAGGAGCAGGAGCGCCGTCCGCCGCAGCAGCAGCCGCGGCAGCCGGGACGCGAACACGAGATGCAGCCGCGGCCGGTGTACATCCGCGAGGACTACCGCGGCAGCGGCCGGCTCGAGAACCGCATTGCGCTGATCACGGGCGGCGACAGCGGCATCGGCCGCGCGGTCGCGGTGCATTTCGCGCGCGAAGGCGCGCACGTGGCCATCGTCTATCTCGAAGAACAGCGCGACGCGGAGGAGACGCGCGCGCTCGTCGAGGCCGAAGGGCGGCGCTGCCTGCCGCTTCGGGGCGACGTGGGCGAGGAAGCGTTCTGCTGCGAGACGGTGAACCGCACGGTGCAGGAGTTCGGCGGTCTCGACATCCTGGTGAACAATGCCGCCGAGCAGCATCCGAGGAGCGGGCTCGAGCAGATCACCGCGGCGCAGCTGCTCGCCACGTTTCGCACCAACATCTTCGCGTACTTCTTCATGGCCCAGGCGGCGCTCGATCATCTGCGCGCCGGCGGCGTGATCCTCAACACCACCTCGATCACCGCGTACCGCGGCAGCAGCCATCTGCTCGATTATTCCGCGACCAAAGGCGCGATCGTCGCGTTCACGCGCTCGCTCGCACTCGCGCTCGTCGGGCGCGGAATCCGCGTGAACGGCGTGGCCCCCGGCCCGATCTGGACGCCGCTCATTCCGGCGACGTTCCCCGCGGAGCGCGTCGAGGAGTTCGGCGCCGACGTGCCGATGGGACGCGCCGGCCAGCCGGCCGAAGTGGCGCCCGCCTATGTGTTCCTCGCCTGTGCCGACGGCTCGTACATGACCGGCCAGATACTGCATCCGAACGGCGGCGGGTTCGTCGAGACCTAGACGGCGCGCGCCGCGCGCGTGCGCCCGCCGGAGCGGCAGCGGCCGGGAGAACGCGAGCGCGGCGCCGAGCGTCCCGCCCGGTGTTTCCGCGATGACAGCCGGCGGCGGCGGGTTCGTTCGTGACGGCTGCCCCCCTTCTTTCCCGATCCCGAGTCGCCGCGCCTGCGCCGGCGCGTCGCGTGCGTGCTAGCGCAGCGCGAGCAGCGACAGGCCGGCACAGATCGCGATCATCGCGACCACGCGCCGCCCCCAGTGCTCGCGCTCGCGGAACCAGATCATGGCGATGAGCCCGGCGAGCACGATGCCGGCGTTCGTGAACGCGACCGCGTAAGCGGCCGGAATGTAGCGCATGGCGTGGATCACGAGCGCATAGGCGTTGCCGACGAAGGCGCCGGCGATCGCGACCAGGAACAGGGGCGGGCGCACCGCCGGCCTTGCGCGCCCCGTCTGCCGCCAGTGCTGCAGCGTGAGCCCGACCCATGAGGCGGCGAACGCTGCGCTGATCCAGCCGAGCAGCGCCGCGTAGTCCGGAAGCGCCGAGACGGCGAACTTGTTGGCGATGGAGTAGGCGCTGGTGCCGAGCGCGGCGGCGACCGCCCAGGGCACCGCCCGCGCCCGCGCGCCGCCTCGCGCCGTGAGCGCGAGCGCGAGGACGCCGGCGACGCTGAGCGCGATGCCGCCCCAGCCGACGGCCGGGAGGCGCTCGCCGAAGAAGAGCGCCATCCAGGCCGCGATCCAAAGCGGCGAACTGCGCGCGATGGGATAGACGAGCGGCACCGGACCGTGGCGGTACGCGGTGCCGAGCGCAACGAAATAGAGCGTGTTCGCAGCGCAGGTGACGAGCAGCAGTCCGGCCAGCGCAACCGTCCAATCGGCGGCGGCGACGAGGTGCGCGATCGACCAGGGACCGAATGCGAGCAGCCACGCGAGCAGGCCCCACCAGAGGAAGTGGCTGCGTGGGTCGGCGCGGCGGGCGGCGAGGTTCCAGGAGACGTGCATCAGCACTGCCGCTGCGAGCGCCCAGCCTGCCGCTGCATTCATCCTGCGCCTGCCGAGCGCTCAGACGCGCAGGGCCGCGAAGTAGGGCAGCCAGCGCAGCAGCAGGACGGCGGCGGCGAACAGGTCGACGAGCAGGATGGTCTGGAAGCGCCGCCGCGCCGCGCCCTCGGCATCCGTCAGGAACACGCGCGCCATCAGCGCATCGAGCAGCAGAACCATGAACGTCATCGGCGCGAGCACCGGAACCAGCACTGTCGTGACCAGGGGCCAGCCCGTCAGCACCGCGCGCGTGCCGGGCGGCGGCGCCAGCACGATGAGCACCGCCGCCGCGAGCAGGAGCGCGAGCCGCCGGCCGCCGAGACCGCGCAGGCGCGAAATCCAGGAGTCGCCGTCGTCCGCGTGTTGCATGACGCGGCGGATGGTAGCCGGGCCGCGGCAATGGCGCCAGCCGCATGGCGGCTGCTGCGGACCGCCGGGACCGTTTGGCGCCGTCGGCGCTGCGGCCCGGATGCGCGCCGCCCGCACCGGTTGGCCGCGATCGCGTATCGCCCGTGGCGCTTGCTGTAAACCGAGCGTTCCTCGGAGCGTTGACAGGACCGCGGGCTTCGCCTAGCTTGCGCGGCGTACGCGTTTCCGGGAGATCCGCATGCCGACCGCCGCCGAGATCGAAGCGCTGTTCGCGCTGCCGTTCAACGACCTGCTGTTCCAGGCCCATACCGTGCATCGGCGGCACTTCGACCCGAACGCGGTGCAGCTCTCGACGCTGCTGTCGATCAAGACCGGCGGCTGCTCCGAGGACTGCGGCTACTGCTCGCAGTCGGTGCGCTTCGACACGGGCGTCGGCGCGCAGCCGCTCATGGCGCTCGAGGAGGTCGTAGCCGCGGCGCGCGCCGCCAAGGCGCGCGGCGCGACGCGTTTCTGCATGGGCGCGGCCTGGCGCGGCCCCAAGGACAAGGACCTCGAGCAGGTGGCGGAGATGGTGCGCGCGGTCAAGGCGCTCGGGCTCGAGACCTGCGTCACGCTCGGCATGCTGCGCGAGGGGCAGGCCGAGCGCCTCGCCGCCGCCGGCCTCGACTACTACAACCACAACCTCGATACCTCGCGCGCGCACTACCCGCGCGTGATCCGCACCCACACGTTCGAGGACCGGCTCGACACCCTCGCCAAGGTGCGGGCGGCCGGCATCAAGGTGTGCTGCGGCGGCATCATGGGGCTCGGGGAATCGCGCGCCGACCGCGCGGCGTTCATCGCCGAGCTCGCGGCGCTCGACCCGCCGCCGGAGAGCGTTCCGATCAACCTGCTCGTGCGCATTCCCGGCACCCCGCTCGGCGATCAGCCGGCGCTCGATCCGCTCGAGTTCGTGCGCACCATCGCGGTCGCCCGGATCGCGCTGCCGACGTCCATGGTGCGGCTTTCGGCCGGGCGCACGAGTCTGCCGGATCACCTGCAGGCGCTGTGCTTCTTCGCCGGGGCGAACTCGATTTTCTACGGCGATCGCCTGCTCACGACCCCGAATCCGGAGGCCGATGCCGACCGCGCGCTCTTCGAGCAGCTGGGCCTGCGCGCGCTCCCGGCCGACGGGCTCGCGTCGACCGCCGAAGCCGGCTGCCCCGGCGCCGTCGCCGCCTCCTCGTAGCCTGCGCCCGCCTCGCCGCTGCGGGGTACGGTCAGCGCATCCCGACCGCCGGCACGAAAAGAAAAGGGGCCGCTGTCGCGGCCCCTCGAGCGGTCGCACGCTCCTTCCGCTCTAGAGCAGCGGAACGATCAGGAGCGCCACGATGTTGATGATCTTGATCATCGGGTTGATCGCGGGACCCGCGGTGTCCTTGTACGGATCGCCGACCGTGTCGCCCGTGACCGCGGCTTTGTGCGCATCCGAACCCTTGCCGCCGTGGTTGCCGTCCTCGATGTACTTCTTGGCGTTGTCCCAGGCGCCGCCGCCCGTCGTCATCGAGATCGCCACGAAGATACCGGTGACGATCGAGCCGAGCAGCATCGCGCCGAGCGCTTCGCGGCCGAGCAGGAAGCCGATGACGAGCGGTGCGAGCACCGGCAGGAGCGAGGGCACGATCATCTCCTTGATCGCGGCGCGCGTGAGCATGTCGACCGCGCGCGAGTAGTCGGGCTTGGCCTTGCCCGTCATGATGCCCTTGATCTCCTTGAACTGCCGGCGCACTTCGATGACGACGCTGCCGGCCGCACGGCCGACCGCCTCCATCGCCATGGCGCCGAAGAGATACGGAATCAGGCCGCCGACCAGCAGGCCGATGATCACGTTCGGGTCCGAGAGCATGAACTGCACGCGCTCGCCGGCGTGCGACTCGAGCTGGTGAGTGTAGTCCGCGAACAGCACCAGCGCCGCGAGGCCGGCGGAGCCGATGGCGTAGCCCTTGGTCACCGCCTTGGTGGTGTTGCCGACCGCGTCGAGCGGGTCGGTCACGTCGCGCACCTTCTTCGGCAGCTCCGCCATCTCGGCGATGCCGCCGGCGTTGTCGGTCACCGGGCCGTACGCGTCGAGCGCGACGATGATGCCGGTCATCGAGAGCATCGACACCGCGGCGATCGCGATGCCGTAGAGCCCGGCGAGCTCGTAGGAGCCCCAGATCGAGAGGCAGACCGCGACCACGGGCAGCGCCGTCGCCTTCATCGACAGACCGAGGCCGGCGATGATGTTCGTGGCGTGTCCGGTCACCGAGGCGGCGGCGACGCCGCGTACGGGCGCGTACTCGGTTGCGGTGTAGTACTCGGTCAGGATCACCATGGCGGTCGTGAGCAGCAGCCCGATGAAGGCCGAGCCGAAGAGCGCGCCGGCCGAGTACTGGCCGCCCGCCATCATGGTGTCGGTCACGAACCAGAAGCCGATCGCGGCGAGGACGCCGGACACGATGAGCCCGCGGTAGAGCGCGCTCATGATCTTGCCGCTGCTGCCGAGCCGCACGAAGAACGTGCCGATGATCGAAGCGATGATCGAGACGCCGCCGAGCACGAGCGGGTAGAGCACGGCGTTCGCCGAGTCGGCATAGAGCAGCGCGCCGAGCAGCATCGCCGCGATGATGGTCACGGCGTAGGTCTCGAACAGGTCGGCCGCCATGCCGGCGCAGTCGCCGACGTTGTCGCCCACGTTGTCGGCGATCACCGCGGGGTTGCGCGGATCGTCTTCCGGAATGCCGGCTTCGACCTTGCCGACGAGGTCCGCGCCGACGTCGGCGCCCTTGGTGAAGATGCCGCCGCCGAGTCGCGCGAAGATCGAGATCAGCGAGCCGCCGAACGCGAGGCCGATCAGCGCATGCAGCGCGTCGCGATCCGCGCCGAGCAGCGCGAAGTAGCCGGCGACGCCGAGCAAGCCGAGGCCGACGACTAGCATGCCGGTGATCGCGCCGCCGCGGAACGCGACCGCCAGCGCGGCGTTCAGCCCGACGCTCGCTGCCTGCGCGGTGCGCACGTTGGCGCGCACGGAAACGTTCATGCCGATGAAGCCGGCGACGCCGGAGAGAATGGCGCCGACCGCGAAGCCGCCGGCCGTCTGCCAGTCGAGCGCGAAGCCGAGCACGACGAGCAGCACGACGCCGACCATGCCGA
>DASVBY010000034.1:0-2345 GCA_036381895.1 Burkholderiales bacterium | reverse complement strand
ACCAAGCCGCCGCCTGCACCTCGATCGCACTCACCGCCGCCGAGCGCGGCGCGGTCGGCATTCCGCCGTTCGTCATTCGCCGTTTTCTCAGGACGCTGCGCGACGGCTACAGCATCTGGAAATGGGAGCGGCGCGCCCCCTGAGCGCCGCGTCGAACTCGGTTTATTGGCTTCATGGAGACGCCATCATGCCTACGAATCAGAAGGTCGTGCTGATCACCGGTGCCTCTTCCGGCATCGGACGTTCCACGGCGCACCTGCTCGCCGCACACGGGTACCGCGTATTCGGCACCAGCCGCCGCCCCACGCCGGACACCCGCGCGCCGGGCGTCGAGATGCTCGCGCTCGATGTGTGCTCGGACTCCTCGGTCGCCGCCGCCGTCGGCGCCGTGCTCGAGCGCGCCGGGCGCATCGACGTGCTCGTCAACAATGCCGGCTACGAGCTCGGCGGCGCGGTCGAGGAAGTATCGATCGAGGAAGCGAAGCGGCAGTTCGAAACCAACTTCTACGGCGCGATGCGCATGATGCAGGCGGTGCTGCCTGCGATGCGCCGCCAGCGCAGCGGAAAGATCGTCAATGTCGCCTCGCTCGCAGGCTTCGCCCCCGTACCGTTCCTCGGCGTTTACTCGGCGAGCAAGTTCGCGCTCGAGGGCCTGAGCGAAACGCTGCGGTACGAAGTCGAACCGCTCGGCATCTCGGTGTCGCTCGTCGAGCCGGGATTTCTCAAGACGGCACTCGTGGACAATCGCCGGCAGGCGGCGGCACACATTGCGGACTACGACCCATGGCGCGAGCGCGCGCAGCGCGCACTGCAGGAATACGAGCACGCCGCGCCCTCGCCGCTGCTCGCCGCCAACTGCATCCTGCAGATCATCGCGAGCCGCTCGCCGCGGCTGCGCTACAGGGTCGGCCGCGACGCGCGAAGCGTTTCCCGCTTGCGCCGGTTGCTGCCCGAGACCTTCTTCGAGCGCGGCGTGCGCGGTTACTTCAAACTGGACACGCGCGATGTCGCGCCTGCCGCTTCGCCCGCAACGCCGCGGCGCCATTGAGCACCGCCCCGGCGACGCCACCGACGTTCGGCGTTCGCCGGAATCGGCGCCCTCACCCGAGGCGGGCCGTTGCGAGCTTCGCCCCGAGCAGGACGAAGAGCGCGCCGATCGCCCGGTTGAGCCAAGCCACTGCGCTGCCGCTTCGCGCGAAACGGTCGCGCAGGAACGCCGCGGACCAGGCCGTGAAGAGATTCCACGACGAGCCGATGAGGTTGAAGAGCACGCCGAGGAACAGGAACGCGAGCGGTTTGTTTGCGGCGTCGGCGTCGATGAACTGCGGCAGGAATGCGAGGAAGAAGAGCGCCACCTTCGGGTTGAGCACGTTCGTGAGGAAACCCTCGGCGAATACGCGCGGCAGCGGCACGGGCGCCAGCGCCGGACGCTCGGGCTGCGGCGAGGAGGCGCGCGCGAAGAGGAGCGTGATGCCGATATAGACGAGGTAGGCCGCGCCGATCCATTTCACCACCGTGAACGCCGTCGCCGACGCCGCGAGGATCGCCGAGAGCCCCACGGCGCCGGCAAGAATGTGCACGAAGATTCCAAGCGCGATGCCGAGCACGGCGACGACGCCGTACTTCCAGCCGAACGCGCTGCTGCGCCCGACGATGTAAAGCGTATCGGGGCCGGGAGTGATCGCGAGCAGCAGCACCGAGAGCGCGAACAGCGACAGGTCATGCGTACCGAACATGGCCGCCTCTCTCAGGAATCGCGCATTTTCGCGAGCGTACGCGCCCGGCGCTCGAGCCACCAGCCGTACGCGGTCGGCCATTGGCTGAAGTCGGTGCTCGCGCCGAGCGCCTGCGCGGCGCGCAGCGCCCAGAACGGATCGACTAGCGCTTCGCGTCCGATCGCGATCAGGTCGGCGTCGCCCGCCTGCAGAATGGCCTCGGCCTGGGGACCGTCGAGGATCAGCCCGACCGCCTGCGTCGCGATGCCCACCTCGCGGCGCACGCGTGCGGCGTACGGCACCTGAAAACCGAGAGTGCGCGGGATCGCGGCAGCCGTGGCGCTGCCCGTGAGACCGCCCGAGGAGCAGTCGATCACGTCGACGCCGCGCGCCTTGAGCGCTTTGGCGAGCTCGACCGTATCTTCGAGCTGCCAGCCGCCGTCGAGGCCGTCGACCGACGACACTCGGAAGAAGAGCGGTTTGTCCGCCGGCCAGGCGGCGCGCACTGCTTCGGTCACCTCGAGCGCGAAGCGCATGCGTCCCGCGAGATCGCCGCCGTAGCCGTCCGTGCGCTGGTTGGACAGCGGCGAGAGGAAGCTGTGGATCAGGTAGCCGTGCGCGCCGTGAATC
>DASVBY010000033.1:0-14589 GCA_036381895.1 Burkholderiales bacterium | reverse complement strand
ATCCCGCAGGTCGTCGGCTTTCGCCTGACCGGTGCGCTCGCCGAAGGTGCGACCGCCACCGATCTCGTGCTCACGGTAACCGAGATGCTGCGCCGCAAGGGCGTCGTGGGGAAGTTCGTCGAATTCTACGGCCCGGGGGTGGCGAACCTCTCGCTCGCCGACCGCGCTACCATCGGGAACATGTCGCCCGAGTACGGGGCGACCTGCGCGATGTTCCCGGTCGATCGCGTGACGCTCGAGTACTTGCGCCTAACAGGCCGCCCGGCGCAGCGGATCGCACTGGTCGAGGCGTACATGAAGGAACAGGGCCTGTTCCATTCGCCCGACGCGCCCGAGCCGGTCTACAGCGACACGCTCGAGCTCGATCTCGGTACGGTGCAGCCGAGCATCGCCGGCCCCGGACGGCCGCAGGACCGCGTGCCGCTCGGCCGCGCAGGCGAGAGCTTTCGCGAACGGCTGCCGAGCCTGCTGCCGCCCGTGAAGGCGCGCAGCGCCAAGACTGCCGCGCAAACGACCGCACAGGGCGCGGTGGGCGTGTGGGGCGAGAGCGGGTATCGCGATGCCGAGGTCGACTGCAAAATTGCGGACGAAGTGCATCGTCTGCGCCACGGTTCGGTGGTCATCGCCGCGATCACGAGCTGCACGAACACCTCGAACCCGGCGGTGATGCTCGCTGCAGGCCTTCTCGCGCGCAAAGCGGTCGAGCGTGGGCTGCGGCGGCGGCCGTGGGTCAAGACGTCGCTTGCGCCGGGATCGAAAGTCGTGCGCGACTACTACGAACGGCTCGGGCTCACGACCTACCTCGAGGCGCTCGGCTTCCATCTCGTCGGATACGGCTGCACTACCTGCATCGGCAATTCCGGTCCGCTGCCCGAGCCCGTCTCCGACGCCATTCGGCGCGGGGGTCTCGTCGTCGCGGCGGTGCTCTCCGGCAACCGCAATTTCGAGGGGCGCATCCATTCCGAGGTGCGCGCGAACTATCTCATGTCGCCGCCGCTCGTGGTGGCATTCGCACTCGCAGGCCGCATCGACATCGACCTCGAGCGCGAGCCGCTCGGCAGCGACGCCGAGGGGCGGCCGGTGTACCTGCGCGATATCTGGCCCACGGCGGCCGAGGTGCAGGACGCGATCGCGCGGGCCGTCGACGCCGAGATGTTCCGCAAGAACTATCAGGACGTGTTCAAAGGCGTGGTGCGCTGGCGCGAGCTCGCCGCGCCCGCGGGCGACCGGTTCGCCTGGGGCGAGCGCTCGACCTACGTGCAGATGCCGCCCTACTTCGAGCGCATGTCGCGCGAGCCGCCGGAGACCGTGCCCGATGTGCGCGGCGCTCGCGTGCTCGCCTGGCTCGGCGACAGCGTCACGACCGACCACATCTCGCCCGCCGGCTCGATCAAGCAGGATTCGCCGGCGGGGCGCTACCTGATCGAGCGCGGCGTGGCGCCGAAGGATTTCAACTCCTACGGCGCGCGCCGCGGCAACCACGAGGTAATGGTTCGCGGCACGTTCGCGAACGTGCGCATTCGCAACCGTCTCGCGCCGGGCACCGAGGGCGGCTACACCACGCATTTTCCGAGCGGGGAGGTGATGACTATCTACGACGCGGCGATGCGCTATCAGCAGGAAGGCGTGTCGCTCGTGGTGCTCGCCGGCCAGGAGTACGGCTCCGGGTCGAGTCGCGACTGGGCGGCGAAGGGGCCGTACCTGCAGGGCGTGCGGGCAGTGATCGCCGAGAGCTACGAGCGCATCCACCGCTCGAACCTGGTCGGCATGGGCGTGCTGCCGCTGCAGCTCCGCCCGGGCGAGACGGCGGAGACGCTCGGGCTGCGGGGCGACGAGGTCTACGACATCGAGGGCATCGCCGACGGCGTGCGCCGCGGCTTCGCCGAGTCGCACGAAGTGCGCGTGACCGCACGGCGTGCCGACGGCGGCGCGGTCGCGTTCCGGGCGACGGTGCGCATCGACACGCCGCAGGAGCTCGTGTACTACCGTCACGGCGGCATCCTGCAGTACGTGCTGCGCAGCCTGCTCGGCACCGGAGGCGCGGGACGGATGCCGGCGAAGCCCGCGGCACCCGCGCGCGCCGAGGTCGTGGAGCCTGTGCCCGGCATCGTCGAGGAGAGCTCGATCCAGTCTTTTCCCGCGAGCGACCCGCCGGCGTTTTGAGGCGGCGGCTCTCGGCGCACGCGGGCGTCCCGCACCGCGTCGTCGATCAGTCCCGCGGGAGCCGGAGCCGGGCGATGGCGCCGCCGCCCGGCGCATTCTCGAGGCTCGCCGTCCCGTAGTGCAGCTCCGCCACTTCGCGCACGAACGCGAGCCCGAGCCCCGTGCTCTTCTTGCGCGAATGCGGGCGCGCGAGCGAATAGAACTTCTCGAACACCTTGTGCTGCGCGTACGGCGGAACGCCGGGGCCGGCGTCGCGCACGCTCACCTCGACCGCGCGCGCAACGCGCTGCAGCGCGATCCCGACGCGCCCGCCCTCGGGCGAGAAGTCGATCGCATTGTCGACGAGGTTCGCGAGCGCGCGCTGCAGGAGGAACGCGTCGCCTTCGACGGTGACCGGCTCGCCGGGCGCGAGCGCGAGCGCGACGCGCCGCCGGCTCGCGGCCGGCCGTGCCGCCTGCACGACTTCCTCGATGAGGCCGCGCAGCTCGACCGGCTCGATGCGCTCGAGCCGGTGCTGCTTCTCGAGTGCGGCGAGCTCGAGCAGGCGGTCGACCAGCTCCTGGATGCGCTGCGACTCGCGCGCGATGTTGCCGACGAACCGCCGCCGCTCGGCCTCGGGCATCTGCTCCTGCAGCAGCTCCGCCGCGCCGCGGATCGCGGAGAGCGGGCTCTTGATCTCGTGCGTGAGCGTCTGCACGTACTCGGACACGTAGTGCCGGCCGGCGAGCGTATCGCGCATCTCCTGATAGGCGGCGGACATCATGCCGAGCGCGCGCCGGCCGAGGCGGCGCAGGTTGAGCGTCGGCTGACGGCGCACGTAGCTCAGGTATTCGGCGGCGTAGGCGAACGGCCGCACCAGCCAGACCGAGACGATGACGACGAGCACGAGCACCGCGAGCAGCGAGCCCACGCCCACCGCGATGATGTTGCGGCGCGCCGCCTCGACGAACTGGCCGAAGCTCTGCACCGGCTTCCCCACGGTGACCACGCCGATGATGGCGCCCGCGGCATAGATCGGCGCCGCCACGTACATCACCGACGTGCGCGGGTCGTCGGGCACGTCGCGGGTGGTGCGGGCGCCGTACTCGCCGCGCAGCGCCTGCTTGACGTCGCGCCAGTCCGAGTAGTCCGCGCCGACCGCGCGGTTGAGCGAATCGAACACGACCCGCCCGTTGTGATCGGTCACATAGGCGCGAAGCTCGACGCGCGTCTTGTGCAGCGCGTAGATCTGGGCATCGAGCTCGCGCGCATAGAGCGCCGCGAACGCCGGCCCGAGGTTTTCAACGCGCAGCTTCCCGCCCTGCGCCTCGCGCTCGATAAGGGTCGCGAGCAGGTGCGCGGTCTCGACCAGCGACTCCTCGGCCGATTCGCGGTAGCGGGTATCGAGATCGTCGACGATGCGATAGACGAGAAACGCGACGCCGAGCACGTAGATCAGCAGAATGCCGGCGAAGACGCGGTTGCGCGTGGTCATCAACCGTCGAGCGCCGCCGGAAGATCGTCGGCGAACGCGTAGCCGATGCCGCGGTGGGTCCGGATCGGCTCGAGCCGCGGCGCGATCGCGCGCAGCTTCATCCGCAGCGTCTTGATGTGCGCGTCGACGGTGCGGTCGAGGCTCGCGCCGGGCTCGTCCCAGACGAGCGCGAGCAGCTCGTCGCGGGAGTACACGCGCCCCGGGCGCGAGGCGAGGGTGCGGAGCAGACCGTATTCGTAGCGCGAGAGCTCGAGCGGCCGGCCGTAGTAGTGAATGCGGCGGCGCTCCTCGTCGATCGCGACCGGCGTTGCGGCCGGCGCCGGCACCGCCTGTGCGGCTTTCTGCAGCCGGCGCAGCACCGTGCGGATGCGGGCGGTCAGCTCGCGCGGCGAGAACGGCTTCGCGAGGTAATCGTCCGCGCCGAGCTCGAGCCCGACGACGCGGTCGATCTCGTCGCTGCGCGCGGTGAGGAAGATCACGGGCGGCGCCGCGGCGCGGGCCTGCAGGCGCCGGAAGAGCTCGAAGCCGTTGATGTCGGGCAGCCCCACGTCGAGCACGATGAGCGCGACCGGCTGCGCGTCGAGCACCGCGAGCGCCTCTTCGCCGGTCCCGCAGACGAGCGGCTCGAAGCCGTCGGTGGCGAGCGCATAGCGGATCGTGTCCGCGATGCCGGGCTCGTCCTCGACCACCAGGATGCGCGGTTTCATGGCGATAGCATAACGGCCCCGCGCCCGCGCGGGTACGTGCGCGCGCAGCGCGTTGATCTCGCCGCGGGCCCGCTGTACCTTGCCGCGAAGCGGCAGCGTCCGCCGCACCGAGAACCACCACCACGCGCAGTGTTCGGCTGTCGCCGCGAGCGACGCCTCGCGGCCTCCGCCACAAGAGGGAGGGAGTATGCGCTTCAATACCAAAGCGGTCGGTGTCGTTTTCCTCGCCATTTTCGTCGCCTCGTCCCTGTTTCTCGTCGCGTCCTCGTCCGTCGCCGGCGGCCCGCACTCCGCCCCGAAATCGCCGTCGTTTCCGGTCGACTTCAAACTCCCGCCGGGGAGCATGTCGTTCTGGATCGGCGACATCGGCCCGACCGGACCGCTCTTCACCGGGCCGCAGCAGTATCCGTTCATCTGCCAGACCTCGGAATCCGGGCTCGGGCAGCCGTTGGTCGACAACCACGAGGGCATCGGCAACGCCGTGTACGCGATCGAGGGCAACCCCGCGAGCGGCGTCGTCGGCTACAGCGCGAACTGCAGCATCCGCACGCGCGTCGATTACTTCTACTACAACGGCAGCAACTTCCGCCGCTTCGATCCTGCGACCGGCTTCACCAACCCGCCGGCCGATCTGCAGCTGATTCCGGTCGGGGGCGAGCTGCGGCCGTTCGTGGTCCGGGTCGAGGCGGGCACGCTCAACCGCTTCATCTATACGATCGCGATGCTCGCGCCGTTCCCCGAATCGACCGCGACGCCGGCGACGCTGAACAACAGCGCCTGGAACCGGCGGCTCGTCTACTGGCTGCGCGGCGGCGTCGGCATCGGGCACCTGCAGGGGCGCGCCGCCTGGCACTCGACCGGCCAGAACGCGAACCTCTGGAGCGCCGAGCGCCAGCTCTTCCCGCAGCTCCTCGCGCAGGGCTACGCGATCGCCACCTCGAGCGGCAACGAGACCGGGGTGCATTACAACCTGCGGCTCGCCGAAGAGACGGCGCTCATGGTGAAGCACCACTTCGTCGACACCTATGGCGCGCCGCTCTACACCGTCGGCATCGGCGGCTCGGGCGGCGCGATCCAGCAGTACATCTTCGCGCAGAACAACCGCCACATCCTCGATGCGGGGATTCCGACGCACTCCTATCCCGACATGATCACGCAGGCGATCTACGTCGGCGACTGCAATCTGCTCGAGCAGTACTTCCTCGAGGAGGTCATGACGACCCCGGCGTCGCCGTGGGCGACCTGGAGCAACCGGCGCTGGATCGAGGGGCTCAACGCGAGCGACACGGTCATCAACGACGTGTTCGGCACGCCCGGCTCCACCGAGTGCATTCAGGGCTGGTTCTTCGGCGCGCCGGGCGTGATCAATCCGGTCTTCACCGACCCGGCCTACATACAAGCGCTGCAGTTCTACGGCTATCCGCCGGAAGTCATCCAGTCGATCCGGTGGACGCACTGGAACGACCTCGCGAACATCTACGGCACCGACGACCAGGGCTTCGCGCCGATTCCGTTCGACAACGTCGGCGTGCAGTACGGGCTGCAGGCGCTGCTCGACGGCCGCATCACGCCGCAGGAGTTCCTGCGCATCAACGCCTGTGTCGGAAGCTGGAAGGAGCAGCACGAGTTCATCAACTGGAGTCCGGCCACCGATCCGTTCGATTCGGCGAACATGAACCGCACGTTCGACTGCCGCACGAACCCGAACAACCCGGCGCCGCGCCGCGCGGGCGATCTGCGCGCGATGCACGCGGCGTACACCTCGGGCCACGTGTTCACGGGTCGGCGCCTCGACATTCCGATGATCGACCTGCGGCCGTATCTCGAGCCCGAGCTCGACATGCACAACAGCCGCCAGTCGTTCAGCGTGCGCGCGCGCCTGCGCGACCAGGGCAAGGGGCACGGGCACAAGCACCACGGCCACAAGCACGGGCCGAAAGGCGGGGAAGACAACCACGTCATCTGGTTCGCGGGTTCCGAGGCGGCGTTCGCGCAGGAACTGTTCCGCGCGCTCGCGGTGCTCGACGAGTACCTGACCACCGGCCGCAAGCCTGCCGGCTTCGCCGACCGCTGCGTCGCGGCCGACGGGAGCGTGATCGCGCAGGGGAAGAACGTGTGGAACGGCATCCTCGACGACAAGGCGCCGGGTCCGTGCACGCGCGCGTTCCCGATCTACTCGAGCTCGCGCATGGTGGCGGGCGACTCCTTCCGCGGCGACCTGTTTAAGTGCGAGCTCAAGCCCGTGCAGCGCGCGCTGCACGACGGCACCTACGGCCGGCGCGCGCCGTTCACGAAGGCGGAGATCGAGTGGCTCCACAAGATCTTCCCGGACGGCGTCTGCGACTACACGCGCGGGGACGCCGGGCGGCCGCACGGCTGGTAGCGGACTATCCGATGGTTGAAAGCGCGGCGCCCGTACGGGCGCCGCGTCGTCTTCGGCGCCGATCTCTGCGCCGCTGGCTCAACGCGGGCGACGTCGCCGCGGTGTCCGTTCTGCAGACGTCCTCTAGCGCGTCCCGTCGTTCGCGCGGGCGCTCACCCGTAGGGGGTCGCCTGCCGGCGCCGTCGGAAGGGGTAGAGCAGCTGTCCCAGGTAAGTCTCCGGCGGCTGGAACTTCGTCGTGCCGTAGTTCTTCGGCCAGTAGTCCGGCAGGTGTGCGGTGCCGAACACGAGGTCCCACAAGGGCAGGAACTGCGCGAAGTTCTTGTCGATGCCTTCCTCGTCCGACGTGTGGTGCCAGTGGTGATACTCGGGCGTCGAGATCAGCCAGCGCAGACCCGGAAAGCGCCAGCGCAGGTTCGCGTGGATGAAGACGGCGTGGAACGAGACGAACACGAGGTAGGCGTGGAGCGCCGCCGGCGCGAAGCCGAGGATGAAGATCGGCACGAACGCCGCCGCGCGCGTCGCGACGACGTCGACGACGTGCATGCGCGAGCCGGCGAGCCAGTCGAGGTGGCGGCTCGAATGGTGGATGGCATGGAAGTTCCACAGCCACGGCACCCGATGAAAGATGCGGTGGACCCAGTACGCTGCGAAGTCGACCGCGGCCAGGATCTCGACGAACTGCAGCCACAGCGGCTGCGCCGCGACGGCCTGCTGGAAGTCGAGCCGTACGGCCCAGGCGAAAAGCACCTGCGCCGGAATCAGCGCCGCGAAGGAGAGCAGCTGCACGCCCGCGTGGCTGACGAAGAAATGCTTGAGGTCGGTTTGCCAGCCCTCGCGGAGCACGGGCTGCGCGCGCAGCGGAAACAGGCCCTCGAGCGGAATGAAGATCAGCCCGAGCACGAGCAGCTCGAGCACGAAGTAGTCGAGCCCGGCGGAGAACGCGCGCGGACCGCCGAGGTCGACGGGCTCGGCTTCGGCGCCGCCGAGGAGCAGCGCGACGACACCGAGCACGATGCCGAGCAGCGCGCGGCGGTTGGGACGCGAAAGCAGCACGCCGAGCGTGCCGAGCGCGAGCGTCGCCGCGATGGTTGCCTGGAGCAGGCCGCGGAAGAGTCCGAGGTGCTCCTTGTAGACGGGCAGCGCCTCCTTGGTGACGAGCACATCGGGAAACAGAAAGCAGAACTCGGCCAGCACGCACAGCATGCCGAGAAGGCCCGCCGCGAGCCCGGCGCGCTTGCCGACCGCGAGCCGAAGCGCCTGGTTCAGCTGCATACGCGAAGGCGCGCGCCGCGCGGCGCGCTCGAGCCGTCGACGGCGACGCACGCGTGCGAATGGAGCGATCTGCGGTCGAGCGACGGGCGGTCCGAGCCTGGAGGGGCAGTCATAGGCGAACGTTGTCTATAGCGATACTTAGGGAATACAGGTCGGAACGACGCGCCGGTATAAGGTTGCTCCGATTTCAGCGGCTGGCGCCGGCGAACCACACGGCGCCCGGCATAACGGCGATCTCTCCGGGCGCCGACAGGGCCACCTCGCCGTCGCCCTCGAACGCGGCCGGCTCGCCGCCCGTCTCGATCGCGACCGAGCGCGCCCGCGCGAAGCGCACGAACGGCGCCGCGAGGTGCTTGCCGAGATACAGGCTCGGGAGCCACGCGAGCGTGACGGCTTTCGGCGCCGCCTCGGCGACGATGACGTCGGCGAGCCCGTCGCTCGGATCGGCCTGCGGCGCGATGCGCATGCCCTTGCCGAAGTGGCTGCCGTTCGCGACCACCGCGAGGTAATAGCGGCCTTCCCACCAGAGCCTGCCGTCGAGCCGGATGCGCGCCCAGCGCGGCTCGTACCGCACGAGCTCGCGCAGCGCGGCGCCGAGAAAAGTGAACGTGTTGCGCTTCACGACCGCGTTAACGCGCGCCGCGACGCGCGCGCTGAGGCCGATCGACGCTTCGTTGATGAAGTAGCGCCACTGCCCGCCCGCGGTGAGACGCAGCGCGTCGAGACGCGCGGGCGCGGCTTCGAGCGCCTGCGCGAGGGCGCGCTCGGGCCGCCGCTCCAGTCCGAGCCCGCGGGCCAGATCGGAGCCGGTACCGACCGGCACGAGTCCGACGTGGCGGCCTTGATCGGGATCGGCAAGGAGCAGATTGAGCGTGTAATGCAGAGTGCCGTCGCCGCCGACGGCGACCACGCGCCGGATGCGCGGCGTGAGCGCGGCGGCGATCGCCGAAGCGGCAGCGGACGTTTCGCCGCAGCGCACGACGCGCGCAGCGCGCAGGCTGCGCACGCGCTCGCAAAGCGACGACCAGACGCGCGCGGCGCGCCCCGACGCGGCCCGCGGATTGACGACGAACAGTACGTGCTCCAATGTGCCCTCTGGTTATTGTGCTGGAAGCGCCGGGCGCGCCGTTCACGCTCAAGCATAGGTCGAAACCGGGCACGAGCACGAGGGGATCGCAAACCGCGCCCCGCGCGCGACGCCGCCGAACGCGGCTTCGACGTCGGGGCCGTTGGTGGAAAGAAGGAACAAGGCTTGCTGCCGAACCGGGTCCCGGGTCCGCCGTCGGCGCGCTTCTGCGTACGGGCCGCGCCTCGTGTTCGCGTCAGAGCGTCCATCCCCTGCTGGCGCAGTGCGCCCGCGCGAGGTAGCCCTGCAACCGCGCGTCGACCCCCGCGCCGGCGAGCAGGTCCGGATCGGAGCGCGCGGCCGTGATCCACTTGCGCCGCAGCTCGCGGTCGCCGGCGGTGAGTTCGTCCAGCGCGCTCTCCCATTGGCGGTAGAGCTGCTGCACGGCGGCGCTCGCGGCCGAAGCGCCGCGGTTCATCTCTTCGCGCAGCGCCGCGAGCAACCGCCGCCGCTGCCGCTGCCCGGGGCCGTCGGCGCGCAACCGTCTTTCCTCATCGGGCGTCAGATATTTCGCCCAGAGCGCTGCGCTCAGGTAGTCGAGCAGGGCCGTTTCGACGCCGCCGGGCGACTCGTCGGGCGCCGTGCCGTCGTAGTCGTGCAGTATCTCGGGCGCTTCGGCTGCCGTGCGTCGCAGCAGATCCATCCAGCGCCGCGCGAGCGCCTGCGCCTCGGGTGCTCGCGGCGACAGCTTTCGATCCATGGCCGCGCGCACCGCGGCGACGAGCGCGTCCCAGTCCTCACGCACGTGCTCTGCCGTCATGGGGCTGCGCTCCGCTAGATCGTCTGGATGCGCGGCGTGGCGTGCCACGGAGAGAGCAGCGTCTTCCACGGCCGCGCCCCGGCACGCGCGTGCGCAGCCGGCCGAGCTGCCCGCGCCGCCGGGCCGCACGCGGCTACGGCGACTGGCGCCGCAGCGCGGGCGGGCGGCGCCGCATCGGCACCGCGCGCGGCGTGGCCGTACTTGGCAGGAATGGAGAGCAGCAGGAGCGCACACAGCACCGCGAACACGAGCCAGCGGGCGATATAGCTGAGCATGTGATCCTCCTCACGCAACGGTCGTGGGTGCGAGGATGGCGCACGTACGCGAAGTCCGTATGAAGTCGGGCGGAAAACTCGGTGAAGGCGATGTGAAGTCTCCCGCGCGCCGCAGAAACCGCCGTGAGGCGTCGCGTTCTGCGGCTTCGAGCGTCGCGGTCAGCGGGCGGCCTTGCTCGCGCCGGCGTGCCGCAGCTTCGCCATCGTGATCAGCAGCAGCACGAACGCGCCGCTCCAGCAGGCCGCTGCCAGCCACCAGAGTGGGCGCGGGTCGCCGGCGAAATCCGCCGCCGCGCGTGCGACGGTGGCGGCGGCGAGGAGCAGGGTGCCCCACACCGGTAGCCGCTCGTGCGCGATGTTTCGCTGCGCGCGGGCCGACCAGGTGAGCGCCATGACGTTCAGGGTCAGGGAGCCGAGGCTTCCGATCGTCACGAAGTGCAGCGCCGCGGTGAGGTGCGCATCCGCGAGCAGCGCGAGCCCGATGGCGGGGAGGCCGAGCGCGATCCACGCGTAGCCGGCGCCGAGGCAGAGCAGATCCGGGCGCCGGTGCACCCCCCAGAGCCGCCAGCGAAGCAGCCGGATGGCGGTGAGCACGCCGGCGACGATGCACGCGCACCCGGCAAAGGCGGCCGCCCAGGGCTGCGCGGCGAACGGCGCCGCGGCAATTGCCGCGAGCATCGCGAGGATCAGTGCGCCCTCGATCTTCGGCTGGACCGGCGTTTCCAGCGACGCGCCCTGGCGGTAGTACTGCCCGGCGACCGCAGGCGCAATGAGGCGCCCGCCCATGAAGAGCAGCAGCAGCGCGAACAGCAGCACGGCGGTGACGAGCCCCGCGTGCGTCGCCGCGGCGCCGCCGAAGCGCTGCGCCAGATAGAATGCAATGGCGCTCGCGCCGATCGCGGTGAGCGCGACGGGCAGCGCGTAGTTGCGCGCCTTCTTCACGCTCCGGTAGAGCCGCGGCACGACGCGCCAGACGAGGCCCGCGGCGAAGAGCGCGTCCGCGAGCGCCGCGACGAGGCCGAACGGCGCGAGCAGGAACGCGATGCGCCCGAGCCCCCAGAGTCCGAACAGCGGCGCGAGCCACGACCACGGCGTGGGCCCGAGCTGGTTGCCGGCGACGACCGCAAGCGCGAAGCCGTAGAGCATCTCGTGCGCATGGCCCGCCGGCGTACCGAGGCCCGGGAGGCTCATCGTGCCGGTCATCGAGAGCACCGAGGCGGGCAGAACGAGCGCGGCATAGGCCGCCGCGGCCGGGAAGAAGATTTGATTCCCGAGCGGCGGGCGTGCGCTGCGCGGCTGTTTCGGCGCGGCGGTGCGACGGGCGGGCTCAGCCATGGTCATCAGGCGGCCTCGGCCGCCACGCGGCGTATGGTGTCGAGCGCGAGCGCGAGCGGTTCGGTCGGCGTAACCGACGGAAAGCACAGGTATGCCGGGAGCCGGAACTCGGGCGCATCGGGAACGCGATGCAGCCGGCCCGCGAGCTCGTGCTCGCGGAGCATGCGCAACGGAAAGTAGCCGCTGCCGCCGTGGGCGAGGATGTGCTGCAGCCCGAGCCAGCCGACGTTCACCGTGAGGCGCGCGCCGGCGAAGCTCGGGAAGGCGAGGGCGTGCTGCGCGAAGAACTCGGGACCCCAGTCGACGTAGATGTAATCGTCCCCGGGTTCGTGCGGCGGTGCGGCGCGCGACGACACCAGCACCAGACGCTCATCGAGCAGGTGCTCGACGGTGAGACCCGGGCGCGCCTGCGGCGTGTACATCACGCCGATGTCGGCCCGGCCCTCGATCAGCGCCTGCATCAGCTCGTCCTCGAAACCGACGATGGCGCGCACCGCGACCTCGGGCGCGAGGTCGGCGTAGATCGGCAGCCAGCGCACCAGGAGGTCCTCCCACAGCCCGATGCGGCCGCCGACCGAGAGCGTGGCGCGAAAGCCGTGTGCGACGCCGATTTCCTGCCGCGCCTGCTCGACGGTGCGGGCGAGAATGGCGGCATGACGCTGAAACTGCCGGCCCGCCGGCGTGAGCACCGTGCCCGCCTTGTTGCGCACGAAGAGCTCGGCGCCGAGCTCTTCTTCGAGCCGCTGAATGCGCGCGCTGACGGTCGACTGCGTCACGTGCAGCCGTGCGGCGGCATCGACGAAACTGCCGGCGGCAACGACGGCGAGAAAGGTGCGCGCGAGCTCGGTATCCATCGGGGGCGTCGATATTAAGCACCGAGATTATTCGTTTGTAAAATGGGTACGTGCAGCCTAGGCTCGTTGTCGTCGCTGTTGCAAGGGAGTATCACGATGAGCCTCACGCTGCCGCCGCTGCCGTACGCGCTCGATGCGCTCGAACCCTATCTGTCGCGACGCACGCTCTCGGTGCATCACGGCAACCACCATGCCGGCTACGTCGCGAAGACGGCGTCGCTCGTGAAGGGCACGAAGCTCGAAACCGCGCCGCTCGAGGACATCGTGCGTGCGGCCGCAGGATCGGAGCAGAATCGCGCGCTCTTCAACGCGGCGGCACAGGCATGGAACCACGCGTTTTTCTGGCGCAGCATGCGCCCGGGCGGAGGCAAGGAGGCAACGGGCGCGGTCGCGCAGCTGATCGAGCAAAGTTTCGGCAGCCAGCAGGCGTTTCGCCAGCAGTTCGTGGCCGCCGCAGGCGATCACTTCGGCAGCGGCTGGGTCTGGCTGGTACTCGAAGCGGGCCGGCTTCGTATCATCACGACCGGGAACGCAGACACGCCGCTCACGACCGCGGCCCATCCGCTTCTCACGCTCGACGTCTGGGAGCACGCGTACTATCTCGACTACCAGCACCGGCGGCTCGATTACATCGCCGCGTTCCTCGGCAATCTGGTCAACTGGGACTTCGCCAACGAGCGCATAGCGGCGGCGGGCGGCGAGTCGTCGGCTGCTAATGCGGCGGCGCCGGGCCGCCGCGGCTGATCCCGCGCCGCCGGCGCGTTCGAACCGGAGGACGAGTGCATGTCGAACGACGTTTACCCCCGAAGCAGTCCCGAGATCGCGGCCACGCGGAAGAAGCTTGCGCCGCAAATACACGAAGCCTTTACCGCGTTCAGCGAGCGCGTGTTCGCCGACGGCGCGCTCTCGAGCAAGACCAAGCAGCTCATCGCCGTGGCAGTCGCACACGTCACGCAGTGTCCGTACTGCATCCGCGGCCACACGAAGGCGGCGCTGCGCCACGGTGCGACGGGCGAGGAGATCATGGAGGCGATCTGGGTGGCCGCCGAGATGCGTGCGGGCGGCGCGTACGCGCACGCGACGCTCGCGATCGACGCCATCCAGCAGGCGGAGGCGCACGCGCCCGGCCGCTGATGTCCGTACCGCGTCGCGCCGCGCACCGCCTTACCGAGTGCCGCCTGGCTGCGGGCCGTTGCGCCATGGAGCCAGGTTTCTGCTCGATGCGCCGGCGGAAGCCGGCATCCGGAAGTCGTTGAGCCGCGAGAGGATCGCAGCGACGCACGACCTCGCCGGATGCCTTCCGCCGTGAACATCGAAAGAATCCGCGCTTCCCGCGCTTCGAGGCGCGCCGCGGACTGGCGCCTCCCAGTCACCGGTCCGTTTCACCTGGAAGCCACGGTGCGCGTGCTGCAGCGCCGCCCGACCGATCCCGTCGATCTTTGGGAGCGCGGGCGCTACCGGCGGCTGTTCGCGACGCCGCACGGGCTCGCGCTCGTCGACGTGGTCAACCGGGGGACGGTGGATGCGCCGGACGTACGCTGCGTCTTTCGGGCCGGGAAGGCGGCTGCAGCTGCGTTCGTGGACGCAGTCCTGCGCAACGTACTCGGCCTCGATGTCGACCCGCAGCCGCTGCAGCGGTTCGCCGCGGACGAGCCGGCGCTGCACGCGACGGTCGCGGCGCTGCGCGGCATGCGCCCGCCGCGCTTCCCGGGCTTCTTCGAGACGTTCGCGCGCGTCATTCCGTTCCAGCAGCTGAGCATCGATGCCGGTGTTGCGATCGTCGCCCGCCTGGTGCGCCGTTTCGGCGACTCCGTAAGAGACGCGGGCGGCCGCTACTTCGCGTTTCCGACCGCGGATGCGATAGCCGCAGCGCGGATCGCGCGGCTTCGCGCTTGCGGCTTGAGCACCAAGAAAGCGCAGACCCTGCGCTACATCGCGCGATTGATCGCCTCCGGCGCGCTGCGCGCAGAGGAAATCGCGGAGGTCGGTACCGCCGAAGCGCTGCGGCTGCTGACGGAGCTTCCGGGAATCGGTCCGTGGAGCGCGGCGCTGGTGCTGCTGCGCGGCTTCGGTCGCCTCGACGTGTTTCCCCCGAAGGACGTCGGCGCCGCCCGCGCGCTCGCCGCGCTCCTGCGGCTCGACGCCGATGCGCCGATCGAGCATGTCGTACGCCGCTTCGGCGACCGCCGCGGATATCTCTATTTCTGCGGCTTGGGGAGCAGCCTGCTCGCGAACGGC
>DASVBY010000032.1:0-6404 GCA_036381895.1 Burkholderiales bacterium | reverse complement strand
TGGCTCGTCAGGTACGGCCCGAGCGGGCAGGCGGGCGTCGTCATCGTCATCTGCACGGTAATGCGAGGGAGGGCGACCTCGACGTGGTACACCAGGCCCAGGTCGTACACGTTCACCCCGAGCTCCGGGTCGATCACGCTGCGCAGCGCGGTCACGATCTGCTCGCGGCGGGTCTCTTCGCTCGGCGTTTCGGTCGGCATGGTTTGAACATGTATGGCAGATACATCTTTACAACTACCATAGCCGCTGCCGTTAATCAATATGTCGGATACATCTATAATCAATAATCGATCACGCGGCGCGCCTGCCGGGGCGCGTTCCGCACCTGCGGCTGCCGGCGCGAAGCGGGTTCGTTCCGCCATGCGCCTGACGGCCTTCAGCGACTACACGCTGCGGGTGCTGATGTACCTCGGTCTAAACCGCGACCGCCTGAGCACGATCGCGGAGGTCGCGCGCGAGCGCATCGGCTCGGCACCTACAAGGCTGACCTTTTTCAGGTCGTGCCGTGCACGGCGCGCTGGACGACCGCGGTGTCCGTGAATTGCTGGAAGCCGGCGATCTTGCCGTCGCGGAGCCGCCAGACGTGGCTGAAGGGCGCGGAGAAGCTTTTGCCGGTGGCCTTGTACGTGCCGCTGTACTGACCGAGCACGACCACCGTCTCGCCGTCCGAGATGATCTCGCGCGGCGCGATCGTGAACGGCTGCCACTCGGCGCCGAGCGTCATGAGAACGTTCTGCATCACCGCGTCCGGACCCTGGTAGACGCCTCCGTGCGGAAAGCCCTCCGCCTCGATCCACTGGATGTCCGGGGAGAAGGCGTCGAGCACGGCGGACACGTCGCCGCGCTCGAACGCCTCGTACAGGCCGCGGATCTTCATGGCATTGGCGCTGCTGTCCATGGCTCCTCCTCGCTTGCGGTTGGAGGCGCCAAGCTATGCCTCGCCGCCGCGCGCGAAAACGGGGGAATTCCAGTAACAGGAACCACTACGGCGCGTTAGCGGAAAAAGAGGCAGGATCCTTTTCCTGCGCGCTTCGCGAAGCAACGGAGAAAAGATTCATCTTTACAACTATCGCAGCTCCTGCCGATAATCGATACATGATATACATCTTTAGTCGACCGCGCGCCGCCCGGCCGGACGGGCGCGTTTGGCGCCTGCAGCTGCCGGCGCGAATCGGGCCTGTTCCGTCATGCGCCTGACGACCTTCAGCGACTACACGCTGCGGGTGCTGATGTACCTCGGCCTGAACCGCGACCGCCTGAGCACGATCGCGGAGATCGCGCGCGCCTACGGCATCTCCGAGAACCATTTGATGAAGGTCGTGCACTACTGCGCGACCCGGGGCCTGGTCGAGACCGTGCGCGGCAAAGGGGGTGGGGTTCGGCTCGCGCGGCCGCCGAAGGAGATCAGCATTGGCGCGCTCGTGCGCTCGACCGAGGAAGGCACGGCGCTGGTCGAGTGTTTCGCTCCGGCCGGCTCGGACTGCCGTGTCGCCCCGGCGTGTGTTTTGCGCGAGGCGCTGCGCGATGCCCAGGAAGCCTTCTACGCGACGCTCGATCGATACACGCTCGCCGATCTCCTGCGCCCCGCGCCGCGCCTGGCGCCGCTGCTCCGGATACCGTTGCCGCGCAAGCGCGCGTCCTCCTGAGCGCGGCGCGCAGCGGAATCGATACGAATACCGATCACGCGGCGGGCGTGTGTGCAAGGCACAAGGCGCTCGCATAGCACCCTCTCGCGCCTCTCGCATTCTCGTTCAACGGGCGATGCTGTGTCGCGCGCGAACGGTTCGGCCTGCCGCGCGCCCCCGCGTCGCGGGTGCTCGCGCGCAAGCTCTCCGTACTCCAGACGATCGCCGGTCTCCGGTAGGCGGAGGATGCAGGAGCGGGTCAGCGCAAATCCTCGATGTCGGCGCGCGTAGTCGTTCCCGGCAGCGGGCGCTCAGGCGTCCAACGCTTCGCGGCGCTGAGCGACTCCGGCGCCGGCGCGGCCTCGAGCACGCGCGCCGCGAGCCGTCCGACCAGATCCGCGAGCGGCAGCAGGTCGGCAGGGCGCTCGCCCTCGATCAGCTTCACGTGGGTGGCGTCGGCGCGGGCCTGACCGAAGGTCGGGTCGACGGCGCGCCAGGCGCCGTCCACGAAACTCTCGTTCCAGCTGTGATAGAGAAAGCCGCCGTACGCTTCGCTGTAGGCGATGCCGTTGACGACGCGCGTCGGGATGTCCAGGCTGCGCGCGAACGCGGCGTAGAGATAGGCGTGCCCCTGGCATTCGGCACGGCGGCGGTCGAGCACGTCGAGCGCCGAGAACACGTCCGCCGCTTCCTTGCGAATGTTTCGCTCGATCCAGGCGATGAGCCGCTCGACCCGCTCGGCGTCGCTGCGGGCGCCGGCCGCGGCGTCCGCGGCGACGGCGCGGAGCCGCGGGTGGGCGGCGGGTACGGTGAGCGTAGAGGCGAGGTAGCGTGCCGGATCGACCGCCGGCTCCAGCCAGTCGGTGGCGCGGATCTCGCAGATCGTCTCCGTCCCGGCCGCGGTGCAGCGCTGGCGTCTGTCGGCCGGCGGCAGCGCGGCGAAATCGAGCCCGGTAAAGGCGATCTTGAGCGCTTCTAACGAGCGCGCCTGCGGCAGCGGGCGATCGGGCCGGATCAGGGAGAAATCGAGCAGCACTTCGTCTTTGCTGAGGCTCGCCGCGACCAGGTAGCGTTTGGCCGAGGCCTCGTCCTCGAGCGCCGAGATCAGGACGCCGTTCAGCGCCAGCTCGAACACGGGATAGCCGCGCGCGTCGATCCAGGTCGTGGCGCTGTGGCCGTGCAGGCGGTTGCGGACCTTGAACGCGGGGCCTTCGAACAGCTCGCTGCGCTCGTAGCCCTCGATCGTCTGCTCGGCGCGCGCGAGCGACTGGGCCTGGCCGTCGTAGACGAGGTACGCGTAGCGCCGCCCGACGGCGAGCCCGCGCTGCACGGGAACGAGGGGGAGTGCCGCGGCCGGATAGATTGCCTCGTCGAGCGTATGCTCTTCGACGGTCGCTTCGCCGTCGCGCACGATCTCGACGCGCAGCAGGCCGCGCTCCACACGGCCCCGCAGCGCGAGATCGCTGCCGTCGAGGTGGTAGTCGTGCGCAAAGCGCTGCAGCCGCAGCTCCTCGTCCACCCAGTCGGTGCCGACGAGGCGGACGATCTTGTCGATGCCGAGGAAGCGCAGCCGCAGGCTCGCCTCCGACACGAGCCGGTAGAGCCCGGGTTCCTCCGGCTCTATGCGCAGGCGCGAGAAGCCGATCTTGTTTCCGTTGAACACGATGCCCGTCCAGTACTCGCGGTACGGCCAGGCGGCGAGCTCATGCCGGGGCGGCGGCTGCGGCGGTGCGCCGGCATCCTCGAAGTACAAACTGGCGCAGCCCGACAGGGCGATGATGGGAGCCAGGAGGAGTGTACGTAAGCCGAACCGGATCATGATTTTGATTATGTATCGCACTGCCGCCCGCCGCACGACGCCTGGCGTCGAATATGCCGAGCCGCGTTCCGTCGGGACTCCGGTGCCGCGGCCGCGCCGTGCCTCGAGCCGGTGACGGCAAAGTTGGTCGCTCTGTGCCAGCGGCGAGGTCGCTCGAACCCGCGAAACGGCGATTTGCGCCGGGCGGCAGGAGCGGCGTTTTCACCCATCCGGCGGCCGATACTCCACGGCAGTCCGCGCGATTCTTCCTTGCCAAGCAGCGGTAGCCGATTTACGTTAACCCCGCAGTGTCCTCGGGGTGATATCGTCGCACCGAACGCGCGCTGGAGGATGGCCGGCGAGGTCCGGTCGCGGCGGTTGACGGCAGCATGAAGTGCCGCAGCCGCGCCTAAGGGCGATTCGGTTTCGGTCCGGCGGGCGCCGTCTGCGCTCGCGGTCTGCGCTGGCGCGAACCCGCTGTCTCGGCTCGCGTCACAAGCCGCCGGGCCGGAATTCGCCCGGCAGGGAGGGGTGTGGATCTCATCGACCGCATATATCGGCTGTACCGCTTGCTTCGCAGCGCCCGGCATCCGGTCCCGCTGCGAAGAATGCAGGACGAGCTCGAGTGCTCGCGCTCCACCGCGGCGCGCACGATCGAGCACATGCGCGATCACCTCGGCGCGCCCATCGACTACGACCGAGCGCGCAACGGCTACTTTCTCCGGCCGACGGATAACGGGCCGTGGGAGCTGCCGGGCCTCTGGTTCAACGCCTCGGAGCTGCATGCGCTGCTCGCGGCCCACGAGCTGCTCGCGAACGTACAGCCCGGACTTTTCGACGAGGCCCTCGCACCGCTGAAGGATCGTATCGAGAAGCTGCTGCAGTCGCGCCGCGGCGGCAGCCGCGAGATCGGCCGGCGCGTCCGTCTTTTGCGCATGGCGACGCGGCGCGTGGAGCCCGAGCACTTCCGCACGGTGGCCGATGCGCTGGTGACGCGCCGGCGCCTGCGCCTCGTCTATCACGGACGCGGGCGGGACGAGGTGACGGAACGCGAGGTATCCCCGCAGCGTCTCGTGCACTATCGCGACAACTGGTATCTCGACGCCTGGGATCACGGCAAGCGGGCGCTGCGAAACTTTGCCGTCGAGCGCATCCGTGCCGTCCGGAAACTCGATCGCGCCGCACGGGATATCGCGGACGCGCGGCTCGACGCGCATCAGTCGGCGGCTTACGGCATCTTCGGCGGCCGGCCCCGGCGTGTCGCGGTGCTGCGCTTCACGCCCGAGCGCGCACGCTGGGTGGCGGAGGAAATATGGCACCCGGAACAGCGAGCGGGCTGGCTGAACGACGGCTATTACGAGTTGCGCGTCCCCTATGCCGACCCGCGCGAGCTGATACTGGATATCTCGCGCTACGGTGCGGACGTCGAGGTCGTGGGTCCCGCCTCCCTGCGCCGCGCCGTGTATCACCACCTCCTCGCCGCCGCCAAGCAATACGAGCGTTCGAAGAAAACAGCGCCAAAACACAGGCTTGGCGCCAAGTCCTCCGTCGGACCCTCAAGACGTACAGGCGCACAGCGTGAGTCAGTGCCTGCGGTAGGCTCGCCGTGATCGTCTGCGGCGTGGCGAAGCGCGGCGGTATCAGCAGCGCGCCCAGGGGCGCGATACGACCGCTGCGTGTCGTCCTTTTCCGCGATGCCGCGCGGACGAAACGCCGAGCGAGGAGGATTATGCGCAAACTGCTGAGCGGGCGGGGAGGTGGCGATCGAAGCACTCGTCCCGGATGAGCACGCGTGCTGGAGCAGGCGCGGATAGCGCCGCACGTGGCGCGCGCGTTGGACGCCAGCGGCGAAGGAGCCGGGGCGGGTAGGAACAGGCGGAATCAGTGGGCAAGAGGTAGCGAATCGTGGAGACATCGATAACGGTGATTGTCGCTTTGATCCTGGGCGCAGCGGGGGGCTGGCTCGCGGCGAATCTCAGGGGGCGCATACGTCAGCGCACTCTCGAGACGCAGCTCGACGTGGAGCGCGCCACCCTTAACGAGCGGCAGCGTGCCGCGCAGGCACGCATCGAGGAGCTGGACGCGCTGGTGAAAGAACGGGAAGCCGCTCTCGAGCGCCGCGGAAACGAAATCGCGGCGCTCAAGGCCGCGCAGGCCGAGCTCGCCGAGCGCGTAGCGCAGGAGCGCAAGAACACGCAGGAGAAGCTCGCGCTCCTGAACGAAGCGCAGACGGCGCTCTCCGACGCCTTCAAGGCGCTCTCGGCGGAGGCGCTCAAGAGCAACAACCAGGCGTTCATCGAGCTCGCCAAAGCGACGCTCGAGAAGTTCCACGAAGGCGCCAAGAACGAGCTCGAGGCGCGCGAGAAGGCCGTCGGCGAACTGGTGCGGCCGCTGCGCGAATCGCTCGAGCGCGTCGACGGCAAGCTCGGCGAGCTGGAGAAAGCGCGCCTCGAGGCGTACGCGGCGCTGAACGAGCAGTTGAAGGGCCTCGTGGAGACGCACCTGCCGCGCCTGCACGACCAGACGGCGAACCTCGTCAAAGCGCTGCGCCAGCCGACCGTGCGCGGGCGCTGGGGCGAGATACAGCTCAAGCGCGTCGTCGAGATGGCAGGCATGCTCGAGCACTGCGACTTCATCGAGCAGGAGAACCGCACCACCGAGGACGGCCGGCTGCGCCCCGATCTCATCGTGCGGCTGCCGGGCGGAAAGAGCATCGTGGTCGATGCCAAAGCGCCCGTTGCCGCCTACCTCGACGCCGCCGAGGCGGCCGACGAAGACACCCGGATGGCGCGCCTCGCCGATCATGCCAGGCAGGTGCGGACGCACATCGGGGCCCTCGGGCGCAAGGCGTACTGGGAGCAGTTCGATCCGACGCCCGAGTTCGTGGTGCTCTTCCTTCCGGGCGAGATGTTCTTCAGCGCGGCGCTGCAGCAGGACCCGGCGCTCATCGAGTACGGCGTGGCCGAGCGCGTGATCCCCGC
>DASVBY010000031.1:0-3003 GCA_036381895.1 Burkholderiales bacterium | reverse complement strand
GATGACCGCATCCGCGGTCTGCTCCACGGCGCTCGCGAACAGCTGCATCTGCTCGCGCGCCCGACGCCCGCCGCGCATCGCTTCCGCGACGCGCCGATTCATGTGCAGTGCCTCGATCGCGACCGCGATCAACGCGACCAGCGCGAGCACCGCGAACAGCAGCACGAACCAGTTGTCGCGCGCGTGCGCGAGGATCGGATTTTCGCCGTAGGGCCCGAGCCGCAGGTCGCGAAAGAGCTCGAAGACGGGCTCGTACGAGAGCGCCGGCGCCCACCCCGCATAGCCCCCGGCGCGCGCCGCCCGGTCGTCGGCGGGCATCGCGAGCAGCGCTTCGCGCACGGCGTCGACGAGCGCGGCCGGCGCATGCGCGCTCGCCGCGAGCGGCCACTCGGGATAGAGCGGGGTGGTACGGGCAAACGGGAATTCGGGTGTCGCCGGCTGCGGCTCCAGCATGCGCAACGCGGCTGGCGGAACGACGCCTTCGCGCTGCAGGCGCTCGAGTGCGTCGGCGGGAATCGCGACCGCGTCCACGGCGCCCTGCAGGAGCGCGCGCAGCAGCTCGCCGGCCGAGTCGCGCTCGAGCGCGATCTGCGTGAGATCGCGGAACGGGTGGATGCCCGCGTGCTGCAGTTCTCGCCAGGCGAGATGAAAGCTCCCGAAAGGGGCGTGTACGGCCGCGAGCGATTTGCCCTTGAGGTCCGCGAGCCGGGCGATGTCGACGCGATTGGCGGGCACGACGATCGCGGCCGCGAAGTGCGATTGCGGGCCGGCGGCGGTCGGTACACGCCGGGTCGCGACCGCAGCGATGCCGTAGGTGTAGGCGAGCTGTGCGTAAAGGCCGGGATCGGTGAGTGTGAAATCGAGGGCATCGCCGGCGAGCCGTTCGCGCAGCTCGTTCTCGGTCATGGCCGCGAGCGCGAAGTCGTACTGCGGCAGCAGCCGCTCGAGATAGTCCGCCGTTGGCGCCCAGCGCTCGACGGCCGCGGCGTCGCCTCCCGCGATTACGCCGATCCGCACCGTCTCGCGCGCGCTCCAGGCGTCGGCTGCGGGCACCAGCCCGCCGAGCGCCACGAGCAGCGCAGTTCGCCAGAAATGCTTCATCGACCATGTAAGCCGCGTCGTTCCGCGCGGCCTTCGTGCAGCGCGGCCATGCGCGGAGTGCCGCTCCGCACACCGGCGCGGGGAGCCCGCTGCCGCGCTGCCCCCGCTTCTGCTTCTACCGGCGCATGCGCGCCGACATCCCGCCCGTGCCGGACCCTAGCTGCTCCCTGTCGCCTGGAGCTTGCGTGGCCAGGTGTGCGAGCAGCGCCAGCCAGGCTTCCGGCTCCACGCGGTCGAACATGAGGCCGACGCCGTCGTCGTCGCAGCGCGCCACGATTGCGGAGAACCGGCATAAACGCTGGTTCGGACCGGGGTATACCGGCAGGATGACCTCCACGGGTGCGTGCGGCGGAAGCTGGGCGGAAACCTGCACGAGCGCTCCGCCTTTGCTGACGTTCCGCAGCCTGCCTCGCAGCAGGCCGATCGTGCGGCAGGCGAGGGATACGGGCACTGTCGCCGCTTGGCGGGGTGCCCAACGGTGCTCGATGCACATGTGCCTCTCCCTGGAGCGCAACGGACCGCGAATACCGAAGGATCCGTTACTTCGAAAAGAAGGTGCCTTTATAAGGCCGAAGTTAGAGCGGCTGTATAGGGGTTTTCCCCAGGTCGGCGCTCCGCGAAGCGCCGGCTTGCGTCCGGGCCCCGACCGGTGCTTCCCCTACGGGCCGGGCCGGACTACCTGGCCGAGAGCGCTACCTTGACGCCGAGCGCGATCAGGATCGCGCCGAACGCCCGCTCGACGTGGCGCAGCATCGAGGCGAGCGCGCCGCGCACCTGCGCGTGCGACAGCACGACGGCGACGAGCGCGAACCAGACGAACGTCGCGAGCGCCATTTCGAGCCCGTAGAGCACCTGCACTGCTTTCGGCGTGTGCGGGTCGATCACCTGCGTGAAGAGCGCGAAGAAAAAGAGCGTCGCCTTGGGGTTGAGGATGTTCGTGAGAAAGCCCATGCGCACCGCCGCGAGCGCGGAGAGGTCGGTGTGCGCCGGTGCGGCCGGCGTGTTTGCGGGCGCAAATGCGGGGGCGGCGCGCAGCGCCCGGTAGCCGAGATAAACGAGATAACCGGCGCCGAGGTACTTGAGCACGGAGTAGAGCACGATCGAGTTGGCGATCACGAAACCGATCCCGATCAGCGAGTAGGTGACGTGCCCGAGAATGCCGAGCGCGAGGCCGAACGCCGCGTAGATCCCGGCGCGGCGCGAGTGCACCAGGCTGTTACGGCTGATCATGACGAAGTCCGGCCCCGGGCTCATGACGGCGAGGAGATGTACGACCACCACGGTCGCGAACTCGGCCAGGTACGCGGAAAGCATCTCCCGCCGCCTCTCCCTTATATGATGCCGAATGCGAGCATCGCTTCGGCGACGCGGCGGAACCCGGCGATGTTGGCGCCGAGCACGTAGTTGCCCGGGCTCCCGTATTCCGCCGAGGTTTCGTAGCAGTCGCGGTGGATGCGCTGCATGATCTCGTGCAGCCGCTGCTCCGTGTACTCGAAGGTCCACGCGTCGCGGCTCGCGTTCTGCTGCATCTCGAGCGCTGAGGTCGCGACGCCGCCCGCGTTCGCGGCCTTCCCCGGACCGTAGGCGATGCCGGCTTCCTGGAACACCCGCACGCCGCCCGGCGTCACCGGCATGTTCGCGCCTTCCGCGACCGCGATGCAGCCGTTCTTGATCAGCGTGCGCGCCGCGTCCTCGTCGAGCTCGTTCTCGCAGGCGCAGGGCAGCGCCACCTGGCAGGGGATGTCCCAGATCCTTCCGCCCTCGACGTAGCGCGCGTCGCGGTGCACCTCGGCGTAGTCGCGGATGCGCCGGCGCTCGACTTCCTTGAGCTGCTTCACGGTCTCGAGGTTGATGCCGGCCTCGTGGTAGATGACGCCGTTCGAATCCGAGCACGCCACCACT
>DASVBY010000030.1:0-12940 GCA_036381895.1 Burkholderiales bacterium | reverse complement strand
CGTGCTCGGTGGGTTGCTGGTGATGCCGGTGACGCTGCTCGTCGCCGCGACCGCGCTCGCCTTCGGTCCCGTGTTCGGGCTCGTGTACTCGGTGCTCGGCGCGATGGCGAGCGCCGCGGTCGTCTACGGCCTCGGCCGCTGGCTCGGGAGGGACGTCGTCCGGCGCTTCGCCGGCGCGCGTCTCAACGCCGTGAGCCGGCGCCTGGCGCAGCGCGGCATCCTCACGATCATGTTCGTGCGCGTGGTGCCGGTGGCCCCGTTCAGCGTCGTGAATCTCGTGGCCGGTGCCTCGCACATCGGCTTTCGCGACTTTCTGCTCGGCACGCTGTTCGGGATGACGCCGGGTATCGCGCTGATCGCGCTCTTCGTCGATCAGGTGGGGCAGACCCTGCGCCAGCCGGGGCCGGGTGCGGTCGCGCTGCTCGCGGCGTTGCTCGCGCTGATCGTCGGCGCGAGCTACGGACTGCGGCGCCTCGCCAGCCGGCGTAAGCCGGGCGCGGCGGAAAGTCGTGCTTAGGGACGCCGCGTCAGTGGCGGCGGCCGAAAATTAGCCAGGCGATGAGGCCGAGTACCGGCAGGACCAGGATCAGCACGATCCAGAACACTTTCCACCCGGTTGCCTTGCCGCTCTGCGCGATCATGACGATCGCCCAGACGTCGAGCGCGAGAAGGATCACGCCGAAGAGTCCGCCGATCTCGAGCATTTGAGGTCCTCCTGACCGTTGCCGCGGCAGCCGCCTGCGGCGCCTTCACGTTTCGCGCGTCGGCGGGAGCCATTGTAGAAGAAGCGGGTGCACCATGACCTGCAGCACCGGCCCGACATGCCGCCCGCGGCACCGGGTCGCGAATCGATCGCCCGAGTGCGGCTCCTCGTCGCGGTGCGGCCCGTATTTCGGCCCGACCTCCGCTCTTCGCGGTGGCCCACTCGCGCCGGACCGTGCCTGGCTGCGCTAAACATGCGAGAATGACGCGGTTTTCCGCTGCAACCCCATGACCACGAAATCCGAAACCCAGAACATGGCGTTGTTCTGCGACTTCGAGAACATCGCGCTCGGCGTGCGCGACGCGAAGTACGCGGACTTCGACATTCGCAAGGTGCTCGAACGGCTGCTGCTCAAGGGCGCGATCGTCGTAAAGAAGGCGTACTGCGACTGGGAGCGCTACAAGGAGTTCAAGGCGCGCATGCACGAGGCGGCGTTCGAGTTGATCGAGATCCCCCACGTGCGCCAGTCGGGCAAGAACTCGGCCGATATCCGCATGGTCGTCGACGCGCTCGATCTCTGCTACACCAAATCGCACGTCGACACGTTCGTCATCATCAGCGGCGACTCGGACTTCTCGCCGCTCGTGAGCAAGCTGCGCGAGAACAACAAGATCGTGATCGGCGTCGGCGTGAAGAAGGCGACCTCCGACCTGCTGATCGCCAACTGCGACGAGTTCATCTTCTACGACGACCTGGTGCGCCAGGAGAAGAAGAAGCGCGGCGGCCGCCGCGGCGAGCGCAAGGCGCAGACGGCGAAGGAGGCGAAGAGCGAGGACGACAAGCGCCAGGAGGCGCTCGATATCGTGCTCGAGACGGTCGAGGCGCTGTTCAAGGAGCGCGGCGCCGAGGAGAAGGTGTGGGGGTCGATGGTGAAGCAGGCGATCAAGCGCCGTCAGCCAGGCTTCGACGAGACCTACCACGGCTTTCGCACGTTCGGCAAGCTGCTCGAGGAGGCCCAGGCCCGGGGCCTGCTCACGCTCGAGCACGACGAGAAGTCGGGCGGCTACATCATCACCGGCTTCAGCCACGAAGAATAACGAGGAGGTACCAGACCGGCCATGACCACGCTCGCCTACGAAGAACGCAAGAACCGCCTGAGCGAGTTCGTGCGCAGCCGATCGGGCGGAACGCTGCGCCTCGACAAGCGCACGTCGAACCTGTTCCGCGACCGCAAGGAGGTGCCGGCGCAGCGCCTCGACGTGCGCGAGTTCAACAACGTCCTGCACGTCGATGCGAACGCCGGGGTGATCGAGGTCGAGGGCATGACCACGTACGAGCGGCTCGTGGCGGCGGCGCTCGAGCACGGCGTCATGCCGACCGTGGTGCCGCAGCTCAAGTCAATCACCATCGGCGGCGCCGTCACCGGGTGCGGGATCGAGTCGTCCTCGTTCCGCTACGGCCTGGTGCACGAGACGGTCGAGGAGCTCGACGTGCTGCTGCCCGACGGGCGGGTGGTATTGTGCACCCCGAGCAACGCGCATCGGGACCTGTTCTTCGGCTTCCCCAATTCCTACGGTACGCTCGGCTATGCGCTGCGCATCAAGGTCAAGGCGATCCCGGTGAAGCGGTACGTGCAGCTCACGCACGTGCGCCATACCGACGCGCGCGAATATTTCGCCGATCTCGCCCGCTGGTGCGACTCCGACGTCGATTTCGTCGACGGTACCGTGTTCGGCCGCAGCGAGATGTACATCACGCTCGGACGCTTCGTCGACGACGCGCCGTATACGAGCGACTACACCTACAAGCGGATCTACTACCGCTCGATCCGCGAGCGCGAGACCGATTACCTGACGGCCCACGATTACCTGTGGCGCTGGGACACCGACTGGTTCTGGTGCTCGAAGAACGTGGGGGCGCAGAATCCGCTGCTGCGGCGGCTCTACGGGCCTTCGCGTCTGAACTCCGTGACGTACACGAAGATCATGCGCTTCAACAGCCGCTGGGGGTTCACGCGCGCGCTCAACAAGATCCTCGGCCGGCACACGGAATCGGTGATTCAGGACGTCGAGATCCCGATCGAGCGCTGCGTCGAGTTCCTGAACTTCTACCACGACACCATCCGCTTCCTTCCCGTGTGGATCTGTCCGACGCGCGCCTACCGGCCGGACGTGCGTTTCGATCTGTACCATCTCGAGCCCGGCCGGCTGTACGTGAATTTCGGCTTTTGGGACGTGATCAGCGGTCGCGAGCGGCGGCCGGAAGGCTTTTATAATCGGCAGGTCGAGCGGAAGGTGATGGAACTCGGCGGCATGAAGTCGCTGTACTCGGACTCGTACTTCACGCCCGAGGAGTTCTGGCGCCTGTACAACCGGCCGGTGTACGAGCAACTCAAGCGCAAGTACGATCCGGCCGGGCGGCTCAAAGACCTCTACGCCAAGTGCGTGCTCAAAGAATAGGAATATAGGAGAAACTCATGCACCGACGTCGTCTGCTGCCGCTGCTTTTCATCGCCGCACTCGCCGGCTGCTCGTTCGTCAAACCGACCGAAGAGGGCAAGAAGGTGCGCCTGCTCGCGCCGCACGAGGTGGAGCGCTGTCGCTCGCTCGGCACGCTGACCTCGCAGGTGCAGGACCGCATCGGCGCGATCCACCGTACGCCGGAGGCGGTACAGGAGGACGTGCTCGTGAACGCGAGGAACGCCGCAGCCGATCTCGGAGGCGACACCATCGTCGCCACTTCGGAGCTCAAGGACGGGAAACAGACGTTCGGGGTGTACCGCTGCCTCACCCCGTAGCGCGCCGGGCACGTCAGCGCTCGAGGGGGCGTGCGGCGCGCGGCATCGCTGCGCCGCCGAGCGGCGGCCGGTCGCCGCCGGCCGGCCGGCCGCAACCGCAGCGCTCCTCGCCGGCGGCGACCGGGGCTTGGCATTCAGGGCAGGTGCGCGGACGCCGGGCAAGGGCAGCCATTACCTGTTCGGCCCGTTCTGCCTGCAGCGCCCGGAACGCGGCCCCCGGGGCCGCTTCTACGGTCGACCCCGGCGAAGCAGGGGGCATTCCGGCGGCCTCCCGTGCCGCCGCCACTCGCGCGCGCTGAGTCTCGAGCGCCACCTGCGCTTCCCGCAGCTCCTGCAGCCGGCGCATTACCGCGAGCGTGCGGTTGAGATCGGCCGGTTCGGCGGCGAGGGCTTCGCGCGCGGCATCGAGTGCTCCCAGCGCCTGCTGCAGTCGCGCGGCGAGGTAGGCTTCGAACAGCTCCTCGTCCGCTACCGAGGTCGATTCGCCGCGGGCGTCGCCGGCCGAAGGCGTGGTGCCGCGTCGTTCCATAGGATACGCCGCCTCGTGCTCGCGCTAGGGACGCCGCGGCTGGCGCAGCGCGGCGAGCTCTTCGTCCGTCAGGAACGGTTCCGCGGCCACCTCGTCGCCGGCCGCTCGGAACGCGTAACCGCAGCCGCAGATCCACGCTTCGCCCGGCACGCGCGCGCCGCAGTTCGGGCACTCGCGCTCGTCGGCGTGCGTACCCTCGGCGAGGCGGGACGCGGCGATCTCCTCGGCTTTCGCCGCCTGGAGCGCGCGGAAGCTTTCCGTGGGCTCGGCCTGCGCCCCGGCGGGCGGCTCGGCCGGCGCGGTGTTCGCCGCGTCCCGGGGCTCACCGGCCCGCGCCTGCGCCGTGCGGCGCACCTGTTCCACGAGTTGCGCCTGCAGCCGCTCGACCTCCTGCTCGGCGCGGCGCAGCTCCTCGAGACGCGTGCGGCTGCGCGGCTCGCGCAGCAGCGCCACCTTGGCTGCCGTCACCTGGCGCCGGGCCCGCACCAGACGCGCGGCGAGATAGGTTTCGAACAGGGCTTCGGCCTGGGCAAGGAGGGCGCCGGATCTCGGGGCGGAGACCGGCTCGACGGGTTCGGGACAGAGGCAGCGGCCGGTCTGGGGATCGGGGACGGTGCTGCAACGGGGACACTTCGCGTTGGATTCGTGAATGCTCATGAGCCGTTCCTCGCCGCCCTTCAGAAGTATAGGCGCCGGGCCCGGCGATTCCGTGTCGAACCCGCGCCGGGCGATGGTCGGGCGCCGCGATCCGACGGGTGGCCGGGTCTTGATTCGGCGCCGCTTCGGCCCCACGTTGGGGTCGGTTTTTCGACGCAAGAGGAAGCCAGTCGCCATGGCCGTAGAGACGCACAAGGAAACGCTCGGATTCCAGGCCGAGGTCCGGCAGCTCCTGGATCTCATGATCCATTCCCTCTACAGCAACAAGGAGATTTTCCTCCGTGAGCTGATCTCGAATGCCTTGGACGCCGCCGACAAGCTGCGCTTCGAAGCGCTGACCGACGACGCCCTCTACGAAGGAGACGCGGACCTCAAGATCCGCGTGCGCTACGACAAGGCGGCGCGCGCGCTCACGGTGTCGGACAACGGCATCGGCATGAGCCGCGCGGAGGTGATCGACAACATCGGCACCGTCGCGAAGTCGGGCACGCGGGAGTTCCTCGCACGGCTCTCCGGCGACCGCGCCAAGGATGCGAAGCTCATCGGCCAGTTCGGCGTCGGCTTCTACTCCGCGTTCATCGTCGCCGACCGGGTCACGGTGCTCACCCGGCGCGCGGGGCTCGGGCGCGAGCACGGCGTGCGCTGGGAATCGGACGGCAAGGGCGAGTACACGGTCGAGACCATCGAACGCGACGCGCGCGGCACCGAGGTGATCCTGCACCTGCGCGAGGGCGAAGACGAGTTCCTCGACGGCTATCGACTGCGGTCCATCATCCGCAAGTACTCCGATCACATCTCCATACCGATCCTCATGCCGGCCGAGACCAAGGAAGGCGAGGAAGAGACGGTGAACCGCGCGTCGGCGCTCTGGGCGCGGCCGAAGCAGGAGGTGAAGCCGGAGGAATACGAGGAGTTCTACAGGCACGTGGCGCACGACTTCGAGGCGCCGCTCGCGTGGGCGCATTCGCGCGTCGAGGGGCGGCAGGAGTACGTGTCGCTGCTGTACATCCCGAAGCGTGCGCCGCTCAACCTGTGGGACCGCGAGCGCAGGCACGGCGTCAAGCTCTACGTGCGGCGCGTCTTCATCATGGACAACGCCGAGCAGCTGCTGCCGGCGTACCTGCGGTTCGTGCGCGGCGTCATCGACTCGAACGATCTGCCGCTCAACGTCTCGCGCGAGATCCTGCAGCACAGCAAGGACATCGACGCGATCCGCGCCGGCAGCGTGAAGAAGGTGCTCGACCTGCTCGCCGATCTCGCGGAGAACGACAAGGAGAAGTACGCGACGTTCTGGCGCGAGTTCGGCACCGTGTTCAAGGAGGGCGTGGTCGAGGACAATGCCAACCGCCAGGCGATCGCGAAGCTGCTGCGCTTCGCCTCGACGCATACCGACACCGAGGCGCAGGAGGTCTCGCTCGCCGACTACGTGGCGCGCATGAAACCGGGCCAGAACAAGATCTACTACGTGACCGCGGAGTCGTTCGGCGCGGCCAGGCACAGCCCTCATCTCGAGGTGTTCCGCAAGAAGGGTGTCGAGGTTCTGCTGCTCTACGACCGCATCGACGAGTGGGTCATGTCGCACCTGACCGAGTTCGAAGGCAAGCCGCTCGCGTCGGTCGCGAAGGGCGGGCTCGATCTGGGCGACCTCGCGGACAAGGAGGAAAACGAGGCGCAGAAGCGTCTCGAGAGCGAGCACAAGGATCTGGTCGATCGTATCCGCAAGACCCTCGGTGAGCGCGTCAAGGGCGTGCGCGTGACGCAGCGCCTCACCACCTCGCCCGCATGCCTCGTCGTGGACGAGCACGATCTGAGCATCGCGCTGAGCCGCCTGCTCAAGGCGAGCGGGCAGTCGCTGGCACAGAGCAAGCCCACGCTCGAGATCAATGCCACCCATCCCCTGATAGCGCGGCTCAAGGACGAGACCGACGAAGCGCGCTTCGCCGACTGGAGCCTGGTGCTGTTCGATCAGGCGCTGCTCGCCGAGGGCGGGCACCTCGAGGACCCGGCCGGCTTCGTGCGCCGGCTGAACGAGCTGCTGCTCGGCGCCGCGCGCTGACGCGCCGCTACTTCGCGTGCGCGCGCTCGCCGAGCGCGGCGGCGAGCGCCGCGAGCGGCTCGCCCTGAGCGAACTCGAGCGTGCGCTGCGGCAGCGGAATGCGGATGCCTTCGCGGTCGAACGCCTTCTTGAGCCGGCGGCGAAACTCGCGCCCGACTTCCCATTGCCGGATCGGCAGCGTCTTGAAGCGTCCTTTGACGACCATGGCCGATTCCGCGAAGTCGTCGACGCCGAAGATCTCCATGTCGGCGATGATCAGCGGGCCGAAATAGTCGTCTGCACGCATCTCCGCCCCGACCCGGCGGATGACGTCGATCGCGCGATCGACGTCCTCGCGATAATCCACCCGGATATCGAACACGAACGCGCTCCATTCCTGGGTCATGTTGGAGAGCGTGTTGACGTTGCCGTTCGGGAAGACGTGCACGGTGCCGTGCAGGTCGCGCAGCACCAGGGTGCGGAAGTTGATCTGCTCGACCAGCCCGCCGGTACCGTTCACCTGGACCACGTCGCCGACGCGCACCTGGTTCTCGACGATCATGAAGAACCCGGCGATCACGTCCTTCACGAGATTCTGCGCGCCGAAGCCGACCGCGAGACTCACTACGCCGACGCTCGCGAGCACCGGCGCGATCTCGATGCCGATCTCGCGAAGCACGATGAGCACACCGGTGGCCCAGATGACGATGAGCACGCCCTGGCGCAGCAGCCGCGCGATCGTCTCCGCGCGCTTCTGTGCTTCGGTCGCGGCCTCGCGCCGGCCCGCCGCGAGCGCCACGAGGCGCCGCTCGAAGCGCCGCAGCAGCACCCTGGCGACCGCCATCGCAACCCACAGCAGCGCGACCACGATCGCGATACGCAGTACGGTCGAGATCACTTGCTCCCAGGGAACGTTGTGCAAGAAGCGCGTCAGCAGGTCCATCGGGCGTCCTCGTTGTGGGGCACCGCGCGCGCGGCGCCGGATGGATGAGCGATGCGGAGGCGCGATTATACCGAACGCCGGTCGGGCGGCCGGGCGGGCGGGGGAGAACCGCGACGGATGGAGCGGTAGCGGCGACCGGGCGGGCTAGCCGCCGGTACGGTTCTTGAGCGCCGCGAGCCCCTCGGTGAGGATCGCGAGCGCGCCGGCATCGAGCGTGAGCGGGGGCACTTCCTGGGCGGCGCGCGAGAGGGTATAGCCGCAGCCGCAGCGGGTGCGATCGGCAGGCACGCTGGCGGTGCAGTTGGGGCATTCCTGCATGGGCGGGGCGGACGTATGCGCGGGCGCGCCGCGGTTCACGGGCGCTGCGCGAGCGACGGCCGCGGCCGCACGCGGCGGTCTCGGCGCTGCGGCATGTGCGCGCGCGATCGCTTCCGCGCGCTGCGCCTGGAGCTGTCTGAACTTCTTGCCGGGTCGACTGCTCATCGCGGGGGCCGGGGCGGGCGACTTCGGCGCCGGGGGCGTGCGATGCGCCGCCGCGCTCGGCGCCGGGGGCGGCATCGGCGGGGAGGCCGCCGGGGCCGGTCGCGGGGCCGCCGGCGACGCCGCCCGAGGCGGGGCCGAGGCGGGCGTCGGTCCTCTCGCGGCGCGCTCCGGCGGTCTGCGCACGGGGGTCGGCGGCGCGGGCGGCGAGCCCGCGTGCGCCGCGCGTGCGGCGGCGAGCCGATTCACCACCTCACGCATTTCCGCGCGCAGTGCATTCAGCGCCTGCTCCGCAAGCAGCGCGCTCGATGCCTTGTACGTGTTCTCGGGGTCTTCGCTGGCGAGCTGGCGCGCGACCGCCAGCTCGGCTTCCGCCTGCGCGATGCGGGCGGCGAGGTAGTCGCGGTAGAGCCGGTCCTGCTGATGCGCGTACGCGTCCGGATTCGTGCGGGCGAGCGCGTCCGGATCGAAGCAGTAGCCGCAGCGGCAGGAGATCGCATCCGCCGGATTGGGCGTCGCGCACTCGGGACAATCTTTCTTGAAGATGCTCATTCGGAGCGAACGGCCGTTCTCGATTCTTGGAACCGGCACACCAAATATGGCACACGCGTGGCGGCGGGCCGGCGGTGGCAGACGATCCGCAGCGGTCGACGGACGAGCGGTGTTGAGCCCGCAGCCGCCGGGGCTATCTGGCGCCCGGCCGGCCGCGACCGCGTTTTGCGTGTGACAACGGCTAGTTGCGAAGCGAACTTGCGGTGCTGTTGCGCGTCTTGCGTGTATGTCCCTGTCGCGGCGCCGGTCCCTCGAGCAGTGCACGGTAGCTGCGGCGCCGTTTCGCGTAGACCCGCCGCTCGTGCGTCCACGGCTCGTCCCAGGGGAGGCCGGGGCGAAGCAGGCCGCGGCAGAGCGCGATCAGTCCTTCGACGTCGGCGAGGTGCACGAACTCGGGTGCCGGTCCGCCCGGCCCGCGACAGTCGGGGCCGCCTTCGTAGCCTTGATTGTGGTAGTTGCCGAGCGGCACCGAGATGCCGATCGCGCGCAGACCGAACACCGTCGCCGCGGTCGCTTCGCAGGTGCCGCCATCCATGATGCGGCGCTGATGCCGCCCGGGGAGCGTGCGCACAGCGACCTGCGTCAGCACGTTCAGCGCGCCGGGATCGAACACCGTGCGCCGATCGCCGAGACGCACCACCGGTCCCTTGCCGATGAGCGCGTTCGGCAGCGTGCGCGACGTCTCGAGGCTCACGCACACGACCGGACGGCGCGCGCGCAGCAGCCAGCCGAGCTCGAAGTGCCCGATCGCGCCGATGAAGCCGACTTCTTCGGCGCGCGTGAGCAGGCCGAGAAAGGGGGCGCCGCGCGCTGGGCGCAGCCGTCGCGCGGTGGCGAGGATCGCGAAGACGCCGACGAGATCGTCGGCCGCGTGCGCGTAGAGGCGTGCGCCCGCGCGCCACACGGGCGCGCGGAAGCGGAAGCCGCCGTAGAGGCCGGTCGCCGGCGGCCGCGCGCTGCGCCCGACGCCCGCGACCCGCACCTCGGCGCTCTCGATGCTGCGCCCGCCGGGGAGGAGGCGCGCGCGGTGCAGCCGCCCTTCGAGCATCCGGCCGTCCGGTGTGGCGATCCAGATCGGTGCGCCGGCGAGATGCTTCACCGGCGCGCCGCCGTGCCAGATTACCCGCAGGCGGTCCGCGGCGAGCCAGCGCTCTCCATGAAACCCGGGGTGGTCGAGGTGCGCCATGAACAGGCGCAGCGGTTCGCGCGTGCGCGCCGCCACCAGCCGCCGGTACGATGCCGGGGAATCGCACCCGACGACGATGTTGCCGAGGGGATCGAGGAAGAAGGGGAGGCGCTGACGCTCGAGCCAGCCGGTCACGAAGTCGACGACGCGCTGCTCGCGGAACGGCGCCGTCGGCTGCTTGAGGAGGTCGAGCAGCAGCGCGAGTTCGTAGGTCTGCATCAGGCGGATCGGAGCGAAAAGGGGAACGACCGATAGCCGGGATCGGGCATTTTACCCCTTTCGATTCGCGCTTGCGGTTAGTCGGCGCCTCCCGCCCGTTCGACTTTCACCAGAATCGTGCGGCGCTCGCCGCCCGCGTTCCATACGCCTTCGAAGACGGCGCGGCGCGTCTCGGAGGCGTTCGCGCCCGCCGTGCCGAGGTCGATCCATTCGCCGAGACGCCCGGTAACGGTGGTCGTGATCTCGCGAATATCGTAGACGCCGTCGGCGCGTCCGGGCACCGCGAGGTACGGCGTGATCTCGAGGTGCACTGTCTCGCCGTGCACTCGCGGCCGCAGGTCGAAGCCGGTCCTGAGTTCCTCGTAGCGGCTGCGGGGTGCGAGCGGGACCCCGCGACGACCGATGATGCCGAGCAGCTGTTCGACTGTGGGCGCCGAATGGCCGACACTGACATGCGCGCGGCCGCCGTCCTGCACGCGCAGTACCTGCGTGCGTTCCGTTTCGAAACGGCTGCCGCGTCGCTCGAAGCGATGGCGCAGGCCTTCGCGCCGCCTGGCCCCGTCCACGTCGCCGGACACGCCGCTTTCCGGAGCGACGCGACCGGAACCGCCGACGTCGACCTCGCCGTGCACGGCATCGCGCGCCTCCGGCCCGCCGCGTACGGCGACCTGGCGCACGGTGAGCGTGAGCGGCTGCAAGGGGGTGTCGAGCTGCGCGATCCGCTCCTCGGCGGGCGCGGGATGCGCGCGACCGGACGCGGCGATCGCTGCTTCGGGCGCGCGCAGGCGCTCGATAAGGGGTGGCTCGGCGGCCGGCCGAGAAGGCGGCTCGAGGATGTGCGGGCTCGCGGCGGCGGGCAGCGCGTGCAGCGCGACGAGGAGCGCCGCCGCGCGCACGGCGTCAATCGAGCACGAGGCGGCGGGCGCTTTCCAGATGCCGCCGCCAGTAGGGCTTCGCCAGGCTGCCCACCGAGACGCGCTTGCCGCCCGAGGGCGCGTGTACGAAGCGTTTGTCGCCGAGATAGATGCCTACGTGCGAGGCGCGCTTGCCCTGCTGGTTGAAAAACAGCAGATCGCCCGGGCGCAGGCGTGCGGTCGGGATGCGCCGCGAGCTGCGGTAGAGCGCGTCGGTCGTGCGTGCGACGGCTGCGCCGGCGCGCGCGTAGCTGTAGTGTACGAGGCCGCTGCAATCGAAGCCGACGCGCGGTGAGCTGCCGCCGTAGCGATAGGGCTTGCCCTGCATCTCGAGTGCGTAGCGCGCGGCGCGCGCGCCGATGACGTCGGGCTCCGCCGGCCGCGGCGCCGAGGCGCAGCCGGTCAGGGCGAGCAGCACCAGCGCCATGACCGCGTGGCGCGGGCGCGGCGCGAGCGTCATAATCCGAGGCTCCATAGTGCAACCGGCGTCGCGCGATCCCAGAGCTCATCGAACCGCTCGACCCGCTGCGCGTTCTGCCGCGGACTGTCCGCTGCGACCACCGCGCGGTAGCGCCCGACGTCCTCCTGCAGCAGGCAGGCGCTTCGGTCCGCGACCGCGTAAAGGTCGCGGGCGCCGCGGTCGTTCTCCTCGACCTCGCGGAACTGGATAGCTTCCGGGAGGCGCCGGGCGAGCGCGATCAGCCGGTCATGATCCTGCAGCAGCGACGCCGTCTCTTCGAGCAGGATCCGCACGCGGTTGCGTGCGTGCCGGGTCGCGAAGCGGCGGAGCGCGTCGACCACGACACTGTTCCCGACGATGACGTCGTCGAGCCGCGGCGCGTGCAGGCGCAGCTCCCGGCGCGCCGAGGCCGCGAGCGCGGCGAGCGCCTGCGCGATGGCGTCGGCGCCGTTGCACGGCCCCGGGGCGAGGGCCTGTGCGTGCTCGACGATGGGTTCGCGTGCCACTGTCGCTCGTCGCTGCGCGGCGTGCATACGCCGCGCCGCGATGCCTTTCACGATCCGGCCGCCGCCGGCGCGACGTGCGGCCGGCAGCGGCTTCAACCAATAGAGTATAGGGGAACGGGGTCGGTGCAACCGCGCGCGCCGCGTGGGCAAGAGGCGCGAACGCGCTGCTCAGGGGCGCTCCTGCGCTATGGCCGCGGCCTGCGCGGCCGCATTGCCGGTGTAGGTGGCCGGCGTGAGGGCGAGGAGGCGCTGCTGCGCCTCCTCCGGAATCGGCAGCTCGCGAATGAAGGCCTGCAGGCTCGCGCGCGTGATGCCGCTCTTGCCGCGCGTCAGCTCCTTGAGCTTCTCGTACGGCTCCGGCACGCCGTAGCGGCGCATCACCGTCTGCAGCGCCTCGCTCAGCACTTGCCAGTTCTCGTCGAGGTCCTGCTGCAGCCGGGCGCTGTCGACCGCGAGCCGCCCGAGCCCCTTGAGGCAGGCGTCGAAGGCGAGCAATGCGTGACCGAAGGCGACGCCGAGGTTGCGCAGCACCGTCGAGTCCGTGAGATCGCGCTGCCAGCGGCTCACCGGGAGCTTGTCCGCGAGGTGACGCAGCAGCGCGTTCGCGAGGCCGAGATTGCCCTCGGAGTTCTCGAAATCGATCGGGTTGACCTTGTGGGGCATGGTCGAGGAGCCGACCTCGCTCGCCACGACCTTTTGATTGAAATAGCCGAGCGATACGTAGCCCCAGACGTCGCGGTTGAAGTCGATGAGGACGGTGTTGAAGCGCGCGAGCGCATCGAGGAGCTCGGCGAGGTAATCGTGCGGCTCGATCTGCGTGGTGTAGGGGTTCCACTGCAGTCCGAGATTCTCGACGAAGGTCTTCGCGACCGCCGCCCAGTTGACTTCGGGATAGGCGACGAGGTGAGCGTTGTAGTTGCCGACCGCGCCGTTGATCTTGCCGAGTATCGGGACCTGCG
>DASVBY010000029.1:0-14865 GCA_036381895.1 Burkholderiales bacterium | reverse complement strand
CGTTGTCGTAGAGCATCTTCTCGAAGTGCGGGATCGCCCAGAACCGGTCGACCGAGTAGCGGTAGAAGCCGCCGCCGACCTGATCGTAGATGCCGCCGTAGGCCATGGCGCGCAGCGTCCCCCGCACCATGGCGCGCGCTTCGCGGTCGACCGTTGCCGCACGCGTGGAGCGCACATAGGCGCGCAGCAGGAACTCGAGCGACGTCGGATGCGGGAACTTCGGCGCGTCGCCGAAGCCGCCGTAGTCGCCGTCGTACTGCGCGCGCAGCTCATCGCGCGCCTTGGCGAGCGGCCGCGCGTCGAGCGCGCCGTCCTCGGCGCGCGCCGGGGCGTCGATGCGGGCGAAGATGGCGGCGAGCTGCGCGTTCTGGCCGCGGATCGCATCGCGCTGCTCGCGCCAGGCGTGCGCCACGCGCTCGAGCACCTCGACGAAGCCCGGCATCCCGTAGCGCGGCTCCTTCGGAAAATAGGTGCCGGCGAAGAACGGCAGGTGATCGTCCGGCGTCAGGAACACCGTCAGCGGCCAGCCGCCGGGGCGCTGCGCGAGGAGCTGATGCGCCGTCTGGTACACCTTGTCGAGGTCGGGACGCTCCTCGCGGTCGACTTTGATGCAGACGTAGTGCTCGTTCATGACGCGCGCGACGTCCTCGTCCTCGAACGACTCGCGCTCCATGACGTGGCACCAGTGGCACGCCGAGTAGCCGATCGAGAGCAGGATCGGCTTGTCCTCGCGCCGCGCGCGCTCGAGCGCCTCCTCGCCCCAGGGATACCAGTCGACCGGGTTGCGGGCGTGCTGCAGCAGGTACGGGCTGGTCTCGTGGACCAGGCGATTGGCGTGGGTCATGTGCGACTCCCGCGTGAGCCACCGACTATACCGGACCGGCGGGACAATGTCTTACGCTGCGCGTCGGGAATACGCAGTGGATAGCCGAGCGCTGTGTCGCCCCCGCTAGGACGAACCACGATGTCGGAGGGTTTCGGGCCGGTGGGCGAGCAAGACGGTCGGGCGCATCGTCGATCGAGCAGCCGTCGAAGGCTCACCTGCTGGCAGATGTCTCCCTGTACGATGTGAAGCGCGGCCCTGGCCTCGACCCGGCGTCGGCTTTTGCATCGAGTATCCGACCACGGCGCCGACCAGGAGCGTCGCGGATGAAGACGGCGATCCGCGACAGGGTCCAATCTGGGCAGTGGCGAGATCGCATTCGCGCCGCGGGTTAGGGCTGGTGATAATTTGGGTCCCCACGTGGGCATTATCACGGGGTCGTGCAGGAAGCCTAACTTCCGGGGCGATCGCCGTCTGCGTTACTCGAATCGAATGAGAACAACGATAAGCATCAGCCACACCATGCTACTGGCCGTTATCCTCAGTAGCGTCGTCGTTAGCCCACTCCTCGGACCAAGCGCCAAGTATCTCTTGGTTCTTCATGTCGTACTGTTTGGGATCGTCGCAATCCGCCCGCTCCCAAGCCACTGGACGCCGATTCATTTTTACGTCGCGGCGAACGTTCTCGCCCTGCTGCTTCATGTCGGGGATGCGGAATCGGTGCTCAATGCGGGCTCTCTGATCGTCTCTGTCGTTGCAATTTCCGGGGTCGCTTACGCGTGCGTTCGCCGGTTCGGGCATGAGGTCGATGCGAAACTGGAGCGCGCGCTGTGGTTGTGCTTCCTCGTATCCTTCCCGCTCAGCATCGGCCTGACTTTCATCGGCTGGCCCACGGCCCCGCAACACTATCCCTGGGAAGCATTCGGGTCGGAAAAGCGGCTGCTTCTCATCCTGGGCGATGTAGGGCACACGCCGATTCTTTGGGTAACTGCCTTCCTCTTGGCGTTTGCGCTCTACCGCCGGAGAAGTCCATGGATCATTTGGTATTCTCGTGGCGATCCTGCTCGCCACCAAGACCAGGCTGGCGCTGGTTTATCTCGTCAACACCGCGCTCATGGTAGCCGCCTGCTGGCGGATTCCGCTATCTCGGACAGCGCTCTTCTTGGCCCCGATTGCCTTCTCGGCCGGCTTTCTGCTTCTAGCGGTGTCGCCGGTTGACGCAGTGAACGATGCGGCCAAGCAACTTCAGGGGCTGGTTCCGTCGATTCGTATCACTCCGGAGACTGCTGGCGCATTTTCGGGGCGCGACATACTGAACAAGGAGCTTCTTGCAGCAAGTCTCCAGTCTCCACTTACCGGGCTCGGCGACTCGGCAGAGATCCTCAACCGCGGTGTGGACCGCGAAGGAGGGGTCGCGATAGACAAGCCGGTCGCTCGCTCGGAGTCCGTGCTAAGGCTTGCCGTCAAGTACGGCTGGCCGTACTTCGGACTCGTAATGCTTTTCTTTCTGTCGGTCGCGGCTGCATTCGCGTCGTTCCCGAGACGCAAGCAGATACTGGCACTCGGGATCTGGGGCATGTGCCTCGAAAGCATTTTCACCAACGGGGGTGCGGAGCAGTTCTATGGCATCTCTGCGGTATTCTTGTTCTTCCTGACTGTCTTCTATTTCCAGGCATCGGTAGAGAAGACTACGCTTCGATCGTTTCAAATGCCTTCTACGTCTAACGCCGGAAACACATACCCATCCAATGTTGTCGCCGGCAGCAGGGCGGGTTGTGAGCCACATCTTTCTGGTCCGAGGAGATGGCAGGCTGTTCCGAGGTTCCGGTAGTTTGGGGCGGCCGTTCCGAGTGTCGCGCGCTGCACATCCTTTAAGAGCCGTTTGTGCAGTATTTCTTCTTCCGAAAAGGCTTTCCGTCGGCGCGGGCCAGCGACGGGTACGCTCAGGCGCCTCCGGGTGCATCGCCGCAAAGAACGGGCTGCCGGCTTCGCTGCGTTTGTCGACCGCCGCTCGCACGCCGATGCGACCCGCTCGTGCAGCTGCGCCTTCTGCAGGCAGCACGCCTGCTCCATAATGCCGGCCTATGCTCGCTCCCGACATCGATCCCGTCGCTTTCACCATCGGCCCGCTCAAGGTCCACTGGTACGGCCTCATGTACCTCGTCGGCTTCCTCGGGGGCTGGGCACTCGGTGCGCACCGTGCCGGCAAACCCGGCTCGGGCTGGCAGCGCGCGGAAATCGGCGACCTCCTGTTCTATCTCGCGCTCGGCACCATCGTCGGCGGCCGCCTCGGGTACGTGCTGTTCTACAACCTCGGGTACTACCTGCAGCACCCGCTCGAGATCTTCTATCTGTGGACCGGCGGCATGTCGTTTCACGGGGGCCTCCTCGGCGTCATGACGGCGATGTGGCTCTATGCGCGGCGCACCGGGCGCGGCTTCTTCGCGGTCGCCGACTTCGTCGCGCCGCTCGTGCCGATCGGTCTCGGCGCCGGGCGCATCGGCAACTTTATTAATCAGGAGCTCTGGGGCCGGGCGACGGACGTGCCGTGGGCGATGGTGTTCGCGCGCACCGGCGGCCCCGTGCCGCGGCACCCGTCGCAGCTCTACGAGTTCGCGCTGGAAGGTGTTGCGCTCTTCCTCATTCTCTGGTTCTACTCGGCGCGCCCGCGCCCGGCGGGTGCGGTGTCGGGGCTGTTCCTGCTCGGCTACGGCGTGTTCCGGTTCTTCGTCGAGTTTTTCCGCGTTCCCGATGCGCACATCGGCTACCTCGCGTTCGGCTGGCTCACCATGGGACACGTGCTGAGCCTGCCGATGATCGTCGGGGGCCTCGGGCTCCTCTACTGGGCGTACCGGCGGGGTGTCGTGCCGGCGTGAAGCGCGCCGCGCCGGATGCAATTTCTCGGGATACTTCGCGAAGCGGCTGAGTCAAAGTCGGCTGGCAGCTAACCCACGACGCACGGAGGCGGAAATGCAGAAGCATGATGCGACGAATTCGGGACGCGGGCGGATCGTCCGCCGGCTGGCGGCGCCGCTGTTACTCGGCGCGAGCCTGGCCGCCCCCGGCCTTGCCTGGGCGCAGCAGGGCTTTGTCGGACTGGGGGTCGGGTCCTCGTCGCTCGTGGACGAGAACGACGCCATGCCCGGAGCGAACGTCGATGACAGCGACACCGGCTGGAAGGTGTTCGGCGGCTACTCGTTCAACGAGTTGCTGGCGGTCGAGGTCGGGTACGTCGATTTCGGCGAGTTCAGCGCTGCGACCGGGAGCTGGGAGGCCACCGGCATCAACGTCTCCGCCCTCGGCACCTGGCCGCTCGGCAGCGAGTTCTCGCTGCTCGGCAAGGTCGGTGCGAACCGCTGGGACGCCGAGCGGCGGCTCGGCGCTACCTCGGGCGACGACACCGGCACCGATATCCTCTACGGCGTCGGGCTGCAGTACGACTTCACCGATCAGATCGGCGGACGCTTCGAATGGGAGCGCTTTGCAAACGTGGGCGAGCCCGGCGTCACCGGGGAGAGCGATCTCGATCTGCTGTCCGTGAGCGTGGCCTACAAGTTCTGACGCATCGCGCGCGGAGGGCACCTGGACCGAAGGGCGCTGCGGCGCCGAGTACTGTTCCCCGTCAATGAGACGCCGCAAGGACCAGTGGTTCAGTTCCCCATGTCAAGACAACGGCTCCGGTTGCGCCTTCCTTTGAAGGCGCAACCTGTTCGTGATCGATCGTTGCGCGTGACTCAAGACCTGTCGGGCGTGCGCTGGCACAGGAATGCACAGCGTTGCGGAGCGAGTCGATAGTCTCGCCAGAACTTCGAGATCTGCACATCGAAGCCCGCGTCGCGCAGCGCGGCGATGAGCTTCTCTCGGTCGAAGACACGCACGTGATGAGTTTCGTGCCCGCGTCGGTACGCATCCCCGCGCAGCACGAATGTCTCGATCTCGCGCCGCAACCAACCGTCCGGCTGCTCGCGCGTTTCCACGAGTACTGCCCAATCTTCTCCCGCGGACCAGGTCCGGCCGTCGAGGGAGGCATCGCCGCGCACGATCACATCGAAAGCGAGAATGCCTCCAGGCCGAAGCGCTTTAGCCGCATGCAAGATGAATCCACGGACGCGCTCATCAGCATCGCTCCCGGGCGCGTGGTAGTTGAGGACCTCGCCGATCGCGACGATCGCATCGGAAGGCGGCAGGTCCGCCTCGTAAACGCTGCCGAGCGGCAGGTACGTCGCGTCCGGCGCAAGCGTTCGTGCGGCCTGGAGTAGTGCGGCAGACTGCTCGAGCGCCCAAACATCGAACCCGGCGTCGAGAAAACAACGCGTCGTGATGCCCGCGCCGCAACCCACATCGCCGATAGTGCCTCCCCGAGTCCCTTGCTCATGCAACAAGGCCACGATCTGCGGACCTACCGCCTGTGCCATCGCACCGAAACCGACGATCTGAACGTAGGCGAGATCGTCGCCGTAAATTGCAGGCATGACCGCTTGACCTCGAACGTCGAAACGACCGAGTTGTTAGAATTCTTCCACCTCAAGACTGCAGCAGCCGCGTTCAGCGTACCCCTTGTCGCTTGCCAAATGACAGAATCCCGATCCGGCAGCAAGCGGCACTTCACGGCGCGAACGCCGAGATACGCGTTATGAGCACACATTGCGATTCGAATAGCGAAGGCGAACTCACCCGCGTGCGTCGCCTGAGACTCGACCCAGGGGAAGCAACGCCGTGGCATGTCGATCGCTGTCGACGTCACACCCTGGTTATCAGCGGCGAACGGCTGCGAATCGAGTTCCGCGACGGTCGAGACCCAATCATCGTCGACGTCGCCCCCGGCATGACCGACTGGGACGATCCCGAACCTGCCGTGCATCGGGCCGTCAACATCGGCAACACCGCCTACGAAGAAGTCGTTACGTTCTACCTCGACTGGCCGGACGAAGATCCGCAGCCCGTGAATGTGAGCCGGTGTGATTAGGGGCCGAGTGCGGGCAGCAGGCATGGGCCACGCACCATCCAGCGGTGCGGGATCTGGCGCGAGAGCCGTGCGTGCCGGCGACATGGGCGGCTGCCTTTAAGGCGGGACCGCCCGGCCTCCTTCGTACCGGCGCAATGCGCGCTCACTTGATCCACACGGTCTTGATGTTCGTGAACTCGCGAATGCCGTGGGCGGAGAGCTCGCGCCCGTAGCCCGACGCCTTGACGCCGCCGAACGGCAGCCGCGGGTCGCTCTTCACGATGCCGTTCACGAAGCACGACCCCGCCTGCAACCGCCGCGCGAAGCGTTCGCCGCGGCGCGCATCGCGCGTCCACACGGAGCCGCCGAGCCCGAACGGGCTGTCGTTCGCGAGCCGCAGTGCCTCCTCTTCGTCGCGCGCCCGCAGCACCACCGCGACCGGACCGAAGAGCTCCTCCGAGTAGGCGCGCATCCCGGGCCGCACGCGGTCGAGGATCGAGGGCGCGTAGAAGTAGCCCGGTCCCGGCAGCGGCTCGCAGCCGAGGAGCGCGACCGCGCCTTGCGCGATCGAATCCGTGACCTGCTTGTGCAGCTCGTCGCGCAGATCGCCGCGTGCGAGCGGCGCGAGCGTCGTTTTCTCGTCTGCCGGATCGCCCGGGCGCAGCGCCTGCATGTGCTCCTTGAAGCGCGCGAGAAACTCGTCGGCGATCGACTCGAGGAGGACGAAGCGCTTGGCGGCAATGCAGCTCTGTCCCGCATTCTGCATGCGCGCCGCGACACCCGCCGCAGCGGTCGCGTCGAGGTCGGCGTCCTCGAGCACGACGAAGGCGTCCGAGCCGCCCAGCTCGAGCACCGTCTTCTTGAGCTGCGCGCCGGCCGCGCGCGCCACCTGCCGCCCCGCCGCGTCGCTGCCGGTGAGCGTCACCGCATGCACGCGCGCATCCGCGATCACGCGCTCGACTGCGCTGCTGCCGATGAGGAGCGTGCGGAACGCGCCCGCCGGCAGACCGGCCTTGCGGAACACCTCCTCGATCGCGAGCGCGCATTGCGGCACGTTCGACGCGTGCTTGAGCACCGCCGTATTCCCCGCCATGAGTGCGGGCGCGGCGAAGCGGAACACCTGCCAGAACGGAAAATTCCAGGGCATGATCGCGAGAACGGTGCCGAGCGGCTGATACGCGACGTAGCTGCGCCCGGCGTCGCTCGCGACCTCCTCGTCGCGCAGAAAGGTCTCGGCGTGCTCGGCGTAGAAGTCGCAGCAGACGGCGCACTTCTCGATCTCGGCGCGCGCCTCGCGCGCGAGCTTGCCCATCTCTAAAGTGATGAGGCCGGCATAGTGCGCGGCGTTCGCGCGCAGCTCCGCCGCGGCGGCGCGCAGCACCCGCGCCCGTTCCGTGAAGCTCGTCGCCTGCCAGCCGGGCGCGGCTGCCGCCGCCTCCGCGAGCGCGCGCTCGAGCGTCGCCTCGTCCCAAGGAGCGAATTGTTTCACGCATTCACCGGTCGCCGGATTGATCGATTCCATCGTTTTTTCCCTCACGTTCGCTGATTGCATACCCGCACGCCGCGCATGCCAGCCGACGCGCGGCAGCTCCGCTCCGGTCAGAAGGTCGGGGCGGATCGGCTATTATCCTTCGATATGATGAATCGTATCGTCCTCGGTTGCATGCTGCTCCTCGCTGCCGCGGGAGCGGCGCACGCCGCGCCCGATCCGCAGGCGCAGCGCGACAACTACGCCGAGGCGATCGCCGCGCTGCGCGCCGGCGACGTGGCGCGCTTCCGTCGGCACTACGCGCGCCTCGACGGCTACGTGCTGCGCGGCTACGCCGAGTACGAGTACCTGAAGGACCGGCTCGATCAGACGCCGCCCGCGGACATCCGCCGCTTCATCCGGGAGAACGGGCACACGCCGCTCGCGGAGCGGTTGCGCCAGCGGTGGCTGCATCGGCTCGCGGCGCGCGGCGAGTGGGCGATGTTCATGCGCGAGTTCGTCGAGATCCCGGGGGATACCGAGCTCACCTGCCTGCATCTGGCGCGGCGGCTGGAGGGCGGCGAGCGTACGGCGGCGATCATGAGTCGCATCGAGTCGCTCTGGCGCACCGGCCGGCGGCTGCCGGGCGCGTGCAATCCGGTGTTCGCGGCCTGGAAGCAGGCGGGCCACATGACCGCAGACATCGTCTGGGAACGAATCGGCCTCGCGATGGAGGCGCGGGAGCTGAGCCTCGCGCGCGAGCTCGCCGCACTGTACCTGCCGCCCGCCGAACGCGTCTGGGTCGAGCGCTGGCAGGCGATGCATCGCGATCCGGTGCGGGGGCTCGAGGCGATCGATTACCCGATCGAGACGCCCGTGGCGCGCATGATCGTCAAGCACGGCGTCGTGCGCCTCGCCTACCGCGATCCGGAAGCGGCAATGCAGCAGTGGCAGCGGCTGCGCCAGCGCCATGCGTTCTACGGCGAAGACAACGATTACGTGCTGCGCTACATCGGTATTCTCGCGGCACAGTACCGCCTGCCGCAGGCGCTCGAATGGCTCTCGGCCGTTTCGGCGCGGCCCGACGACCGCTCGCTCAAGCTGTGGCGCGTGTACGCGGCGCTCTGGGCGCAGGAGTGGGACGCCGCGCGGCGCTTCATCGCCGCGCTGCCGGAGGAGGAGCTGCGCACCGCCCGCTGGCGCTACTGGACCGCGCGGCTGCTCGAGCAGGACGGGCGCAAGGACGAGGCGCGTGCCATCTACGCGGAACTCGCGCGCGAGCGCGACTACTACGGCTTTCTCGCCGCCGACCGGCTCGGCGTCGAGTACTCGATGCAGCACCAGTCGATCGAGGCGACGCCGGAGGAGATCGCGGCGCTGCAGGCGCGCCCGGCGCTGCAGGCGGCGCGCGAGCTGTATTTGCTCGGCGAGACGGTCGACGCCCGGCGCCAGTGGCAGTGGGCGCTGCGCGACATGAACAACCGCGAGCTGCAGGTGGCGGCGGTGATCGCGCGCGAGTGGGGCTGGTACGACCGGGCGATCCACACGGTGCTCCTGAGCGGCTATTCCGATGACCTCGAGCTGCGCTTCCCGGTGATCTACCGCGATGTGATCGAGGCGAACGCAGCCGCCTACGACATCGACCCCGGCTGGATCTACGGCCTGGTGCGCCAGGAGAGCGGCTTCGTCGTCGACGCGCGTTCGCCGTCGGGCGCACTCGGGCTGATGCAGCTCCTGCCCTCGACCGGGCGGCAGCTGCTGCGGCGGCTGAAGCTCGACGGCCCGGTGCGCGACGCGCTGCTCGACGTCGAGTACAACGTGCGCATCGGCGTGAGCTATCTCAAGCAGGTGCTCGAGCGCTACGGCGGCCATCAGGTGCTGGCGACCGCGGCGTACAACGCCGGCCCGAACCGCGTGGCGAGCTGGATCCCGCCGACGCCGCTCGCTGCCGACGTCTGGATCGAGACGGTTCCCTACGACGAGACCCGCGGCTACATCAAGAACGTGCTCGCCTTCGCCGCGGTCTACGAGCACCGGCTCGGGAGCGAGCCGACGCGGCTCGAGACGCGCATGCCCCTGGTCGAACCGCGATCCTGAGGTATGATCGCGGGGCGATGAACGCCGGCCGGGCGCTGCGTCCTGCCCGGACGGCGTCCGCCGATACCCGATTCAACGCAACGCATCCGAAGCTTTTCTCATGGCTACGCTCAACGTCTGCATGCTCGGCGGCACCGGTTTCGTCGGGCGGTCGATCGCCGCGCGGCTCTCGCGCGCGGGGCACCGCGTGCGCATTCCGACGCGCTTTCTCATGCATCACCGGGATCTCCTGGTGCTGCCCGGCGTCGTGCTCGTCGAGGGCGACGTGCACGACCGCGACTTCCTGCGGCGCGAGTTCGAGGGCATGAACGTCGTGATCAACCTCGTCGGGATCCTGAACGAGCGCGGCCGCTCGGGCGCGGGCTTCGAACGCGCGCACGTCGAGCTCGCGACGAAAGTCGCCGAAGCCTGCCGCGAAGTCGGCGTGCCGCGGCTGCTGCACATGAGCGCCCTCGGCGCCGCGCCCGACGCTCCGAGCCACTATCTGCGCACCAAGGCGCGCGGCGAAGACGCCGCGCACGCGGCGGCGCCCGACGTGCAGGTGACGAGCTTTCGCCCCTCGGTGATCTTCGGCCCGCGCGACAGTTTCACCCGGCGCTTCGCGGGGCTGCTGCGGCTCGCGCCCGGCGTCTTTCCGCTCGCCTGCCCGGACGCGCGCATGCAGCCGGTCTACGTCGAGGACGTGGCGCAGGCGTTCGTCGCCGCCATCGATCGCTACCGGACGTACGGTGCGCGCTACGATCTCTGCGGGCCGCGCGCCTACAGCCTGCGCGAGATCGTCGAGTACATCGCCGCGCTGCTCGGGCGGCGCGTGCGTATCGTCGGTCTCGGCCCGATGCTGTCGCGGTTGCAGGCGGCGGTGATGGAGTGGGTGCCGGGGAAGCCGTTCTCGCTCGATAACTACCGCTCGCTCACCGTCGACAGCGTCTGCACCGGGGACGATGCGCTGCGGCAGGTGTTCGAGATCGAGCCGATGCCGCTCGAGCGCGTGGTGCCGGGATACCTGCGCGAGCGGCTCCGCTACGTGACGGTGTAGGCGCGGCGCTCGCGCCGCTCAGGGCGTCTGCGGCGCGGCCGGGACGCCGGGCCGGTCGAGGGTCGCGGTCGCGGTCGGCGTCAGCGCTTCGAGCGCCGCGACCCGCTCGACCGGGGGCAGGTCGCCGAGCGATTCGGCGTCGCGGTAGAACGCGAGGAGATCGCCCTCGTGCCGGGCGAGGAGGTTCTGGAACGCCGGGACGTGGCGGTGATACATGCCGAGCGACACCAGGTGCGCGTTGTTCAGGTCCTGCGCGAACCAGTGGTCGTAGCCGGCGTAGCCGTTCCAGCGCGTCGCTTTGATCTCCGCGTACTCGGCGCGCAGCTGCGCGAAGATCTGCGCCTTGCCGGCGCGCTTGTCGGCCGGGTCGAGGTGCGACTCGTACAGCGCCTCCAGCCGGTCGCGGTGCTTCAGCACCAGCGCCACGAACTCTTCGCGCCGCCGCAGCCGCGTCTCGTAAGCTTCGTAGTCCCCGGGGCTGCCGTGCTCGCGCAGCCAGCGGCGCATGCCTTCGAGCTCGACCGTCATCGCGAACGACTCGCTGAACGCGGAGTCGCCGCGCACGTACAGGCGCTGGTGCGCGAGCTCGTGGAACAGGAGGCCGGCGATTTCGGGCAGCGGGCGGTTGATGACGGTGTTGAGGAGCGGGTCGTCGAACCAGCGCAGCGTCGAGTACGCCGTGACGCCGCCGACGTAGACGTCGTCGCCGGCCGCGCGCAGCTTCGCCGCGAACGCCTGCGCCTGCTTCTCGTCGAAGTAGCCGCGGTAGCCGACGCAGCCGGTCACGATGAAGCACCATTCGCGCGGCTTGAGCGACAGCTCCGGTGTCGCGAAGACGTTCCAGAGGACGTACGAGCGCTCGAGATCGGCGTAGAGCCGGTAGCTGCCGTTGTCCGGGAGCCCGAGCTCGCGGCTCGCGTACTCGCGGATCTTGAGCACTGCCGCGAGCTTTTGCTTGAGCTCCGGGTCGGCGTCGGGGTCGGCGAGGATCTCCGCGATCGGCTGGCTCTTGCGATAGACCTCGAGCTGGCCGTTGACGGCCTGGGCGTAGTAGCCGACGTTGGCGCAGCCCTGGAGCAGTGATGCGAGCAGAACGATGAGGGAGAGTCGCCGGACGGACATGATTACCTCGTGCGTTCGGCACTATGCCACAATTTGTCCAGGGACAACATTTGCGCCGGCGGCGCGCTTCTCGGCAGGCGAGACGCGCGGCGCCGGGGCCGAGGGGCGGTACGCCGGAGCCGAGTAGCGAACGTTCCCGCCCGACAGAGGTCGAACCGCGGTTCGCAGGGGCATGAGAGCGCGTTGATGGAGATCTATCTGGTTGGCGGCGCAGTGCGCGACAAGCGGCTCGGGCTGCCCGTCACGGACCGCGACTACGTCGTCGTCGGCGCCACGCCCGAGGAGATGGTCGCGCAGGGCTACAAGCCGGTCGGTGCCGACTTCCCGGTGTTCCTGCACCCCGAGACCAAGGAGGAATACGCGCTCGCGCGCACCGAGCGCAAGGTCGGCCGCGGCTACAAGGGGTTCACGGTGTACGCGGCGCCGGACGTCACGCTCGAGGACGACCTGCGCCGGCGCGATCTCACGATCAACGCCATGGCCGAGACGCTCGACGGGCGCCTGATCGATCCGTTCGGCGGCGCCGCCGACCTCGAGCGGCGCGTGCTGCGGCATGTGTCGCCGGCGTTCGTCGAGGACCCGGTGCGCATCCTGCGCGTCGCGCGCTTCGCCGCGCGCTTTGCGCGCTACGGCTTCCGCGTGGCCGACGAGACCGTGGCGCTGATGCGCGAGATGGTGGCCTCGGGCGAGGTCGACCATCTCGTGCCGGAGCGCGTCTGGGCCGAGCTCGAGCGCGCGCTCGGCGAGGCCGTGCCGTCGCGCTTCTTCGAGGTGCTGCGCGACTGCGGCGCGCTCGCGCGCGTGCTGCCCGAAGTGGACGCGCTCTTCGGCGTGCCGCAGCCGTCGCGGCACCACCCGGAGATCGACACCGGCGTGCACGTGCTCCTCGTCGTGGACATGGCCGCGCGGCTCGCGGCCGACACGCGCGTGCGCTTCGCGGCGCTGACGCACGATCTCGGCAAGGGCACGACGCCGCGGGCCGAGTGGCCGCGGCACGTCGGGCACGAAGCGCGCGGCGCCGCGCTCGTCGAGCAGCTCTGTGCGCGGCTGCGCGTGCCGAACGAGTACCGGGAGCTCGCGGTCGCGGTCGCGCGCCATCACCTGCTGTGCCACCGGCTGCCGGAGCTGCGGCCGGGAACCGTGCTCGAGCTGCTCGAGGCGCTCGATGGCTTCCGGCGTCCGGAGCGCGTCGCGTTGTTCGGGCTCGCCTGCGAGGCCGACGCGCGCGGCCGCGCCGGCCTCGCGGAGCAGCCTTACCCGCAGCGGCAGGCATTGCAGCGCGCGCTCGAGGCGGCGCGCGCGGTGGATACCGCCGCGATCGCGGCGGCAGCCGCGGCGCAGGGGCTCGCGGGCGAGGCGATCGGTGCGCGCATCCGCGAGCGCCGCATCGAGGCGATCGAGGCCGCGATGGCGCCGGACGTTTCTGGAGGTGCGTGACATATGAGAAGCATACGCTGGCTGGTCTTTTTCGTGCTCTTCGGCGCCGCGGGCGCGGTGCCCGCCGCCGCGGCCGAAGCCGCCGACGAGGTGGCCAAGGTCGTGTACCACGCGGACTTCGCGGATCCGCGGCGCTTCAGCGCAATGCTGACGAACATCCGCAACATGGTGACGACGTTCGAGTCCGATCTGCGCGACTTCGACGTGCGCATCGTGTTCGTGGCGCACGGCATCCGCTTCCTGACCGAAGACCCGCTCGCCGGCACCCCGTTCGCCGAGGACGAGGCGCTGCGCGCGCGCCGCAAGGAGCTGCTCGAGCGCCTGGCGTCGCTGCGCGACGTGTACAAGGTGAAGCTCGAGCTTTGCGAGATCACGCGCTCCGAGGTCCGGCTGCCGCCGAGCAAGCTGATCCCGGGTGTCGCGCTCGTGCCCTCCGGGGTCGTGCGCATTGTTGAGCTGCAGCGCCAGGGCTACGCGTACCTCAAGGTCGAGTAGTCGGATGACCCGCACGAAATCCCCCGCGCCGCGGCCCGCCGCCGCGCCGCGCGTCGGCATGGTGAGCCTCGGCTGCCCCAAGGCGCTCGTCGATTCCGAGCGCATCCTGACGCAGCTGCGCGCGGAAGGCTACGAGATCGCACCCGACTACCGCGGCGCGGATCTCGTGGTCGTCAACACCTGCGGCTTTATCGATGCCGCCGTCGAGGAATCGCTCGGGGCGATCGGCGAGGCGCTGCGGGAGAACGGCCGCGTGATTGTGACCGGCTGCCTCGGCGCGAAGGCCGAGGTGGTGCGCAAGAACCATCCGCAGGTGCTCGCCGTCACCGGGCCGCACGCGACCGCGGAGGTCATGGAAGCGGTGCACGCCCACCTGCCGAAGCGCCACGATCCGTTCGTCGATCTCGTGCCGCCGGCCGGCATCAAGCTCACGCCGAGGCACTACGCGTACCTCAAGATCGCCGAAGGCTGCAACCACCGCTGCACGTTCTGCATCATCCCCTCGCTGCGCGGCCCGCTCGTGAGCCGCCCGATCGGCGAAGTCATGCAGGAGGCGGAAGCGCTGGTGCGCGCGGGCGTCAAGGAGCTGCTCGTGATCTCGCAGGACACGAGCGCCTACGGCGTCGATCTCAAGTACCGCACCGGCTTCTGGAACGGCCGCCCGCTCAAGACGCGCTTCACCGAGCTCGTGCGGGCGCTCGGCAGCCTCGGCGTCTGGGTGCGGCTGCACTACGTCTATCCCTATCCGCACGTCGACGAGGTCGTGCCGCTCATGGCCGAAGGCCGGATCCTGCCGTACATCGACGTGCCGTTCCAGCACGCGAGCCCGCGGATCCTGAAGCTCATGAAGCGGCCCGCGGCGACCGAGGACACGCTCGCGCGCCTGCGGCGCTGGCGCGAGATCTGCCCCGACATCACCGTGCGCTCGACGTTCATCGTCGGCTTCCCCGGCGAGACCGAAGAGGACTTCGCGCGGCTGCTCGATTTTCTCGAGGAAGCCCAGCTCGACCGCGTCGGCTGCTTCGCGTACTCGCCGGTCGAGGGTGCGGCGGCGAACGCGCTGCCCGATCCGGTGCCCGAGGCCGTCAAGGAGGAACGCCGCGCGCGCTTCATGGCGAAGCAGGAGGCGATTTCGCGCGCGCGGCTGGCGCGCAAGGTGGGGCGCACCCTGACCGTGCTCGTGGACGAGATCGAGAACGGTACCGCGATCGCGCGCTCGAGCGCCGACGCGCCGGAGATCGACGGGCTCGTCTACGTCGAAGACGCGGGCGCGCTCGCGCCCGGCGACTTCTGCGAGGTCGCGGTCACGCGCGCCGAGGCGCACGACCTCTGGGCGCGGCGCGTCGCTGACTGAGCCTGCCGTCAGAGGCGGCCGCGGCGGTCCAGGAGCGCGAAGCCGCGCAGCCGGTTCGTGAGGCCGCGCCCGAGCGCCAGCACTTTGT
>DASVBY010000028.1:0-84539 GCA_036381895.1 Burkholderiales bacterium | reverse complement strand
GGCGGCCCACATGGCGATATCGGCGCCCATGACGCCGGCGCCGACCACGTGCACCGCGCCGATGCCGTGCGGGTGCGCGCGCCCGCGGCGCTTCAGCGCCTCCCCGAGCAGGAAGACGTACACCAGGTTGCGGCTGGTGCGACCGACGAGGAGCTCACCGAGCGAAGCCGCCTCGTCGTCCGCGCTCGCGCGCCGGCGCCACAGCTCGATGATCCGGAACGGCGCCGGGTAGTGGTGCGGATCGACCTTCGCGCGCGTGCGCTTCTCGAGCGCGCGCGCGACGAGCGGACGCAACGGCGCCAGGCCGACCAGGCGGCGCGCGAGCGGAGCGCGGCGGCGTCGCGGCGTTTCGGCGATGAAGCGCTGCGCGGCATAGAGCGCGTGGCGCTCGGGCACCACCTCGTCGACGAGCCCGAGCCGCTGCGCCGTGCGCGCGTCGATGCTGCGGCCGGTGAGCATCAGCTCGAGCGCAGGCCGGTGTCCGATGAGCCGCGGGAGCCGGACCGTGCCGGCGAAACCGGGATGGATGCCGAGACGCACCTCCGGAACCCCAAGGCGCGTCGCCGGATCGTCGAGGGCCACGCGGTAGGTGCAGGCGAGCGCGAGCTCGAGCCCGCCGCCGAGGCAGAAGCCGTGGATCAGCGCCACACTCGGGAACGCGAGCTGCTCGAGACGCGCGAGCACCGCCTGCCCCTGGCGCGCAAGCTCTGCCGCCTCCTCGGCGTCGCTCACGTGCGCAAACGCGTGCACGTCGGCGCCGGCGATGAAGCCGGAGGCCTTGCCCGATCGAATGATGAGACCGCGCGGCCGGCGGTCGGCGAGCGCGGTGAGCAGCGTATCGAGCTCCTCCATCACCGCGTGCGAGAGCGCGTTCGTCGACTGTCCGATCACATCGAGCGTGAGGAGCGCCGTCTCTTCGCTGTCGGCTGCGGCAACCAGGCGCCCAGTCTCGTCAACCCGGCCGTACTCGAGCCGCCAATGACGCACATCGGCGGGCGCGGGCTGCTCCCGCGCCGTTTCCTCGCTCAGGCTCACGGCGCCTCCCCGGCGCGTACGAGTGCCGCGCCCCCCTGCCCGCCGCCGATGCAGAGCGCGGCGACCCCGAGCCCGCCGCCGTTGTGCGCGAGCGTCTTCGCCAGGTGCAGCACCAGCCGCGCGCCCGAAGCGCCGATCGGGTGTCCGCAGGCAATGGCGCCGCCGTGCGGATTGAGGCGCGCCGGTTCCATCGCCCCGAGCGGCGCGTCGAGGCCGAGCACCTCGCGCGCGTACGCCTCGCTGTCGAACGCGGCTTGGCACGCGAGCACCTGCGCCGCGAACGCTTCGTTGAGCTCCATCTGCGCGAGGTCGCGCATGCGCACACCGTGCCGCGTGAGCAGCCGCGCGACGGCATGCACCGGGCCGAGCCCCATTTCGCGCGGATCGACCCCGGCCCACGCATGGCCGAGCCATTCGCCGAGCACGGGCAGGCCGTGACGGCGCACCGCCTGCTCGCTCGCCACGACGAGCATCGCCGCCCCATCCGTCACCTGGGAGCTGTTGCCCGCGGTCACCTGTCCGTGCCGGCGGTCGAACGCGGGCTTCAGCTGCGCGAGCCGCTCGAGGCTCGCGTCGCGGCGCAGCCCCGTGTCCTCGGCATGGAATGTGCCGTCCGGCCGGTACAGGATCTCGATCTCGTCCGCGAGCCCGCCGGCGTCGTACGCCGCCGCCAGGCGCCGGTGACTCTCGAGCGCGTAGGCGTCCTGGGCCTCGCGCGTGATGCCGAAGCGATGCGCCAGCACTTCGGCGGTCTGTCCCATGGAGAGCTTGACCAGCGGATCGGTGAGGCCGAGCAGGAGCGAGTACACGGGCCTCAGGTGCGCGGCGCGCAGGCGCGCGAGCACCTTGAGGCGCCCGAGGCCGCGCGCCCGCATGAGGGTCGCGAGCCAGGCGGTCATCGCCGCGTTCCACGTGATCGGGGCACGGCTCATCGCGTCGGTACCGCCAGCGAGCACGAGCTCGGCTTCGCCGAGCGCGATGCGCTCGGCCGCGCTCGCGAGCGCCTGCAGGCCCGAGGCGCAGTTGCGCTGCACCGTGAACGCGGGAACGTGCTCGCCGCAGCCGAGGCGCAGCGCGACGAGCCGCGCGATGTTCGCCTCATCGGCCGCGGGGATGGCGCAGCCGATGATGACCTCGTCGATTTCGGCAGGCGCGAACGGCATGCGCGCGAGCAGCGGCCGCCCGGCGGCGACCGCGAGATCGCTCGCGGAGAACGGACCCGGCTCGGGGCCGGCCTTGAGGAACGGCGTGCGCGCGCCGTCGACAATGAACACGCGGTTTCGAATCATTTCACTGCTCGCGGGCGATCATCCGTCGGCCCGGCTATGGCCGGGGATCGCGAGTCCGCGATGGCGCGGCTTCCGGCGAAATTCTCCGGCGCGAAATCGTCGACGGCAATCGCCGCCGTGCGCGCCGCCTGTGCGCGCCGCGCGAGCTCCGCCTCCTCGGCCGTGAGGAGGTTCTGCGCGACCGCCGACTCGATCAGCCCCTCGCGCGTCAACGACACCTGAACCTCCCCGAGCCGGTCGAGCTTGCGCTCGACCTCTTCGGCGGCGAGAACGGCGGGCAGTGCGGCTTCGATCCGCCCGAGCGCCGAATCCGGGTCGTCCGGAACGAAAATGCCGGCGGTGAGCCGGTCGCGCGCGGCCGACGGTTCGAGCAGCAGCGCCGCCGCGCGGTGGCCGAGCGCGTCGGCCGGCGGCTTCGCCCGCGCGCCGAACGGAAACGCGAGCGCACAGGCGAGGAAGGCAACGCCGCGCGCCGGCAGATTGCGCAGCACCCCGACGAGCGCCTGCTCCAGGCGGTACAGCGCGTCTTCGCACGTCCACGCGAGCAGCGGCTCGTCCGCGGTCGGGCGGTCCTGGTCCTCGAAGCGCTTGAGCGCCGCGGACGCGAGGTAGAAGAGGCTCAGCGCGTCGGCCATGCGCCCCGAAATCTTCTCGCGCCGGCGCAGCGCGCCGCCGAGGCTGAAGAGCGCGAGATCCGAAATCAGCGCGAACGCCGCGCTGTAGCGCGAGAGGCGCTGCGCGTAGCGGCGCGCGCGCCCGGCGAACGGCGTGTAAACGAGGCGGGCGCCGGTCAGGGCGAGCCAGAGGCTGCGCGCGGCGTTGCTCACGACGAGACCGAAGTGCCCCCAGAGCGCCCTGTCGAAGGCGGCGCGTCCCGCGTGCGTGTCCGGATCTTCGACCGCGCGCGTCTCCCGATAGAGGTAGGGGTGGCAGCGGAGCACGCCCTGGCCGTAGATGATGAGCGAGCGGGTGAGAATGTTGGCGCCCTCGACCGTGACGCCGATCGGTACGGCCTGGTAGGCGGTGCCGATGAGATTGCGCGGGCCGAGACAGATGCCCGAGCCGCCGTGGACGTCCATGGCGTCGTTCAGCACCTGCCGCATGTGCTCGGTGAGCTGATACTTCACGATCGCCGACACCACCGCCGGCTGCTCCCCGGCGTCGAGGCCCACCAGCGTCAGCTGGCGCGCCGCATCCATGCGGTACGTGTAGCCGGCGATGCGCGCGAGCGCTTCCTCGACCCCTTCGAAGCGGCCGATCGGGAGCTTGAACTGCTTGCGCACGCGCGCGTAGGCGCCGGTACCGCGGCAGGCCATCTTGCCGGACGCAACGCTCAGCGCCGGCAGGGAAATGCCGCGTCCGACCGCAAGCCGCTCGACCAGCATGCGCCAGCCCTGGCCGATGTAGTCGCGCCCCCCGATAAGCCACTCGAGCGGGATGAAAACATCGCGGCCCCACGTGGGACCGTTCTGGAACGGGGTGTTGAGCGGATTGTGGCGCCGTCCGATGTGCACGCCCGGAGTGTCGGTCGGAACCAGCGCGAGCGTGATCCCGCGGTCGATCTCGCCGCCGAGGAGGCGGTCGGGGTCGTAGAGCCGGAACGCGAGGCCGAGAAGCGTCGCAACCGGGGCGAGCGTGATGTAGCGCTTCTCCCAGGTGAGCCGCACCCCGAGCACGTCGTCGCGGCCGCCGAAGCTGCCGCGGCACACGACGCCGTAGTCCGGGATCGCGCTCGCGTCGCTGCCGGCGTGCGGGCCGGTGAGCGCGAAGCACGGGATCTCCTCGCCACGTGCGAGCCGCGGCAGGTAGTGGTCCTTCTGCTCCTCGGTGCCGTGGTGCAGCAGCAGCTCCGCCGGTCCGAGCGAGTTGGGGACCATCACCGTGACGGCCGCCGTGATGCTGCGCGAGGCGATCTTCATAACGACCTCGGAGTGCGCCTGCGCCGAGAACTCAAGACCGCCGTAGCGTTTGGGAATGATCATGCCGAAGAAGCGCTCGGCCCGGAGGAAATCCCAGACGGCCGGCGGCAGATCCCGGCGCTCGTGCACGATCTCCCAGTCATCGAGCATGCGGCAGAGCCGCTCGACCGGCCCGTCGAGGAACGCGCGCTCTTCAGCCGAGAGGCTCGGGCGTGGCAACTCGAGCAGCCGCCGCCAGCGCGGACGGCCGGTGAAGAACTCCGCTTCCCACCAGACGTTGCCCGCCTCGAGCGCCTCGCGCTCCGTCGCCGACACCGAGGGCATGCTGCGGCGGAAGGCGTTGTAGATCGCGTTGGTGAAGAGCAGCCGCCGCAGCGGCGGCAGATTGAAGGCGGCCGCCGCGAGCAGGAAGACGACCCAGGCGGCCACGAGCGCCGCCGGCATCGCCGGATAGTAGTAATAGGTCAGGCCGCCCAGGCCCGCCGCGAAGAGGAGCGTCGCGACGAGCAGCGGCACGCGAAAATAGGCGAGCGCCCAGAGAATCGCGATGCCGAGGAGGATGGAGGCCAGTACGTACACGGGGGCGTCGCGGGCGGATCAGATCTCGACCATTTCGAAATCGCTCTTTGCCGCCCCGCACTCGGGGCATTTCCAGTTCTCGGGGACGTCTTCCCAACGGGTGCCCGGCGGTATGCCTTCCTCCGGGAGGCCTTTCTCTTCATCGTAGACGAACCCGCAGACCACGCACATGAACGTTCTCATTGCCACTGCCTGCTGCATATGCGAGCACCACACCTTAGGGTTGAAACGGGGGAGCCGCCGCGCGGCGGCCCGGTGAAATCGCGGATTCTCCCACGTCGGCGGCAAATGGTGAAACCGAAACCGGAACGCTAGAATTTCGGCTTTGCCTTGCCGCCATGGATCAACGCCCCGCGGTCGTGCTGCTCAACCTGGGCGGGCCGGATTCGCTGCTCGCGGTGCGGCCTTTCCTTTATAACCTTTTTTCCGATCCGGATATCTTTCGCCTGCCGCTCGCGTGGCTGACGCAGCGGCCCTTCGCCTGGCTCGTCAGCCGGCGCCGCGCCCCGGAGGCCGCAAAGGGCTACGCGGCCATCGGCGGCAAGTCCCCGCTGCTCGCGAACACCGAGGCGCAGGCACGCGCCCTGCAGGAGGCGCTCGCGGTCGGCGCCGCGGACGCGCGGGTGGCGGCTGCGGGCGGCAACCATCCTGCCGCGAAAGCGGGTGCGCCGCTCGCCGATGTCTACGTTTGCATGCGCTACTGGCACCCCATGGCGCCCGAGGTGGTGGCCGAGCTCAAGCGCCGCGGCTACCGCCGGGTCGTCCTGTTGCCGCTCTATCCGCAATACTCGGTGACCACGACCGGGAGCGCCTGCAACGCGTTCCTGCGCGCCTGCCGGCGCCAGCAGTATCAGCCCGCGATCGACATCATCCGCGAGTGGTACGACGAGCCGATGTATCAGCAGGCGATCGTCGCCGCCCTGCGGCGCGAGCTCGCCGCACTCCCCGACCCACGCCCGGAGCGCGTGGAGCTCTTGCTCTCCGCCCACGGGCTGCCGCGGCGGCTCGCCGATGCCGGCGACCCGTATCGCGGGCAGATCGAGGCGACCGCCGCCGCCGTGCGGGCGCGTCTCGGCTGGCCCAACGTCACGCTCTGCTACCAGAGCCGCGTTGGCCCGCTCGAGTGGTTGAGGCCCTATACCGAGGACGTGATCCGGGCCAAGGGCCGCGCGGGCGCGAAGCAGATGCTGGTGTACCCGATTGCATTCGTCTCCGATCACGTGGAGACGCTGTACGAGCTCGGGATCGTCTACGCCGCGCTCGCGCAGGAGTCGGGCATCGCGCACTACCGGGTGGTGCCGGCGCTCAACGACGACCCGCAGCTGATCGAGGCGCTGCGCGCGCGGGTGCGGCGCGTGCTCGGGGTATGAGCGCGCCGCCGGTCGTGCTCGTCTTCGGCGGCTCCGACCCGACCGCCGGCGCCGGCCTCGCCGCCGACATCCTCACGCTCGCGAGCCTCGGCTGCCATCCGGCGCCGGTCGTGACGGCGGTCACGGCGCAGGACACGCGCGGCATCAAGCAGTACCTGCCGATGCCGACCGAGCTCGTGATCGCGCAGGCGCGGGCCGTGCTCGAGGACATGCCGGTGGCGGTCTTCAAGACCGGCATGCTCTGCAACGCCGACATCGTGAGCGCGGTCGCCACCATCGCGGCGGAGTATACGCACGTGCCGCTGGTCGTGGACCCGGTGCAGGCGACCGGCTTCGCGGGGCAGGCGCTGAGCGACGAGCCGCTCGACGAGCCGCTGCGCGTGCTGCTGCTGCCGCGGGCGCTGCTCGCCACACCGAACAGCGAGGAAGCGCGCCGGCTCGCGCCCGACGCGGATACGCTCGATGCCTGCGCGCAGGAACTGCTTTCGCTCGGCTGCCAGTACGTGCTCGTCACCGGCACCCACGAGGCGACCCCGCAGGTACAGCACCGCCTCTACGGGAACAAGCGGCTGCTCGACGTGTTCCAGTTCGAGCGGCTGCCGCACAGCTACCACGGGTCCGGCTGCACGCTTGCCGCCGCCTGCGCGGCGACGGTCGCCCACGGGCTCGAGCCGCCGAACGCGGTCGCGCAGGCGCTCGAGTACACCTGGCGCACGCTCAAGTACGGCCACCGTCTGGGCATGGGACAGCACGTGCCGGACCGGCTGTTCTGGAATCGCGTGCCGGGCGAAGGGCGTACGCCATGAACCGTGCGGGAGCAATCCGCGGTCTGTACGCGATCGCCGATACCGCCTGCCTGGGCGCGGAGCTTTCGAGCAAAGTCGAGGCCGCGCTGCGCGGCGGGGCGCGCGTGGTGCAGTACCGCGACAAGAGCAACGATGCGGCGCGGCGGCGGCGCGAAGCGGAGGCGCTGCGCGCGCTCTGCGCGCGGCGGGGAGCGCTGTTCGTCGTCAACGACGACATCGCGCTCGCGCGCGCGGTGGGCGCGGACGGGCTTCATCTCGGACGCGACGACGCCTCGATCGAGGAAGCGCGGGCGCTGTGCGGCGCCGATATCCTCATCGGCGTGTCCTGCTACAACGAGCTGCAGCGGGCGGAGGAGGCGGCGCGCCGGGGGGCCGACTATCTCGCGTTCGGAAGCGTTTTCCCGTCGCCGACCAAACCCGAAGCGGTGCGCGCGAGCCCCGCGCTCCTTGCCGCCGCTAAGGCGCAGTTCGCGCTGCCCGTAGTTGCGATCGGCGGCATCACGCCGGAGAATGGCGCCGCGCTCGTCGCCGCGGGCGTCGATGCGCTCGCCGTCATTTCCGCGCTGTTCGCCCAGGCGGACGTCGAAGCGGCGGCGCGGCGCTACGCCGCACTGTTCGAGCGCGCGGCGGCGAAACCGTAGCCGGTTCGAAGCGCGCAGAGCGCGGGCGAGGCACGCCCCGATTCGCACCTCTGCCGCAGCATCAACGCGAACATGAAACCTAGAGATCGATCCAGAGCGCTTTACGCCGAAGCCCGGCAGCACATCGCCGGCGGCGTCAATTCCGCCGTGCGCGCGTTCAAGGCCGTGGGCGGTGATCCCGTATTCTTCGAGCGCGGTCAAGGGGCGTACCTGTGGGACGCCGACGGCAACCGCTACATCGACTACGTCGGGTCCTGGGGGCCCGCGATCCTCGGCCACGCGCACCCGGCCGTGGTGCGCGCGGTGCAGGAAACTGCGGCGCAGGGGCTGAGCTTCGGGGCGCCCACCGAGATCGAGACGCGGCTGGCCGCGCTCGTGCGCCGCCTCGTGCCGTCGATCGAGCGCATCCGCATGGTTTCGAGCGGCACCGAGGCGACGATGAGCGCGCTGCGGCTCGCGCGCGGGGTGACGAACCGGCCCCGCATCGTCAAGTTCGAAGGATGCTACCACGGCTCCGGCGACGCGCTCCTCGTGAAAGCCGGCTCGAGCGCACTCACGCTCGGCGTGCCGAGCTCGCCGGGCGTTCCGGCCGCGCTCGCCGAGCTCACCCTGAACCTCGAATACAACAACAGCGCGGACGTGCGCGAGGCGTTCCGCCGCTACGGCAAGGAGATCGCGGCGGTCATCGTCGAGCCGGTGGCCGGCAACATGAACTGCGTTCCGCCCGTGCCGGGCTTTCTCGAAACGCTGCGCGAGGAGTGCACGCGCCACGGCGCGCTCCTCATCTTCGACGAGGTGATGACGGGCTTTCGCGTCGCGCTCGGCGGCGCACAGGCGCTCTACGGCATCACGCCCGATCTCACGACGCTCGGCAAAGTGATCGGCGGCGGCCTGCCGGTCGCCGCGTTCGGGGGGCGCGCGGACATCATGGACCAGCTCACGCCGGACGGGCCCGTGTTCCACGCGGGAACGCTCTCGGGAAACCCCGTCGGGATGGCGGCGGGACTCGCGACCCTCGAGCAGGTCGCGCAGCCCGGCTTCTTCGATGCGCTCGGCGCGCGCACGGCGGAGCTCGTGCAGGGTCTCGCGCAGGCGGCGCGCGCAGCCGGTGTCCCGCTCGCGACCCAGAGCGTCGGCGGCATGTTCGGCTTTTTCTTCACCGACCGCCCGCAGGTGACGCGCTTCGCGGATGTCATGGCCTGCGACATCGCCCGCTTCAAGCGCTTCTTCCACGCAATGCTCGATGCCGGTGTTTACCTCGCGCCGTCGGCGTTCGAAGCCGGGTTCGTATCGGCCGCGCACACCGAGGCCGACATCGAGGAAACGCTCGCGCGCGCACGCGAGGCGTTCGCGCGCCTCTAGCGGGAGATCGCTACTTCTTCGGCACGCGACCGAGCAGATAGAACTCGTCGTTCGGCCGGATGCTCGCGAAGTTCGCGAGGCGGTTCGAGAGCGCGAAGAACGACGCGATCGCGGCGATGTCCCAGATGTCCTCGTCCGAGAACCCGTGCTCGCGCAGCCGCGCGAAGTCGTCGTCCTCGAGCGTGGCCGAAGCGAGCGCGACCTTGAGCGCGAAGTCGAGCATGGCGCGCTCGCGCGCGCTCAGATCGGCCTTGCGGTAGTTGATCGCCACCTGATCTGCGATCAGCGGATTGCGCGCGCGGATGCGCAGGATCGCCCCGTGGGCCACCACGCAATACTGGCAGTCGTTCGCCGCCGAGGTCGCCACCACGATCATCTCGCGCTCCGCCTTGGTCAAACCGCTTTCCTTCTCCATCAGCGCGTCGTGGTAGGCGAAGAAAGCCCGGAACTCGTCCGGCCGGCGCGCGAGCGCGAGGAATACGTTCGGTATGAAGCCGGATTTCTCCTTCACCGCGAGGATGCGCTCGCGGATGTCGGCCGGCAGTTCTTCGAGGGCGGGAACGGGGAAGCGGCTGATCGGCGCGGTCATGCGCCTAGTCTAGGCGCGACGCCGCCGGGAGCGCAAACGCACGGCCAAAAAAAGAGCCGGGTCCCGCCCGGCTCTGCACCCCACACACGTTCGGCACGTGCTTCAGCTGACCAGAATGTTCTCCGAGGCAAACCGCACGGTCGCGGCCTGCGGATTGAGAGCTTCGTCGTTGAGCGCAATGTCGACGCCGAGGATCGCGACCACGTCGTTGTGGTCCCGCACAAAAGGGAGCTCCTCGCGCAGGTAACCGTAATGGGTTTCGTTCATGTACACGACGTTCGGGCGCACGCCGTGCCGGCGCTCGTAGCTGTTCACCAGGGTTACGATATGGCTCAACACTGTACTTTGCTCCTTCCCCTCGCGGGGCCCACACCGCCAAGCCGTTTCCGGCTGGCCCTTTGCGGGTACTAGGAGCAATAGTCGTGCCATTGCGCGGCTCCTGAACTAAGCCGTTGAGCAGACTGGACTTAGGGTTTCCCCCGTGGCCGGGCAGGCACGAGCGGCAACGGGTGCAGGTGCCGCAACCGGCAAGCGCCGTGACCGGCTGCGGCAGCAGGTGGAGTGCCCGCTGCCGCGCTGCGGCAGGTGGTCAGTGCAGGCCGGCGAGGTACTCGGAGACCGCGCGAATCTGCTCGTCGGACATACGCGCGGCAATCCGCGTCATGATGCCGTCGTTGTCCTGGCGCCGCCCGGCCTTGTAGGCGAGAAGCTGCTTCTCCGCATACGCGGCCTTCTGGCTGTTGACCCGGGGGAAGCGGGGCGGAATTCCGTGTCCGGAAGGCCCGTGGCAGCTCATGCACGCCGGTACGCCGGTTTCCACGATCCCGCCGCGATAGATCCTCTGCCCGGCAAGCGCGAGCTCTTCGTTGCTCGCCGCGCCCGGCTGGATCGGCAGCGTCGCATAGTAGGCGGCGAGGTCGTGCATGTCCTGCTCCGCGAGCGGCGCGGCCATGCCGCTCATGAGCGGGTCCTTGCGGGCGCCCGACTTGAACGCCTGGAGCTGCTCGACGAGGTACTCCGGAACCTGCCCGGCGAGCTTCGGCCATGTCGGGTCGGCCCCGCCGTTGCCGTCCGCCCCATGACAGCTCGCGCACGGCGCGGCCTTGGCTTTGCCGGCCTGGGGGTCGCCGCCCGTCTGCGCCGAAGCGGGGAGCGCCGATACGATCAACCACGCGGCGACGAGCGCCGTTGCACGAACCGGAAAATGCATCAATCCCCCGTACGGCACATGAGAAAAAACGAGGCCGCCTTATACCAAAGAGTTCGAAGCCGGGTCAATTTGAGCCCCGGGGAAGAAGCGGGACAAAAAAAGCCCCGGAAACAAGGGGAGAGAGTCCGGGGCCGAACAACGTTCCGGAACTGGGTTCCGGAACTTCCCCGCTCAGGGAGGAGGAGCGGGGAGAACGATCTAGCAACCGTTCACCCCGTATGACCACCGGCCTCATGTTTGGTTCCAGCGTGCCCGTCGACGCATCGGCGGGCCGCGCCCGATCCCGGCCGACGCGCGTCCGCCCGCGGCTAGTGCGCCTCGTCCCAGTTGCCCCCCACGCCCGCTTCCACCACCAGCGGCACCGACAGGCTGGCCACTCCGACCATGCAATCCCGCACGGCGGCGACCGCCTGCGGCACGAAACTCTCCTCGACCTCGAGCACGAGCTCGTCGTGCACTTGCATGATGAGGCGCGCCGGCGCTTCGTTCTCGCGAATCCAGCGGTCGACCTGCACCATGGCCCGCTTGATCAGATCGGCCGCGGTGCCCTGCATCGGCGCGTTGATCGCCGCGCGCTCCGCCGCCTGGCGGCGGGTGACGTTTGCGGCGTTGATGTCCTGCAGGTGCAGGCGCCGGCCGAACAGGGTCTCGACGTACCCCTGCCGGTGCGCCTGCTCGCGCGTACGATCCATGTAGGCTTTGACGGCCGGGTAGCGGGCGAAATAGCGCTCGACGTAAGCCTGCGCCGCGGCGCGGTCGATCTTGAGCTGGCGCGCGAGCCCGAACGCCGACATGCCGTAGATCAGACCGAAGTTGATCACCTTGGCGCTGCGGCGCATGTCCGGCGTCACCTCCTCGAGTGGGACGCCGAACACTTCCGCGGCGGTCGCGCGGTGGATGTCGAGGTTCTGCGCGAACGCGCCGATCAGCCCCGGGTCGCCCGAGAGGTGCGCCATGATGCGCAGCTCGATCTGGGAATAGTCGGCCGAGACCAGGCGAAAACCGGGCTCGGCCACGAACGCCTGGCGGATGCGCCGGCCTTCGGGGGTGCGGATGGGAATGTTCTGCAGGTTCGGGTCGACCGAGGACAGCCTTCCGGTGGCGGCGACCGCCTGCTGGTAGCAGGTGTGCACGCGCCCGGTTCGCGGATCGATCATCTCGGGAAGCTTGTCGGTGTACGTCGACTTGAGCTTCGCGAGGCTGCGGTATTCGAGCAGGAGCCGCGGGAGCGGATAGTCGAGCGCAAGCTCGGCGAGCACGTCCTCACCGGTCGACGGCTGGCCGGTCGGGGTCCGGCGCAGCACGGGCAGCCCGAGCTTCTGGAACAGGATCTCCTGGATCTGCTTCGGCGAGTCGAGATTGAACGTCTGTCCCGCGGCGGAATGCGCTTCGCGCTCGATCTCGTGCAGCCGCTCGGCGAGCTCGGCGCTTTGCCGGCGCAACATGGTCACGTCGACGCGCACGCCGTGCATCTCCATGCGCGCGAGCACGGGCACGAGCGGCAACTCGATGTCGCGGTAGAGCGCCGCCAGGCGCGGCTCGCGCTCGAGCCGCGGCCAGAGGTGCGCGTGCAGCCGCAGCGCGAGGTCCGCGTCCTCGGCCGCGTACGCGGTCGCGCGTTCGATCGGGACTTCCCGCAGATCGATCTGCGCCCGGCCCTTGCCGGCGACGTCCTCGTACTTGACGGTCTTGTGTCCGAGGTACTTGAGCGCAACGCTGTCGAGGTCGTGGCGCGAGGCGGTGGAGTCGAGGACGTACGATTCGAGCATGCTGTCGTGCGCGATGCCGGCGAGCGCGACGCCGTGCCGCGCGAGCACCTGCATGTCGGGCTTGAGGTTGTGGCCGATCTTCGCGCGCGCTGGGTCTTCGAGCAGCGGCTTGAGCTTCGCGAGCACCTGCGCGGCCGGGAGCTGCGCGGGCGCATCCGGGTAGGCGTGCGCGAGCGGCACGTAGGCGCCTTCGCCGGGCCGGTCGCTCAAGGCGATACCGATGAGCTCGCCGCGCTGGCCCGTGGGATCCGCGGTCACCATGTCGAGGGCGACGAGCGGCGCCTGTGCGAGGCGCGCGAGCCAGGCATCGAGCGCGTCCGCGTCGAGCACCGCGACATAGCGCCCCGCGGGCGAAGCGCCGGCAACGGCCGCTTCCGGCGGACTTGCGCCCCCGAGCTCGGCGAGCCAGGTCTTGAACTCCAGCCGGGCGTAGAGCGCGCGCAGCCGCTCGGCATCCGGCGGGCGCCGCCTGAGCTCCGTCGGCGCGACCGGGAGCGCCACGTCGCACTTGATGGTGGCGAGCGCGCGCGCGAGCGGCAGGCGCTCGAGGCCGGCGCGCAGGTTCTCGCCGGCCTTGCCGGCGATCTCGTGCGCGTGCGCGACGATCGCATCGAGCGAGCCGTACTGCTGCAGCCACTTCGCCGCGGTCTTCGGGCCCACGCCCGGAATCCCGGGGATGTTGTCGATGCTGTCGCCGACGAGCGCCAGGTAGTCGACGATGCGCTCGGGCGGCACGCCGAACTTCTCGAGCACGGTCTCGCGATCGTATACCGTATCCGTCATCGTGTTGACGAGCGTGACGTGCCCATCAACGAGCTGCGCCATGTCCTTGTCGCCGGTCGACACCAGCGTGTGCAGGCCGGCGCGGGCGGCCTCGCGCGCGAGCGTGCCGATGACGTCGTCGGCCTCCACGTTCTCGACCTGCAGCAGCGGCAGCCCGAGGGCCTGCACGATCGCGTGGATCGGCTCGATCTGTGCACTGAGCGCGTCGGGCATCGCAGGACGGTTGGCCTTGTACTCGGGGTACACCTCGTCGCGGAACGTCTTGCCCTTGGCGTCGAACACGACGGCGACGTAGACCGGATCGTAGTCGGCGAGCAGCTTGCGCAGCATGTTGGTCACGCCGTAAACCGCCCCCGTCGGCTCGCCGCGCGAGTTGCTGAGGTTCGGCATGGCGTGGAACGCGCGGTACAGATAAGATGACCCGTCGACCAGGACCAGCGTGCGCTCGGGGTCCGGGCGGGCGCGCGCCGCGGCGCGACGCGAAGCGGGAGACCTAGTAACCGGATTCTTGCGAGCCATCGTACTTGCCGAATCAGAAAGCGAGCGGCGCGGCCTCCCATGAGGCCGCCGCACCCGTCATGAGCAGCACCAGCGGACGCGCCGGCGGCGGAGGCCGCGGGCTGCCGCCGAACTCCGCGAGCCTGATGGCGCGCGAGTCGTGGAAGATCCTTCAGATCGTGGCCGAATTCGTCAGCGGCTTCGAGCAGCTGTCGCAGATTCAGCCGTCCGTCAGCATCTTCGGCTCGGCGCGAATCCCGCCGGGCCATCCGTATTATGCCCTGACCGAGGAGATCGCGCGCAAACTGTCGGACGCCGGGTTCGCGGTCGTGAGCGGCGGCGGCCCGGGACTGATGGAGGCGGCGAACAAGGGCGCCTATACCGGCAAGTCGCCAAGCGTGGGACTCAACATCGTGCTGCCGCACGAGCAGCGCGCGAACGAGTACCAGGACGTGCGGCTCACGTTCCAGCACTTCTTCGCGCGCAAAGTCATGTTCGTGAAGTACGCCAGGGCGTACGTGGTGATGCCCGGCGGCTTCGGCACGCTCGATGAGCTGATCGAGGCGCTGACGCTGGTGCAGACCGGCAAGAGCGTGCGCATGCCGATCATTCTGGTGCACCGCCCGTTCTGGAACGGGCTCATCGAGTGGTTCCGCGCGCGCCTCGTGAGCGAGGGCATGGTGAGCCCGGAGGACCTGGAGCTCTTCACGCTCGCCGACACCGCCGAGGAAGTGCTCGACACCATCTTCGCCTTCTACGAGCGGGTGGGCTTCGAGCCGACGCGCGAAGAGCAGGAGATCATGCTCAATCTGTAGGCGGCCCGCATGCGACGACACTACCGTCTGGCTCTCGCGCTCGCCCTGCTCGTCCCGCCCGGCGCGCGCGCGGCCGAGGACGTTCCCCCGCCACCGCCGCCGCCCGCGCAGGAGCGGCCGGCGGCGCCGGCGCCGCCGGCCGAATCCTTCGAGCCCGAAATCACGATCACGACGCGCGAAGGCGCGATCTACGAGGAGTACCGCTACAACGGGCGGCTCTATCGCATCAAAGTCACACCGCGCTTCGGTCCGCCCTACTACCTCATCTACGACGAGCACGGCAACTTCCACCGCAGCGATGCGGAGCCGGAGGTCCTCGTGCCGCAATGGGTGATCCGCCGCTTCTGATCGCAGGGCTCCGCCCGGCCGCTTCGGGCGACGCGCCCGGCACACGGCGGTAGAATGCTTGCATGTCCGTGTGCGTCTACGGCGGCGCCATCGCGGCCTACGGGTTCCCGAACGGCCATCCGTTCGGCACCGATCGGCTCGCCGCCTTCTGGAACGAGTTCGAGCGCCGCGGGCTGCACCGCCGCGTGCAGCTCCGCGAAGCGGGCGTATGCGTGCGCGACGAGCTGCTGCGCTTTCATCGCCTCGACTACGTCGAGCGCGTGCAGTGGCAGTCGCAGCGCGGCGAAGGCTATCTCGACTACGGCGACACGCCCGCCTTCCCGGGCGTGTACGACGCCGCACGCGCGGTGGTCGGCTCGGTGCTCGATGCGGCCGCGGCAATCCTCGAGCGCCGCTGCCGCGCCGCCTTCGTCCCGATCGGCGGGCTCCACCACGCGCGGCGCGAAGGCGCGGGCGGCTTCTGCGTGTTCAATGACATCGGCGTGCTGATCGAGTGGCTGCGCGCGCGGCACGGCATCCGGCGCATCGCCTATGTCGATATCGATGCGCATCACGGCGACGGGGTGTACTACGGCTTCGAGGCGGATCCGGACGTCTGCGTCGTCGATCTGCACGAGGACGGGCGCTTCCTCTACCCGGGCACCGGCGCCGCCTCGGAGACCGGCATCGGTCCCGCCGCGGGCACCAAGCTCAACATCCCCCTGCCGCCCGGGGCCGACGATCGCGCGTTTCATGGCGCATGGCCGCGCGTCGAGGAGTTCGTGCGCGCGGCGCGCCCGGAATTCGTGATCCTGCAGGCGGGCGCCGACAGCATCGCCGGCGATCCGATCACGCACATGCAGTTCAGCCCGCGCGCCCACGCGCACGCGGCCGAGCGTCTGAGCCGGCTCGCGGCCGAGTACTGCGAGGGACGGGTGATTGCGCTCGGCGGCGGCGGCTACAACCGCGACAACCTCGCCGCGGCCTGGTGCGCGGTCGTGGAAGCGCTGCTGCCGGATCCCTGAGCCGTCACTCGCCGCGGCGGCGGCTCGCCTTCTCCGCAGCGACCAGGTTGCGGCCGCCCGCCTTCGCCTGGTAGAGCGCCTTGTCGACGCGAACCAGCAGCTGCTCGAGGTCCTCGCCGCGCTGGAACTGCGTCACGCCGATGCTGAGCGTCACCTGCGCGCGCTTGCCGTTGAGGTCGAAGGCCGCATCCGCCACCGCCGCACGTATGCGCTCCGCGATCTTGCGCGCCTGCGCGAGCGTCGTGTGCGGAAACACGATCAGGAACTCCTCTCCGCCGTAGCGTCCGACTTTGTCCGGCATGCGCAGGCTCTCCGACATGATCGCCGCGAGCTGTGCCAGCACCTTGTCTCCGGCCTCGTGGCCGTGCGTGTCGTTGATGCGCTTGAAATGATCGATGTCGCCCATCGCGACGGAGAGCGGCGTGTTGTAGCGGTCGGCCTGCGCCATCGCGTCGAGCAGGGCGGCCGTGATGCCGCGGCGATTGGGAATGCGCGTGAGCGTGTCCGTGAGCGCGAGCTGGGTCATGTCCGCCCCGAAGCGCTCGGCCTCGCGCCGCTTCGCGTACTGGGAACGCAGCGGCCGCTGCACCAGCCAGTAGACCGGGGCAGCGAGCAGGATCGCGAGCAGTGCGGCGTTCAGCAGGGCGGCACCGGGATCGGTCGGGGTCCCGAACTTCTGCAGGCCTGCCATGATCGCGAGCTCGACGACGAAGGCGACGCCGACGACTGCGAGCACGACCTTCGAAGTGGTCAGGCCTTCGTTATTGTGCTGCCTCACGTCATCCCCCTGGGGTGGCGGCTGTGCCGTTCTTGTGCGGTGCGCCGTCGTGCGGCGCGCTCGCCGCTAACTATAGACCATCTGGTGCGTCCGGGAGCGAGCCCTCAAACCGTCTGCAGGCGCGCGTAGGCGAGCACGAGCCACTTGGCGCCCGCGCCTTCGAAGTTGACCTGTACGCGCGCGTGCGCCCCGGCGCCCTCGAAGTTCACGACCACGCCCTCGCCGAAGGTCTCGTGCCGCACCCGGCTGCCGAGCTGCATGCCCGGCGGCGCGGCCTCGGGCGCGAGCGGTGCGCGCGGTCGGGCGAGCAGCGGCTGTGCGCGCAGCTCCCGGATGAGCGACTGGTCCATCTCGCCGAGAAAACGGGAGGGGCTCGTGTAGTGCTCGCTCCCGTGCAGGCGGCGGATCTCGGCGAGCGTGAGCACCAGCCGCTCGCGCGCGCGCGTCATGCCGACGTAGCAGAGCCGCCGCTCCTCTTCGAGCCGGCCGGGCTCTTCGAGCGAGCGCTGATGCGGAAACAGCCCTTCCTCCATGCCGGTGAGGAACACGAGCCGAAACTCGAGCCCCTTCGCGGCGTGCAGGCTCATGAGCTGGACACTGTCCTCCCACGCCTCCGCTTCGCCCTCGCCGGCCTCGAGGGCGGCGTGCGCCAGGAATGAGCCGAGGGGGTCGAGACCGTCGGCCTCGTCGGGCACGTAGTTGCGCGCCGCCGCGACGAGCTCCTCCAGGTTCTCGACGCGCGCCTCCCCGCGCTCGCCCTTCTCCTTCCTGTAGTGCTCGAGCAGCTGGCTGCGGGCGAGCACGTGCTCGACCTGCTCGCCGAGCGTCATTGCCGCCGTTTCCTGAGCGAGCTGCTCGATCAGCTGGAGAAACCCCTTGAGCGCCTGCACGGCCCGCGCCGGCAGGCTGCCGCTCGCGATCGCGCGCTCCGCCGCTTCCCACAAGGACAGGTCCGCCGCGCGCGCCGCTTCCCGCAGCGCCTCGAGCGTCTTCAGGCCGATGCCGCGGGTCGGGACGTTGGCGATGCGCTCGAACGAGGGGTCGTCGTGCCGGCTCGCGATGAGCCGCAGGTAGGCGAGCGCGTCCTTGATCTCCGCGCGCTCGAAGAAGCGCAGGCCACCATAGACGGTATAGGGAATCCCCGCGTTGATGAGCGCCTCTTCGAATACGCGCGACTGCGCGTTCGAGCGGTACAGTACCGCGATGTCGCGGCGGCTGCCCCCCGCGCGGACCCAGTCCTGGATGCGTTCGACGACGAAGCGCGCCTCTTCGAGATCGTTATAGGCGACGTAGAGGTCGATCGGCTCGCCGTCCTCGCCGGCGGTCCAGAGCTTCTTGCCCAGGCGCCCGCTGTTGTGCCCGATGACGCTGTTCGCGGCCTTCAGAATATTGCCCGTCGAGCGGTAGTTCTGTTCCAGCCGCACGACGCGCGTGCCCGGATGGTCCTTCTCGAAGCGCAGGATGTTCTCCACCCGCGCGCCGCGCCAGCCGTAAATCGACTGGTCGTCGTCGCCGACCACGAACAGGTTGTTGTGCGGCCCGGTGAACTGCTGGAGCCAGGCGTACTGGATGCGGTTCGTGTCCTGGAACTCATCGACCAGCACGTGGCGGAAGCGCGCCTGGTAGTGGGCACGCACCGCCTCGTTGTCGCGCAGCAGCTCGTAGGCGCGCAGCAGGAGCTCGGCAAAATCGGCGAGGCCGCTGCGGCGGCAGGCCTCCTCGTACGCCTGGTAGATGCGCAGGTACTCGCGGTTCTGGAAATCGGTCGGATCGCCGAGCTGCTCTGGGCGGCGACCCTCTTCCTTATGATGATTGATGAACCATTGCGCCTGCCGCGGCGGCCAATAGCCCTCGTCGAGGTTCAGGTTCTTGAGGACGCGGCGGATCAGCCGATACTGGTCGTCGCTGTCGATGATCTGGAAGCCCTGCGGCAGCCCGGCTTCCCGCCAGTGAGCCCGCAGCAGCCGGTGGGACAACCCGTGAAACGTGCCGATCCACAAACCGCCGACCGGCGCCTGCAGCATCTGCTCGATGCGCGCGCGCATCTCGGCGGCCGCCTTGTTCGTGAACGTGACCGCCAGGATCGCGTGCGGCGATACCCGCTCCACACCGACCAGCCACGCGACGCGGTGGGTGAGCACACGCGTCTTGCCGCTGCCCGCTCCGGCGAGCACGAGCAGCGGCCCGGGCGGCGCAGCGACCGCTTCGCGCTGCCGCTCGTTGAGGCCGTTCAGGAGATGCGAGACGTCCATGAATCTTCTTGGGACGGGCGGGGGCACAGGCGCGCCCGCCGGGTGCCGGCGATGATAACAGGCACGTTGCGGGCGGGGGAGCAGAACCGGCGCCTTTTATCGCCGGGCGAAACGGTTTATAACGTCCGGACAACAAGAAACCGCGTATCGCGGCCTCGGGGCCGCGGCTCGCTTGGGGGGAGCATGAAGAGCGAACGCCGGGACACGCCGCGCATACCGATCGCGCTCGAAGCCATCCTCGACTACAACAGGCAGGACCCCCAGCCTTCGGTCACCCGTGACATCAGCCTCGACGGCGTCTTCGTCGAAACCCGTTCGGGCACGGTACCGCGCAAAGGAGCGCTGGACATCGCCATCAAGCTGCCCGGCGACGGCGGTGCCCGCTATCATCGCTTTCACGCGCAAGTCGTCCGCGTCACCGATCGCGGCGCCGCGCTCGTGTTCGACCGGGTGGAAACCGACTCCTATGCGGCGCTGCTCGATCTCGTCTTCTCCCGGCGGGGACGCAGCCTCTCGTGACCTGCGCGCGGCGCGTTTCCCGCACCCGCATAACTCCCTAGTTGATCGACCCGGCAAGCGCGGCTGCCGCCGCGGGAACTGCGCGCGCACGCTGTTCTCGAATGGTTACGCAGTCGCAAGGAGGCACATGAGCGTCGTCGTTGATACCGTCGGGCGCGAAGGTCGACTGGTGCGCCGGGCGAGCGCCGACGAACCCGATACCGTAACGCTGGCGCTTCCGGACGGAAGCGAAGCGCGCGTGCCGGCCGACTGGCTGCAGGAGCAGGACGGCGGCTATCGCCTGGCGGTCCGGTTCGAGGACCTGCGCACGGCGAGGGCAGCGCCGGGCGGTGCCACGATTCCCGTCGTCGAGGAGACGCTCGAAGTCAGCAGCGAGCCGGTCGAGCACGCGGTGCGACTGCGCAAGGTCGTGCGGGAGGAGGAAGAACGTATCACGCAGCCGTTGCTGCACGAAGACCTCGAGATCGAGCGCGTGCGGGTCGACCGGCCGGTAAGCGGGGCCGTGGCCGCCCGGGAGGAGGGCGACACGCTCGTTATTCCTCTGCTCGAAGAGGAAATCGTCTGGCACAAGCGGCTCGTGGTGCGCGAGGAACTGCGCATCCGCAAGCGCCGGCGCGTCGAGGCGCGTGAGCTGCGCGTCTCCCGGCGTCGGGAAGACGTGATCGCATCGAGCGGCGACGAGAAATCGTGAACCGAAGAGCTTTCAGGGACAGCGTCCACTACAGGAGGTAGTCATGGCTAAGGTCGTACTCGGTCTATTCGAGAGCAGGGACAGCGCGCAGCAGGCGGTGCGCGCGCTGGAAGCGGAGGGGTTCGACCGGCGGCGCATCGAGATGCGCACCGGCGACGAACTGCTGCACCAGACCGGCACGCGGCCGGCGCACGAGCCTGCGGAAGAGGGCGTGTGGGCGAGCATCAAGCGTTTCTTCTCGGGTGCCGGGTCCGAGGGACGGCTCTCTGAAGGCGGGCTGCAAGGCCTGCGGCCGACCGATGCGCTGGTCACCGTTCACGTCGAGGACGGACGCGCCGAACGCGCCGCCGAGATCATCGACGCGAACGGTGCGCAAGACATCGAGGAGCGGCTCGAGAGCGCGGGCATCGCCCCGGACACCACCGGCGAATCCGGCGCCAGGGGTGAGCGCATGGGCGGTGCCGGCGTCGTGCCGGGCAGCGGAGCCGAGGCCGGCGCGTCCACGCCGCCCGGCGCCGCAACGACGGTGACGACCGCGAGGACGCGGCCCGAGGCGGCCGGGACCGCGAAGCCGGGCGCGGCCGAAGCGGGCGAGCGCCGCATTCCGGTGGTGGAAGAAGAGCTGCGCGTAGGTAAACGCGAAGCAGGCAGCGGCGGCGTGCGTGTGCGCTCGCGGATCATCGAGCACCCGGTCGAGAAGGAAGTGGCGCTGCGCGAGGAGAACGTGCACGTCGAGCGCGCACGCGTCGACCGTCCGGTGGCCGAGGACGACCAGGCGTTCAGAGAGGAATCGTTCGAGGTGCGCGCCACCAGCGAGGAGCCGGTGGTCGAGAAGCGGGCGCGGGTGAAGGAGGAGGTCACGGTCGGCAAGGAGACGCGCCAACACAAACAGAAGATCAGGGACACGGTCCGGGAAACGCAGGTGCAGGTCGAGCCGCTGAGCGCCGAGGAGCAGCGGGAGTTCGCGAGCTACGCGGGCGAGTTCCAGCGCGACTGGCAGAGCAAGTATGCGGGCAATACCGGCCTCAAGTACGAGGATGTCGAGCCCGGATACCAGTACGGCTACCGTCTCGCGCGGAGCGGCCGCTACGGCAAGGCCGAGTGGGCGACGATCGAGCCGGAGGTCGAGCGCGAATGGGCCGCGCGCGGTTACGGCCAGTGGGAGCAGTTCCGCGACGCGGTGCGCTCGGGTTGGGAGCGGGCGCGGCACTGAAGGGACGCCCCGGCAGGGCGCTTATCCGCTCCGTCCGTGTGACGGAGCGGAACGGCGCCGTCACTCGACGAACGGCGACCTCGCGCAGGTAGCGGCAGCGCTTGTCGCAGCGGACCGTTTAAGCCTGTCGGATATTCCTGCCTGCAGCTCAGCAACGCGCGTGTGTGACTCTCGCGAGCGGTGGCCACGGCGCAGTCCCTCGTCAAATGAAGACGCAAGATCCGCGCGAGGCACCCAGACACGTTCCGCTTACAGCCCCGCGAAGATGCCGACCATCAGGCTCGCGGTCGGCTCGGACGCGTCGCCGGTCCGGCCGGGCGCGGCCGGAACGGCGGGGCTCGCGGCGAACAACAACCGGCTCAAACCGGTCGTCACCGCGCGCTGACTCTGCTGGGTGGGCGCTGTTCGGGCGTTCAGCGACGCGGCCAGCTCTTCAGGCATGATCAGCCCGGAATTGCTACTCACCTTTGCGACGTAGGCCACTGTGTCGCCGCCCCTCTTGGCCTCGCCGACGATGACCGAGCCGTCGGCACTGACGCCCGTCGCACGGGTCAGCGTCCAGCCGGCCAGATCCACGCCTGCGGCCGTCAGAAGCTCGGCCAGCGACTTCATCCCGTCGGCCTGCGTCCACCGGAACGCTTCTTGCCCGCTCACGCTTTGGCTGTATCCGACGATGACCGACCCGTCCGCGCTCACGCCGGTCGCAGTGCTGTAATAGCCGCCGCCCGGGAGGTCGCCTAGGTCGATGAACTCGTCAGCCGGCGCCAGGACCAGTGCGGCGACAGCGAGCAACAGAGCGAGAAGCGAAATACGAATCGGCAAGCTTGCTTCGGGATCGCGCGCGACAGCCTCACACCGCCTCGGGGGCGAGAGCGTCCTTCTGAAGGAACTTTCGGATAGTCGCCGACAGCAGGCGCAGCATACTGCAGGAGCGTGTCGCCGGAGTCATTCAAGGCCGACAAACGTTGGCCGCTTCCCCCGGATAGGCGGCCACGCAGGCAGGTGGACTTTGCCGACCGCTCTGTAGCGCCCGGGTCGGCTACTCCACCGTCACCGACTTCGCCAGGTTGCGCGGCTTGTCGACGTCGGTCCCGCGCGCCACCGCGGTGTTGTAGGCGAGGAGCTGAACGGGGATCGTGTGCACGATGGGCGAGAGCAGCCCGGCGTGCCGCGGCGTGCGGATCACGTGCACCCCTTCGCTCTCGCTGAAGTGGCTGTCGAGGTCGGCGAACACGTAGAGCTCGCCGCCGCGCGCGCGCACTTCCTGCATGTTCGACTTCACCTTTTCGAGCAGCGCGTCGTTCGGCGCGATCACCACGACCGGCATGTTGCGATCGACCAGCGCGAGCGGCCCGTGCTTGAGCTCGCCTGCGGGATACGCTTCGGCGTGGATATAGGAGATTTCCTTCAGCTTGAGCGCACCTTCGAGCGCGATCGGGTAGTGGATCCCGCGCCCGAGGAACAGCGCGTGCTGTTTCGAGGCGAAGCGCTCCGACCAGACGCGGATCTGCGGCTCGAGGTTGAGGGCGTGCTGCACGCTCCCCGGGACGTAGCGCAGCGCTTCGAGATACGCCGCCTCCGCCTCGGGCGCGAGCCGGCCCTTGATCTTCGCGAGCACGAGCGTGAGCGCGAACAGCGCGGCGAGCTGCGTGGTGAACGCCTTGGTCGAGGCGACGCCAATCTCGGCACCGGCGCGCGTGTAGTAGACGAGCCGGGAGGCGCGCGGGATGGCGCTTTCCCGCACGTTGCATATCGAAAGGGTCAGCTCGTGGCCGAGCTGCTTCGCGCGCTTCAGCGCCTCCAGCGTGTCGAGCGTCTCACCCGACTGCGAGATCGTCACGACCAGGCAGTTGGGGTTCGCCACCACGTCGCGATAGCGGTATTCGCTCGCGATCTCGACGTTGCAGGGCAGCTTCGCGATCGCCTCGAGCCAGTAGCGGGCGACTGAGCCGGCGTAGAAACTCGTGCCGCAGGCAATAACCTGGACGCCGTCGACGCGTTCGAACACCTCGGCCGCGTCGCGGCCGAACAGCTGCGGCGAGACGCCCTCGGCGAGCACGGTTTCGATGGTGTCCGCGAGCGCTTTCGGCTGCTCGTAGATCTCCTTCTGCATGTAGTGGCTGTAGGGGCCGAGCTCGAGCGAGGCGAGAGACACGTCGGAGACGTGCACTTGGCGCTCGACCGGGCGGCCGGCGGCATCGAACACGCGCACGCCGTCGCGCCGCACCTCGGCGACATCGCCCTCCTCGAGATAGATCACGCGCCGCGTCGCGCCGAGCACGGCTGAAACGTCGGACGCGACGAAGTTCTCGCCGTCGCCGAGACCGATCAGCAGCGGACAGCCGACGCGCGCGCAGACCATGCGGTCGGCGTGCTTGAGCGCCATCACCGCGATCGCGTAGGCGCCGACCAGCTCGCGCACCGCCTGCTGTGTCGCCGCGAGCAGATCGCCCGTCTTGCAATAGTAGTAGTGCACCAGGTGGGCGATCACCTCGGTGTCGGTCTGCGAATCGAAGCGGTAGCCGAGCCGGAGCAGCCGTTCGCGCTGCGCGTCGTGGTTCTCGATGATGCCGTTGTGTACGACCGCGATCTCGTCGCACGAGACGTGCGGGTGCGCGTTCGGCTCGGTCACGCCGCCGTGGGTGGCCCAGCGGGTGTGCCCTATCCCGAGCACACCTTTGAGGTCCTCGGCGCGCACCGCGAGCTCTATCTCCGAGACGCGCCCGACGCGGCGCACGCGGCGGATGCCGCCGTTCAGCACCGCCACACCGGCCGAGTCGTAGCCGCGGTACTCGAGGCGCTTCAAGCCCTCGATGAGGATCGGAACGACGTTACGCTGCGCTACCGCACCGACAATCCCGCACATGAGCCTTCCTTCCGCTGAAGCCGCACCCCATTACGCACGATGAACTCGGTAGGAAGCGCGCCGCGCCCGGTTCGAGCGGCTCTGTCCGCTTCATCCGCGGTCCCCGGCCTTTTCCTTCCTGCCGGGGCGCTTCCAGCCCTTGATGTTGCGCTGCTCACCCCGCGCGACGGCGAGCTCCTCGGCCGGCACGTCCCGGGTGATGACCGAGCCCGCACCGATCGTGGCGCCGGCACCGACTGCCACCGGCGCGACCAGCGCGGTGTTCGAGCCGATGAAGGCGCCGTCGCCGATGATCGTGCGGTGCTTGTTGGCGCCGTCGTAGTTGCAGGTGATGGTGCCCGCGCCGACGTTGGCTCCGCGGCCGATCGTCGTGTCGCCGATGTAGGCCAGATGGTTGGCCTTGCTGCCGGCGCCGATTTCGGACTGCTTGATCTCGACGAAGTTGCCGACGTGCACGTCCTCGGCGAGCCGGCTGCCGGGGCGCAGCCGTGCGAACGGCCCGATGCGGCACCCGGCGCCGATCTCGGCCTCCTCGATCACGCAATTCGCCAGGATCTGCGTGTCCGCCCCGATCTCGGCATCGCGGATGACGGTGTTGGGTCCGAGGTAGACGCCGTCGCCGAGGCTCACCCGCCCCTCGAGCACCACGTTCACGTCGATCACGACATCGCGCCCGCAGCGGACTTCCCCGCGCAGGTCGAAGCGCGCGGGATCGCGCAGGGTGACGCCCTGCTCGAGGAGCGCGTCCGCCTGCTGCCGCTGGTAAATCCGCTCGAGCTCCGCGAGCTCCCGCCTGCTGTTGACCCCGAGTATTTCCCAGCCGGCCTGGGGCTGGCGCGTGACGATCTCGATCCCTTCGGCGGCGGCCATCGCGATCACGTCCGTGAGGTAATACTCGCGCTGGGCATTGCGGTTCTCCAGCCGCGCGAGCCATTGCCGCAGCAGCGCGGCGGGCGCGGCGAGGATGCCGGTGTTGATCTCGCGGATCGCCGCCTCTTCGGGCGTCGCGTCCCTCTGCTCCACGATGCGCTCGACGTGGCCGAGCCGGTGGCGCACGATCCGACCGTACCCGGACGGGTCGGCGACCTCGGCCGTGAGCAACCCCACGCGGAACGGTTCGGTCTTCGCGAGCAGCGCCTGCAGCGTTTCGACGCGGATCAGGGGGACGTCGCCGTAGAGCACGAGCACGACAGCGTCATCGGCCACGGCGCCGATGGCCTGCAGTACCGCGTGGCCGGTGCCGAGCTGCTCGGTCTGCTCCACCCACCGCACGCGCGCCTGGTCGAAGGCGGCGCGCACCTGCCCGCCGCCGTGGCCGTAGACCACGTGGATCGCGCGCGGCGTGAGGCCCTCGGCAGCGGCGAGCACGTGGGCGAGCAGGGGTCGCCCGCCGAGCAGGTGCAGCACCTTGGGCAGGGCGGAGCGCATGCGCTTGCCCTGGCCCGCGGCGAGGATAATCACTTCGAGATTTTCCATGGGCGCGCGACTAATGATAGCCGCGCGCGTGCCGCGTAACAGCGGGGGCGGCGAAAGGGGCTATTTGCGCTGGCGCAGGCGGCGGATGGCGGCGAGCTGCGCAGCGATGGTGGCGAGCTCCGCCTCGACGGTGGCGATTTCCTGCCGGCTCGTGGCGTTGCGCCGCGCCTCCTCGGCGCGTTTGAGGGCCTCGTTCGCCTTCGCCTCGTCGAGGTCCTTGCCGCGCACCGCCGTATCGGCGAGTACGGTCACACGGTTCGGCTGCACTTCGAGCAGACCGCCGGCGACGAAAACGAGCTCCTCGGCCTCCTGGTCCGGCAGCTTCAGCCGCACCGCGCCGGGCCGGATGCGGGTGAGCAACGGCACGTGCCCGGGCAGGATGCCGAGCTCGCCGCCCTCGCCCGGGAGGACGATGAACTCCGCCTCGCCCGAGAAGATCGACTCCTCCGCGCTCACAATGTCGACGTGTACGGCATTGGCCATGTTCGCAACCAAGTATGAAGGTTAGGGAGGCGAGGTCCGGGCGCCGGGCGGTGGCCGGGCGCGCGTTCCTCGCGCCCGTTATTGCAGCTTCTTCGCCTTCTCGAACGCCTCGTCGATCGTGCCGACCATGTAGAACGCCTGCTCGGGCAGCTGGTCGCACTCGCCGTTCACGATCATGTTGAAGCCGCGGATCGTCTCCTTGAGCGGGACGTACTTGCCCGGCTGGCCGGTGAACACCTCCGCCACGAAGAACGGCTGCGACAGGAAGCGCTGGATCTTGCGCGCGCGCGCCACCGTGAGCTTGTCCTCCGGGGAGAGCTCGTCCATGCCGAGGATCGCGATGATGTCGCGCAGCTCCTTGTAGCGCTGCAGCGTCGCCTGTACCGCGCGCGTGCAGTTGTAGTGCTCCTCGCCGATGATGTTCGGGTCGACCTGGCGCGACGTCGAGTCGAGCGGGTCGACGGCCGGGTAAATGCCGAGCGCGGCGATGTCGCGCGAGAGCACCACCGTCGCGTCGAGGTGGCCGAAAGTCGTGGCCGGGCTCGGGTCGGTGAGGTCGTCCGCCGGCACGTACACCGCCTGGATCGAGGTGATCGAGCCCTTCTTGGTCGAGGTGATGCGCTCCTGCAGCTTGCCCATTTCCTCGGCGAGCGTCGGCTGGTAGCCGACCGCCGACGGCATGCGGCCGAGCAGCGCCGATACCTCGGTGCCGGCGAGCGTGTAGCGGTAGATGTTGTCGATGAAGAGCAGTACGTCGCGTCCCTCGTCGCGGAAGTACTCCGCGATGGTGAGCCCGGTGAGCGCGACGCGCAGCCGGTTTCCGGGCGGCTCGTTCATCTGGCCGTAGACCAGCGCCACCTTGTCGAGCACGTTCGACTCCTTCATCTCGTGATAGAAGTCGTTGCCCTCGCGGGTGCGCTCGCCGACGCCGGCGAACACCGAGTAGCCGCTGTGCTCGATGGCGATGTTTCGGATCAGCTCCATCATGTTGACGGTCTTGCCGACGCCGGCGCCGCCGAAGAGCCCGACCTTGCCGCCCTTCGCAAACGGGCAGATCAGGTCGATGACCTTGATGCCGGTTTCGAGGAGCTCCTGCGAGGGCGACAGCTCCTCGAACGTCGGCGCGTCCTGGTGGATCGAGCGCTTGGTTTCGGCGTTGACGGGACCGGCTTCGTCGATCGGGCGTCCGAGCACGTCCATGATGCGGCCGAGCGTCGCCTTGCCGACCGGCACCGTGATCGGAGCGCCGGTGTTCGTCACCTTCATGCCGCGGCGCAGGCCTTCGGCGGAACCGAGCGCGATCGTGCGCACCACGCCGTCGCCGAGCTGCTGCTGCACCTCGAGCGTGAGATCGGAGCCTTCGAGCACCAACGCGTCGTAAACCTTCGGTATCTCCTGGCGCGCGAACTGCACGTCCACGACTGCGCCGATGCACTGAACGATTTCGCCTTGAGCCATCGTTATGTCCTCAAAACCGCCACTGAAAGTCAAATCCGCTCACACCGCCGACGCGCCACCGACGATTTCGGCGATCTCCTTGGTGATCGCCGCCTGGCGCGTCTTGTTGTAGATGAGCTGCAGCTCGTTGATCACGTTCTGCGCGTTGTCGCTCGCCGCCTTCATCGCGACCATGCGCGCCGACTGCTCCGACGCCATGTTCTCGGCGAGCGCCTGGTAGACCAGCGCCTCGACGTAGCGGCGCAGCAGTTCGTCGATCACCACGCGCGCCTCGGGCTCGTACACGTAGTCCCAGGTGTGGCTCGGCGCGCCCATGCGCTCGCCGGTGAGCGGCAGCAACTGCTCCATGACCGGCTCCTGGCGCATAGTGTTGATGAAGCGCGTGTACGTGAGATACACCGCGTCGAGCTCGCCTGCCTGGTACGCGTCGAGCATCACCTTGATCGCGCCGATCAGCTTCTCGAGCCGCGGCGTATCGCCGAGGCCGGTGACCTGCGACACGATGTTGGCGCGCAGCCGCTGCATGAAGCCGAGGCCCTTGTTGCCGATCGCGCTCACGCGGATGTCGTTGACTCCGTTCGCCTGCCATTCCTTCATCTGGTTGAGCGCGAGGCGCAGCACGTTGGTGTTGAGCGCGCCGCACAGGCCTTTGTCGGTCGTGATCAGTACGAGCCCGACGTGCTGCAGATTCGGCTTCTTCACCAGGAACGGGTGCCGGTACTCGGTGTAGGCGTGCGAAAGGTTGGCCGCGAGCACGCGGATCTTCTCGCCGTACGGGCGCGCGGTGCGCATGCGCTCCTGCGCCTTGCGCATCTTGCTGGCGGCGACCATCTCCATCGCCTTGGTGATCTTGCGCGTGTTCTGCACGCTCTTGATCTTGCCGCGGATCTCTTTGCTGCTCGCCATGTCGTTTCCGTCAGTCGTCGGCACGGCCGCGGGGCGCCGCCGAAGCGCGTCCCGCGGCCCCTGTGGTGTCGCTTACACCCAGGTCTTCTTGAACTCCTGCACCGCCGCGTGCAGCGCCTTCTCGCCCTCGGCGTCGAGGTCCTTGGTGGACTCGATCTGGTCGAGCAGCGCACCGTAGCGCTGGCGCATGTACTGCTGCAGCGCCGACTCGAACGCGAGCACCCGCTTCACGTCGACGTCGTCGAGGTAGCCGTTGTTCACGGCGAAGAGCGACACCGCCATCTCCGCGACCGACATCGGCGAGTACTGCGGCTGCTTCATCAGCTCCATCACCCGGCGGCCGCGCTCGAGCTGCTTGCGCGTCGCTTCGTCGAGGTCGGAGGCGAACTGCGCGAACGCCGCGAGCTCGCGGTACTGGGCGAGCGCCAGACGAATGCCGCCGCCGAGCTTCTTGATCACCTTCGTCTGCGCCGCGCCGCCGACGCGCGACACCGAGATGCCGGCGTTGATCGCCGGGCGGATGCCGGCGTTGAAGAGGTCGGTCTCGAGGAAGATCTGGCCGTCGGTGATCGAGATCACGTTCGTCGGCACGAACGCGGTCACGTCGCCCGCCTGGGTCTCGATCACCGGCAGCGCCGTGAGCGAGCCGGTCTTGCCCTTGACCGCGCCCTGGGTGAACTTCTCGACGTACGCCTCGTTGACGCGCGCCGCGCGCTCGAGCAGGCGCGAGTGCAGGTAGAACACGTCGCCCGGATAGGCCTCGCGGCCCGGCGGCCGTCGCAGCAGCAGCGAGATCTGGCGGTACGCCCACGCCTGCTTGGTCAGGTCGTCGTAGATGATGAGCGCGTCCTGGCCCCGGTCGCGGAAGTACTCGCCCATGGTGCAGCCGGCGTACGGCGCGATGTACTGCATCGCGGCCGACTCGGACGCCGAGGCGGCGACTACGATGGTGTAGGCCATCGCGCCCGTTTCCTCAAGCTTGCGAATCACGTTCTTGATGGTCGACGCCTTCTGGCCGATGGCGACGTAGATGCAGAAGAGATCCTTGCCCTTCTGGTTGATGATGGTGTCGACCGCGACGGCCGTCTTTCCGGTCTGGCGGTCGCCGATGATGAGCTCGCGCTGGCCGCGGCCGATAGGCACCATCGAGTCGATCGACTTGAGGCCGGTCTGTACCGGCTCCGACACCGACTTGCGCCAGATCACGCCGGGGGCGATCTTCTCGATCGGGTCGGTGAGCTTCGCGTTGATCGGGCCTTTGCCGTCGATCGGCTGGCCGAGCGCATTGACCACGCGCCCGATGAGCTCGGGTCCGACCGGCACCTCGAGGATGCGCCCGGTGCACTTCACCGTATCGCCCTCGGTGATGTGCTCGTAGTCCCCGAGGACGACCGCGCCCACCGAGTCGCGCTCGAGGTTGAGCGCCACGCCGTAGGTGTTGTTCGGAAACTCGAGCATCTCGCCCTGCATCACGTCCGCCAGGCCGTGGATGCGTACGATACCGTCGGTGAGGGACACGACCGTGCCTTCGGTGCGCGCCTGCGCCGCGAACTGCAGCTGCTGTATGCGGCTCTTGATCAGATCGCTGATTTCGGAAGGGCTCAGTTGTTCCATGGGTAAGTCCTCAACTGCGAATTAGGCCTTGAGCGCCGTCGCCATCGCGTCGAGCTTGCCGCGCACCGAGGCGTCGATCACTTGGTCGCCGACGGAGATTTTGACCCCGCCGATCAGCTCCGGATCCACGCTCACCGTGGCCCGCAGCCGGCACTTGAATCGCGGCTCGAGCTCCGCGACGAGGCGCGCGAGCGCCGCGTCGTCGAGCGGGAACGCCGAGACGATATGCGCTTCGCGGATGCCCTCGTGGCGGTTCTTGAGCTCGAGGTAGAGCCGGTGGATCTCCGGCAGCACCGCCAGCCGTTCGTTGTCGACCAGCGTACGCACGAAGTTCTGCTGCGCTTCGTCCAGCCCGCCGGCCACGTCGATGAAAAGCCGCGCGAGATCCTCCGGCGTCACGCGCGGGTTGCCGAGCAGGCGCTGCACCTCCGGGTCCGCCGCCACGTGCGCGAGCCGCTCGAGCGCCTGCTCCCAGGGCCCGAGCCGATTCTGCTCGCGCGCGAGCTCGAACGCGGCCTCGGCGTAGGGGCGGGCGATGGTGATGCTCTCGGCCATGATCTAGCGCAGTTCCTGCTTGAGCTCGGCAAGCAGCTCGTTGTGAATCGTCGGGTTGATCTCGCGCCGCAGGATGCGCTCGGCGCCGGCCACCGCGAGCTCGGCGACGCGCTCGCGCAGCGCCTGCTTGGCACGCTGCGCCGCGGCCGCCGCTTCGGCCTCGGCCGCCTCGCGCGCCTGGGCGATCAGGCGCGCCGCTTCCTGGCGCGCCTCATCCATGATCTGCGCCGCCTGCTTCTCGGCGTTCGCGCGCAGCTCCGCGGCCGCTTCGCGCGCCTTGCGCAGCTCCTCGTTCGCCCGGCTCTGCGCGGTCTCGAGCTCGAGCCGCCCGCGTTCCGCGGCCGCCAGTCCGTCGGCGATCTGTTGCTGGCGCGCCTCGACCGCGCGCATGAGCGGCGGCCAGACGAAACGCACCGTGAACCAGATGAAGATGGCGAACGTGACGGCCTGCGCGATCAGCGTGAAGTTGATGTTCATGTCTTCCCTCGCCGGGCGCGTTGGATCCGTTTACTGAATGACCGCGAGCAGCGGATTGCCGAAGGCGAACAACATCGCGATACCGACGCCGATGATGAACGAGGCGTCGATCAGGCCGAGCAGCAGGAACACGCGCGCCTGCAGCGTCGGCATCATCTCCGGCTGCCGCGCCGCGCCCTCGAGGAAGCGGCCCGACATGATGCCGATGCCGATACATGCCCCGAACGCACCCAGGCCCACGATGAGGCCGATCGCGATGCTGGTGTAGGCCTGGATCATTGCCAAGTACTGCACGTTTTCCATGGGATTTCCTTTACTCGGTTAGGGTGAAGGGGAGTCAGTGGTGCTCGTGTGCCATGGCGATGTACACCACGGTGAGCATCATGAATATGTACGCCTGCAGGCTGACGATCAGGATATGGAAGATCGCCCAGCCGACGCCGAGCACCGCACCGAAGAAGGTGCCGGCGACCCCGCTCGCGGCCCACAGGCCGAGCAGCAGGAACACGATCTCGCCCGCGTACATGTTTCCGAAGAGTCGCAGCGAATGCGACAACGGCTTGGACACGTACTCGACGATGTTGAACATCAGGTTGAACGGCATGAGCAGCACGACGGCCCACAGCGGCTTGGCCGCAAACGGCGCGCAGAAGAGTTCGTGCACGAACCCGCCGAAGCCTTTGGCCTTGACGCTGAAGAAGATCATCAGCAGCCAGACGGAAAGCGCGAGCGCGAACGTGGTGTTGACGTCGGCCGTCGGCACCGGCCGCCAGGCGTGGAAACCGAGCGCCCACTCGAAGATCACCGTCGCCACCCAGTCGATCGGCAGGAAGTCCATCGCGTTCATGAGCAGCACCCACACCGCGACCGTGAGCGCCGCCGGCGCCACGAAGCGGTGCCGTTCGCCGTGGAAGATGCTCTTCACCTGGTCGTCGATGAACTCCATGAAGAGCTCGACGAACGCTTGGCGCTTGTTCGGCACGCCCGAGGTGGCCCCGCGGACCACCCACCACAGGAAACCGATGCCGAGGATACCGAGCACGATGGAGGTGACGAGGGTGTCGACGTGCAGCGTCCAGAACGGACCGTCGCCGACCGAGGCGGTCAGGTTGGTCAGGTGGTGGCTGATGTAGCCGGTCGGAGTGAGCGTTTCGGTAGCCATCGTATGCGCCTGTACGTCAAAACTCGCGCACAAAGAACGCCATGGAGAAGATCACCACCGTCACCGCGAAAGTGGCGAGGAACGCGAGCGGCACCAGCTGCGGGTAGTTGGCGAACACCGCCCAGAGCAGCAGCACCACGGTGATGACCTTCGCCGCCTCGGCGCGCAGCGCCCAGTACAGGGTCCCGCCCGCCGTGCGCGCCCGGGCGCGACTCGCGACCGCGACGAAGACGAGGCTCGAGGCGAGGCTGACGCCGCCGCCGAGCGCCGCCGACATCGCGCCGTCCCCGCCGGCCAGCAGGCCGGCGGCCGCCGCAAATGCGGCCGTTACGACAACCTGCCACCACAGCATTGGGCGGATCGACTTGCTGCCGAAGCGCAGGGCGCTCTTCGGCCTCTGTCCGCTCATCGCCTGATCACCTGTGGGTGCTGCGATATACAAGCTCAACACTCGCGGGGGCGGCGTTCACCGGCCCTGCCTCAATATGCCTGCGCCCGAACGGAGCGATTCCAGGCGATCCCACGCATGGAGTGCCGATCAGGCAGTCTGGTAATACGTCCTGAGCTAAAACCGGTCCCCGGCCCCGGGTCAGATGGTCTGGCTTACCGCCGCCGTTCGCCGCGATCAATTCGGCGCACTTGCGCCGGCGTCGGGCCGGCGACAGCACGAGGGGAAGCGCAATTTTTTGCGGCGCGCAGTATAAAGACCCCACCCCCGAGGGTCAACGACAGAGAACGCGCGTTTGGTATGCGTTCGCCGACGAACGCGCGCGTTTGCAGGCGAAAGCACGACCGCGGCGCCGCGGGCAGCGGCGCGCCGTTTAGCCGCCGGAGGCGGCAGCGGGGAGCGAGCGGGCGAGCGCCCGGGCGCGTTCGATTTCGGGCTGGGACAGCGCAGGCTGGAGGAGATCCAGTCGTCGTGCGGCCGATGCATGGCCCTGGGCGGCGGCGCGCGCATACCAGGCGTACGCCAGCACCTTGTGATCGGCCAGGTGATAGCCGAACTCGTAGAGGATTCCGAGCTCGTACTGCGCGTCGGCGTCGCCGCTAACCGCCGCGGCGCGCAGTGCCTCGAGGCCCGCCGTTTCCGCAGCGACCGCCGCGGGCGACGTGAGCAGCGCCGCCAGCACCACCGGGCCGATGATTCTCGGGAGCAAGTACGCCATGACCTACTTTTATATAGCCGGCCGCAGGAGCCGCCGCCAGTCAGCCGATTCGCTGCAGGATGCCGTCGAGCTCGTCGAGACTGTGGTAGTAAACCGTTACATGGCCCTTGCCGCCGCGCCCGTGGGAGATGCGCACTCTCGCCCCGAGCTTCTCGGCCAGCCGGTCCTGGAGCACGCGAATATCCGGGTCGAGCGTGCGCTTGGACTTGCGGCCGCCGCGACGCTCGAGCATGCGGCGCACCAGCTCCTCGGTTTCGCGCACGGAGAGCCGCCGCTCCACGACTTCCCGTGCCGCCTGCACCTGCAAGGGGCCGTCGAGCGCGAGCAGTGCGCGCGCGTGCCCCATGTCCAGCCGGCCGTCCTCGAGCATTTGCCGCAGCTCCGCGCTCAGCGCGAGCAGGCGCAGCAGGTTGGTCACGGCGGCGCGCGAGCGTCCGACCGCCTCGGCCACGCGCTGGTGCGTCATGCCGAACTCGTCGATCAGGCGCTGCAGCGCGGCTGCCTCCTCGACCGGGTTCAGATTCTCGCGCTGGATGTTCTCGATCAGCGCGATGGCGATCGCGGCTTCGTCCGGCACCCGCCGCACGACCGCGGGGACGGTCTCGAGGCCTGCGAGCTGCGCCGCGCGCCACCGGCGCTCGCCGGCGATGATCTCGTAGTTCCCGGTCGGGAGCGGCCGCACGACGATCGGCTGCACCACGCCCTGGGCCCTGATGGAGGCGGCGAGCTCCTCGAGCGCCGCCTGGTCCATGTGCGTGCGCGGCTGATACTTGCCGCGCTGCAGCAGGTCGATCGGAAGCTGCTTCAGCTCCTCCTTCTCGCCGGCCGGAACGCTGTCGACGCCGAGCAGCGCGTCCAGGCCGCGGCCGAGGCGCGGACGCCTGGTCATCACGCCACCGCCTCCTCCTCGCGCCGCAGGATTTCCCCGGCGAGCGCGAGGTAAGCCTGCGCGCCCTTCGATTGGAGGTCGTACGCGATCACGGCCTTGCCGTAGCTCGGCGCTTCGGCGAGGCGCACGTTGCGTGGGATGATGGTGCGGTAGAGCTTGTCGCCGAAGTGCTGCTTCAATTGCGCCGAGACCTCGTTGTCGAGCCGGTTGCGCGGATCGTACATGGTTCGGAGCAGCCCTTCGACTTCGAGCAGCGGATTGAGGGCCTCGCGCACGCGCCGGATGGTGCCGAGGAGCGCGGACAGCCCCTCGAGCGCGTAGTACTCGCACTGCATCGGTATGAGCACCGAGTTCGCGGCGACGAGCGCATTCACCGTGAGGAGATTCAGCGCCGGCGGGCAGTCGATGAACAGGTAATCGTATTTGTCCCGCATCGGCGCGAGCGCCGTGCGCAGCCGCCGCTCGCGACCTTCGATCTCGATCAGCTCGACCTCGGCGCCGGAGAGGCTGGCGTTCGCCGGCACGAGGTCGTAGCCGCTCTCGACCGCGATCGTGGCGTGCTCGATGCTGTCCTCGCCGAGCAGCACGGTATAGGTGCTCGCTTCGAGCGTCTGCTTGTTGACGCCGCTGCCCATCGTCGCGTTGCCCTGGGGATCGAGGTCGACGAGCAGCACGCGCCGGCGCGTCTTCGCGAGCGAGGCTGCGAGGTTGATGCTCGTGGTGGTCTTGCCGACTCCGCCCTTCTGGTTGGCTATCGCGATGACTCGGCCCATCACGCGCCCTGCTCTTGCTCCGAAACCGGTTCCAGGATCACCAGGTGCCGCGCCGCGTCGAGGCCCGGGACCGTGAGACGCACCACGTCGCGCACGCGAAACCCGGCAGCGACGCCCGCAAGCTCCTCCTGAGGATACACGCCTTTCATGGCGAGCACGGCGCCGCCCGGCGCACACAGGTGGCGGCAGCTCGTCAGCATATCAGGAATGGCGGCGAGCGCACGAGCGACGACCGTATCGAACGGCGCCGGCGGGCGATAGCGCTCCGCGGCGCAGTGCACCGCTTCGGCGTTGCCCACGCCGAGCTCGTGCAGCGCCTGGCGCACGAAGCGCACCTTCTTGGCATTGCTGTCGAGCAGCACGAAATGCGCGGCGGGCAGCGCGAGCGCGAGCGGGATCCCCGGCAGCCCGGCGCCGGTGCCGATGTCGACGACGCGCATACCGCGCACGTAGGGCAGCACCGACAGGCTGTCGAGCAGGTGCCGCGGCAGCATCTGCTCGACGTCGCGCACGGCGGTGAGATTGTAGGCGCGGTTCCAGTACGCGAGCAGCTCTAGGAACTGCAGGAGCCGCGCGCGCGTCACGTCGGGCAGTTCGAGGTGCAGCGCGGCCAGACCCTGCTGCAACCGGCGCTCGAGCTTCGCGCGTTCGGTCTGCGTGCCGGGAGTCATGCGTGGGCGCAGCGCGCGGCCGCTCAGGCGCGGCGGCGCTTCAGGTGGACCAGGAGGAGCGAAACCGCGGCCGGAGTCACCCCCGGCACGCGCGCCGCCTGCCCGAGCGTGACCGGCCGGTGCGCCGCGAGCTTCTGGCGCACTTCGACCGAAAGCCCGTGCACCTGCTGATAATCGAGATCCACGGGCAGCGGCGTCTCCTCGTGGCGCCGCTGCGCCTCGATCTCCGCGTACGCGCGCTCGATGTAGCCCGCGTACTTCGCCTGGATCTCGAGCTGCTGCGCGACCTCGGCGTCTGCCACCCCCGGTCCGGCGCCGGGGAGCTGCATGAGCGCACCGTAGCGCACCTCCGGACGCGCGAGCAGCTCGGCGAGCGTCGCCTCGCGCGTGAGCGACCCACCGAGCGCGGCGGCGGCCTCGGCGTCGCTCACCATCGAGGGACGCAGGCGCACGCGTCCGAGCCGCTCCTGCTCGCGCGCGATGGCGTCGCGCTTCTCGCAAAAGCGCCGCCAGCGCTCGTCGTCGACCAGCCCGAGCTCGCGGCCGATCGGCGTGAGCCGCAGGTCGGCGTTGTCCTCGCGCAAGAGCAGCCGGTGCTCGGCGCGCGAGGTGAACATGCGATAGGGCTCGGCGGTGCCGCGCGTCGTGAGATCATCGATCAGCACGCCCAAGTACGCCTGGTCCCGGCGCGGCCACCACGGCTCCTGCTCGCGCACGTAGCGCGCCGCATTGATGCCCGCCACCAGGCCCTGCGCCGCCGCTTCCTCGTAGCCGGTGGTACCGTTGATCTGCCCGGCGAAGAAGAGACCGCGAATCTGTTTCGTCTCGAGGCTCGGCTTGAGGTCGCGCGGGTCGAAATAGTCGTACTCGATCGCGTAGCCGGGGCGGATCAGCACCGCGCGCTCGAACCCGCGGATCGAGCGCACGAGCTCCCATTGCACATCGAACGGCAGGCTGGTCGAAATCCCGTTCGGATAGACCTCGTAGGTCTCGAGACCCTCGGGCTCGACGAAAACCTGGTGCGAGGCCTTCTCGGCGAAGCGCACCACCTTGTCCTCGACCGACGGGCAGTAGCGCGGCCCGACGCCTTCGATGCGTCCGGTGTACATCGGCGAACGATGGAGCGCTCCGCGGATGATCTCGTGCGTGCGCTCGTTCGTGTGGGTGATGTGGCACACCACCTGCCGCGGGTGCTCGTCGGCGCGCCCGAGGAACGAGAACACCGGCACGGGCGTGTCCCCCGGCTGCACCTCCATGACGCTGTAGTCGAGCGTGCGCCCGTCGAGCCGCGGCGGGGTGCCGGTCTTGAGCCGCCCGACGCGCAGGCCGAGGTCGCGCAGCCGCGCGGCGAGCGCGTTCGCGGGCGGGTCGCCGGCGCGGCCGCCCGGGTAGTTCGTCAGACCGATATGGATGCGCCCGCCGAGGAAAGTGCCGGTAGTGAGGACGAGCGCGCGCGCCCGAAAGCGCAGGCCCATCTGCGTCACCACCCCGGCGGCGGCGCCGTTCTCGAAGATCAGATCCTCGACCGCCTGCTGAAACAGCGTCAGGTTGGGTTCGCGCTCGAGCAGCCGGCGCACCGCATTCTTATAGAGAACGCGATCGGCTTGCGCGCGTGTGGCGCGCACCGCCGGCCCCTTGCGGGCGTTGAGCACGCGGAACTGGATGCCCGCGCGGTCGATCGCGCGCGCCATGACGCCACCGAGCGCGTCGATCTCCTTGACGAGATGCCCCTTGCCGATGCCCCCGATCGCCGGATTGCACGACATCTGCCCGATAGCTTCGAGGCTTTGCGTGAGCAGCAGCGTCTTCGCGCCCGCGCGCGCGGCGGCAGCGGCGGCTTCGGTGCCGGCATGACCGCCGCCGACGACGATGACATCGTACGCCTCAGGGTGATTCACGGAAGGGACGGCAGGATTGGGACGACGGCATGATAACACCGGGTAATTCGGGCCGTAACCGCTTGCCGCGGAGGCGGTTGCTAGAATTACCCGATAGTCGGGCGCATCCCGGTACGCCGGCCCAAGGAGATCGCATGTCGCTGCACCCCGTTCCTGCGAACGCCCCGAAAACCCGGCGCCTGCTGGACGCCGCCCTGTCCGCGGCCGGTGACGTGGTGCTCGGCAAGGAACGCCAGATCCGCCTCGCCGTCGCCTGCCTGCTCGCGCGCGGGCACCTCCTCATCGAAGACCTTCCCGGGGTCGGGAAGACGACGCTCGCGCACGTGCTCGCGCAGGTGCTCGGGCTCGATTTCAAGCGCATTCAGTTCACCAGCGACCTGCTGCCGGCCGATATCCTCGGCGTTTCCATCTATCAGCCGGAAACCCGGGAGTTCCGCTTCCACCGCGGCCCGGTATTCGCGCAGCTCGTGCTCGCCGACGAGATCAACCGGGCGACGCCGAAGACGCAGAGCGCGCTGCTCGAAGTCATGGAAGAACGCCAGGTGACGAGCGACGGCATGACGCTCAGGCTCCCCGAGCCCTTCTTCGTCATCGCGACGCAGAACCCGCAGCACCTGATCGGCACCTTCCCGCTGCCCGAGTCGCAGCTCGACCGCTTCCTGATGCGCCTCGAGCTCGGCTACCCCGATCCGCGCGCCGAGCGCGCGCTGCTCAAGGGTCGCGACCGCCGCGAGCTGCTGCGCGAGACCCCGGCGGTGATGGACGCCGCGGCGCTGCTCGCGCTGCAGCAGCAGGCAGCGCAGTTGCACGCGAGCGATGCGCTGATCGACTACGTGCAGGCGCTCGCCGCGGCAACGCGCGAAAGCCCGGCGCTCGCGCTTGGCCTGAGCCCGCGCGGCGCGCTCGCGCTCCTGCGCGCCGCCCGCGCCTGGGCGCTGCTCGCCGGGCGGGATCACGTCGTGCCCGAGGATGTGCAGGCCGTGGCCGAGCCGGTGATCGGGCACCGGGTACGCCTCGCGCCGGACGCGCCGCCCGACACGGTGGCGGCGCTGCTCGCCTCGGTCCCGATTCCGTGAGCGCGAACGCGACCCGCGGGTTGCGCGGTGTGGCAGCCGCACGCTTGCTCGGCCGCGTCGCCGTCCGCCACGCGCCGCTGTCCCTGCCCGGCGGCGGGATACGCCTGCGGCGGCGTGCGCTCTACATTCTGCCCACCCGCGAGGGCCTGTACTACGGTGCGATCGTCTTCGTCGTGCTGTTCGCGGGGATCAACTACGCCAACGGTCTCGCCTACGCGCTCGCATTCATGCTCGCCGCGATCGGCGTGGTCGCGATCCTGCACACGCATCGCAACCTCGCGTCCCTGCGCGTCGCCGCCGGTCCCGCGCCGCCGGTGTTCGCCGGCGACATCGCGCGATTCACGCTCGTCGTGCGCAACGACTCCGACGTGCCGCGATCGGCGATCGAGCTCTCCGGGCCCACCGGCACGCGGCGCTTCGACGTACCGGCGGGCGGCGAGACCGTGGTCATGCTCGAGGTGACTACGGCGCAGCGCGGCTACATCGCGGCGCCACCGGTAAGGCTGCGCACCCGTTTCCCGCTCGGTCTCTGGCACGCGTGGTCGCGACCGCTCGCGCTTCCCGGCGCGTGCCTCGTTTATCCGAAGCCCGCGCCGGAGGACCGCCCGCTGCCCGACCGCGCCGGCGTGCACTGCACCGGCACGCCGAGCGCCCGACTCGAGGACGACGATTTCGCCGGCCTGCGTGAATACCGCTACGGCGATTCACTGCAGCGCGTCGCGTGGAAGAAGGCGGCGAGCGGCCAGGGCTGGTATACCAAGCAATTCGCCTCGGCCGGGGCGAAAGAAATCGTCCTCGACTGGCACCTGCTCACGGGCTATGCCACCGAGGAGCGCCTGAGTCTGCTCTGCCGCTGGGTGCTCACGGCGGAGCAGCAGCGGATTTCTTACGGGCTGCGCCTGCCGGGCGTCCGTATCGCCCCGGGACTCGGGCCGGCGCATCGCGATCGCTGCCTCGAGCGCCTCGCGCTGTTCGAAGCCACATGAGTCGGGAGCCGCCCGCACCGTCCGCATCGCCGCAGGCCGCCGACTGGCTCGCCGGCGTCGCCGTGGTCGTGATCGCTCCGCTCCTCGGCGAACTTCCAATCTGGATCAGCGCCGCCTATCTCGCCGCGGTCGGCTGGCACTACCTGCACACGCGCTTCGGCTGGCCGCAGCTCCGGCGCTGGCTGCGCTGGGTTCTCGCACTCGCTGCCGTCGCCGCGGTGCTGCGCTACTACGGAACGCTGCTCGGGCGCGAACCGGGGATCTCGCTGCTCGTGCTGCTCACGGGACTGAAGCTCCTCGAGCTGCGCTCGCTGCGCGATGCGGTCCTCGCGGCACTGCTGCTGCTGCTCGTCCTGCTCGGGGGCTTCCTCTACAGCAGTTCCCTCGTCCTCGGAGCGTACACGCTGGTGGCGGTCGTTGCCGTGACCGCCGCGCTCATGCGCCTGCAGCATCCCGGGCTTTCCCTGCGCGCGATTGCCCGTTCTTCGGCGGTGATCGTGCTCCAGGCGCTTCCCTTGATGGTCGTTGCGTACCTGCTGTTCCCGCGCCTTCCCGACGCCTTCTGGGCGTTTCAGGTCAGCGACAGCGGCGGCACGAGCGGGCTATCGGACCGTATGGAACCGGGCAGCGTGAGCGCGCTCACGCTCTCGGACGAGGTGGCGTTCCGCGCGTACTTCGACGGCCCGCCGCCGCCGAATCGCGATCTCTACTGGCGAGTGCGCGTACTCTGGGACAGCGACGGACGGACCTGGACCGAGGGGCCGCCGCTGGCGGAGCGGGCGACGCTGCGGCGGCTCGGCGAGCTGCGCTCCTATCGCGTGATGCCCGAGCCGAGCAAGCGGCCGTGGGTGCCGGCACTCGATGTGCCGGTATCGGCGCCGGCCGAGCTGCGGCGGCGGGCGGGGTTCGTCTACGAAGCGCGCCGCGCCCAGCGCGAGCACCGCAGCTACGAGCTGGTCTCGGCCACGCGCTACCGCACGGGCGCGCTCGACCCCGAAGAGCGCCGCCGCGCGCTCGCGCTGGCGCATCCCCCGAGCGCGCGACTGCAGGCGCTCGTCGACAGCTGGCGGACGGAGCGGGCCGCGGATGCCGATGTCGTCCGCGCCGCGCTCGCGCACTTCAACCGCGAGCCGTTCGTATACACGCTCAATCCGCCGTTGCTCGGGCGCAACCCGGTCGACGAGTTCCTGTTCGAGACGCGCCGCGGCTTCTGCGAGCATTATGCCGCTGCGTTTGTCACGCTCATGCGCGCCGCCGGCATTCCCGCGCGGGTGGTGATCGGCTATCAGGGCGGCGTGTACAACGACGCCGGCGATTATTTGATGGTGCGCCAGTCCGATGCGCACGCGTGGGCCGAGGTGTGGCTCGCGGAGCGCGGATGGACGCGCGTCGATCCGACCGCGGCGATCGCGCCCTCGCGCATCGAATACGGCATCGACGGCGTGCGCCGTCTGAGCTCGCAGGGCCTGCCGCTGAACGCGGCGGCGGACGCCGTATTGCGGGCCATCGAGCTTCCCTGGCTCGATCGCGCCTGGTTCCGCACGCGGCTCGCCTGGGACTATCTCAACTTCTCCTGGTACCGGTGGGTCAGCAACTACACGCTCGAGCGACAGCGCGAGTTCCTCGAGCTCATCGGTCTCACCGAGTACTCGGTGCCGGCGATGTTCGCGATCCTGCTGCAGCTGCTCTTCCTGTACGCGCTGCTGCAGCTGCGCCGGCGTCGCAGCCGTGACGCCGTGCAGGATCTATACGAGCGCTATTGCCGCAAACTCGCGCGCGCAGGCATCGCGCGTGCTGCCGCCGAGGGGCCGCTCGCGCTCGCAGAACGCGCACGAGCGCGGCGCCCCGATCTCGCCCCGGCGATCGATCGCATCACCGCGCACTACGTGGCGCTGCGCTACGGCCGCCCGGGGCGCGGCGAGTTGCGTGCGCTCGCGCGCCTGGTGCGCCGCTTCCGTCCGATGTCGCCGCGCCGACGTCTGGTCCCACGCTCGTGAGGCCCGCGGCTGCCGGAAAGGTTCATTTTCCGATGCAGAAGTTGGCGAAGATCTGGGCGAGCAGATCGTCCGGGGCGAACTCGCCGGTGATCTCGCCGAGCGCCTGCTGTGCGCGCCGCAACTCCTCGGCGAGCAGCTCGCCCGCGCCGGCGGAAAGGAGCTGCGTCCGTCCCTGCGCGACGCAGTCGCGCGCGCGGTGGATCGCCTCGACGTGGCGGCGGCGCGCGATGAAGCCGCCTTCGCCCGCCGGCTGAAACCCCATGCACCGCTTCAGGTGCGCGCGCAGCGCGTCGAGACCCGCTCCCGTTCGCGCCGACAGCGCGACGGCGGCGCGCCCTTCGGCCTCGCACTCGCCGGCCGCGCGTCCCGAGCGATCGATCTTGTTGTAGATCGCTGTCCAGTTCGCGCCGTCCGGCAGATGCGGAAGGAGCTCCGCGAGCTGTGCGTCGGCATTCGCCGCATCGTCGAGGACGAGCAGGACGCGGTCCGCGCGCGCCATTGCCGAACGCGCCCGCGCCATGCCTTCGCGCTCGATCGGATCTGCCGCGGCGCGCAGCCCCGCCGTATCGAGCACGTGCAACGGCATGCCGTCGATCGCGAGCCGCGCGCGTACCACGTCGCGGGTGGTGCCCGGAATCGGGCTTACGATCGCCGCATCTTCTTCCGCCAGCGCATTGAGCAGACTCGACTTGCCGGCATTCGGCGCACCGGCGAGCACGACGGTCATCCCGGTCTGCAGGAGTGCTCCCTGCCGGGTTTCCGCGAGGAGCTGATCGAGCTGCGCGAGGAGCGCATCGAGGTCGTGTGCGACACGCCCGTCCGAAAGAAAGTCGATCTCCTCCTCGGGAAAATCGATCGCCGCTTCGACGTACATGCGCAGCCGCGTGAGTGCATCCGCCGCGGCGCGCACCCGTTCCGAGAACCTGCCATCGAGCGAGCGCAGCGCCGAGCGGGCCGCCGCTTCCGAACCGGCGCTGATCAAGTCCGCGACCGCTTCGGCCTGCGCAAGATCGAGCTTGCCGTTCAGGAACGCGCGCTCCGAGAACTCGCCCGGCCGCGCAAGGCGCGCACCCAGAGAAAGTGCGCGCTTGAGCAGCAGGTCGATAACCACCGGCCCGCCGTGCGCGTGGAGCTCGAGCACGTGCTCGCCGGTGAAGGAGTTGGGTGCAGGAAAGTAGAGCGCGATACCGCGGTCGATGGGCGCCCCGGCGGCGTCGCGAAACGCCCGGTACGCCGCGTACCGCGCAGGCGGCAGGTCGCCCAGCATAGCGCGTGCGAGCTCCGGCACCAGAGGGCCGGACACGCGGACGACAGCCACGCCGCCGACCCCGGGCGGTGTGGCCAGGGCGGCGATGGTGTCGGTGCCGGTCACAGCCGGGGCGTCAGCCGCCCTTCGCCACGATGACCTGGTTGATGCGCCATTGCTGCAGGATGGACAGGATGTTGTTCACCGTCCAGTAGAGCACCAGCCCGGCCGGGAAGAACAGGAACATGACCGTGAAAACGGCGGGCATGATCATGAACATGCGCCGCTGCACGGGGTCGGGTGGCTGCGGATTGAGGAGCTGCTGCGCGTACATGGTAGCGCCCATGACGATCGGCAGCACGTAGTAAGGATCCGGGCTCGACAGGTCGCGAATCCAGAGCACGAACGGCGCGTGGCGCAGCTCCACGCTCTCGAGCAGCACCCAGTAGAGCGCAATGAAGACCGGGATCTGAACCAGGATCGGCAGGCAGCCGCCGAGCGGATTGATCTTCTCGGTCCTGTACAGCTCCATCATCGCCTCGTTCAGCTTCTGGCGATCGTCGCCGTAGCGTTCCTTCAGGCTCTGCAGCTTCGGCTGGAGCTTCTTCATCTGCGCCATCGACTTGTAGCTCGTGGCCGAGAGCGGGTAGAACACGAGTTTGATCAGCACCGTGAGCAGCACGATGGCCCAGCCCCAGTTGCCGACGACGCGGTGGATGGCCGAGAGCAGCCAGAAGAGCGGCGCCGCAATGACCGTGAGCAGGCCGTAGTCGACCGTGAGCTCCAGCCCGGGGGCGACTTGCTCCAGGCGCGCCTGGTCCTTGGGGCCGGCGTAGAGGCGCGCTGAGAGCGTGCCTGTCGCGCCGGGCGCTATCGTCGTCGGCACCAGATCCTTGACCCCGATCACATAACGCTGATCGGGGAGCACATCGCTGTAGAACTGCACGCGTTCGCCGCGGTCGGGAAGCCAGGCACCGACGAAGTAGTGCTGCAGCATCGCGACCCAGCCTTCGGTCGTTTCGATGCGCAGCGCACGCGACGCCATGTCGTCGAACGACACCTTCTGGTACTTGTCCGCGGGCGTGTAGATGGCCGCTCCGGTGTACGTCCGGACCCCGAACATCCCCGGCGATTCCACGTGAGAATGCACGAGCTGGCCGTAAAAGAACCCCTGCCATTCGCTGGCGGTGTTGTTCTTGACCGTGTACTCGACGCTTATGGTGTAGTCGTTGCGCCGGAAGACGAAGACTTTGGCGTATTCGGTACCGTCCGGTGCACGCCATGTGAGCGGTACGCGCAGCTCGTCGGCGGCAGGGTTCAGCGTGTACTCGGTGCGCTCCGTGCGGTACTGCACCTTGTGGGTGGGGTACTCGCGGTCGCGGCCGATCAGGCCCGACTGTGCGATGAAAACGCCGTTCGCTTCGTGGAACAGCGGAAACGGCGTGTCCGGATGGGCGACGTCCACGGGATGCCGCAGGAGCCAGAGGCCGCGCAGGTCGCCGCCCTGGGTGTCGATCTCGGCGCGAACAAGGTCCGTCGTAACGACGACGCGGTCGCCCTTGGGTAGGGCGGACACAGGGGCTTCGGGCGACGCCGGCGGGGCGGAGTCGGGCACGCCGGGAACCCCTGTGTCAGGTGCAGGCGCCGTGGGCGCGACCGTCGAAGCCGGTGGCGGCGGATTGAGCGCGCGCTGGTGTTCCTCCCATGCCTCCCAGATGAGCATCAGGATAAAGGCGAGCGCGAGGAAGAGCAGAAGTCGGTAGTTATCCATCGGTACCTAGGGTGGGCGGTACGGGGTCGACGCCGCCAGGGTGCCAGGGGTGACATTTCGCGAGACGCAGGAGCGCGAGGCGCGAGCCGTGCACGAGCCCATGGCGCTCAAGGGCTTCGATCGCGTAGGCGGAGCAGCTCGGGTGGAACCGGCAGCAGGGCCCCAGAAGCGGGCTCAGCAGATAGCGGTAGATCCGCAGGAGCCCAAGCAACACGCGGATCATCGGGCAGCGAGCCGGCTCCAGTGGGCGCGCAGAGACGCCGCGAGCGTCGCATTCGCCGCCTCGGCGGCGGGGCGCTGCGCCACAACGACGACGTCGAGGCCGTGGAGCATAAACTGGTGCATACGGAACGATTCTCTGATCTGGCGCTTGATACGGTTGCGGACAACCGCGTTGCCCGAGACCCTCCGGGAGACAGCCACGCCGAGGCGGGCGGGGCCGGACGTTGGAACGGCCGCGATGGCGAAGAAGCGGTCCCGCGTCCGGTGCTGCGCCCGCTGGCGTACCGCCTCGAAGTCGGCCGCGCGCCGCAGGCGGCGGTCGCGCCCGAAGCGCAAGCGCGACGACGGCCCGCTTATACCGTCAACCGTTTGCGACCTTTGGCGCGGCGCGCCTTGATGACCGCGCGGCCGCCCACGGTGCGCATACGCGCCCGGAATCCGTGTGTGCGCTTGCGCTTGAGGAGGCTCGGCTGGTAGGTCCGCTTCATGATCTTCGGTCTCGCTGCTTGCGCGCGACGGATATGCGACGCGCATCGGGCGCGCAAAGGTACTGTTTCGGCGCGCGCGTTGTCAAATGGCGTGGCGGTGGTCAGGCGCCGACGGTGCGGTATGGAAGGCCTGCCTGTTAGCCGCTAGACTGCCTTCCCCCTCCTTGTGCCGTGCCCGATTCGTCGTGAGTGCTGTAACGCCGCAAACGAACCTCTGGGAGAGGTGCCTCGATCGCCTCGAGGACGAGCTTCCGCCGCAGCAGTTCAACACGTGGATTCGTCCGCTGCATGCGGTGCTCGAAGCGGACGGGCTGCGGCTGCTCGCGCCCAACCGGTTCGTCATGGAATGGGTGCGCGATCACTTCATCGGCCGCATCGGCGAGCTCGTGCAGGAGCTCGCGCAGGGACGGGAGGCAAGGGTGACGATCGAGGTCGGCAGCCAGATTCGTCGGCGCAGCGATGGGGACGGCGACGCTGCACGCAATGGTGAGACCGCAAAGCGTCGCGGTGCGATCCTCGGGCGCCTGAATCCCGAGTTCACGTTCGACACGCACGTCGAAGGGAAGTCGAACCAGGTGGCGCGGGCCGCCGCGCGCCAGGTGGGTGAGAACCCTGGCGTTGCCTACAACCCGCTATTCATTTACGGAGGCGTAGGTCTAGGGAAGACGCACCTGATGCAGGCGGCGGGCAACCTCATGCTCGCCCGCCGGGAAAGCGCGAACATCGCCTATGTCCACTCGGAGCGCTTCGTGGCGGACATGGTGAAGGCACTGCAGCATAACGCCATTAACGACTTCAAGCGTCTATATAGAAGCCTGGATGCCTTGTTAATAGACGATATCCAGTTCTTCGTCGGCAAGGAGCGCTCGCAGGAAGAATTCTTCCATACATTCAATGCCTTAGTTGAATCTCAGCGTCAGGTCATCATCACCGCCGACCGCTTCCCGCGCGAGCTGACGGGAGTCGAGGAGCGCCTGATCTCACGATTCGGCTCGGGGCTTACGGTTTCCATCGAGCCACCCGAACTGGAGACCCGTGTTGCCATTCTCATCAACAAGGCGAAGCACGAGGGTGTGGACCTGCCGGAAGACGTCGCGTTCTTTATAGCCAAGCGCGTACGCTCGAACGTGCGTGAGCTTGAGGGGGCGCTGCGGCGGGTACTCGCAAGCGCGTTCTTCACGGGTCGTCCTGTCGATATGGAGCTCGCGAGCGACAGCCTGAAGGACCTGCTGAGCTTCCAGGAACGCTTGGTCACGATCAACAACATTCAGAAGACCGTGGCAGAGTACTTCAAGATCCGGATTGCCGACCTCCATGCGAAGAGCCGCGCGCGCCACGTAGCGCGGCCTCGCCAGATCGCCATGGCGCTCGCGAAGGAACTGACGGATCATAGCCTGCCAGAGATCGGCGAAGCCTTCGGCGGGCGCGATCACACGACCGTCCTGCACGCCTGCCGCAAGGTTGCAGAGCTGGTCTCCAAGGATCCCCGGGTGCACGAGGACTACAACAACCTGCTGCGCATACTGACGACATAGGTTGTGGATATCATGTGCACATCCGGGAGCCCTGCCACGACTGAGGATAAGTACTACGTTGGCCCACATATTTTTGCCGCCTTATACACAGGCTTTCGTCGACCTTATCCACAGTCGAGGATTAGGACTTTTCAGCGGTTCCGGAGCGATGACGGAGCCTTACCCACAGAACGCCGCGGCCGTAGTAGCAATCACAACAGAGCCAAAAAGCTAAGTCGTTACTGAGTCGAAACACACGCCATGCAAGTCGAACTCGAGCGGGAGAAGGTCCTTAAGCCATTGACAATGGTGGCAGGGGTGGTGGAACGCCGGCAGACGTTGCCCATCCTGTCGTACATGCTCCTGCGAACCGATGGAGACGGCGTGTCGCTGACGGGCACCGATCTCGAGCTGGAAATGGTTTGTCGGGTCCCCGGGGGGGTCGAAAAGGCCGGCGAGGTCACGGTACCAGCCCGGAAACTCTTCGACATCTGCCGGGCGTTGCCCGAGGGGTCGAAGATAACGCTGAGCCGGCAGGGGGAGAGGGTAGTGGTGAAGTCGGGTCGCAGCCGCTTCACGTTGTCGTCGCTCCCAGTGGCGGACTTCCCGAAGGTTGAGACCGGTTCCTTCAAGGAAGCCGTGGTGTTGCCGGCCTCCCGGCTCAAGCGAATCCTGGAGCGGACGGCGTTTTGTATGGCGCAGCAGGATGTGCGCTATTACCTGAACGGCTTGTACCTCGAGAACGAGGGCACCAGGCTTCGTGCGGTCGCGACCGACGGTCACCGCATGGCAATTGCGGACACGGAGTGCGAGGGAGCGGCCGGCGAGACGCTACAGGTCATCGTGCCGCGCAAGGCGGTGCTCGAAATCAGTCGGCTGGTCGGCGAAACGAGTGATCCGATCCGGCTTGAGATCAGCGCGAACCACATCCGGCTGACTTTGGCCGAGGCGACATTCACGTCGAAGCTCATCGATGGGAAATTCCCGGACTATACGAGGGTGATCCCGCTTCAGCAGAGCAAGCAGGTTCCGCTAGACCGGCAGGCGTTTCGTGAAGCGATGGGGCGGGTCGCAATCCTGGCAAACGAGAAATACCGGGGTATCCGGTTAAATCTCGAGACGGGAAAGCTCCTCTTGAGTGCCCACAATCCGGAGCAGGAGGAGGCGGTCGAGGAAGTGGAGACGAGCTACCAGGGAGAGGGACTGGAAATCGGTTTCAATGTGACCTATTTGCTCGAGGCAGCCGGGGCTATCGACGGCAATGAAGTGGTGCTCGGACTGAATGATCCGAATAGCAGCTGCACCCTTCGTGCACCGGGTCAGGCGGACGCGCAATACATCATCATGCCGATGCGACTGTGACGCGCGGTTTCACGTGGAACTTGGTTCCACGTGAAACACCCAGCGCCGGCCTGCTTGGCTTCCGGTTACCCGCGCGGGAGGGGCCGGAAAATGGTAGAATACAGGGCCCATGGAGCCCGCAACCCCTCGCAATAGTCCCTCGTACGACTCTCAAAGCATTCAGGTCCTGAAAGGCTTGGAGGCCGTCCGTAAGCGACCCGGCATGTACATCGGGGACACGGACGACGGCACTGGCCTGCACCATATGGTGTTCGAGGCAGTCGACAACTCCGTCGATGAGGCCCTGGCCGGTTTTTGTACGGATATCAAGGTCATCCTACATGCCGATGGTTCAGTAACGGTTTCGGACAACGGCAGAGGCATCCCTACCGGCATCATTCCGGAGGAAGGGCGGTCCGCTGCCGAGGTGATCATGACGGTTCTCCACGCCGGCGGTAAGTTCGACCAGAGCTCCTACAAAGTCTCGGGCGGTCTCCACGGAGTAGGTATCTCGGTAGTGAACGCGCTCTCCGAGTGGCTGGAGCTGACGATCCGGCGAAACGGGAAGATCCACTACCAGAAGTATCGGATGGGTGAGCCGGAAGCTCCCCTGACTGTCGTCGGCGACGCTGCCGATACCGGAACCGACGTCAGGTTCCTCCCGAGCGCGCGCATCTTCAGCAATACCACGTTCCAGTACGACGTTCTTGCGAAGCGCCTCCGCGAGCTGTCCTTCCTGAACTCCGGGGTACGGATTACGCTTCGGGACGAGCGCAGCGGGAAAGAGGACGTCTTCGAGTACAAAGGCGGGATCGCGGCGTTCGTCGAACACCTGAACCGCAGCAAGAACCCGCTCCATCCGAAGCCGATCTACATTCGCGCAGAACGCGGACCCATACAGATCGAGCTGTGCATGCAGTGGAACGACTCCTACCAGGAGAACATCTACTGCTACACCAACAACATTCCGCAACGCGACGGGGGTACGCACTTGGCCGGCCTGCGCGCGGCCATGACGCGGACGCTCAACCACTACATCGAGAGCTCGGGGCTCGCAAGAAAGGAAAAGGTCGCGCCGATCGGCGACGATGCCCGCGAGGGTCTCACGGCCGTGCTTTCCGTCAAGGTTCCAGACCCCAAGTTTTCGTCCCAGACGAAAGAAAAACTCGTCTCCTCCGAAGTGAAGGGGGTGGTCGAGTCCGTTGTCAGTGAGAAGCTCGAGGAGTTTCTGCTCGAGAACCCGAACGACGCTCGCGCGATCGCCCTGAAAATCATCGAAGCCGCCCGGGCGCGCGAGGCTGCCCGCAAAGCCCGCGAAATGACTCGCCGGAAGGGCGCTCTGGACGTGGCTGGCCTTCCGGGGAAGCTCGCGGACTGTCAGGAGCGGGATCCGGCGCTTTGCGAGCTTTACATCGTCGAGGGCGATTCCGCCGGCGGCTCTGCCAAGCAGGCCCGCGATCGGCGCAACCAGGCGGTGTTGCCCCTGAAAGGCAAGATCTTGAACGTCGAGCGGGCCCGGTTCGACCGCATGCTGTCATCGGCGGAAGTCGCGACGCTCATTGCCGCATTGGGCACCGGCATTGGCGACAACGACTTCGACATCACGAAGCTACGGTACCACCGCATCATCATTATGACCGATGCGGACGTGGACGGCTCCCATATCCGCACGCTCCTGCTCACGTTCTTCTTTCGGCAGATGCCGGATTTGATCACCCGCGGGCATGTCTACATCGCCCAGCCGCCGCTGTACAAGGTGAAGCACGGGAAGCAGGAGCGATATCTGAAGGACGACAGCGAGTTGCAGGAGTACCTCCTTTCTGCCGCGCTGGACGGCGCCATTCTGCGTCGTGGCGACGCCGATGTGCTCCAGGGCGACGCACTCGCCGAGCTCAGCAGACGGTACCTGTCCGTCCAGGAAACGATCCGGCGCCTCGGCCGCCGCTACGACGCCAAGGTGCTGCAGAAGCTCCTTTATCTGCCGGCACTCGAACCCGACGCGCTTCGCGATGCCGCGACCATGACGCAGTTCGCCACCGAGCTGCAGGCGCGGCTCAACGACGACCCGACCGGCGCGGTTCGCTTCGATATCGCCGTAGCTCCCAATAGCCGCACCAAGCTCCACGACCTCAAGATCACCCGCCACGAGCACGGCAGCCCCGTGATCTCGCGCCTCGACGGCGAGTTCTTTACGACGGGCGACTACGCGGCGATCCGCGTGCTCGGCGAAAAGCTCGCCGCCCTCCATACCGGCGGCAGTTTGACGGTACAGCGCGGCGAACGCAGCGAGGTCGTCAGCGGCTTCGACACGGCGCTCGAATGGCTCCTCGCCGAAGCACGCCGCGGTCAGACGATCCAGCGCTACAAAGGTCTCGGCGAGATGAACCCGGAGCAGCTGTGGGAAACCACCATGAACCCGCAAACGCGGCGCTTGCTCAAGGTCACTGCGGACGACGATGTCGCGGCAGGGGAGGTGTTCAGCATGCTGATGGGGGACCAAGTCGAGCCGCGGCGGGAATTCATCGAGAAGAACGCGCTTCTCGTCGCGAACCTCGACGTATAGTCGCTCCCGGGCACGCTCAGTGGAGCGTGCCCGGTACGCTCAAGGTGAACGGCGGAATCTCCGCGTCGAAGCGCGTGCCGTCATCCGCCACCATCTGGTAGCTGCCGCACATGATCCCGACAGGCGTCTCAAGCACCGTGCCGCTCGTGTATTCGAACGTCGTCCCCGGCGCCAGGTAAGGCTGTTCGCCGACTACACCTTCCCCCCGAACTTCCCGCGTCCTCTGGTTCCCGTCGGTGATGATCCAGTGCCGGCTCAGCAGCCGTGCCGGCACCGCACCCACGTTCGTGATCGTCACGGTGTAGGCGAAGACGTAACGGTTGCTCTCCGGTGCGGACTGGGTAGCGATGTAGGTCGTCCGTACCGTCACCGCGATGTTGTGTTTGTCCGATTTCATGAAAGCGCCGCCGCACGCGCCGCTGCGTTGTGCACGCAGCTGTCTGTATTTGCATTCCACTCAGCCGGCTGCTTCACATTTGACCGAGACGCGCGATCGCGGGCCATCGGTAAGTTGCACGGCCGTAAGCTCTCCGCCCCAGCAGCATCCCGTGTCGAGCGCGATGATGCCCTCGCCGTCGTAGTAGCCGAGCGTCGACCAATGTCCGACCACGATCGGAATCGAACGGACGTCATCCCGGCGCAGCCTGAACCACGGTACGAGATCCGGCGGCTGCGACCCCGGAGGTCCCTTGTGCGCGAAGTCGAGCCGGCCATCCAGGGCACAATACCGCATCCGGGTGAAGGCGTTCACCACGAAGCGCTGCCGATCGATCCCCGTGAGCGCATCGCCCCACCGGCTCGGTTCGTCACCGTACATGGCTTCGAAGACTCTCGGTCGCCGCTGCCGAATCTCGGCCTCGACCTCCCCCGCGTAATGCAGCGCTTCGGCGATCGACCACGCGGGCGGAACACCGGCGTGCACCAACGCATAGCCCACCCGCGGCTCGTAATGAATCAAAGGTCGCTCGGCGAGCCAGGTTAGCAATCGCTCACTATCTTCCGCTCCCAGGATATCGTGGAATGTGTCCCGCCGTGACGGCCGCCGTACTCCGCTTGCGACCGCGAGCAGATGGAAGTCGTGATTGCCGAGCACGGAAACCGCCGCTTCGCCCAAACCCGCCACGAAGCGGAGCACCGCGGCCGATGCCGGCCCGCGGTTCACCAGATCTCCGGTGAACCACAGGCGGTCCTCTGCGGGATCGAATCGCAGCGCCTCGAGCAGACGCTGCAGTGCGTCATAGCACCCCTGCACGTCCCCTATGGCGTAGACTGCCATCGCGCGCGCACACTGCAGCGCCCCCGCCTACAGGCCGAGGCGCTCCCAGATCGTACAGGTCGGCCCTGCGCGGTTGAGCGTATAGAAATGAAGCCCAGGCGCACCACCCGCGAGCAGCCGATCGCAAAGGTCCGTGGTCACATCGAGCCCGAACGCGCGAATCGACTCCAGGTCGTCGCCGTAGCCTTCGAGGCGCTGTCTGATCCAGCGCGGAATCTCGGCGCCGCACGCGTCCGAGAAGCGCGCAAGCTGGCGGTAATTCGTGATCGGCATGATGCCCGGCACGATCGGGACGTCCACGCCGATCGCCTCGCATTCCTCGACGAAACGAAAGTACGCGTCCGGGTTGTAGAAATACTGCGTGATGGCGCCGTTCGCCCCGCATTCCACCTTGTGCTTGAAGTGGCGCAGATCATCGGCTGCGCTGCGGGCGCGCGGATGCACCTCGGGGTACGCCGCAACCTCGATGTGGAAGTGGTCGCCGGTCTCCTGCCGGATGAGCTCGACCAGCTGGTAGGCGTGGCGGAACTCCCCGCCGCTCGCAAGACCGAGCCCTGAGGGCGGGTCGCCGCCGAGTGCGACGATGCGGCGCACGCCGCGTGCGCGATAGGCTTGCACCTGCTCGCGCAGGCTCTCGCGCGTCGCGCCGACGCAGGAAAGATGCGGCGCCACATCGAGGCCCTGCGTCAGCAGTTCGACCGCGGTCTCGTGGGTACCCGTGCGCGTCGAGCCGCCGGCACCGTACGTCACGGAAAAGAATCTCGGCCGGAGTTGCGCGAGCTGCGCGACCGCTTCGCGCAGCCTGCTGCGCGCCGCTTCGTCGCGCGGCGGAAAAAGCTCGAAGCTGAAGGTGCGCGCGTACTTCTGTTGTGATTGCATGCTCACCTCAAGCGGCGCGCATTCACACGCGACGCATCGGGCTGCGGGTGCCGCCCACCCGCTCGCGCTGAGCGTGGCGCGTGTGCCCGGTTTGCGGCACCGGTGTCGATCAAGGGGTCCGACGGGGCGGACGGCGGATGGCGCCCGTCGCCGGCCTCAGTAGCGGTAATGCTCCGGCTTGTACGGGCCTTGCTTCGGGACGCCGATGTAGCGCGCCTGCTCGTCCGTCAGCTCGGTCAGCATCGCGTCGAGCTTCTTGAGCTGCAGCCTCGCGACCTTCTCGTCCAGTATCTTCGGCAGCATGTAGACGCCGACCGGATACTGGCTGCGCTTGGTGTACAGCTCGATCTGGGCGAGCACCTGGTTGGCGAACGAGGACGACATCACGTAGCTCGGGTGTCCGGTCGCGCAGCCGAGGTTCACGAGCCGGCCTTCGGCGAGCAGGATCAGCCGCTTGCCGTCCGGAAAGATGATGTGGTCGACCTGCGGTTTGATGTTCTCCCACCTGTACTGCCGCAGCGAGGCGACGTCGATCTCGTTGTCGAAATGCCCGATGTTGCACACGATCGCGTTGTGCTTCATGCGCTTCATGTGCTCGTGCGTGATGACGTTCACGTTCCCCGTCGCCGTCACGAAGATGTCGGCTTTGTCCGCGGCGTAATCCATCGTCACCACGCGGTAGCCCTCCATCGCCGCCTGCAGCGCACAGATCGGGTCGATCTCCGTCACCCACACCTGCGCCTGCAACCCGCGCAGCGCCTGCGCCGAGCCCTTGCCAACCTCGCCGTAGCCCGCGACCACGGCGATCTTGCCGGCGATCATGACGTCGGTGGCGCGCTTGATGCCGTCGACCAGCGACTCGCGGCAACCGTAGATGTTGTCGAACTTCGACTTGGTCACCGAATCGTTCACGTTGATCGCCGGGAACAGCAGCCGGCCTTCCTTGTGCATCTGGTAGAGCCGGTGCACGCCCGTGGTCGTCTCCTCGGTGACGCCGCGAATCTCCTTCGCGATCATCGAGTACCAGCCCGGCTTCGCCGCCAGACGCTTCTTGACGGCCGCAAACAGCGCCTCCTCCTCTTCGCTGCCGGGATTGTTCAGCACCGACGGGTCCTTCTCGGCGCGGATCCCGAGGTGCACGAGCAGCGTCGCATCGCCGCCGTCGTCCAGAATCATATTGGGCCCGCGGCTGTCGCCGAACTCGAAAATCCGGTGCGTGAATTCCCAGTACTCCTCGAGCGTTTCACCCTTGTAGGCGAACACCGGGGTGCCGGTCGCCGCGATCGCCGCCGCCGCGTGGTCCTGGGTCGAGAATATGTTGCACGATGCCCAGCGCACCTCGGCGCCGAGCGCTTTGAGGGTTTCGATCAGCACCGCCGTCTGGATCGTCATGTGCAGCGATCCCGCGATGCGTGCGTCCTTGAGCGGCTGGCTGGGCGCGTACTCCTCGCGGATCGCCATCAGCGCCGGCATTTCGCTCTCGGCGATCGCGATCTCCTTCCGCCCCCAGGCGGCAAGCGAGATATCGGCGATCCGGTAGTCACGAAAATCGGGGTTGACCACAGCGTTCATGGACGTGCTCCTGAGATAAGCGAGCGCCGTTGCATGGTTGTTCGCGGCCCCCGAGCCTGACCGCGCGCCGCGACAGCCGCGGACGGCGCTCTAGCGCTGCCCCGGGCTCCGGCGCGCGGCTGCAACGCTCCTCGACGGCCGCGCTCGCCGCACCGTGCGGCGTTGATGGGACTGCAGAGATCAGGCGGTGGCGGCCTCCCGCTTCTTGACGCCCGCGGCGTCGGCGAGCGCCGCCGCCTTGTCGGTGCGCTCCCAGGTGAAGCTCGATTCCGTCCGCCCGAAATGCCCGTAGGCCGCGGTCGGCAGATAGATGGGCCGCAGCAGGTCGAGCATCTGGATGATGCCTTTCGGCCGCAGGTCGAAATGCTCCCGCACGAGTTCCACGATGCGGCTCTCGGGAACGTGACCCGTGCCGAAGGTTTCGACGTGGATGGATACCGGCCGCGCCACGCCGATGGCGTAGGCGATCTGAATCTCGCACCGATCCGCGAGCCCGGCCGCGACGATGTTCTTCGCGACGTAGCGCCCGGCATAGGCCGCGGAGCGGTCCACCTTCGACGGGTCCTTCCCGGAGAACGCGCCGCCGCCGTGGCGCGCCATGCCGCCGTACGTGTCGACGATGATCTTGCGTCCCGTCAGGCCGCAGTCGCCCATCGGGCCGCCGATCACGAAGCGCCCGGTCGGGTTGATGTGGTAGACCGTGTCCTTCGAGATCCACTTCTGCGGCAGAACCGGCTTGATGATCTCCTCCATCACGGCCTCGTGCAGGTCCTTCTGCGAGATGTCGGGGCTGTGCTGGGTCGAAAGCACGACGGCGACGATGCCGACCGGCTTGTTGTCCTCGTAACGGAACGTGAGCTGGCTCTTCGCGTCCGGCCGTGCCCAGTCGGCGCCGCCGGACTTGCGCAGCTCCGCATGGCGCTCGAGCAGCTTGTGGGCGTAGATGATCGGCGCGGGCATGAACGTATCCGTCTCGTTCGTCGCGTAGCCGAACATCAAGCCCTGGTCGCCCGCGCCCTGATCCTCTGGATTGCCGCGGTCGACGCCCTGCGCGATGTCGCGCGACTGCTTCCCGAGCGCGTTGATGACGGCGCACGTGTGGCCGTCGAAACCCTTGTCGGAGTGGTCGTAACCGATGTCGAGCACGACTTTGCGGATGATCTCCTCGGCCTCGATCTGAGCGTTGCTCGTGATCTCCCCCGCGACCATCACGAGACCGGTCTTCGTCAGCGTCTCGCACGCGACCCGGCTCTTCGGGTCCTGCGCGATGTACGCGTCGAGGATCGCGTCCGAGACCTGATCCGCGATCTTGTCCGGATGCCCCTCCGAGACGGACTCGGACGTAAACAGGTATGACTTGCTCATCGTTGTTACACCTACTCTTAGTCGATTTCCTTTATTGATGCGCCGTGAAATGCGCCTCGTGCCCTGCCCGTCTCTGGTCAGGCAACTTCGAAGCCGTTCCCTCGGCTGTTCAGCTCGAAGCGTCCCCCGATCACGGAATTTGCCCACTGCGCGGTCTTCAGCACGCCGCCGAAGCAGAAGAAATGCGCGCGGTGGATGCGCGACGACGGGTTGCTCAGGCGGTGCTTCGCGAAATGCACGATCTGGTCGTCGGGCGTCTTCGTGCCGATGAGTTTCGCGATGTCCGCCGTGCGCGTCGTCACCATACGTGCGGACGAGCCGATGCCGCAGCGCATCGCAAAACGCACGAGCTGACGCAGCGACGACGGCCCCGCCATCCCGACGTGAATCGGCAAATCGATCCCGGCCTCGGACGTGCTCGCCTCCCAGTCCGTCACGGCTTCCGGATCGAAGCCGAACTGCGTGACGACCCTGAGCTTGACCTTCGCGGTTTTCGCGAAGTCGGCCTTGTCGCGCAGAATCTCGGTCGTCTGCGGCCCGATCGCCTGGCTGCCCTCGGGGTGCCCGGCGACGCCGACGTGCTTGAAACCGAACTCGTCGAACAGCCCCGTCTGCAGCACCTCGAGGCTCGAATCGAACGCCGCGTTCGGCGCGGCCTCGTCGCCGCCGATCACGAGCGCCTCGCTGACGCCGCCCTTCGCGAGCGTCTCGAGCGCGCGCGCGAGCTGGTCGCGGCTCTCGAGCTTGCGGGAAACGATGTGCGGCACGGCCGTCAGACCCATCGACTGCATACGCACGCAGAGCCGCGCGATGTCGTCCAGGCTGAAGCCCGGCAGGTGGGCCATATAAGTCGCGGTGCCGGGCGGTAACGTCTCGGCGATCTCGCCGAGCTTCTCCTCGTCGTGCGGCGTCGCCTCGATCGAGTATCCCGTGAGGAACGAGACGATCGCTTGCTTCAAGTCGTCGGTCGACGGCATGGCGTATTGCTCCCTTACGCGCTCAGTGCTTTCGTGACACCACGAAGCTTTCGTCGTTGAACCACAAGCCCTTGTACTTCTTCAGAACCTCGGCCGTGTACCGCAGGTAGTCGCTCGACGACACGACCTCCTCGAGCCGCTCGTCCTCGATCTGCGCGACGTAGATCGAGGCGTTCCACGCGGCGAACAACGTGGACGTGCCGATGCTCTGCTGCACCTCGCTCGGCAGCGTGTGCATCTCGTAGCGGAACACTGCCTTCGCGTCCGAACCCGCGACGAAGTTGTAGTTGCGGGCGTCGCGGCCGAGCTCGTCGCGCAGCACCTTGATGAGCTCGTGCCGGTCCACCCGGAACGGATCCTCGTTCGGCCAGACCTTCCGGACCAGCTCGAGCGCCGGGTCGTCGCCGCAAGACTGTACCGCAAGTAGCCGCCCGCCGGGACCGAGACTGCGTACTAGTGGCGCGAGCACCTTCTTCACCTTGAATTCCGCGCTCATCCGTGCGCGCCACGGCTGCGACGCGAGGGCGAGATCGTACTCGCCCGCGACCTGGCCGGGCTTCGGGATCACGCTGTCGAGCAGGAACGAGTGATCCTTGCGGTAGATCACGAGCACGGACGGACGGACGTACGTCGGGTTGCCGGTCTTCTCGCTCGACTTGACCTGCCAGCCTTCGACGAGCACCGGATCGATCGCGCGGAGCTGCTCGCCGTACTCGTACGCCGAGTCGCCTTCGAGCGCGACCTCGCGCCAGTTGAGCGCCGCGGCGTTGCGGACGTCCCGGGGCCTGAGCCACGGCGCCTCTGCATAGTAGAGGTTCGTGATCACGATCACCGTCGCGGGATGCTCTATGAAGCGGTCCGGCAGCTTCTCCAGGCCGAGGCGCACGTCCTCGAGGCTGATCTCCTTCGCGACGATGAAGAACGGCATGATCGGGTAGCGGCGGTGCATCGCGCGCATCAGGTGGGTGAGCACGGTCGCGTCGCCCATGCCGGCGTCGAACACGCGCAGCGCCGGCGGACGCGGCCTCAGCAGCGCGAGCTCGCGGGTCGCCCGCTCCGCGACCTTCCACTTCTCGTTCGTCGTGTTCACGAACGCGAGGTACTTCTGGCGGTTGTCGTAGAAGCGGAACGGCCGGTCCGTTTCCGCGCCGTCCGCGCCAATGGGCCGTGCGGCGAGACGCGTGGAAACCTTTCTGCGCGTCGACGTCTTCGCAGTCATCGCAAAATCCTTGTCTTCGGCCGCGACGGGTCTGTCGAGCCCTCCGTCCCCGGCCTGCTGCGGTTGATTCTCGGTGATGAAGCTCTTGATCTTGTTTGCCGTCTCGAGCGTCACGTCCTTGCCGCTGCGCAGCCTCATGCAGAGCTTGCCGTCGTTGACGGCGAGCCTGCCGAAGGTCGACTCGGCCATGCCGGACCGACGACAGAACGTTTCGATCTCGAGGAGCAGAGATTCCGCGCCTGGCATTCTCGTTCGGACTCCTCCCCTCTGCTTACCGGGCGTTCCGCTAAGCGCGCCCGACGATACGCCCGAGATCGGACAAAAGCAAACTTTTTCGTCCCACTGCCGACTCCCACCTCAATAGTGGGCAGAATCCCAACGCAGAGATTTCTAGTGTAATCCCTTGAATTCCCATAGAATCGCGCGATCCGGCCAAGGCGCCGGGGGCGACGACGCTTGGGGGGAACGCTCGAAATGGCTCTTCATATCTGGTCCTGGGCCTTTCTGATTCTTTACATCGCCGCGATGCTCGCACTCGGCTGGCTCGGCAGCCGCCGCGTCACCGGCGCCGACGATTTCGCGACGGCCCGGCGCAGCTACGGCCCGTTCCTCCTCGCGCTCGCGTTCGCATCGACCGCCGCGAGCGGCGCGACGTTCCTCGGCTTGCCGGGGCTCACCTACACGTACGGCATGTCGACGCTGTGGATCGCGTTCTGTTATCCCGTCGGCGTCTACATCGGCATCTTGATCTGCCAGCACGCGATCGCGCGTTTCGGCAATGCGACGGGCTCGCGGTCGATCCCCGAGTTCCTCGGCGAGCGCTTCGACTCCGAGGGCATGCGGCTGTCCGCGGCGATCTTCTCGCTGATCCTGCTGTTCTATCTCGCGAGCCAGCTCGTGTCCGGGCTCGTGATGTTCGAGATGATGCTCGGCATGCCGCAGATCTGGGCCCTCGTGATCACGACGGCGGTGCTGCTCGCGTACGTCACGCTCGGCGGCGCGCATGCGGACATCCTGACCGACGGCGCGCAAGGCCTGCTGATGCTCGCGCTCGCCGCCGCGATCACCGTGCTCTTCTTTCTCGGCGTCGGGGCCGGCGGCTTCGGCGAGATGCTGGACAACCTGCGCGCCCAGGACCCGGAGCTGCTCGCGCCGTTCAATCCCGACGATCCGATCACGGCGTCCGTCTGGGCGGCGGTCGCCGTGACCGTCGCGCACATCCCGCTCGGCCTGCTGCCCCACATCGGCAACAAGCTCTGGGCGCTTCGCGACGAGCGCTCGAGGAACCGCTTCGTGATGCTCGCCTTCGCTTTCAGCTTCCTGCTGCCGGCGATCACGCTCGGCGGCTTCACGGCTCGGACCGTGCTCGGCGGCGAGCTGTTCGAGCAGGCGGGCGCGGTCAACAACGCGCTGCCGGCGCTCTTCGTCGAGATCTTTCCGACGTGGCTCGCCGCCCTCCTCGGCGTCGGCGTCCTGTCGGCGATCATGTCGACGGCCGACGGGCTCGTGATCTCGACGTCGCAGGTGTTCGCGAACGACATCTACAGGCGCAGCATCGCACCGCGGATCCACCGCAACTCGAGCGAGGCCGAGCTCGACCGGAACGTGCTCCGGATCAGCCGCGTGACGACCGCGCTCACGATCGTCGGCGCGGCCGTGCTCGGCTGGGCGACGATGAACATGAACGTCGTGCTCCTGATGTGGATCGGCGTCGGCGGCTTCGTCGCCGCGCTGATGGGGCCGCTCGTCGTCGGCTCTCTGTGGCTCGGCGCGACGCGGGCCGGAGCGATCAGCGGCTTCTGGGCGGGCGCCGTGACCTTCATCCTGATCCGCGGCCAGATCCTCGACGGCAACTGGCTCGTCGGAACTGCGCTCGAGGATGCCGGCAGATGGTTCGCGTTCTACTCGACGAACCCGTACTCGGCGGCGACCTTCGGCGCTGCGGTCTCGGTGCTCGTGACCGTCGTCGTCTCGCGCTTCACGGCGCCGCTGCCCGCCGAGCACCTCGCACGGCTCCGGGCGGATGCGCCGGCCGCCGAGGTCAGCGGCCGGTCGCCTGCGCTCGAGAGCCGGTGACGCCGGCGCTCGACGCGGCCTCCTTCGCGGAGGCGATCGTCGCGGCGAGCAACACCTGGCTTTGCTCCGTCAGGATCTGCACGATGGCCCGTGAGCGGGCGGCGAGGCCCGCATTGACGAAGAGCAGCGGGATCGCGACGCCGAGACCGAGCACGGTCGCGATCATCGCCTGACCGATGCCGTGTGCCATCAGCTTCGGGTCGCTCGAGCCCGACGCCGTGATCGTCTTGAACGTGATGATCATGCCGATGACGGTGCCAATGAGACCGAGCAGCGGGCCCGCGGCGACCGCGAGGCGCAGGAAGCCCTGGCAACGTTCGAGCTTCGGCACCTCGTGCAGCACGGCCTCGGAAAGCTTGAGCTCGGCGAGCTCGGGGTCGCGCGTGCTCGTTCCGTCGTTCGGCGATACCGCGAGCAGCACGCGGCCGAGCGGATTGTCGCGCCGCGGCCGATCGAGCTCGCGCAGCTGGGAGCGCACCTTGATGCCGGTCACGAGCAGATACGCGAACTGGAAGATCGCGGCGACGAAGCCGATGATGCCGACGGCGATGATCACGTAGCCGACGACCTCTCCGTTCCGGATGCGCTGGATCAGGCCCGGGCGCTCGAGATAGAGCCCGAGCAGCGCGCCTGAGGCCGGATCGACGACCGCGCGGACGTAGCCGTCGCCTTCGGGAGCATTCTGCAGCTCGGCCGCCGTCCTGGTGAACACCGAGGGCAGCGTGCCTTCGAGCTCCGTGAGCTTGCGCTGACTCGGCAGGAACCCGAGAAATTCGCCGTCGGAGACGGCCGTGAACGTGCCGATGCGGATCACGTCGCGCTGTTCGCTGCTGCTGCCGTCTGCCGTCAGCACGTCCGCATCGAAGCGCACGACCTCGCCGCTCGCTTTCGCTTCCCGCAGCAGCTCGAGCCAGAGCCGCCGGAGCTCGCCGATCGACGGCAGCGCTTCGGCGCTCGCGAGCCTGCGCGCGAACTCGGAGCGCTCCTCCTGGCCGGGTGGCGTCTTGAGCTGCGCCGTGAACAAGGACTCGGAGAGCACGCCGGCGGCATCGCCCGCGACCTGACGGGTCACGCCGAAGAGCTCGCCGAGGTTGCCCTGGTGCTGCTCGAGCAGCGCGGTCAGCTCGGCGATCCTGTCCTCGTTCGCCTCCCACCGTTCGTCGAGCTCGACGCCGCGGGCCTCTGCGCGGTCGCGCCGGTCGACCGCCTCTTGCGCGCGGCGTTCTGCCGCCTGGAGGCGTTCACGCGCAGCGGCCTCGCGCTCGCGCGCGATCTCTCTCTCCCGTTCCGCGAGCGCCTCGGCCTGCCGGACGTACTCTGCGAAAGTCTGTTCCCGCTCGCGCGCCTCGGCCTCCGCTTTGGCTTGCGCCTCGGCCGCCGCCTGGGCCGCCGCGTCTTCTTGCGAGCTCGAACGCGAGCGCTGGGCGGAGACGGGACCCGCCGCGGCGAGCAGTGCCGCGGCCACGAGCCAGATGCCCCGTTGCGCGCGGCCGCGACGCCAGGCCGCCCGAACCATGGAGACCGGCAGCAGGCCTCTTGGGCCCGGGCACGCGTCGTGCTTACGAACTTCGGCGCACATCATCGAACCGCCTCCGGCGCCGGCACGGGCAACACGAGCAGATCCGGAGCGACCTCCTCCTTCGCCATTGCGAGCGCCTCGCGAATCGCTCGGCTGTGCTCGTCGTCGACGACCCACGTACGGCTCGCCGCGTCCCAGTAGCCGGTCTCGCGTCCATCCATGGTTCGGTAGTAGAGCCCCACGCGGCCGACGTGCACGAACTCGGCGGGCCGGCCGTCCTCGAGGACGCCGGTATAGGTGCCGAGCGTGCGGCCGTATTCGAGCTCGATCTGGATCGCCTCGAGCATGCGGCGAACCTTCTCCGACAGGTTCCCCTCCTGCGCGAGCAGCTCCTCGAGGCGCTGAAGCCGTTCCGTGCGTTCCGCCGCTAGAAACGGCGCGTCCGCTGCGACGAATGCGTCGAGCTCACGGTACATTCGCTGGACCAGCGGCTCGATCGACGCGGCCGTCCCCTCGAGTGCACCGAGTTGCGCCTCGAGTGACGCGATCTCGGCCGCCTGCGACTCGAGCAGACGCTCGACATGTGCGTTGTGGCGCATCGCGCGCTCGACCTCGACGCTGAGCCGAGCGTAGGTCTCGGCCGGACTCTCGTCCTCGTCCTGCGCGGTCGCCTGCGGCACCGCCCCCGTCGCGGCAGTAAGCGCGAGCGCGGCGCCCGCTAGCCGCAGGATCGCCCGTCGCCGCTGCAGACGGCGGGCGCGGCGCGAGGTCTCGGCAGTCAGCGCAGCCATTCCGGTCAACCAGCCTCCGACTCGATCAGCTTGATGTATTGGTTCGCGACGTCTCGATGCGCGTCGGAGCGGCGTGCACGCTGGAACCACTCGAGCGCTTCCTGCGGGCGGCCGTCGCTGTAGAGCGCAACGCCCATCAGGATCTGGGCGTCGCCCTCGTCCGAGAGGCCACCCTTCTCGAGGCCATTCTCGAGCGCGGCCGCCGCCGCCTGCCAGTCCTCGCGTTGCACATGCACTTCCGCGAGGCGCACATAGAGGTCGCCGTCGTCCGACAGCTGCGCAGCCCGCTCCAGCGGGGGGATCGCGCGGTCGAAGTCCCGTGCGGCGATCCAGCTGTTCGCGAGCTTCTCGTAAGCGTCGGCGTCCTCGTTGACGACCCCTTCCTCGAGACCTTTCTCGAGTACAGTGGCCGCACGATACGGGATCTCGTTGAACATCAGCAGGTCCGCGAGGCGCATGTACTCCGAGTCCTCGCTCAGCATCCCGGCGTTGTACGGAATCTGGATCGACGCGAGCGCGTCGCCGAACCGCTCGACCTCCTGATAGAACGACGAAAGCCTGAGCCAGTGCTGCTTGTTCTTCGGCTGGAGCTCCACGAGGCGCTCGACGTACGGCAGCGCCTCCTCGTATTCGTCGCGATCGATGTAGATCGCAACGAGCAGCTCGACCCACGAAGCCTGGGGCTGATCCGCCAGCTCCACGGCCTTCTGCGCCGCCGGGAAGGCACGGTCGAGATCGTTGAGCTGGTAATAGGAGACCGCTAGCAGGTAATACGCGGCAGAGTTCGGGTTCTGCGCCGTCGCGAACCACTCCTCGAGGGACTCGGCGGCCTCGGCCCACCGCTCCTCGGCGACGAAGAGCTGAGCGATCTGGAAGCGCACCTGGGACGCTTCCTGCTCGTTCAGCCCGCCGGACTCGAGGGCGAGCCGCAAATGCTCGCGCGCCGAGTCGTACTTCTCCTCGGCGTAGTCGAGATTCGACAGGATCTGCTCGACGCGGCTGCGCTCGTACGGGCTCAGGCGATCGATGCGGAGGTCCTGGAGCGCCGCCCTGGCCCCCGCATAGTCGTCCATGTTCAGGAGCTCGATCGCCTCGTTCAAAATTCGGCCGGTCTGCTCCCCGATCATCGGCGCGGCCCGCTCTTCTTCGTTCCGATCGCCGGCGCGCTGCGCGAACGCGGAAGGCACCGCGAGCGCGCCGAGCAGCAACGCGGCGAAGCAGCGGATCACGGGAGAGGATACACGTCGCATGGCCGTCAATGCCGTCAATCGTCGAGCACGAAGCGGATGATGGTCTGCACGCCGACGCGCTCGACCGCGACGCCGTTCTCGACCTTCGGGTTGTATCGCCACCGCACGATCGATCGAAGCGCCGCCTCGTCGAAGATGCCCTCGGGCTCCGCGTCGACGACCTTCGGATCCTTGACGGCGCCCGTCTCGGTGATCGTGAACTGCACGATCACCCAGCCCTCGATGCCGCGGCTCGCGGCGCGCGGCGGATATTGCGGAGGGATCCGAACGAGCGGCACGACGTCGGTGTCGGAGCCCGCGCTCAGGCTCACGCCGGTCATCGCGCTCGCCGTGTCGATCGTCGGCGCGAGCCCGACGATGTTCGTGTCGAGGCTCGCCGACGCGACCGAAATCCTCGGCATTTGCGGGACGGGCGGCGGGGGCTCGCGCTCCACGCGCTCCCGTCGCTTCGTCTCGACGTCCGTATCGCGACGCATGCGCGTGAACTCGATGCGGCGCGCCTCGATCGTCGGGCCCGATTCCACCGGGCGGCTGATCAGCGACCAGAGCACGGTGAACATCCCGCCGGTCAGCAGGCCGCCAATGATGATCGTCGCGAAGAGCCTCGCGAGCATCCGGTGCCTCCTTTAGCCGCCGGAGCCGGGATCCGCGGCGATCGAAACCTCGTCGATGCCGCCCTCGCGCACCGCATCCATGACTCGTGCAACGACGCCCGCGTCGGAGCTTCGGTCCGCAATGATCACGACCGTGTCGTCGGGCCGCTCGAGATGCAGGCGCTCGATCAGCGCCGGCAGCTCCCGCAGGTCGACCTGCTCGCGGTCCATCCAGATGTCGCCGTTCTCGCGTATTGCGATCAGCAGGTTCCCCGATTCGCGGTGCTCGGCCGTCGAGGCCTCCGGCTTCACGACCGTAACGCCTGCCTCCTTGATGAACGACGTCGTGATGATGAAGAAGATCAGCAGATTGATCGTGAAGTCGAGCATCGGCGCGAGATCGATGCCGTGCTCTTCGCTTTCTGGTGAATGCCTCCCCCGCATGGCTCATTCCTGCGTAGCGAAAGTGATGTCGTAGATCCCGCCGAGGTGGACCTGATCGACGACCTCGACGAGCGTTCCCGTCGGCGCGCCCTGCGCGGCAATGATCAGGACTCCGGCGTTCGGGTTGACGGCGGAGAGCCGCTCGACGTTCGCACGCACGGCCCGGACGTCGACCGATCGGTTGTCGACCCAGACGTCACCGTTCTCGAGGATCTGGATCTGGATGCTCTCGGTGTTCTCGCTGGCCTGCTGCTCGAAGGCCGTCGGGCGGTTCACGATCAGACCCGACTCCTTCACGAACACTGCGGTGATGATGAAGAAGATCAGCAGGTTGATTACGAAGTCCAGCATCGGCGCGAGATCGATCCCGTGCGAGGACTCGTCGACCGTGCGGGAATGTCGGCGGATGCGCATCGCGTGCTCGGGTCAGGCGTCGGGCATATCGAACCGCAGCTCGTCCGCCAGGAGCTCCGTTTCGCGTTCCGCCCGCGTACGGAAATAGTGAACGGGATAAAGGCCGCTGATGCTGACGGCGAGGCCGGTCATCGTGCAGATCATCGCCTCGGAGACGCCGCTCGCCATGCTCCGCGCATCCGCGGTGCCGCGAATCGCCATCGAGTCGAAGACTTCGAGCATGCCGCTCACGGTGCCGATCAGCCCGAGGAGCGGCGACAGCGGCACGAGCACCTGCAACACGGGGAAACCGGCCGTCATCGAGCCGTTGAGCCGCGAGATCAGCGCCTGGCGGATCTGCCGCGCGCACCACGACGACTTGTCGGCTCGGGCCTCCCATTCGGCGCGCGTCTTCGCGGCCTGACGCGGCAGCACGCGCGAGAAGTACCACCAGCGCTCGGCGACCATCGCCCACAGCAGAACGCCCGACAGGAAGATCCAGACGACGAACGGACCGCCGTCGTTGGCGAGCTCGACGATCGCGCGGGCGAACGGAATCTGCTCAAGCATGGCGCTTTCGCTCGATGCTCTCGGCCAGCATGCCCGCGCTCTGCTCGTCGAGGATCTGCACGACCGAGCGCGACAGCGCGTTCAGCAGCGCGTTCGCGAAGAGCAGCGGAATCGCAACGCCGAGGCCGAGCACCGTCGCGATCATCGCCTGGCCGATGCCGCTCGCCATGAGGCGGGGATCGCTCGAACCCGACTCGGTGATGCTCTGGAACGTGTAGATCATGCCCACGACCGTGCCGATCAGGCCGAGCAGCGGGCCCGCTGCGACCGCGAGACGCAGGAACGCCTGGAAGCGCTCGAGCTTCGGGACCTCGCGGAGCACGGCCTCGGAGATCCGAAGCTCCGCGACGTCGGCGTCCTCCTCGATGCGGCTCGGGTCGCCCTTGAACGCGAGAAGCACGCGTCCGAGCGGGTTGTTCGCGGTCGGCCTGTCGAGATCGCGCAGCTGCCGGGAGACGCGGATGCGGACGAGAATCAGCTGCACGAGCTGGACGACGAACGCGAGCGCACCCGCGATGCCGACGGCGATGATCACGTAGCCGACCGCCTCACCCAGCTCGATGCGCTCGGCCCACGTCGGCCGCTCCACGTAGAGGCCGAGCAGCACGCCGCGGGTATAGTCGACGACGGCCGGAACGTAGCCGCTCGTCGCCTTGCCGAGCGCCTCGGCCGCCTCCATGAACTCGCGGGGCAGCTGCCGGGGCAGCACGCTGAGCGTCCGAAGACGCGGCAGGTACCCGAGGAATTTGCCGTCCGACGTCGCCGTGAACGGGCCGACCCGGATGACCTCGGCCTCGACGGCCTCGCCGCCCGGCTGCACGACGTTAGTGGTGAACTTCGCAACCTCGGCCTGCGCCGTCAGCTCACGATGGAGCTCGAACCAGAGCCGCTCGAGCTCGTCCGCTGTCGGTGCGGCTCGCGACGCGGCGAACGCACGCAGGAACTCGATGCGCCCCTGCTCGCCGTCGGCCGGCGGAAACTGCGCGGAGATCAGCGACTGCTCGAACTGACTCGCAGCGTCCCCGGCGACCTGGCGAGAGACGCCGAAGAGCTCCGCGACGCCGAGCTCGCGGCTCTTTTGAATCAGCTCGTCGTTCAAGTCGCTGATCCGGATCTCGTTCTCGGAGTACTGCATCGACAGCTCGTCGCTGCGCTCCGCGAGCTCGGCGACCCGGGCCTGCACGGCCTCGAGCATGGCTTCCTGCTCGTCGGCGGAGGCCGCATTGAACTCGGCGACGCGCTCCTCGAAGAGAGTTTCCTGGCGCCGGGCGGCCGCCTCGACCTGGTCGAGCAGAGCGCCCATCGACGCAGGCGGGTTCGTCGCCGCCACTTGCTGCGCCGCTGCGGGCACGGCACCGGCGGCGAGAGTCAACAGGAGAGCTTTCGTAATTCTGGTCACGGCGATTTCCCTCGACGTCAGGATTGCGGGTCCCGCGGGGCGGGCACCGGCGCAATCAGCAGCTCGGGTGCCGTCCGGTCGCGCGCGACGCGCAGCGCAAGCTCGATCTCGTCGGCGTACGAGTTATCGACGACCCATTGGCGGGCATCGGCGTCCCAGTAGCCGGCCTCGGAGCCGTCGAGCGACCGATACATCAGAGAGACACGCCCGAGCCGCACAAATTCGACGGTACGCGCGTCCGCGCCCTCGCCGATTCGGCCCTCGTACGCGTCCACCGTCCGGCCGTACTCGAGCTCGATCTGGTACGCCTCGAGAATCCGCCGGTACTTCTCCGAGATGGCGACGTCCGCCCGCCCAAGCAGCGTCTTGAGGCTCTCGACGCGCGCCCGCCGCTCGTCCGGCAGGAACGGCACGTCGAGCGCGACGAACTGCTCGAGGACACGCACCATCTCCTCCATCAAAGGCTGGATCTCGCGAGTCGTCGTCTCGATATCGCGCAGCTGTCGCTCGATCGACACGATCTCCTCTTCCTGCGACTGCACCTGCCTCGCGAGCTGCTCGTTGTACTTCTCGTAGCTCTCCGCTTCGGCCGTCGCGCGGGCGTAGGTCGCGGCAGCATCGAGCTCCTGCTCGTGGAGCGCGTCGATGCGATCCTGCGATTGGGCCGCCGCGCGGTCCGCGTTGGATTGCGCCTGGAGCGCGCGGTCGAGCTGCTGCGCGGCGCCGGGCACGGTGACCGCGACGGCGCAGGCAGCCGTCAGCAGTGAAAGGGACGAGCGCAGCCGACGTGCGGCGGCGGTCGCGCGTTTCGGGTCTCGTGTCATTTCTATGGATCTCGGGTCGCTCTCGACGGCGACGATCTTGGCCGGGGTGCGGGCACAGATTGCGCGCGCCCGGTATTCGAAATCCATTCTGCCCGCATCGGTACTGCATAGGATTTTCATAACACCGGGCACCGACGGGCAGCGAGCTTTCGTTTATGACTTTTTTACGGGCGAGGCATCAACTCTCCATCGATTTCCTCTGCCCACACTCGCACCTTACTTTTTGCGATAATCTGACTGCATCGTCACGCCTCCGATGAGCGAGTTGATCGGCCGACATTCGTCCTTGCTGAGGAGCGCCGCGCCGATCGGGCGGATATCCGATTCGCTCCGACGGCGCAGGGTTTCCCGCGTGCTGGATGCGGCGCGGATCATCCTCCTCTGCACGCTGCTGGTCGCGGTTTTCGCCGTGCTCGGGCTCGTCATCGAGCATTACCTGCACGTCCCGAATATTCTCCTCGTCTTCCTGCCGCCGGTGCTCGTCGTCGCCGTTCGCTACGGCTTCGTCGCGGCCGCTTTCACGTCGCTCCTGTGCGTCGCCGCAACGAGCTACTTCTCGCATCCCGTCTACTCGTTCGCGGTCGCCGATCCCGGCAGTATCTGGGCGCTCCTGATCTTCGTCGTCGTCGCCGCATACACGAGCAATCTCGCCGCGAAGATCGAGCAGCGGGCCGAGGCGGAGAGTCGCCAGAACCGCATCATCGGCCAGCTCCACGCGTTCAGCTCGAGACTCGCGGCGCTCTCGTCGATCGACGAGATCGCCGCGGAAGCGGTCGCGCAGATCGGCCGCATCCTGCATACCGATCTCGTGCTGCTCATCCCGACCGACGGGGCGCTGCGGATGCTGCTCGGAGGCGCGGATGCGCAGCTCGAGCCGGGCGATCGTCTCGCCGCGCACGCGTGCGCGGCCCAGCGTCGACCGGCCGGCCATGGAACCGACCTCTTCCCCGCGGCGATCCGATACTACCGGCCGCTCGAGACGGACCGCGGGCTCGTCGGCGTGCTCGGCCTCAACGCCCCCCGAGTGGAGCCGGACGGCGAGCTCGACGCCGACGAGGGCCGGCTTCTCGACGCGCTCTGCGACCAGCTCGCCGTCAGCCTGGATCGCGCGAGGCTCGCGGACGAGATGCATGCGACCGCGATGCTCGCCGAGACGGAGAAGCTGCGTAGCGCGCTACTGACCTCCGTCTCGCACGACCTGAAGACGCCGCTCGCGTCGATCCTGGGCAACGTCAGCAGCCTGCGACAGTATTGGAGCCTGTACGACGAGGCGACGCGCGACGAGATGCTTGCGTTCGCCGAGGACGAGACGCTGCGCCTCGGTCAGTTCGTCGAGAACTTCCTGCAGATGACGCGGCTCGACGCGGGTGCGGTTCGCCCACACCTCGAGGACGTCGACTTGTCGGACCTGATCGGCGCCGCGTTGCAGCGCACCGAGAAGCAGACGGCCGGCCACGTCGTGCGGACCGAGCTGCCGGACGACCTGCCGATGGTGCGGCTCGATTTCGTGCTCGCGGAGCACGTGCTCGTGAACGTGATCGACAACGCCGCGAAGTACTCGCCGCAGGGCTCGACGATCACGCTCGCCGCGGCGGCCGAGCCCGATCGTCTGCGCATCGACGTGCTCGACGAGGGCCTCGGCATCCGCGAGGAAGACCTGAAGCACCTCTTCGAGCGCTTCTTCCGGGCAGGCGCCGCGGACCATCGGCGCGCGGGCGTCGGCCTCGGTCTCACGATCTGCAAAGGCTTCGTCGAGGCGATGGGCGGCACCATCGAGGCCGCGAACAGGAAGGATCGGACCGGCGCCGTGATCACCGTTCGGCTGCCGCGCGCCCCGGCCAACGAAGGCCGCATCGCACGACAGGAGGAAGGCGAATGATCGCGCCGGCCGGCGACGTCCGCGTCCTCGTGATCGAGGACGATCCGGCCATTCAGCGCTTCCTGCGCAACACGTTGCGCGTGCAACACTACGACGTGCGGGAAGCGGAGACTGCGGCCGAAGGGCTTTCGCTCGCACGGCAGGTCAATCCCGAGATCGTGATCCTCGACCTCGGGCTGCCCGACATGGACGGCATGGACGTGATCCGCCGCATCCGGCAGTTCTCGAAGGTCCCGATCGTCGTGCTGTCGAGCCGCAGCGACGAGGACGGCAAGGTGACCGCGCTCGATCTCGGCGCCGACGATTACGTGACGAAGCCGTTCGGCGTCGAGGAGCTGATGGCGAGGCTCAGGACCGCGTTGCGGCACCGCTTCGCGTCCGAGGGCAGCCCGCCGGTCTTCTCGAGCGGCGGCCTCGTCGTCGATCTCACCCGCCGCCTCGTCAGCGTCAACGGCCGGGACGTGAAGCTGTCGCGCAAGGAGTTCGACATCCTTCGCGAGCTCGTAATCCACGCGGGGAAGGTGCTCACGCACCGCCACCTGTTGCGCGTCGCGTGGGGCAGCGAGACCGGCGCAGACGTCCAGTATCTGCGGGTCTACATCCGGCAGATCCGCCAGAAGCTCGAGCCGTCGTCGAACCAGCCGCGCTACGTGCTGACCGAGCCGGGCGTCGGCTACCGCCTACAGGTGTTCGACTGAAGACACCTAAAATTGGGGTCAGAGCCCTTTTACTCTCAGTCTAGGCGACCGGACTGATGGGGTCAGAGCCCTTTTTGCGCCCTTTTACTCATTCTAGGCAACCGAGCGTCGGGTCTCGAGGTGACTCAATCTCGCCTAAAAACGGGGTCAGAGCCCTTTTACTCAGTTTACTCGGTGTAGGCGACCGAGCGTCGGGGCTCGAAGGGACTCAATCTCGCCTAGACTGGAAAAATTGGGGTCAGAAAAGTTGGGGTCAGAGTTTACTAGGTGTAGGCGACCGAGCGTCGGGTCTCGAGCGGACTCATTCTCGCCTAGACTGAGTAAAAGGGCTCTGACCCAATTTTTCACGCTCGGCCGCTACACGAAGTAAAAGGCTTCTGACCCCAACTTTGAAAAAAAAAAGGGCTCTGACCCCGATTTTTTCCTGACCCCAACTTTTGAAAAAAGGGCTCTGACCCCGATTTTTTCGCTGACCCCGATTTTTTCCCCGTCGTCAGTCCGGCGGCTGCCCCGAGACCGCGACGTCCGCCGGGCGGACCAGCAGGTAGAGCATCCCGATCACGACGATCAGTGCGCCGGCGATCACGAGCGCGAGCGCGCTCTCGGTCGGCTCCGTCAGGACCCGGTGCACCCGCGCCGCGATCAGGCCGGCGCACACGAGGACGCCGAGCGCCGGCACGATCGCCGGCACCTCGAAGCGGCCCGCCGGCTCGTGAGACCGCCGCTGCAGGACGAGCAGCGCCGAGTTCACGACGGCGAAGATGAAGAGCAGCAGCAGGCTCGTCGCCGCAGCGAGCTGCGAGATGTTGCCGATCAGCGCGAGCGCGACGATCAGCGCAAGCAGCGTCAGGATCGCGACGTGCGGCGTGCGCGTCCGCGGATGCACCTTGCCGAGCGCGGCCGGCACGAGCTTCTGCCTCGCCATGCCGTACAGCAGCCGCGAGCCCATGATGTAGTTGATCAGGACCGTGTTCGCGACCGCGAACAGCGTGATGAAGCCGAATACCCAGCCCGGCAGCCACGGCGCCGCTCGATCCGTGATCTGCTGCAGCGGCGCTCCGAGGGATGCATTGCCGAGATCACGATAATCGACGACGGAGACGGAGGTCACGGCGACCGCGAGGTACAGGACCGTCGTCACGCCGATCGCGGTCACGATGCCGAGCGGCATGGTCCGCTCCGGCCGTTTGACCTCCTCCGCGACGTTCAGCATGTCCTCGAAACCGACGAACGCGAAGAACGTCAGTACCGCGCCCGACGCGAGGAGCGACAGGTCGAGGCCGGCGCCGCCGCTGCCGGCCGAGCCCGGCGTCTCGAGATAGTCGATGCTGCCCCACCATCGCAGACCGACCGCAATCACGAACACGAGGCCGCCCACCTCGACGAGCGTGCAGACCCAGTTCGCCCAGATCGACTCGCGGATGCCGATGAAGTTGATCAGCGAGACGACGCCGACGAAACCGAGCACGACCATCCACGGCTCCGTCCACGCGAGCCACGGCACCTGCTCGAGATACGACGACAACGTCGTCGCGAACACCGTGCTGCTCGTCGCCATCGACGTCAATCCCGACGCGACGACCGTCAACCCGACGATGTACGCGAGGAGCGGCAACCGGTAGGCGCGGTGCACGATATACGCGGCGCCCCCTGCTCTCGGCAGCCTCGACGCGAGCGATGCGTACGACAGCCCGGTCAGCAGCGCGGCGACCATCGAGCCGACGAACGCGAGCCACACCGCGTTGCCCATGCTCGCGGCGGCAACGCCGATCGTGCCGTAGATGCCGGCCCCGACCATGTCGCCGACTCCGTAGGCGACGAGACTCGCGAGCCCGATGTGGCGAGCGAGCGCGGGGCCTGCAGCATGCGGCGAACCGTTCGACTTCATGGCGGCGGGGCCTTCTCCGGCCGGAGCGCCCGGCCGCGACGCGGGCCATTCTACGCGACGTGCCCGAAAAATTCGGGGTCAGAGCCCTTTTCCGCTGGCGAGAATTCGGGCCAGAGCCCTTTTCCGCCCGGACGCGAAATATCCCGGCCGAGCCTCTCGACTGAGATGGGCTCTGACCCAGACTTTCGCTCTCCCGCCCTATCCGTGGGTGAAGTGGCCGAGCTGCGGCGGAAAAGGGCTCTGACCCCAAAATTCCTCCGCGGACCAGGTCGGTTGCTGGGCGAAATTCCGCTCGCTAACATGGGCGGCGCGTCCGAACGCCGCGCGGCGCTCACGACTCGATTGGAGGCAAGGATGAGACTGAGACTCGTCATTCCGGCAGGTGCGGTGCTCGTCATGGCTGCGTTCGGAGCGAGTGCACATCACTCGTTCACCGCGACGTACGACGAGAACAAAGAGATCAAGATCGAAGGCGAGCTCGTCCAGTTCTCGTTCCGCAATCCGCACGCCTTCGTGCACGTCATGGCGCCCGACGAGAACGGCGAGATGGTGCGCTGGGGCGTCGAATGGGGCGGTGCCGGTCAGCTCGCGGGGCAAGGCGTGACCCGCGATTCGCTGAAGCCGGGCGACCACGTCATCATCACCGGCAACCCCGGACGCAACCCGCTCGATCACCGGATCCGCATGCGCAGCCTGCTGCGGCCGTCGGACGGCTTCGGCTGGGGCTTCCAGGGCGAGACGTTCGATTGACCGAGCGGACGGCGGGCTCCGCGCCCGCCTTCCGTCGCTTCTCCGCATCCCGCTCGCTGCGAGCTCGAGACCAGGAAAGGTCCGCGGCCCGACGATGAATGCTGCCCCTCCGCTCGTCGGCAGCCCCCCTGCCGACCTCTGCATCGTTCGCCTGTCCGCGATCGGCGATACGTGCCACACCGTCCCGGTCGTGCGCGCGATTCAGCGCGCGTGGCCCGAGACGCGCATCGTCTGGATCATCGGCAAGGTCGAGCATGGGTTGATGGCGGGGCTCGAAGGCGTCGAGTTCGCGGTCCTCGACAAGTCCGACGGCCTGCGGGGCTATCTCGACCTGCGGCGCCGTCTCGCCGGCCGGCGTTTCCCGGTCCTGCTGCACATGCACGCGTCGATGCGCGCGAATGCCGCAAGCCGCATGGTCGACGCGGACATTCGTCTCGGCTTCGATCGCGCCCGTGCACGCGACTTCCAATGGCTCTTCTGCACTCACCGGATCCCGGCGCGGCCGCGTGCGCACGTCATGGACGGGCTCTTCCAGTTCGCGGAGGCGCTCGGCATCGAGCGCGGCGAGCCGCGCTGGGACATCCCGCTGTCGGACGCCGATCGCGAATTCGCGGCGCAGGTGCTCGACGCGTCGCGCCCGTCGCTCGTGATCAGTCCGTGCACCGGGCAGCGTTTCCGCAACTATCGGAACTGGAACGTCGAGTGCTATGCTCGGATCGCCGACTATGCGCATCAGCGCTATGGCGCGCAGGTCGTGCTGACCGGCGGCAACACGTCGCTCGAGCACACGTACGGTCGCGGCATCGTGAGCCTGTCTAACGCGTCCCCACGGAACCTGATCGGTCAGACGTCTCTGAAGCAGCTGCTCGCCGTGCTCGAGCGCGCGAGCGTCGTGCTCTGCCCCGACTCGGGGCCGGCGCACATGGCGACCGCGGTACGGACGCCCGTCGTCGGGCTTTACGCGACCTCGAACCGGCATCGCACCGGCCCGTACTTCAGCCAGCATCTCGTCGTCGACAAATACCCGGAGGCCGTCGAGCGGGAATTCGGCCGGCCCGTCGAATCGCTGCGCTGGGGCCGGCGGGTGCGCGATCCGAACGCGATGAGCCTGATCACGCCCGAGGACGTCGTCGAGAAGCTCGACGCGGCCTTCGCCGAGCGCGGCATCACGCCGCTCGTGCGGAGCGTATGATTCTCGGCCAGGCAACGGAACAGGAGCTCGAGCTTCGAGCATCGACGCCATGACCGACACCTATCTTTTGAAAGACTACGGCCACGCCTCACCGGCGGAGATCCAGGACGCGCTCGAGCGCTCCGAGGTCGTGTATTTCGAGCGCTGCCCGGTCGAGCTGCCGAGCGACGAGGATCTCACGCTCTTGCGCGACGGCCTCCCGCCGGGGCTGAAGGCGAAGAACCTGAGCTACCACCCGGAATCGGACTCGGTGCCGCGCTTCGACGCGGATCCCGAGATCCGCCGACGCGTCGAGACGATCCTGCGCACGCACGGCCAGCGGGTCGAAGCCTGGCTGCGCCGCGTCGTCCCGGACTACGTCGACGGCTGGACCGTCGGCACGACGAGCTTTCGCCCGATCGAGGAGGAAGGCCGCAAGCTCCCGCCCCGCTCGAGCAATGAGCTCGTGCACATCGACGCCGGGGCGTACGGCGCGACGAAGGGCGCCCGAATCCTGCGCTTCTTCGTCAATGTGCACCCGGAGCGCGACCGCGTCTGGGGCACGAAGGGCAGCTTCGCCGACCTGATGGCGCGGTACGACGCGCTCTGGGATGCTGCTCGCGACGGCAAGGATGCGCTGCGTCTCGAAAGCGGCGCCCTCGACGCGCTCTACAGCGGCTTCGTCGGCGCGATGAGCAAGGTGTATCCGCTCGTCAAAGTCGTCGATTCGAGCCCATACGATCGCGCGATGCGCCGGATTCACAACTATATGAAGGAGAATCCAAGCTTCCGCGACGATCCAACCGGCTTCAAGGAAATCCGGTTCCCGCCGATGTCCGCGTGGATGGTGTTCACGGACGGGATCAGCCATTCGGTGCTGCGCGGCCAGCATGCGTTCGTGACGACGGTGCTCGTCCCGCTCGCGAACTGCCGCCGTCCGGAGCTCGCGCCTTACCGCATCCTCGCGGCGGGCGCGGCGAGAGCACCCGCGCGCGCGTAGAACCCGCGCGCGGTTTGCCGCTATGATCGGGCCGGCACGTCGATGCGAGGGAGGAGCATGTCGGCGACCCGAAGCCTTGCCCGATACGTCGTCGAGAGCGACTACGCGGCGATCCCGGAGGATGTGCGCGCCGAGGCGAAGCGCGCGCTGCTGAACTATCTCGGCTGCGCGATCGGCGGCAGCACGGAGCCCGCGCTCGACATCGCGATCCGCGTGCTCGCACCGTACTCCGGCCGGCCGACCGCGACCGTGATCGGGCGTCGCGAGCGCTTCGATCCGCTCCACGCCGCGCTCCTGAACGGCATCGGCTCGCACGTCCACGAATACGACGACACGACGCCGAAGAACTACATCCACCCGAGCGTGCCCGTCGCGTCGGCGCTCCTCGCGTACGCGAGCGCGGAGCCCGTCCGCGGCGAGGACTTCGTGCATGCGTTCATCCTGGGCTTCGAGGCCGAGTCACGGATCGGCGATGCGGTTTATCCGGCGCACTACGAAGCGGGCTGGCACATCACGTCGACCGCGGGCGTGTTCGGCGCGGCGGCCGCGATCGGCAGGCTGCGCGGCCTCACGGTCGACCGGATGGTCTGGGCCTTCGGCCTCGCGGCGACGCAGGCGGCCGGCATCCGCGAGATGTTCGGCTCGATGGCGAAATCGTTCCAGCCGGGTCGCGCCGCGCAGAACGGCTATACCGCGGCGCTCCTCGCGGAGGCGGATTTCACGGCCGGCGAGCGCGGCCTCGAAGGCCCGCGCGGGTTCGCGGCGGTCACGGCCGCCCGCTACGACCTCGACAAGATCACCGCGAGGCTCGGCGTCGACTGGAGCCTCCGCGAGAACGCGTACAAGCCGTACGCGTGCGGCCTCGTCGTGCATCCGACGATCGACGGCTGCAGCCGGATCCGCGAGCGCGACAGGCCCGATCCGGCGAGGATCCGCGCGATCCGCCTCCGGGTCGCGCCGCTCGTGCTCGATCTCTGCAATCAGAGGGATCTGAAGCGCGCGCTGCAGACGAAGTACTCGATCTACCATGCGGCCGCGATCGGCCTCGCGCGCGGCAAGGGCGGGCTCGCGGAGTTCACGGACGAAGCGCTGCACGACCCCGTGCTCGCGCGGCTCCGCACGATCACGGCCGCGACGGGCGATCCCGCGATCGGCGAGGATCAGGTGCACATCGAGGTCGAGCTCGACGACGGTCGCGTCCTCGAGCTCTTCGTCGAGGAGTCGCTCGGCAACCTGAAGCGTCCTCTGACCGACGCGCAGCTCGAGGAGAAGTTTCGGGACCAGGCCGTCCGCGTGCTCTCCCCTGCCCGCGTCGACGCGCTGATCGCGCAGTGCCGGCGAATCGACGAGCTCGAAGACGCCGGCGACCTCGCGCGCGCCGCGGCGCTCGGCGACGCGGACGGAGCGGCCGGGCGGGTCGCGACGCGATGAGACGTCTTGCGCTGCTGCTCGCCGCGGTCGTCGGCATTGCCGGCGTCGCCGGCTGCGGCGGCGGCCAGGGCGTGCAGACCGAGATCCGCATTCCGCTCGGCGCGGGCGGCGTCGGCTTCCTGCCGCTCTACGTGATGCGCGAGCACGAGCTGATCGAGAAGCACGCGCGCGCGGCCGGCCTCGACGATCTCACGGTGCGCTGGATCGATATCGGCGGTCCCGCCGTGATGAATGACGCGCTGCTGTCGGGCTCTGTCGACGTGATCGCAGCCGGCCCGCCGGCGTTCCTGACGCTGTGGGACCGCACGCGCGGCTCGGTCGACGTGCGCGGCATCGCCGCGATGAGCTCGCTGCCGATGTATCTGAACACGCGCGCGCCGCATCTCGACTCGCTCGAAGACCTGACCGACGCGGACAAGATCGCGCTGACCGCGGTGAAGGTGTCGATCCCGGCGCTCGTGATGCAGATGTATGCGCGCGAGCGCTACGGCGACGCCGAGGTCGAGCGCTTCGACCGTTACACGGTCACGATGACGCACCCGGACGGCGTCGTCGCGCTGCTGTCGGGCTCGGGCGGGATCACCGCGCACTTCACGTCGCCGCCGTTCCATCAGCGCGAGATCGAGGATCCCGCGATCCGCACGATCATGACGACCGACGACGTGCTCGGCGGTCCGACGACGTTCACGATGCTGTCGACGACGGCCGCGTTCCGCGCGCGCAACCCGGACGCGTACCGCGCGATCCTCGCGGCGCTCGAGGAAGCCGTGCAGATCATTCGCGAGGATCCCGAGCACGCGGCCGACGTGCTGATCGCCGCCGACGCGGGCGCGGGCTTCCCGCGCGAGCGGCTCGTCGCCATGCTGACCGACCCCGCGATCCGTTTCACGACGGTGCCCGAGAACGTGATGCGCTACGCCGAGTTCATGTCGGCCGTCGGCTCGATCTCGGCCGCGCCCGAGTCGTGGCGCGAGCTCTTCTTCCCGGAGATCCACTCGGCGCCCGGCGGATGAAAATGGGGTCAGAGCCCATTCGCAGGAAAATTGGGGTCAGAGCCCTTTTAGCGAAAGTGGGGTCACGGGGGGCACGGCCTTTTTACGAGCCTGCTCGATCGAGAAGGGAGTCAGAGCCCTGTCGAGGCTCGGCCGGTGCAGCGACCGATGAGGCGGTCCCGTCAGCGGCCGGCGAAACCGTCGCCGCGCCGTCCGCCGGTTCCATGTTATCCGCCGGTTCCGTGCCATCCGCCGGTTCCGTGCCATCCGCCGGTTCCATGCAATCCGCCGGTTCCGTGCCATCCGCCGCTTCAACGCCGCAGCCGTTGCTGTCGGTCCGCGGCGTGACGCTGCGCTATCGCACGCGGGAGCAAATCGTCACAGCGACGTACCGCGTGAGCTTCGACGTGCTCGAGTCCGACCGTTTCGTCGTGCTCGGCCCTTCCGGGTGCGGCAAATCGACGCTGCTCAAGGCCGTCGGCGGCTTCGTCGCGCCCGTCGAAGGCGAGATCCTGCTCGACGGACGGGCGGTCACGGGCCCCGGCCCCGATCGCGTGCTCGTGTTCCAGGAATTCGATCAGCTCCTGCCGTGGAAGACGGTGCGCGACAACGTCGCGTTCGCGCTGACCGCGAGCGGCAAGCTCGGCCGACGCCACGCGCTCGAGCGCGCGGATCACTATCTCGCGAAGGTCGGCCTCGAACGCTTCGCGGGGCACTATCCGCACACGTTGTCCGGCGGCATGAAGCAGCGCGTCGCGATCGCCCGCGCGATGGCGATGGAGCCCGCGATCCTTTTGATGGACGAACCGTTCGCCGCTCTCGACGCGCTGACCCGCGAGCGAATGCAGGACGAGCTGCTGAGGCTGTGGGAAGACACGCGCTTCACGATGCTATTCGTCACGCATTCGATCCCGGAGGCCGTGCGCGTCGGCAACCGCGTGCTGCTCCTGTCCGCGCATCCGGGTCAGGTCAAGGCGGAGCTGAACAGCAACGGCGTCGACGCGGTGCATGCGTCCGGCCAGCGGCTCACCGCCCGGATCCAGGCACTGCTGTTCGACGGCGAGAACCCAGCGGAGCATTGACGCATGGCTACCGAAGCACGTCGACCCGAGATCTTCCGCGAGATCGACCGGACGACGATGACCGTCGTCGAGCAGCCGCTCGTCGGATGGGCACGCCTCTACGAGAACGGCGCGTTGCGCAAGGCGGCCGTGCTGGTCGTGCTCGCGCTCGCGTGGGAGGTCTACGCGCGCGTCCTCGGCAACGCGCTCGTCTTTCCGACGTTCTCGGCGACGGTCGTCGCGCTCGCGTCGGGCCTCCTGTCGGGAGAGCTGCCCCGGGCGGCCGTGTACACGATCTCTCTGCTGCTCGAGGGTTACGTCGCCGGCCTCGCGCTCGCGGCGCTCCTGACCGCGCTCGCGAGCGTGAGCCGCGTGGGCGCCGACCTTCTCGAGACGCTGACCGCGATGTTCAACCCGCTGCCGTCGATCGCCCTGTTGCCGCTCGCGCTGATCTGGTTCGGCCTCGGCGACGGCGCCGTGATCTTCGTGCTGATCCACGCCGTGCTCTGGGCCGTCGCGCTGAACACGTTCTCGGGCTTCAGGTCGCTCAGCAGCACGTTGCGGATGGTCGGTCGCAACTACGGGCTGTCACCGCTCGGCTACATTACGCGGATCCTGATCCCGGGAGCGTTCCCGAGCATCCTCACTGGGCTCAAGATCGGCTGGGCGTTCGCGTGGCGCACGCTGATCGCTGCCGAGCTCGTATTCGGCGTGAACTCGGGCTCGGGCGGGCTCGGCTGGTACGTGTTCGAGAAGAAGAACCAGTTGCTGATCCCGGAGGTCTTCGCGGGCCTGTTGACCGTGATCCTGTTCGGACTGCTCGTCGAGAATCTGATCTTTAGGGCGATCGAGCGGCGCACGGTCGAGCGGTGGGGGATGCAGAGCTGACGGAGCATCTACTCTCGACGGCACCGTGACGCCGGGGTGCGCGGAGCAGGTCCGGGACGCGCCAGCGCGCCGGTACGCGCGCCGCTATCCAAATCCTACGGCCGTCCACGAACAACGGCCTTGTCGACACTACCGGCAAACGTTCGCTCTATTCGAATGGCCATTGCGGCCTTGACGACGCCGGCGCCCCATCCCGCACCGATTGCTGAAGCTGCTTCTCAGGTCTCACTGACGCTCCCGCTGGCCTGCTTCTCACGTCGGAGCTCGAAAACTCGAACAATCACGTAAGCGATCAACGCCACCGCAAAGAAGCACAACAACAGCCAGGCGATGCCCTGCAGGGTTTCGATAACCGTCCGATAGACTTCCAGGACCCAGCGATCTCGGGTGAGTGAAAGAGCCTGGCTGTCGTTAGTGAAGCGGTTTGGATTGATATACCGCTCCAAGTCGTACACTCGAACGCCCGCCGAAACACCGACGACAAGAATGGCAAAGCGCACGTACTGCAGCCACCCCTCGCTGATGTCGTCGGCGATGATGCGCTTCAAGATGCGATCGATGGGCGGATTGAACGCGCGCATCACCACGCCCGAGACCGCTAACGCGACGATGAACGTAGCACCGAGAAGAGCAAGGAACATAATGCGCCCCCTGAGACCAAACGAATGACCCGGGCGTCCACGCTCTGCGATAGCCGAGCGCGAGAATGGAAGTCGAGGTGTCTGTTGCAGCTGCGTGTCGTGGCGCACGCCAACCCACCCGCCACAGCGTCTTGCACCACATTCCGAGTCAGTGTCGTTGCACTTTCTCGTGATGCGACGGAAAGAACCACTCGATCCGATACAGCGAGACTATGTACGCTACCGGTAAGCACAGCAGAAGCAGCACCGTGCCTTCCAGGGCCAAAACGCCCAAGGGGTTCCCCGGCGAGTGCCCGCCCGGCCGACCAAGCGGCTTCGCCAAAAGCACAGCGGTCGGATGAATGAGCATTCCGCCGACGAGCAGCGCCAGCACGGCGCTCTCCGACGACCTCCTCGCCCTGCGCTTTCCAGCACACGGCGAGCGTATAGCGAAATCGCGCGCCTTGCCGCCCGCCAGCGATTCGGTGTCACGGTCCGCTGCAACTCCTAGTCATGCGGCATCACCGATGCGGTTCGATCTGCGCTCAAAGAACTCCCGAACGTTTCGTTTCACGTAGAGGTACCACCAAAAGGCACCGCACGCGATGAGATTGCTCACGCCGACATAAACCGCAGCGGCGACGAGGCCCGGTTTGCCTTGGTACGCCACGAAGGTGCGGACGAGGCCGGCAAACGCGGCTGCGAGGCACGTGCCAAAGAAGACTTTGCGAGCCGCAGCGCTACCTCTCCACAATCAGGACCGACATAGGCTGTAAAGGCGAACCAGACCGCCAACACTCCGAGGATCTTCCACCTGATTTCCCATCGAAGTCTCAACACCGTTGTAAATGACGACGGAGTTGGAATCCGACACGAGTGTAAGCAAGGCCATGACTGGCAAGAATACCGCTTGCAGAGCCAAGGCGCCCGCGAACAGGCTTATTAGGAACGGTCTCCTAGGTGCCGCGTCTGCCACTGCTGATCGCCCGAATCCCCAATTATCTGGTCCGACGTGTGGTTAGGCGCTATGCGACATCAGGTCGAACCGTTCTACGTCTTCCGCGATGTCCTGCAGATGCGGCTCAAACCCCGCTCGAATCCGAACGGCCCGAATCTGGTGCTTTAGCTCACACGCAGACATTTCGCGTAACCTCGGCGCCTAACGAATGACATGGACCTCCCCCCTCTGCTCGAGGCGAGCTCTACATATTGGCGGAAATGACGGCACCAGAGGTCAAAAGGCGCACGATCCTGGGCACGGCCTCGGTCGCCGCCTCCCTCAGCACCACGCCACCGCCGGCGCGCGCCAGCTCTCCGAACGGGTTGTCTTCCGGGTTCACGTCCACGATCGGCACGCCCCGACTCTGGCAGAGAAGCCCGATCTGCATCGGCAAGCTGGTGGCGCCCGTCGTGCCGACGACGATCAGAAGCGCGGCCTCGGTCGCCGCATTCAACGCGCTCTCGCTCCGATAGAACCGCTCGTCGTAGTACTCGTCGAACCAGAGCACATGCGGCCGCATCCAACCGCCGCAACGTGGGCAAGTCAGTGCTCTGCGCGCGCTCTCCGGAAGCGGGGTGCGAGCGGCCCCGAGCGAAGGCAAAGGCACCGGCTCGTCGTGGAACGGGCCGCCGCAGCGCATTAGTCGGGCGTCACCATGGATCGCAAGCGTCCGAGCGTCGGTCGATCCAGCCCGCTGGTGCAGGCCATCGATGTTCTGCGTGACGAGCGTCATGCGGTCGCGATAGTGCTGCTCCAGCGCCGCGATCGCGTAGTGGGCCGCGTTGGGCGCGGCGGCGCGGCACGCGTCGAACCGCGTCAGATACCACGCCCATACGTCTTCGGGTGCACGCTCGAACATCGCGCGCGTCGCCATCTCCATCGGCGTGTAGTTGGCGGAGCCGACGGTCCAAAAGCCCTCGCGCCCGCGGAACGTAGGTATGCCGCTTTCCGCGGAGACGCCCGCGCCGGTGAGTATCAGAAGCGAGCCGCCGCTCCGGCGAAATCGGGCAAACGTCTTCTCAAGTTCGTGCTCCATCTGCGGCTTCCCGTCGCTGGCAGGGAGGCTAAAACTATGTCACACGCCGCAGCCCGAAGGATCGGGACGACCGCAGCGAGGTGTTGGACGGGGATACCTTCACGATAGTGCCGCCGAAGGAGTAAGCCGGGACCCGGGCGGGCAACGCTGCTCGACGCGCTGCAACGTGCTCGCCCTGCCCGCAAGCTCAAGATTCTTCAGCCGTCGCGCGGCCCATGGCCGTGAACCGCGGCCCAATTCTTGCTAAGCTCCGGAACCTGTACGGTCTGCCGAAAGCCCGGCGACGCGCCCCGGAAAGGAGACAGTGCATGTTCTTGACGAAGAAGCATCTCCCCCGCCGCACGTTCCTTCGCGGCGTAGGCGCCACCCTGGCCCTGCCCCTTCTGGACAGCATGGTGCCCGCCTTCGCGAGCAACGTGAAGCAAGGCCCGCGCCTCGGCTTCGTCTACGTCCCGCACGGCGCAATCATGAGCCGCTTCACGCCGGAGACGGTCGGCCGCAACTTCGAGTTCAAGGACATCGTGAAGCCGCTCGAGCCGTTCCGTGACCGGCTGATCATCGTCAGCGGGCTGCACCATCGCGCCGCGGACACGACCGCCGTGCACTCGCTAAGCCCGACGACGTGGTTGAGCGGCGTCCGCCCGAAGCCGACACAAGGTGTCGACGCCTATGCCGGCGTGACCGCCGACCAGTACGCGGCGATGGCCATCGGCCAGGACACGATGCTGCCGTCGATGGAGCTCGCGACCGAGGATCACTCGTCGCTGATCGGCGCGTGCGACCGCGACTACGGCTGCATTTATATGAATACGCTGTCGTGGCGCACGCCGACGACGCCGCTGCCGATGGAGATCAATCCGCGCAAAGTGTTCGAGCGGATGTTCGGCGAAGGCGGCAGCGCCGAGCAGCAGATGGCGCGGCGCCGCGAGGACCGCAGCATCCTCGACGCGCTGACAGAGCAGGCGAGATCGATGAAGGCCGAGCTCGGCCCACGCGACCGCGAGAAGCTCGACCTCTACCTCGACAGCGTCCGCGAGATCGAGCGGCGCCTGCAGCGGGCGGAATCGCAGATCGCCGCGAACCGTGACCTCGAGATTCCCGAGGCGCCCCCGGGCATCCCGTTCGTCTACGAGGACCACGTCGACCTCATGTTCGACCTGCTGACGCTCGCGTACCAGGCGGACATCACGCGCGTCTTCACGTTCATGATGGCGCGCGAGATCAGTAACCGCACGTACCCGCAGGTCGGCGTCGTCGAGGGCCATCACGCGGTCTCGCACCACCAGAACCGCGAGGACAAGATGGACATGAACGCGCGGATCAACCGCTATCACGTGGGGCTCTTCGCGCGGTTCCTCGAGAAGCTCGACGCGGTCGAGGACGGCGACGGAACGCTGCTCGACAACTCGATCCTGCTGTACGGCAGCAACATGAGCAACAGCAACGCGCATGATCACTACCCGCTGCCGAACATCGTGGTCGGCGGCGGACGCGGACGCGTGAAGGGCGGCCAGCACGTCAAGTGCGAGGAGCACACGCCGATGACGAACCTGTTGCTGACGATGCTCGACAAAGCGGACGTGCCGATGGAGACGCTCGGCGACAGCACCGACACCATAGCCGAGCTGTAAGCCGCCGAGCGCGGCCCGGGCGATTTCGGAGACACCGATGCAGACTCCTTCCGTGCTTCGCGCCGCGTGCCTCGCGGCGTTGGCGACGTTCGCCTCCGCGGCCTTCGCCGCCTCCCCTCCCGCCCTCGTCGAGGCCGCGAAAGCCGGCGACACGCCGAGGGCGCTCGCGCTGCTCCGCGAAGCCGATGCCGACGCGGCGGAGGCGGACGGCACGACGGCCCTGCACTGGGCGGTGCGCAACGACGACGTCGAGCTCGCGACGCGTCTCCTCGAGGCCGG
>DASVBY010000027.1:0-6566 GCA_036381895.1 Burkholderiales bacterium | reverse complement strand
CGCATCGCGCACGTACGCGAACGCGCGCTCGAGCGGCCAGGCGGACTTGTACGGCCGCACGGAAGTGAGCGCATCGAAGACGTCGGCGACGGCCACGATACGCGCGGCCACGGGAATGGCCTCGCCCTTGAGGCCGTGCGGATAGCCGGTGCCGTCGTAGCGCTCGTGATGGTGCAACGCGATGATGGCGCCGAGCTGGAGGTACTTCGACGCGCGGTCGCGCAGGATGTCGTGCCCGATGACGGTGTGCTGCCGCATGATCGCCCGCTCTTCGGGCGTGTGCTCGCCGCGCTTGAGCAGGATCGCGTCGGGGATGCCGATCTTGCCGATGTCGTGCAGCGGCGCCGCCATCTCGATCACGTCGCATTCCGCGGGCGCCAGGCCGAGCGCCTCGGCGATGAGGCGCGAATACTTCGACATGCGCACGATGTGATTGCCGGTCTCCTCGTCGCGGTACTCGGCCGCGCGGGCGAGCGCCCACAGGGCGTCCTGCTCGCGGGTGCGGATGTCGCGGGTCGCTTCCGCGATCCGGAGCTCGAGGGTCTGGGCGCGGTCGAGGAGCTGGTGCTGCTGCTCGCGCAGCCGCAGCAGGTTGCGACAGCGCACGCGGCACTCGATCGGGTCGATCGGCTTGCGCAGGAAATCGGTTGCGCCCATCTCGAGCGCCTGGTAGCGCACCTCGTTGTCCTGGACCGCGGTGATGACCACGATCGGGACGTCGCGGCAGCTCGGCAGCGCCCGCAGCGCGCAGGTGAGCGCGATGCCGTCCATGCCGCCCATGCGGTAATCGGTCAATACGAGGTCCGGGGTGTCGCGCTCGGCGCGCGCCAGCGCTTCTTCGGCGCTGGTGCATACGACGAGCTCGGCCGACGGCTCGATGCTGTGGATGATGCGCTCGAAGATCTGCCGCGACAGCTGCTGATCGTCGACGATCATGATGCGGGTACGGGATGTCATCTCCCAATGCCGGGCGAGTTGCTGGGTTTGCATGTCGAGATCCTTTTCCCGCCGCCGTCGATCCTTGTCTGCCCACAGTATAGCCGTCTGCGCGCGGAGATCCGACGAAAAGTTAACGTGGCTTCGCGCTGTTCCCTCTCTCGGCGGCGCTGCCCGGAGGCGGGCGCTGCCGGGCCGAGCCGAGCGAGCGTGCCGCTGAGCGCAACGCCCCAGGCCACGTGCGCGAGCAGCATCATCGCGTTGCGCGGCAAAGGTTCCTGCGTCGCAGGACGGATCAGACCGGCGGCGGGCAGCCAGCCGAGGTAGCTCGCGGCCCAGACGAGCAGCCCGAAACCGACGCCGCTCGCGGCCGGCCGGGACGGAAGGTGCGGGTGAAGCGCGCTGTACAAGGCACCGGCGGCCGCGCCGTAGCCGAAGTGCAGGAGCGCCGCCGCGGCCCGGAGCGCGGCGCCGTTCCGCGGGCGCACCCCGGTGCGGCGGGCGAACGCGGCCGTCACCTGCACCGGCGGCACCGGTTCGTGTTGCGCTCCGCGCATCACGCGCCGCACTCCGAGCATCGCGGCCGTGTGCATGGCGCTCGCGACGGCGCCGGCGATCGCCCCTGCGAGCAGCCGGTTCATGGGGCCGATGCTGCCACAGGCGGCGCGGCGGCGCGTCCGTAGGATACCGGAGCGCGGCGGTACGCCGAAGTGTGCGGTCATTCGACGGGATCGCGCTGTTTGCTTGCGAGCGCGGCGCGCAGCGCCGCGAGCTGGTTCAGGCCTTGGGCGTAGCTCGCCGCGGGATCGCGTGCGGCGCCCTCCTGTTGCACGTTGTCCGCCCCCATTTCGGCGATGAACCGGCTCGGCTCGCAGGGCTCCCACTCCTTGCCGCGCCGGCGCTTCTGGCAGTAGCTCACGTGGAGCTCGCGCTGCGCGCGCGTGATCGCGACGTACATGAGCCGCCGCTCCTCGTCGACGCGACCGGCGTCGATCGACTCGCGGTGCGGGAGCACGCCTTCCTCGACGCCGACCAGGAACACGAACGGGAACTCGAGCCCTTTGGCCGCGTGGATGGTGCTGAGGCTCACGACGTCGCCCGCCTCGTCGCGCTCCTCGAGCATGCTCATGAGCGCGACCGTCTGCGCCATCTCGAGCAGCGACTTGTCGTCGGCTTCGGCCCTGGCGGCGATCCAGTCGACGAACTTCTGCACGTTGTCCCAGCGCTTCTCGGCGTCGCGCGGGTCGAGCGCGTCCTCCAGGTACAGCCGGTAATCGATGGCCTTGAGCAGGTCGCGGAGCACGGCGCCGGCCGGCTCGCCGTCCGCGCGCTCGGCCATGCGGTTGATGAAGTCGCAGAACGTGAGCAGCGCCTGGCGCTGCGCGTCCCGCAACACCTCCGCCGTCTGTGCTTCGTACACCGCGGCGAAGAGGCTGATGCGGCGGCTCCCGGCGAACGCCCCGAGCGCCTCCAGCGTCTGGTTGCCGATGCCGCGGCGCGGGGTCGTGACCGCGCGCAGGAACGCCGGGTCGTCGTCGGGATTCAGGAGCAGCCGCAGATAGGACATGAGGTCCTTGATCTCGGCCCGCTCGAAGAACGACTGCCCGCCGGACAGCCGATAGGGAATGCGCTGATTGCGCAGGTGCTGCTCGAACAGCCGCGCCTGATGGTTGCCGCGGTAGAGGATCGCGTAGTCGCGGAAGCGCGTGCCGTGCCGGAACTTGTGCGCCGCGAGGCGCGCGACCACGCTCTCCGCCTCGTGCTCCTCGTCGCGCATGGCCGTCACCTGGATGAGCTCGCCCGCGCCGAGATCGGACCAGAGCCGCTTCTCGTAGAGCTTCGGATTGTTCGCGATCAGCGTGTTGGCCGCACGCAGGATGCGCGTCGTCGAGCGGTAGTTCTGCTCGAGCTTGATGACCTTGAGCGCCGGGTAGTCCGCGTGCAGCGCCTGGAGGTTCTCGACGTTCGCGCCGCGCCAGCCGTAGATCGCCTGGTCGTCGTCGCCGACCGCCGTGAACCGGCCCGCTTCGCCGCAGAGCAGGCGCAGCAGCTGGTACTGCGCGCCGTTCGTGTCCTGGTACTCGTCGATCAGCAGGTAGCGCAGCCGCTCGCGCCAGCGTGCGAGCGCCTCCGGGTGCTCGCGGTAGAGGCGTACCGGCAGCAGGATGAGGTCGTCGAAATCGACGGCCTGGTAGGCGCGCAGCGTCTGTTCGTAGTCCGCGTAGGCGCGCGCCGCGGCCGCGGCGTGCTCGTCGGCCGCGCTCTGCTGCGCCTGCGCCGGGTCGATCAGGGCGTTCTTCCAGCTCGAGATCTGCCATTGGACGCGCCGCACCACGCTCTTGTCGATCGAGCCCACGATCTGCGCGAGCAGGGCGAACGCGTCCTGCGCGTCGAGGATCGAGAAGCGCGGCTTGAGCCCCAGGCATTGGGCTTCGGCGCGCAGGATGCGTACGCCGAGCGCATGGAAGGTGCAGATCGTGAGCTTCTCGAGCGCACCGGCGCGCGGCGCCATAACGGCGACGCGTTCGTGCATCTCGCGCGCGGCTTTGTTGGTGAACGTGATCGCCGCGACCTGCTCGGGCGCGTAGCCGGCGCGGCCGATGAGATGCGCGATCTTGTGCGTGATCACGCGCGTCTTGCCGCTGCCGGCGCCCGCGAGGACGAGGAGCGGCCCGTCCACATAGCGCACGGCTTCGACTTGCGCGGGGTTGAGCGGTGTGGCCACGAATGCGAAACGGCGGGGGTCGTTGCGAAGCGGCGAAGTATATCGGCGCGCCGCAGGAGAATCGCGCTTGACGGCGCCCGGCGGACGTGGTCGCCGGCGCGGCCGCGGAGCGAGGTTGGGGGCTGCCGCCTGGGCGCACCGACGTTTCGGTCCGTCCGCCGTCCGTCCCCGCCGTCCCGTGGCACACAACTTGCTTTTCCTTATAGGTAATCGACTTTCCGGAACATCGCCGCGCCCGGCGCGGCCGGGGTGCCGTGCGCGTCTCCGGCCGGTCTGCGCCCGGGCTGCACCGCACCAATTCTCGAGAGGACTGATTTCACGTGGAATGGGTTGCTCCCGCGAGCTACGCGCTCAACCTCCACGCCCTGCCGGTACTCGCCTGCGCGCCGCTCGTCGTCGCGCTCGGCCTGTTCATGCTCGCGCGCGAGCGCGGCTCGCCGGTCGGCGTCGTGTACTTCCTGCTCATGCTCGCGATCGGCGCGTGGTTCGTGGGCATCGGCGTCGGCTATCTCGCCCTCGAGGTCGAGACCGCCCGGCCCTGGCACCGGCTCGCGCACGTCGGCGTTTCGTTCATTCCGGCGCTGGCGCTGCACTTCGCCTGGAGCTTCGCGCGCCCCGACGCGCGCCGCCGCTGGCAGCTCGCCGCGGTGTGGGCGGGCTCGGGCGCGTTCGCGGTGCTCGGCGCCGCTAGCTCCTGGTACTACGGCGAGCCGCACCGCTACCCCTGGGGCCTCTACCCGGGCTTCACCGTCTACGGCGTGGCGTTCCTCGTCTTCTTCGCCGCCACCTTCGTGCGGCTGTTCAGCCTCCTGCGGCGCGCGGGGCGCGGGCTGCACCGCACGGTCACCGCGATACGCCGCGCGCGCCTGCTCGCGATGGCGTTCGCGGTCGGGTGCCTCGGCAGCGTCGATTTCGTGCCCGGCTACGGCGTCGCGATCTACCCGTTCGGTTACGTGCCCGTGGCCGTGAGCGTCGTCATCGCCACCTACATCATCGTGCGCTACCGCCTGCTCGACGTCACGGCCGAGCTCGCCGCCCGGCAGATCCTCGAGACCATCAACGACGGCCTGTTCGTGCTCGACCAGGACGGCTACATCCGCGTGGTCAACGACACGCTGCTCGAGATCATCGGCGAGCCGCGCGAGGCGCTGATCGGGCGGCGCATCCCGCGGGCGCTGCGCCAGCTGCTCACGCCGGCGGAGCTCGCGTCGATCCGGGCGGGGGTGCCGATGCACAACCGCGAGATCGAGTACCGGCGGCGCGACGGCACCCTGCTGACGCTGAGCTTCGCGATGTCGGTGCTGCGCACCGGCACGTCCGATCCGGTGGCGTACGTGTGCGTGCTGCGCGACATCAGCGAGCAGAAGCGCACCGAGAGCCGCATCCGCTTTCTCGCCTACTACGACAACCTGACGAGCCTGCCGAACCGGCAGCAGTTCGAGGAGCAGGTGCGCCGGGCGCTCGTGCGCGCCGCGCACGCGCAGCGCATGGTGGCGCTGCTGTTCCTCGACATCGACCACTTCAAGCGCGTGAACGACACGCTCGGCCACATGCACGGCGACGCGCTGCTGCAGGCGATCGCCGGGCGGCTCGTGGGCTGCATACGCAAGGCGCGCCCGGGCGCGCCCGAGGACTCCGCGGTGATCGCGCGCCTCGGCGGCGACGAGTTCATCGCCGCGCTCTACGATCTCGAGAGCCAGGACGACGCGGCCCGAGTCGCCGAGCGCGTCCTCGCGGCGGTGAGCGAGCCGGTGCGCCTCGACGCGCACGAGGTCTCGGTGACGGCGAGCCTCGGCATCAGCATCTATCCGTACGACGGCAACGACGTCGAGGCGCTGATGAAGCACGCGGACGCTGCGATGTACCAGGCCAAGGAGGCCGGGCGCAACAGCTTCTTCTTCTACGATCGCGCGATGAACGCGACCATGCTCAACCGGCTCGCGATCGAGGCGCGCCTGCGCAAGGCGCTCGAGAACGGGAGCCTGTCGCTGCACTACCAGCCGCAGCTCGCGCTGCACGACAACGAGGTTCAGGGCGTCGAGGCGCTGCTGCGCTGGAACGATCCGGAGCTCGGCACGGTCGCGCCGGAGAGCTTCATTCCGATCGCCGAGGACACGGGGCTGATCCTGCCGATCGGGGAGTGGGTGCTGCGCACCGCCTGCGCGCAGGCGCGCGCCTGGCTCGATGCCGGCATCCCGCTCGGGCGGATCGCGGTGAACATCTCGGGGCGACAGTTCCGCGATCGCGACCTGGTCGCGCGGGTGCGCGCGGCGCTCGCCGCGGCGCGGCTCGAGCCGCGGTACCTCGAGCTCGAGCTCACGGAGAGCGTCGTCATGCAGGACGCCCTGCACACGCGGCGTACGCTCGCGGCGCTCAAGGCGATGGGCGTGCATCTCTCGATCGACGACTTCGGCACCGGCTATTCCTCGCTCAGCTATCTGCGCAGCTTTCCGATCGACACGCTCAAGATCGACCGCTCGTTCGTGCGCGACATCGCCGCCGATGCGGATACCGAGGCGATCGTCTCCGCCATCATCGCCATGGCGCGCAGCCTCAAGCTCGGGGTCGTGGGCGAGGGCGTCGAGACCGAGGCGCAGCGCGCCTTTCTGCTCGCGCACGGCTGCAAGCGGGTGCAGGGATTCCTCTACTGCGAGCCGCTGCCCCCGAGCGAGCTCGAGAGCTGGCTGCGCGCGCAGGCGATGCGCGCCGCTCCCTGACGGGGGCGGGCGCGCCGCCGGCCGGGGTTGCGGGCCGCGGCCAAAGGGCCGACACTCCCGCCCCATGCTCGAGCTGATCGACGTCGCCAAGCACTACAACGGCGCGATCGCGCTCGCGCCGACCCGCTTGAGCGTGCCGCGCGGCGAGACCACGGTCCTGATCGGGCCGAGCGGCTGCGGCAAGTCGA
>DASVBY010000026.1:0-46440 GCA_036381895.1 Burkholderiales bacterium | reverse complement strand
CACCTCCGCCCGCTCCTCGCCCACCACGCGGGCGAGCCCTTCGATGTCGTAGACCTCGCGCCCGTCCAGCCCGAGCGCCTCCGCACTCTCGCCCGGCAAGAACTGCAGCGGCAAGATCCCCATCCCCACCAGGTTCGAGCGATGGATGCGCTCGTAGCTCTCGGCGATCACGGCCCGCACGCCCTGCAGGTACGGTCCCTTCGCCGCCCAGTCGCGGCTCGACCCCGAACCGTACTCCTTGCCGGCGAGCACCACGAGGGGAACGCCTTCCTGCTGGTAGCGCATCGCCGCGTCGTAGATCGTCATCACCTCCCCGCTCGGAACGTGCGTGGTGAATCCGCCCTCGGTGCCCGGCGCGAGGCGGTTGCGGATGCGTACGTTCGCGAACGTGCCGCGCACCATCGCCTCGTGGTTGCCGCGGCGCGCGCCGTAGGAGTTGAAGTCCTTCGGCGCCGTGCCGCGCTCGATCAGGTAGCGCCCGGCCGGTGAGTCCTGCTTGATCGAGCCGGCGGGTGAGATGTGGTCGGTGGTGACGCTGTCGCCGAGCCAGGCGAGCGGGCGGGCGCCGCGCACGTCCGGCACGGTCTCGGGCGGCTCGCGCGACATGCGCTCGAAGTAGGGCGGCATGCGCACGTAGGTGGAGCGCTCGTCCCAGGCGAAGCGGTCGCCGGCGGGCGCCGCGAGCTCGCGCCAGCGCACGTCGCCCTTGAACACGTCCTGATAGTTCTTGCGGAACAACTCGGCGTCGACCGCGCGCGCGATCGCGTCCTGGACTTCAGCCGCCGTCGGCCAGATGTCGCGCAGGTGGACCGGCCGCCCCTCGGCGTCGTTGCCGAGCGGTTCGCGCTCGAGGTCTATGTCGATACGGCCCGCGAGCGCGAACGCCACCACGAGCGGCGGCGACATGAGATAGTTCGCGCGCACCTCCGAATGGATGCGCCCCTCGAAGTTGCGGTTGCCGGAGAGCACCGCCGCGGCGACGAGACCTCCGCGCCGGATGGCGTCGGAGACGGGCTCCGGCAGCGGACCGGAGTTGCCGATGCAGGTGGTGCAGCCGTAGCCGACGAGATGGAAGCCGAGCGTCTCGAGATACGGCGTGAGCCCGAGCCGCTCGTAGTAGTCGCGCACGACTTTCGAGCCCGGCGCGAGCGACGTCTTGACCCATGGCCGGCGCTGCAGCCCGCGCTCGACCGCGTTGCGCGCGAGCAGGCCGGCGGCGAGCATCACCGCCGGGTTCGAGGTGTTGGTGCAGCTCGTGATCGCGGCGATGACGACAGAGCCGTGGCGCAGCCGATGCACTTCGCCCGCAATCGCGCAGTCGACCGCGGCATCGCGGTACCCGCTCTCGCCCCATACCCCGACCGGGCTCCGCGCGGTCGGCTGCGCCGCGGTCTTGGCGCTGCGCGCCTTGCCGGGCGGCAGCAGGCTCGGCAGCCGTTCGCGAAAGCGCTCGCCCACGCGGCCGAGCGGCACGCGGTCCTGCGGGCGACCGGGTCCGGCGATGCTCGGCTGCACCGTACCGAGATCGAGCTCGAGCGTGTCGCTGTAGACCGGCTCGGGGGCGTCGGACGAATGGAACAGGCCCTGCTCCTTCATGTATGCCTCGACCAGCGCGATCCGATGCGCCGGCCGCCCGGTGAGGCGCAGGTACTCGAGCGTCACGCCGTCGACCGGGAAGATCGCGCAGGTCGCGCCGTACTCCGGGGACATGTTGCCGATGGTGGCGCGGTCGGCGAGCGAGAGGCTCGCCACACCCGGGCCGTAGAATTCGACGAACTTCCCGACGACGCCCTTGCGGCGCAGCATCTCGGTCACCGTGAGCACGAGGTCGGTGGCGGTCGCGCCTTCGGCGAGCGCGCCGGTCAGGCGAAAGCCGACGACCTGCGGGATGAGCATCGAGATCGGCTGTCCGAGCATCGCCGCTTCGGCCTCGATCCCCCCGACGCCCCAGCCGAGCACGCCGAGCCCGTTCACCATCGGAGTGTGCGAGTCGGTGCCCACCAGCGTATCAGGATAAGCGCGCGGCAGGCCCTGGCGCTCGCTGTTCAGGAGCTCGTCCGAGCTGAACACGACGCGCGCGAGATATTCGAGATTCACCTGGTGGCAGATGCCGGTGTTCGGCGGCGCCACGCGCAAGTTCTGAAACGCCTGCTGCCCCCATTTGAGGAAGGCGTAGCGCTCGCGATTGCGCTCGTAGTCGAACGCTTCGTTGATGCGAAATGCTTCCGCCGACCCGAAGGCATCGACCTGTACCGAATGATCGACCACGAGCTCGACCGGCTGGATCGGGTTGACCCGCTGCGGATCGCCACCGAGGCGCGCCATGGCGTCGCGCATCGCCGCGAGATCGACGAGCGCCGGGACGCCGGTGAAGTCCTGCAGCAGCACCCGCGCCGGCGAGAACAGGATTTCGCGCACGGGCACCGCGTCCGGTTTCCAGCGGGCGAGCGCCTCGATGTCCTCGCCCGTCACGTTGATCCCGTCCTCGTGCCGCAGCAGATTCTCGAGCAGGATCCGGAGCGAGTACGGGAGCCGCTGGACGTTGAAGCCGCGCTGCTCGAGCGCCTCGAGGCGAAAGATCTCGTAGCTCCGGTCCCCGACCGGCAGGCTCGCGCGTGCATCGAATCCGTTCATTCCTTCCTCCTCTCGAGCCGTGCGGCTCGACGCCGACATCGTCATGCTAGCCGACCGGCGAAAGCGTTTGCGCCCGGCAAGTCTCTGACCGAGAGAGACCGTCGTCGAAACGCGAGTATTAGGCCCCCTCGCGACCGCGCACGCGGAGCCGGCGTCGGCGTTCGAGCGCACGCACCGCGAATCAGGCGGCCCGGCGGCGCAAGCGGCCGACGAGCGCGGTGATGCCGTCGAGCGCCGGAAGCGGCCGCGCCAGCGTCCGCGGCCGGCCGGCGTCGCGCAGCACTTCCTCCGCCGCGAAATAGGCCGCCCGCACCGCGCTCTCCATTGACATCGGGAGTCCGGTGTCGAGCCAGTCGCCGGCGAGATAGAGCCCGGGCAGCGGCGTGCGCGCCGACGGGCGCAGGTGCTCGATTCCGGGCAGCGGGCAGGGCTTCGCCATCGCGATGCGGTGCACGCGCGCGTGGCGGATCCTGGCGCGTGCCGCCCAGGGCAGGAACTCCGCCGCCTCCGCCACGGTCGCGCGCACGATCTCGTCGTCGGCGAGCGCCGCCGCGCGATGGCTGTAGATGATGTTTGCGGCGATCACCGAAGGCCGTTCGGCCCATGCTGGCCGTATGTTCGACAGATCGTAGAAGTCGTAGTTGAGGTTCGTCGGCGACCAGACGCGCGCCCAGAACTGCTCGCTGCTCAGCTTGCGGTCGAACCAGAGGTAGGTGCTGATGTAGGGGCTCGGCTCGAACTCGGCGAGGCGCGCGAACGGTGCGTGCGCCGCGAGCGCGTCGGGGAGGAGCGGGCGCAGGTCCTGCGGCGGCACCGCCGCAATGCAGAAGTGCGCCGGCAGGCGCGCACCGTTCGCGAGCGCGACCCCGGCGGCGCGGCCGTTCTCGATCAGGATCTGCCGCGCTTCGGTTTCGCGCAGCACCCGCCCGCCGCCCGCGCCGATCGCCGCGACGGCCGGCGGCGCGAACAGCTCGCCGAGACCGATGCCCGGAAAGCCGAAGCGGTAGGCGTTGTGGCCGATGAGGTGCCGGTAGAGCCGCAGCAGCGAGCCCGCGGAGCAGCGCTCGAGCGGGACGTTCTCGATCGTCATCGCGACCGAGGCCCAGAACCACTCGATGAACCGCTCCGTCACGCCGAGCACCCGAAGCAGCGTGCGCGCGTCGACGGCGTCCAGGCGCCGCACGTCGTGCGTGCTCATGCGCATCGCGAGCCAGGTGACGCGCGCGTTCGAGAGCTTGTCGCGCAACGACACCGACGGCGTCGCGAGCAGGCTCGGCACGAGCGGCAGCGGCGCCGGCAGCCGGTGCAGACGCATCACGATCGGGCGGCGATCGAAGAGCGTGATGAGCTTGTGCGTGTGCCACACGACCTGCCGACGCGTGCCGAGGCGCTCGAGCAGATGCAGCATGTTGGCGTAGTGCGAGAGGAGGACGTGCGGGCCGATATCGACGACGTCGCCGCTCGCCGCGTCGAGCCAGCTGCGCGCGCGCCCGCCCATGGTCGGCTCGCGTTCCAGCACGACGACGCGCAGACCGGCGTCGGTGAGCGCGACCGCGCAGGCGAGCCCCGCGATACCGCCGCCGATGACGACCGCGTCGAGCTCGCTGCGGGCCCTCACACCAGCCGCGCCAGCGCAGGATCAGTCGCAGTCGAGCCGTTCGCGCGGGAGCGACTCGCGGCACTCGTGCGCGTGGCTATGAACATCACGGCCCGGTTCGCGGCAGCCTTTCGCGCCCTCGCCGCGCCGGTTCGTCGCGCCGCCGGGCGCCGCACGAAGCATTCCGCCGTTGGCACGCACGCGGATCAGGGGAACGTGCCGCGGCGCTCCTTTTCCATCTTCTCCGTCTTGTGCTTCTCGTTCACGCGCATCCGTTCGCGGTTCTTCTGCTGCTCCGTCGGGTTGCCGCGCGCGTTCCCGCCGGTGGGCGCCTGCCCGAGCTCGCCCGCGCCGTGCTCCTCGATCTGCTTGCCCCGGTTCTCGTGGTACTGCGTCTGGCTGCGCAGAGTGTCTTGCTGGTCCGACATCGTTCCTCCTGAATCACGGGCGTCGTCCAGCGATTCGACCCGGGCGCTTCGCGCTCTGCTCACGGGTACGCGCGATCGCGGGCTTGTCCCTAAGGCGTTCTTCGGTTGCGTCAGGCGCCCGCGAACACGACCGACGCGCCGAACGGCAGCAGGAGCGGCACGAAGCTTCCGGTGGACGAGTGCCACGAACGAGAAGCCCGCCGCGGCGCCGCCGACGCCGAGGATCGGTCCGGTGTTCGAGACGAGGCCGTCGTTGCTGCCGAGGACGGCGGCGCGCAGGTTGCTGCCTGCCGTGATGCTCGCGTGCCCGCGCCCCACGCCCTCGAGGGACCTCGGCATGGGATCGCGTGAACGCCTCATGGCGTGCGTCCGCGCGCCGTCCGCGGACAGCATCGCAGGGGCGCAGGGCTGCAAGTACGCGTGGACCCACGGCGCCAGCTACAGTCCGGGAGCACGCGCGGCCGCGCGCGGTCGAACGTTCCGTGGCGTACCGAGAACACGGCGGCTACGAGGAACGGACGCTGGCAACGCGGCGGGGCGAGCTGGCGGTGCGGCTCTATCGGGCGCGGGAAGCGGCCCTCGGCGCCGTCTGGATCGGCGGCGCGGGCGGCGGCTGGGACACGCCGGCGCGCAACCTCTACCCGCGGCTGTGCGCCAAGCTGCGCACCGAGGGCATCACGTCGCTGCGGGTGCGGCTGCGCGACCCGGAGAACCTCCCCGGTTCCGTCGCCGACGTAACCACGGGCATCGAGCTGCTCGAGTCGCTCGGCGCGCAGGCGCTCGCGCTCGTCGGACACTCCTTCGGCGGTGCCGTCGTCATCCAGGCGGCGGTGCGCAATGCCGCGGTGCGCACGGTCGTCACGCTCGCGACGCAGAGCTACGGCGCCGATCCGGTCGCGGCGCTCGCGCCGCGCTGCTCGATCCTCCTCGTACACGGCGACGCGGACCCGGTGGTGCCCTGGGAAGCGTCGGAGCGCGTGTACCGGCTGGCGCGCGAGCCGAAGCGCTTCGTGCGCATTCGCGGCGCCGGCCACACGCTCGATGAAGCGGCCGGGCAGGTGCAGGCGCTCGTGCGCGACTGGATCCTCGCGGCGCTGCGGAGCGCGCGTGTCGTGGGCGCCGGCGCCCGCGCGCCGCGCGCAGTCGGCGCTCCGCGGCGCACGCGGCATCGCGGGCGGCCAGGCGCCAGGAAGCCGAGAACACGGTGAGTCCTGCGGACCTGAGCGCCAGGGAATGGCAGGGTCGGTGCGGGTCAGCCGCTCTCCCGCGGAATGATCGAGATGCCGCCGTTGCGCTCGAGCACCGCGTACTTGATCTGATCCAGGCGTTCGAGGCCATGGGTCATGCGCGCCGCGGCGAGAATGTCGTCCGCGTCGACCCTCGCCCGGTTCATGCGATCCTCGAGCAGCTCGCCGTCGCCCATCAGCACCAGCGGCCGGCTCTCGATCAGGGCCGCGAGGCGCGGCGAGTGCTGCTTCCAGAGCGACAGGCCGATGTCGATCACGACCAGGGTCGCGACGACGACGACGGCGTTCACGATGGAGAAGTCTTCGGCGAGCAGCGCCTGCTGCGTGGTTTCGCCGATCACGAGCAGCAGCACGAAGTCGAACGTCGTGATCTCGGCGAAGCTCCGTTTGCCCGAGACGCGCATGATGAGGAGCAGGAACACGTAGATCGCGGCTCCGCGCAGCACCGATTCCATGGCACTCTCCTTTCCGGTTCAGGGGTAGACGAGCTGGCTGAAGCGGACGCTGCTGTCCGGCTCGAGCGTAATCTGCCCCTGCAGGCGCCCGGCCGTCTGGAGCTGCAGCCGGAAGGTGAACGCCGTCGGGGACCGCGCGGCGAACACGTACGTCACGTCCTCGTGCCCGGCCTCGACGCGCACCGGTGCGGGCGTGATCCGGTCCACGCGCACGCCTTCGAGATACTTCCGCGAGATGTGCACGTGCAGCTCCCCGGAAGCAGCTCCGCGGGGCGCCGCGTGTATCTCGAGATCGGCAGGCGCCTCGCGGCGCGCGAAGCGCTCGTAGCGCACTTCGAGCGCGCCGTCGGCGCTGCGCGCCTGCGACCGGCTGAGCGGCCCGCCGCCGCCGAAGAGCCCGAGCAGCGCAGCGGCGAGCAGCACCGCGAGCACCGTCCAGGCGAGGCGCTGCACCGCCCACGCGCGCCGATGAAGGCGCGTCTCCTCGGCGGCCTCGATGCCCTGCGGTCGGCGGGCGCTGCGATTCATGGCGCTGTTCCTGCGGTCGCGCCGCCTGGCATCGCGCACGCGGTGCGCGCGAAGCGAGCGGTGCAATGCCGTAGCGGTGTGCTGCCGCGCCGACTGCGGTTGCGTGCACGCATACGCTTGCGGACCGCGCGGGTCGAAGAAGCCATGGACGACCCTCTGCCGCGGAACGAACCCGTCATCGTCGTCATGGGAATTGCCGGGACGGGGAAGACCACGGTCGGAAGGCGTGTGGCCGCGGCGCTCGGATGGGAGTTCCTCGACGGCGACGACCTGCACCCGGCCGCGAACGTCGCAAAGATGGCGCGCGGCGTCCCGCTCACCGACGAGGACCGCGCGCCGTGGCTCGAACGGGTGCGCGAGCGGATCGCGGGCTATCTCGCGCGCGGAACCGGTGCGGTCGTCGCTTGCTCGGCCCTCAAGCGCCGCTACCGCGCGCGGCTGCGCGTCGACCCTGCGCGTGTGCACTTCGTCCACCTCGAGGGCGACCCGCCGCTCCTGCACGCGCGCCTCGCGGCGCGCGCCGGGCACTACATGAAGGCCGGCCTGCTCGACAGTCAGCTCGCGGCCCTCGAGCCACCGCGCCGCGCGCTCGCGATCGACGCCGCACTGCCGGTCGACGCCATCGTTGCGCGCATTCGCAGCGCGATCGGGCGCTAGCCGCCCGCGTTCAGTTCCGCCGCGGCGGATTCGCGATCAGCTTCAGCAGCACGTGCGTGTCGACCGGCTTCGCCAGGTGGAAGTCGAGTCCCGCCGCGCGGCTCTGCTCCATGTCGCTCGCCTGGCTGTACCCGGTCAACGCGATCAGCGGCAGCCGGCCGAGCGTCGGGTGCGCGCGCAGCTCGCGCGCCACGTCGAACCCGCTGCGCCCCGGCAGACCGAGATCGAGGATCACGACATCCGGCCGGAAGCCGAGCGCCCGCTGCAGCACCCCCTCGCCGTCGTAATGGCTCGCCACTTCGTGTCCGTGCAGGCGCAGCGTTTCGGCGAGCATGTCGGCGGCGTCGCGGTTGTCGTCGACGATGAGCACGCGCCGCGGCGGCATGCGCGCGGGCGCCTCGACGGGCGCGCTCGCGCGCCGGCCCTCGCCCGGCCCGGCGAGCGGCAGCGTCAGACAGAACTCCGCGCCCCGGCCGGAGCCGGCGCTGTGGGCCTCGACGCCGCCGCCGTGCAGCTCCGCGATCCGGCGCACCACGGCGAGCCCGATGCCGAGACCGCCTTCGGGCCGCGCGTAATCCTGCCTGCCCTGCACGAACATATCGAACATGCGCGGCAGCATCTCGGGCTCGATGCCGCGGCCGTTGTCCGCGACGCGCACGGTGACGCGATCCGGATCCACGTCCGCGGTCACGGTGATGGTCCCGCCCTCGCCGGTGAACTTGGCGGCGTTCGTGAGCAGGTTCGAGAGCGCCTGCACCACGCGCGCCGCATCGACGTGCACGCGCACCTCGGCGAGCGGCAGGTCGATGCGCAGCAGATGGCGGCGGGAGCTGACGAGCGGGCGCGCGGTCTCGATCGCGCGCGATACGAGCGCGCCGAGCGCCACGGGCTCGCGCTTGAGCACGACGTGACCGCCGATGATGCGCGCGAGATCGAGCAGATCCTCGACGATGCGCGTGAGCTGCGTGAGCTGGCGATCGATCACCTGCAGCGCCCAGTTGTGCCGCACCGGATCGTCGAAGCTGCGTTCGAGGAGGTCGAGCCCGCTGCGGATCGGGGCGAGCGGGTTGCGCAGCTCGTGCGCGAGCATCGCGAGGAACTCGTCCTTGCGCCGGTCCGCCTGGCGCAGCGCCTCTTCGGCCTGCACGCGCGCCGTGATGTCGATCAGCGCCGCCACCGCCCCCTGCGGCGCGCCGGCCTCGTTGTGGAGCGGCACCGCGTTGCCGAGGTAGTACCGGAGCGTGCCGTCGGGGAAGTGCGCCCGTTCCTCCCAGTCCTGCACGGCTTCCCCGGCGGCGGCGCGCCGCAGGCTGCCGAGCTCGCCCGCGGGCGCTACGCGCCGCTCGATCGACCGCACCTCGCCGAGAACATCCGGCCCCGGCGCCGGTCGGACCCCGCCTGCGAGCGCCTGCAGCAGCAGGTGGCCCGCACGATTCGCGCGCACCGAGCGGCACTCGCGGTCCTCGGCAATCAGTACCGCGGCCGGCACCGCTTCGATGATCGTCTGCAGCTCCGCGGTCTTGGCGCGCCGGAAGGCCTCGGCGCGCTTGCGCTCGCTGATGTCGCGCGCAATCTTCGAGGCGCCGATGATGCGTCCGGCGCGGTCTCGGATCGGCGAGACCGTGAGCGAGACCGGAATGCGGCGGCCGTCCTTGGCGACGCGCTCGGTTTCGTAGTGATCGACGCGCTCGCCGGCGCGCAGCCGCGCAAGGATCTGCGGCTCCTCGTGCTGCAGCTCGGGTGGAATCAGCAGGGCGATCGGCCGCCCGATCGCCTCGGCGGCACTGTAGCCGAAGATGCGCTCGGCGCCGCGGTTCCAGCTCTGGATCGCGCCCTCGAGACTCTTGCTGATGATCGCGTCGTCCGCGAAGTCGACGATCGCGGCGAGATAGGCCTGCGCGCGTTCCGCTTCGCGCCACCCGCTGATGTCGCGCGCCACCTCGGAAACGCCGACCAACTGCCCGTGCTCATTGCGGATCGGCGACAACCGCAGGGATACGGTGAGCGCGCGGCCGTCCTTCGCCAGGCGCAGCGTATCGAAGAAGTCGATCGACTCGCCGGCGCGCAGCCGCAGGAGCAGCTGCTCCTCTTCCCGCCGCTGCTCTGCGGGAACGAGGAAATCCATCGCCCGTCCGATCGCCTCGCCCGCGGAGTAGCCGTAAAGGCGCGCCGCCGCCGGGTTCCAGCTGCGGATGATACCGTCGACGTCGCGGCCGACGATGGCGTCGATGGCCGATTCCACGATCGCGTCGGCGTATATGTGCGTGCGGTCGATCACGTAGAGCAGCCGCGGACGGGCATTGGTGTCGCCGGCGAATAGAAGGCCAAGCATGCGACTTCCGCCGTTCGGTTCCTATCGGGTCACTCATGCAGGATCGGGCGAGGACACGCGGACGAGTCCCTGCACGCAGCAGGGACAAGAGCCGCGGCAGCCGCTCAGCGCTGGTAGCGGTAAATGAAATTGCGCGCGAGCTCGACCCGGCGCCCCGACGCTTCCGCCGCCGCGCGCAGGGTCTCGATGCCGGGATCGCGCGCGAGCCGCAGGAGAAAGCGCCCCTCGCCGAGCGGCTGCAGCCGCTCGATGCCGTACTCGGCGTAGAGCGCGTGCAGGACCTGCACCGCATCGGCTCCGGCAAGCGTGACGATGTACTCGCGCGGCACGTAGCTGCCGGCATCGGACGCGCTGCCCTCGCCCGCGGCGCCGACCGCGGCGAGGAGCACGAGCGCGAGGGCGAGCCGGCGGACGCGGCGCATCGCGGCTAACGCACGACCGCCGCGACGCCGGCGGGCGGCGCGATGTACTGCAGCGCGCCGAAGGCGTTGACGGCGCGGCCGCTCGCGGTGGTGCCCGCGAGCGCCGCGACCGGCTCACCGCCCTCGATGAGCGCGGCGCGCACGTCGGCGTAGGTGTATCGGGGGTTGTACGCCCAGACGAGCGCGGCCACACCGGCCACGTGCGGCGCCGCCATGGACGTGCCCTGCAGCACGGCGTACGCGTTCGCGTTCGGCTCGACCGTGTCGATCCGGAATCCCACGATCGCCACGCCGCGGTCGGCGACGGTCGCGTTCGATTGCAGGCGGAACCCGAACGTGCAGCTGCTCGTGAAGCAGCCGTCGAGGTCGATGCTCTCTTCGATGGGCCGGGTGCCGGCGGAGCCCGAGTGCAGCGCGATCACGGATCCGGCCGCAAACGGATCCCCGCCCGCCGGGCTCAGCGCGTAGCCGAGAAAATCGACATCGGGCTCGGTCGCAAGGAAGCGGAAAAAGCTTGCGCGCGCGTGCCGCACGCCGGCGAGATCGAACGCCTTGTAGGCGACGTCGTTCGCGTCCGCGGCATAGGCGCCGGGCGGCGTCGCGCACCAGCTCGCGGGATTGACGAGCGCCGGCAGGCGTCCGAGGTTGAAGTTGCAAACCGCTTCGGTCCAGCCGCCGGTGCGCACCCAGCCGCGCAGATCGTCGGCGCGCACGCGCCCCGGCCAGGCGCTCAATATGTTCGTGCCCGGCGCACCGACGTCGACGCTCACCGCACCGAAATTGCTGAAGCTCGCGCGGTTGTACGACTGGTCGAGCGCAGCCGTGCACACCACGTTGTCCTGGGGAAAGTCGCAGGGAAAGAACGGGCTCGCGCCGTCGTCGTTGTCCGCGCCCTCGTTGCCCGCCGCGGTCACAACGAGCACGCCGAGGCGGCGGGCGCGCTCGACTTCCGCCTCGAATGCGGGATCGTGCTCGGAGCCGCCGAGGCTCAGGTTGACGATGCGGGCGCCGTGCTCGATCGCGAACTGCATCGCCTGCACGATGCGCGCGGTGGTCGCGCCGCGCCGGTCGCCGATGCGCAGCGCCATGATCCGCGCGCGCCAGCACACGCCTGCGACGCCGAGGCCGTTGTTGCCGACGGCGCCGATCGTCGCCGCGACGTGCGTACCGTGGCCGAACGCATCCGCCGGCATCGGGTCGTTGTCGTCGTCGAGGAAATCGTAGCCGTGCAGCGGAAAGCCCGCGGCGGTGCCGTCCCAGAGATTCCCGGCGAGATCCTGGTGCAGGTAGTTCACGCCGCTGTCGAGGACGGCGACGATCACGCTCGTGCAGTCGGTGATCTCGTTCCAGGCACGCTCCATGTCGAGGTCCGACCCGGGTATGGCCGCGGCCGGCGTCCCGCCCTCGACCGGCTGGCCGTCGTTGTTGAGCGCCCAGAGCTGCGGATACAGCGGATCGTTCGGCACGGCGAGGAAGCGGTAGCGATAGTTCGGCTGCACCGCTTCGACCTCGGGCATCGCGCGGTAGGCGGCAAGCGCGTCGGCGAGGGGCTTGCCGGCGTCGAGCTTCACCACCGCATAGCGCGCGCCGAGCGCGCGCTGCAGCCGGTCGCCGAGGCGCTGGGCGACGCCCGCCGGGCCCGCAGTCGCTTCGGCCTTGAAGCGCACGAGGAGCTCGTCCGGCACCGGCGTCGGGGCACGCGCAGCGGCGATCGCGGCAGGACGCTCGCCGGCGCGCGCCGGCACGGCGAAGAGGGCGAGCGCGAAGAGCACCGCCGCGTACGCGCTAGTCATGCTGCACCCGCACGAACACTTCGGGCGCGGCCGGCACCGTTATCGCGACTTCGGCCGAAGGCGCGCTGCCGGCCGGATTGAGCGCCGAGTATGCGACCACTTTGATGTAATGCGTCCCCGGCGCGAGCGCGAGCAGGGCGCGGGTCGGCGTCGTCTCACCGCCGGCGTACGGCACGTCCACGAACCGGGCGCCGCCGAGACTGAACCCGGGAGTGGTGCCGTGATAGACGCGATAGCCGCCGCCGGCGCGATTGACGCCGGACTCGCGGTTCGGATCCCAGGAGACTTCGACGTAGCGGATCTGCGTCGGCTCGGCGGCCGGCCGCTCCGCCGTGCCGGCTTCGCCGGAGCCGCAGGCAGCGAGTGCCCACAGGCCGGCGCAGAGGCCCGCAAGCGCCGCGCCGCGGCAGAACCTGATCGTCGCCTCCGCGGCGAACGCGCTCCCTGTACGGGCGTGCCGGATCATTCGTTATTCGCTGTTTCGACCGGTCGGAGCATAGGAACGCCGTGCCGCAGCGGGCAATGCGGGTTTCACACGAGAAGGATCGGGGTTTGGTCGTCTGGACAAAGCGCCCGAGACCCGAGCCGACGGCGCAGTTCCGCACTCCTCGCCGTGCCGCGATGAGCGTCTCGGCGCGCTCGCGCTCGACGCTCGCCTGGACGATCCGGGAAGCACTGCGGACGTGCACGGCTAGGTGCGCGCCGATCTTCCGGCAGGGAAGCGGTGACGCGGTTTGCGGCCGGTCGGAAGTCGCGGGTGGGGAGTGCGGCGCATCGGGCGGCGCGCAGCGCTGCGCGTGAAGTTTGCACCGGATCTCGCTTCGCGCCCGCGGCCGTGCCGCTGCAGGGGATACCGGATTTGCGGCGATGCCGGCGGCCGGCACACTCCCCGGCTCCTTCCCGATGAATGAGGATCACGGGCATGCCGTCCGGCGCGGAGCTGCGCGATGCCGCGATCGCGGCCGACGTCGAGGAGGTGCTGCGGGACGATCCGGTGCTGCAGGAACTGCGGCTCGCACTGCGCGTGCACGGCGGCGTCGCGCACGTGAGCGGCCGCGTGCCGAGTGCCGCGGTGCGCGCGCGCCTGCGGCAGGTGATCGGGCGCGTGCGCGGCGTCAACGCCGTGTGGGAGCGCGTACAGATCGAGGATGCGCCGTCCCCGTGCGTGCTCGACCTCGGCTGCGGCAGCCACAAGCAGCCGGGAGCGATCGGCGTCGATCGCCATCGGCACGCGGCGGTCGACGTGGTCGCGCACCTCGAGCACGGGCTGCCGTTCGCCGACGACAGCGTCGATCAGGTCTACGCGATCCACTTCCTCGAGCACGTGCGCGATCTGCTGCACCTCATGAACGAGGTGCACCGGGTGCTGCGACGCGACGGCGTGCTGCACGTCATGGTGCCGCACTGGCAGTGCGTCAATGCGGTCGCCGATCCGACGCACTGCCGGTTGTTCCACCGGCAGACGTTCAAGTTCTTCTGCCGGCCCTACCCGGGATTGCGGCCGTTCCGGCCGCTGCTCGTCGGCGAGAGCCGCGAGGATCTGTTCGCGGATCTGCAGCCGCTCAAGGGCGAGGCAACGGTGAGCGAGGCGGCGCTCGCGCGCTTCTTCGACTGACGATGCCTGCGTCAACGACAGCCGCTTGGCGCGTTTCGCGCCCCTACCCCGACGCGTGCGTAAGACTGCAGCCGCCGCGAATGCGGCAGGACGGGGCGGCACCGTCGTCATGCGTTTCCGGCCCCGTCGGTGCGCTCAGCCGCTGTTGCTCGGGCTGCCGCGCATCGCGATCTCGAACTCCGCCCGGCTGATGCGCCCGTCCGAGTTGATGTCGATGCTCCCGAAACCCAGGCCGCCGATGCCGCTGGCCTCGTCCTGCTCCAGATAGCCGTTGCCGTCCTTGTCGATCTCGGTGAACGAGGTCATGGTGCCGCCGCCATCGGCCTGCCGGTCTTCGCCGGCGCCCGTCTGAGCGAAGACGAAGGTCGATGCTGCGGAAAAGGCGATCAGGAGTACGAGCCGCTTGCGCATGAAACTCTCCTTGTCCGCGTGAGGGAACCCTTCCCTCTCCATCCGCGAACCTTACGCAAGCGCGAGCACCGCGTCGCTACGGGCTCGCCCTGACCGACCGGGGAATCTCGCGAAGGCGTTGACGAACTCCGAAAGCGGAGTCGGGAATATCCCGCGACGCCGGGCGCGCCTCAATCCTCCTGGAAGACCTCCTCGCGCTTCTTGCTGATCGCCGGCAGGAACGCGATCACGATCGCCACCACCGCGCAGGCGAGCAGCGTCGCGCTGATCGGCCGGTCGATGAACGTCATCGGATCCCCGCGCGAGAGCAGCAGCGCACGCCGCAGGTACTCCTCCATCATCGGGCCGAGGATGTAGCCGAGCAGCATCGGCGCCGGCTCGCAGTCGAGTTTCGCGAAGATGTAGCCGAGCAGGCCGAAGAGCGCGAGCATGAGCACGTCGAACTCGGCGTTTCTGAGGCTGAAGACGCCGATCGCGGCGAACACGAGGATGGCGGGATAGAGCACGTGGTACGGTACCGAGACGATGCGCACCCACAGCCCGATCATCGGCAGGTTGAGCACGATCAGGAACAGGTTCCCGATCCACATCGACACGATGATGCCCCAGAAGAGATCGGGCTGCTCGCTGATGACGGCCGGTCCCGGCTGGATGCCCTGAATGATCATGGCGCCGATCATGAGCGCCATGACCGGATTCGACGGGATCCCGAGCGTGAGCATCGGGATGAAGGAAGTCTGCGCCCCGGCGTTGTTCGCCGACTCCGGCGCCGCCACGCCCTCGATCGCACCCTTGCCGAACTCGGCCGAATGCTTCGACACTTTCTTCTCGACCGAGTACGCCGCGAAGGCGCCGAGGATCGAGCCGCTGCCGGGGAGGATCCCGAGCATCGAGCCGAGCGCGGTGCCGCGCAGGATCGGCGCCACCATGCGCTTGAAGTCCTCGCGGGTCGGGATCAGGCTGGTGATCTTCTTCGTCACCATCGTGCGGGAGGCTTCGTGCTCGAGGTTGCGGATGATCTCCCCGAGCCCGAACATGCCCATCGCCACGACCACGAAGCTGATGCCGTCGGCGAGGCGCGGCAGGCCGAACGTGAAGCGCAGCGCCCCCGAATTGACGTCGGTGCCGACGAGCCCGAGCAGCAGCCCGAGCAGCACCATGCCGAGCGCGTGCAGCAGCGAGCCGCGCGCGAGCACCACCGCGGCCACGAGACCGAGCACCATGAGCGAGAAGTACTCGGCGGCGCCGAACATCAAGCCGATCTCGGCGAGCGGCGGAGCGAACAGTGTAATGATGAACGTCGCGACCGTACCGGCGAAGAACGAGCCGATCGCCGCCGTCGCGAGCGCGACACCCGCCCGGCCCTGCCGCGCCATCTGGTAGCCGTCGAGCGTCGTGACTACCGACGCCGCTTCGCCAGGAAGGTTGACCAGGATCGCCGTGGTCGAGCCGCCGTACTGCGAGCCGTAGTAGATGCCCGCGAGCATGATGAGCGCCGACACCGGCGGCAGCGTGAACGTGAGCGGCAGCAGCATCGCGATCGTCGCGGTCGGGCCGAGGCCCGGGAGCACGCCGATCAACGTGCCGAGGAACACGCCCGCGAGGCAGTAGAGCAGGTTGATCCAGGTGAACGCGGCATCGAACCCGATGCCGAGATTCGAGATCAGCTCCGCCACGGTCTCACCCGCCGAACCAGGAGCCGACCACGGGCAGCGGCACGCCGAGCCCGCGGACGAACACGAGGACGCAGAACACCGCCAGCCCGACCGCGAGCAGCCCGACCGTGCCCCAGCGGAAGCGCACGCTGGCAGCCGAGCCCACCAGCACGAGCGCGATGATCGAGACCACTAGCCCGGCGCCGCGCAGCAGCACGGCGAAGAGCACGGTGCCGCCGCAGACGAGCAGCGTCGCCTTCACGGCCAGCGCGCCGATCGGCTCGCCCTCGCTGTAGAACGAGCGCGCCAGCGACACGAGCCCGATCAGGGCGAGCAGCGCGCCGAGCAGCGTCGGGAAGTAGCCGGGCCCCATGCGCAGGGCGCTGCCCATCTCGTAGTCGCGGGCGATGTACATCGCGCCGAGACCGAGCGCGATATACATCAGGCCCGCCCAGAAATCTTTGGGATTGCGAATCGACATGATCGTTGTTGTCGCCAGGCTGACGCGCAGGCAGGCCGCATGATGGGCTTCGAGAACCGGCGCTGCAACCGGCCGGCGCCCGCGCCGCGCCCCTCCGGTGGGAGCGCCCGCGCCGCCGGGGGACCGGCGGCGCGGTGCGGCGCGTTAGTCGGCGTACACGCCCGCGGCCTTGATGATCGGCCGCCACTTCTCGATTTCGGACTTGAGGTGCGCGCGGTGCGCCTGCGGCGTCGCGCGATTCTGCGCGATCGGCTCGGTGCCGAGATCGCCGAAGCGGTCGGCGACGTTCTTGTCCCTCAGCGCGAACTGCAGCGCCTTGCTCAGACGGTCGACGATCTCCTTCGGCGTGCCCTTCGGCGCGTACAACGCGTGCCACACCGACACCTCGACGCCCGGCAGCCCCGCCTCCTTGGTGGTCGGCACGTCGGGCAGCGACGCGACGCGGCTGGCGGTGGTAACGGCGTAGACCTTGATCTTGCCGCCCTTGATCTGGCTCGTCGTGTTCGTCGTCTGGTCGCACATGAAATCGACCTGCCCGCCGAGCAGATCGTTCATCGCCGGGCCGGTGCCCTTGTACGGAACGGTGGTGAGCTGCACGCCCACGGTGGACATGAACAGCAGCCCGCAGAGGTGCGACGCCGCGCCGATGCCGGCGTTCGCGTAGGTCACCTTGTCCTTGTTGTCCTTGACGTACTGCACCAGCTCCTTCAGGTCCTTCGGCGGAAAGTTGTGGCGCGCGACGATCGTCATCGGCACTTCGTTGATGAGGCCGATGTGCTCGAAATCCTCGAGCGGGTTGTAGCGCAGCTTGCGGTAGAGCGTCGGCGCCGTGGACATGCCGATGTGGTGGATCAGGATCGTGTAGCCGTCGGCCGGAGCGCGCGTCAGGCGTTCCGCGGCGAGCGTGCCGCCGGCGCCGGCCACGTTCTCGACGATGATCTGCTGACCGAGGTCATCACCCATCGGCTGCGCGATCAGGCGCGCGACGGTGTCGGTCGGTCCGCCGGCCGAGAACGGCACCAGCATGGTGATCGGCTTGGTCGGGTAATCGGCCGCCTGCGCGGAAGTGAAGGAAAGCGCCGCGCCGAGGAGTGCAGCGACCGCAAGAGCGACTCTTCGAGTACTTGCTTTCATGTTTGCCTCGTTGACGTCCCCAGGAAGTGGAATCGTAAAACGCGGCGGGACGTCTCGGCGAGACAGCCCGCCAGGGAGCGCCTGAATTCTGCCGACTTGGCAGCCGCCCGCAAGCTGTGGGTTTCCACAGTCGCCGCCGGCCGGTGCCGCGCCGCTCGCCGTCCGCGGCCAAACGAACGGCGCGGCGGCGCGCCAGCATCCAACGCGTAAGCGTTCGATTTGGAGGCCGCCCCCGACGTCTCCGTGCGAGTCCGGCCGCCGCCCCTGGCGTTGAACGCGGTCCACCGCAGTTCGCGGCTCATTCGCCGCCGCGCCCCTGCGCCTCGCCTCCCAGCCCCTCCGGACTCAGAGGCCGTCCGGATCGAAGCCCGTCGCCCGGTAGATTTCCGCGAGCGTCCGGGCGCCCACACGCTGCTCCATCTCCCGGTGCACCGGCATCAGCGCCCGCTTCCAGGCGCGCTTTTCCGCCTCGCTCAGCTCGATCACCTGAACCTTCCCCGAGGCGCGCACCGCCGCGAGGGCGCGGTCGTTCTCCGCCTTGGCGATGGCGTTGGCGTACTGCGTCGCCTCGGCCATCGCGGCCTCGAGCGCCCGGCGGATGCGCCAGGGCAGCGCCTTCCAGAACTTTTCCTGCACGATGACGGCATAGCCGAGATAGCCGTGGTTCGAGACCGTGACGTGGGTCTGTGCCCGGTGCATGCCCTGGGTGTAGAGATTCGACGGCGGATTCTCGGTGCCGTCGACGACGCCGGTCTCGAGCGCCCGGCGCACTTCCGAGAACGCCATCTTGTTCGGAATCGCGCCGAGCGCGCGCATCTGGGCGTCGAGCACGCTCGATGGCTGGATCCGCATGCGCAGACCGGCGAAATCGGCCGGGCGGCGCAGCGGCCGGTTCGCGCTCATGACCTTGAAGCCGTTGTCCCAGTAGGCGAGCCCGATGATGCCCTTCGCCTCGAGCTTCGCGAGCAGCCGCCGGCCGACCGGCCCGTCCGTGACTTTGCGCAGCGCGGCGTAGTCGTCGAAGAGGTAGGGCAGGTCGAATGCCTCGAACTCGCGGATCCCGAGCAGCCCGAACTTCGAGAGCGACGGCGCGAGCATCTGCACGGCACCGAGCTGCAGCGCCTCCATCTCCTCCTTGTCCTTGTAGAGCGTGCTGTTCGGGTAGACCTCCACGCGCACCGCACCCGCGGTGCGCGCCTCGGCGAGCTCCTTGAACTTGAGCGCGCCCTTGCCCTTCGGCGTGTCGTTGGCCACGACGTGGCTGAACTTGATGACGATCGGCTCGGTCGCCTGCGGCGCGCGGTACAGCCACAGGCCCAGGCCCAACGCCGCGCCGGCCGCCAGCGCGACGGCCGCCGCGACCAGGTGCGTCCACCACGGACGCGAAGGGCGCAAAGAGAACGTCATCCGGTGGTCCCTAGCGGGCCGGGCAAGGCTCGATGATCGTCGGCGAGGCGGGCGGGAGCTTGCGACAGCCCTCGGCGGTGCAGAGCTCGTAGCTGCCGCCGTACGCTGAATTCGCGAGCACCAGCCGCGGGAGCGGCGCGAGCGCGGGCCGGTAGTGCCATGCGCCGTCGCGCAGCACCGAGCCCGGCGGCGGCTCCATGCCGGCGCCGGAGCCGCGCACGCGCGCGGCAGCGAGCACGAGCATCCGGCCCTCGCGGCGGTAGTCCTCTTCCCAGCGCACCTTCTCGATCGAGTGATTCCAGGCGAGCGTGAAGCGATCGGCCGCGAGCGCCCAATGAAGCGCGCCCGCGATCACGCAGATCTCAAGCATCGGCGCCGCCGCGCGCCGCCGCCGGCCGCGCGGCTGCACGGCGCGCCCGGGGCACGTGCCAGAGGACGAACGCGGCCGCCATGGCGAAGCCGATCTGGTCGCTGAGCGGTGAAGCGACGACGAGCATCGCCGCGGCCACGAACGCGAACAGGCGTTCGGCCGCGTTCAGGCGGGCGGCGAGATACCCGACGATGGCCGCGGCCCAGAGCGTGATCGCGAGCAGGCACTTGCCGACGACGTAAGCCACCGCCCACGCGCTCGCATCGCCCTGTAGCATGAGCGCGTTATCGTAGACGGCGATGAACGGCATGATGTAGCCGGCGATGGCGAGCTGCGTCGCCTTCACGCCGATTTTCATCGGCGACTCCTTCGCGATTGGCGCCGCGGCGAACGCCGCCAGCGCAACCGGCGGGGTGAGATCGGCCATGATCCCGAAGTAGAACACGAACATGTGCGACACGATCAGCGGCACGCCGAGCTGCAACAGCGCCGGCGCCGCGATCGAGCTCGTGATGATGTAATTCGGGATCGTCGGGATGCCCATGCCGAGCACGAGGCAGACGAGCATGGTCAGCACCAGCGACAGGAACAGGCTCTGCTCGCCCACGTGCAGCACGTAGCCGGCGAAGCTCGACGCCGCACCGGTCAGGGTCAGCACGCCGATGATCACGCCGACCACGGCGCAGGCGATGCCGACCGGGAGCGCCTGCTGCGCGCCATCGACCATCGCGTCGCGCAGATTGCGCAGCGTCTCGCGCCCGCCGCGCACGAACACGCAGACGGCGATCAGCGTCACGATCACGGCGATGACGGCGTTGACGCCGAGCATGCGGCCGTCGACGCGGGCATTGAAGGCGGCGAGCCCGAGCCCGACCGCGATCCAGAACGCGTAGCGAAATGCGACCGGACCGATGCGCGCCGCGATGGTGGTGCCGAGGATCAGCACCGCGGTGAGCGCGAGTCCGGTCATGCCGGCGTACATCGGCGTGAAGCCGTGGAACAGCATGTACACCAGCACCGCGAGCGGCAGCACCAGGTACCACTTCTCCCTGATCGCGAGCCAGGCGCTCGGCAGCTGGTCCTTCGGAAGCCCGAGCAGCCCGGCGCGCCCGGCCTCGAGGTGCACCATCATGAAGACGGTAAAGTAGTAGAGCAGCGCCGGGATCACCGCCGCCTTGACCACTTCCGCATACGGCACGTTCAGGGTCTCGGCCATGATGAAGGCGACGGCACCCATCACCGGCGGCATGATCTGCCCGCCCATGGACGACGTCGCCTCGACCGCGCCGGCGAACACCGGGCGATAGCCGAAGCGCTTCATGAGCGGGATCGTGAACTGGCCGACCGTGAGCACGTTGGCGACGCCCGAACCGCTGATCGTGCCCATGAAGCCGGAGGAGACGACGGACACCTTCGCGGGGCCGCCGCGCGAGCCGCCGACGAGGCCGAGCGCGACGTTGTTGAACAGCTGGATCATGCCGGCATGCTCGAGGAAGCTGCCGAACAGAATGAAGAGGAAAATGTACGTCGCCGAAACGAGCGTCGGAATACCGTAGATGCCGTCGGTGCCGAGGTACATCTGGCCGACGATCTGCCCGAAGCTGTAGCCGCGGTGCGCGAGATCGCCGGGGAAGTACTGGCCGAAGAGGCCGTACAGCAGGAACGCACCGCACACGATCGGCAGCGGCCAGCCCATGATGCGGCGCGCGGCGTCGAACACCATGACCACGATCGCGGTGCCGATGATGAGCTCGGCGACGGTCGGATCGCCCGAATGCTGCACCACCTCGGCCTCGAAGATCATGTGGTAGAAGGCGAGCGCGAACGCCGTCGCGGCGAGAATCCAGTCGTACCAAGGTATGTGCGTCGACGGCCGCCGGCCGGTCAGCGGATACAGCATGAACGTCAGCAGCAGCAGAAAGCCGACGTGCAGCGAACGGATCACGATGCTCGAGAACGGATGGTACGCAGCCACCATGAGCTGGAAGAACGAGAACGCGAGCGCGGCGACGAGCAGCGCCCGCCCGCTCCAGCCGCGCAGGTCGCGTTTCGCCGCGTGATCAGCGGGCGCTGGTGCGCCCTGCGGCTCCTGCGGAATTTCCGACTGCATGTGTGCCGCTCGGTATGGCGTGCAACGTGAAAACGGAGCCGCGCGCGGCGCGCGCGGCTCCGTCCTGGGGTTAGAGGAGACCCGCCTCGCGGTAGTAACGCTCGGCGCCCGGATGCAGCGGCACCGGCGTGTTCTTCGCGGCCTCGTCGCGCTTGATCGCGGAAGCCGCCTTGTGCGCCGCGACCAGCTGATCGAGGTTGTCGAACAGCGCCTTCGTCATCGTATACGCGACTTCGTCGGAAACGTCCGAGTGCGTCACGAGGAAGTTGCGCACTGCGGCGGTCGGCACCGCCTCCGTCTGGCCCTGATACGTGTTCGCCGGAATCGTCGCCGGCTGATACGCCGGGTCGCCGATCTTCGCGACCACGTCCGCGGGGATGGGCACGACGACGATCTTGACCGCGGTCGCGAGGTCGCGCAGCGACGCGACGCCGAGGCCCGCCGACTGCAGCGTCACGTCGAGCTGGCGGTTCTTGATCAGCTCGACCGACTCGCCGAACGGCAGATACTCGACGCGCGAGAAATCGTCATAGGAGAGGCCCGCGGCCTTGAACACGGCGCGGGCGTTGAGCTCGGTGCCGGACTTCGGCGCGCCGACCGACACCCGCTTGCCCTTGAGATCGGCGAGCGTCTTGATGCCCGAATCCGCCGCCGCGACGATCTGGATGTAGTTCGGATAGATGCCCGCGATCGCGCGCAGCTTCTTGAGCGGCTGCGGGAAGCCGGCCTCCTTGACGCCGCGCCAGGCGTCCGAGAGCGCGTCGCCGAGCGTGAACGCGATCTCGCCGCGTCCCGACTGCAGCAGGTTCAGGTTCTCGGCCGACGCCTTGGTCGCCTGCACGCTCACCTTGGCGTCCGGCAACGCCTTGCCGTAGACCTGCGACAGCGCCACGCCGAGCGGGTAGTACACGCCGCTGGTGCCGCCGGTGAGCACGTTGATGAACTTGGCCGCATGCGCCGGCAGCGCACCGGCCGCGAGGACGACGGCGAGCAGCAGGCCGAGTTTCTTGGCTGGTATGGACATGTTGCTTCCCCCGTGTGGATGGCATTTGCCCGGATTGACCGGGCATGATTCTAACGTGGACGTGCATTGTGCGCGCCCGCGATCCGCCGGCAACCTGTGGGTTTCCACAGGATCGTCCGCGGCATGGCGCCGCGGCTTGCCGTGCACACCTTATATAGTGTAGGAGTAGCGCCTCCGAACAACGATCAGGGATCGATCCGGTGAGGCGCCGCTGCACCGCGCGCGCCTGCAGCGGTCCCGTGAACGTACCCGTCCTCGCTAACCTCGACACCCTGAAGCCGCCGCTTCGCACCCCGCGCTGGGTGTGGCGGCTCCCCTGGATCGCCGCGGCGCTGCTGCCCGTCGTGATCGGGGTCCTGCTCTGGCTGCTGTACGACAACGAACGCGAGGAACAGCGGCTCGCGCTCATCAGCGACGTGCTCTGGATCGAGCAGGCGCTGCGTTTCCAGATGGACCGCAACGCCGAGCAGCTCGGGATCCTCGGCGCCGACCTCTTCGAGCACGACGCCGATGCGCGTACCCGCCGGCTGCGGGCGCAGAGCCTCATCGAGCAGAGCGACAGCCTGGTCCAGATCGCCTGGCTCGACCCGCAGGGGCGCGTGCTCGAGGCGGTCCCGCCTTCGCTGCCCCGCGCCGCGCCGTTCGCCGCCGCGCGGGCGCAGCACGAGGCGCTGCGCTCGGCCGCGCGCCTCGGGCGCCCGCTCTACAGCCCCCCCTACGCGATCGAAGGCAACGACGCCCGCTTCGACGTCTATGTGCCGCACTATCGCGCAGGCACCCTCGCCGGGGTCACGGTCGGGGTCTATTCGACCTACACCCTGATCACACAGACCGTCCCCTGGTGGTTCACCGAGCGCTATCGGCTGAGCCTGATCGACGACGCCGGCACGGTACTCGCGGCCAACTCGGCGGTGCCCGCCGAGCGCAACGCGCCGTCCTATCAGCTCGCGTTCGAACCGCTCGGCGCGACGCTGCGCATCGCCGCCCACGGCGCGAGCACGCGCCTCGTCCCGGGCGTGCTCATGGGGACGATCGTGCTGCTCGCCGCAGCCATCCTCCTGAGCCTGCGCGCAGTGCGGCGGCACGTGCAGCGGCGGCTCAGCGCCGAGCAGGCGCTGCAGGAGGAGCACGCGTTCCGCAAGGCGATGGAGGATTCGCTGCTCACGGGCCTGCGCGCCCGCGACCTCACCGGCCGCATCATCTACGTGAACCCCGCGTTCTGCCGCATGGTCGGCTGGAGCGCGGAAGAACTGATCGGGCGCGGGCCGCCGATGCCCTACTGGGCGCCGGAAACCGTGGAACAGACGGTCGCGGTGCACGATCGCATCCTCGCCGGCAGCGGGCCGCACGAGGCGGTCGAGGTGCGCTTTCGGCGCAAGAACGGCGAACGCTTCGATGCGCTCATCTACGAGGCGCCGCTCATCGACGCGCACGGCCGGCACACGGGGTGGATGGGCTCGGTGCTCGACATCACCGCGCGCAAGCGCGCCGAGGAGCTCTACCGCCAGCAGCAGGAGAAGTTTCAGTTCACGGCGCGGCTGGTGACGCTCGGCGAGATGGCTTCCATGCTCGCGCACGAGCTCAATCAGCCGCTGTCGGCGATCTCGAGCTACACCACGGGCACCCTCAACGTGCTCGAGCAGTCGCCCGCGACGCGCCCCGAGGTGATCGAGACGCTGCGCAAGGTCGTGGCGCAGGCGCAGCGCGCCGGCCAGGTGATCCGGCGCGTGCACGAGTTCGCGCGCCGGCGCGAGCCGCGCCTCGAGCCGTGCGTGCTCCCGCCGATCATCGAAGATACGATCGGGCTGATCGAGTCGATCGCGCGCAGCCGCGCGGTGCGCCTGCGCATCGACGTCGCCCCCGATCTGCCGCCTGCCTGCGTCGACCGGGTGATGATCGAGCAGGTGCTGCTCAATCTGATCCGCAACGGCATCGACGCGATGGCGCACACCCCGGAGGAGGCGCGTCTGCTCGCCGTCGCGGCCGCCGCCTGGGACCAGGGGGTGCGGCTGTCGGTCGCGGACCGTGGCGGCGGCATCGCGCCGGACGTGGCGGCGCGCATGTACGAGCCCTTTTTCTCGACGAAGGAGGACGGCATGGGAGTGGGTTTGAGCATCTGCCGCTCGATCACGGAGCTGCACCGCGGGAGGCTCTGGTTCGAGGCGCGCGCGGACGGCGGCACCGTGTTCCACCTGTGGCTTCCGGCGGCGGCATGAGCAGCGCCTACATCGTCGACGACGACGCCGCGATCCGCGACGCGCTCCTGTGGCTGTTCCGATCGCGCGCGGTGCCGGCCCGCGCCTGGGACTCGGCGGCGGCGTTCCTCGCCGACTACCGCCCGGACATGGCCGGCTGCCTGCTGCTCGACGTGCGCATGGACGGCATGTCCGGGCTCGAGCTCCTCGAGCGGCTGCGCGCGCAGGGCAGCCGTCTGCCGATCATCATCCTCACCGGCCACGGCGACGTGCCGATGGCGGTCGCGGCGCTGAAAGGCGGCGCGCACGACTTCGTCGAAAAGCCGTTCGACGACAACGATCTGGTCGACCGCGTGCTCGCCGCCATCGCGCTCGATGCCCGCGCGCGCGAAGCGGACGCGGGGCTGCTCACGGTGGCGGCGCGCCTGCAGCAGCTGAGCAAGCGCGAGCGCGAGGTGATGGAGCGCATCCTCACGGCGAAGCCGAACAAGGCCATCGCCGACGAGCTCGGCATCGCGGTGCGCACCGTCGAGGTGCACCGGGCGAGCCTGTTCCGGAAGATGGGGGTGCGTTCCGCCGTGGAGCTCGCGCAGCTCGTGGCGGGCCGGCTGAACGAGAACCCGACCGTATCCGGCTGACGGTCCTCGACGTGCACCCCGGGGATTGCCGGCGCCCCGGCGGGGGTGGCCGCTTGCCGGCACCGCAGGCTTTGCGCAAAATGGGCGGCTCTCAGCGGTTCAGGGGGGACAATGAATATCTTCGTATCGAATCTCGACCGCTCGGTGACGGCGCGCGACCTCCGCCGGGCGTTCTCCGGCTACGGCACCATCATCGACGTCAAGCTCCCGGTCGACAAGGCGACGGGCCGCCCGCTCGGCCACGGCCACGTGTATCTCGTGCCGGAACGCGCCGCGCGCGAAGCGCTCCAGGAGCTCAACTTCGCGCCGCTGCGCGGCCGCCCGATCAAGGTACGCGAGTGCATCTACCGCTCGAAGCAGGACCGCCGTCAGCGCCAGATCCCGGTGGCCGTGGAGCGCCGCCGCAATCCGGACCGGCGCCGCTCCAGCGAAGCCGATTCGCTCGCGTCGCTGAACAGCTAGCATCGATCCTGCCGCGGAGGACGCGGAGGAAGGCGCTCCTGCCCGGAGCACTACGCGCATCCTCGGCGTCCCCGCGGCGTTTCCGTGAACCCGCAGTCCGGCGAAGTGCCGGAATCCGGAAAGCGTCCCGTAGCGCCGGCGCCGGGTTTGCGCCGCGCGGCCCCGCTTTCACCTGCCGTCTTTCGCATCCACGATCTCGGCGGTCCGCGCGGTCGGCCGCGAGCCTACTTGCTGCCCTCGCGGATCAAGCGCCATAGCGTCTCCGGGCGCGCGGGCATGTCCACATGGCGCACGCCGAACTCCGCGAGCGCGTCGACCACCGCATTGATGATCGCCGGCGGCGCGCCGATCGCGCCCGCCTCGCCGGCGCCCTTGATGCCGAGCGCGTTCGTCGTGCACGGGACCTCGTTGAGCTGGAAGCGGATCGAAGGCAGGTCGTCGGCACGCGGTATGGCGTAGTCCATGAAGCTCGCCGAGAGCAGCTGTCCCGACTCCGGCTCGTAGACGCAGCGTTCGAGCAGCGCCTGCCCGAGGCCCTGCCCCACGCCGCCGTGCACCTGCCCGGCGAGGAGCAGCGGATTGATGACCTTGCCGAAATCATCGACCACCGTGTAGTCCACCACCTGCACGGCGCCGGTGTCCGCATCGATCTCGAGCTCGCACACGTGCACGCCGTTCGGAAACGTGGCGTTCGGCGGACTCCAGCTGTCGGAGGCGTCGAAGCCGATCGCACCTTCGGCCGGTGCGGCGGCGCGCGCCACGTCGCGCCAGCCGATCGTGCGATCGGTACCGGCGATGCGGAACTCGCCGGCCGCGTACTCGACGTCGACCGCCGCCGCCTCGAGCAGCTCCGCGGCCTTGCGTTTCGCCTGCTCGAGCACCTTGAGCGCGGCCCCCGACACCGCCGCGCCGCCGACCGGCACCGAACGCGACCCCATGGTGCCGCCGCCCGATGCGATGCGGTCGGAATCACCCTGCACCACCTCGATGTCCTCGAACGCGAGGCCGAGGCGTGCGGCGACGATCTGGCGGAACGCGGTCTCGTGCCCCTGGCCGTTCGACTGCGTGCCGACGTAGAGCGTGACGCGCCCGCCGGCATCGACGGTGACCCGCGCCGCCTCCGGCGCACCGCCGGCACAGCGCTCGATGTAGCTCGCGAGGCCGATGCCGCGGAGCCTCCCGCGCGCCCGCGCCGCGCGCCGGCGCGCTTCGAATTCGTTCCAGCGGGCCGCCGCCACCGCGTCCTCGAGATTGCGCACGAAGTCGCCGGAGTCGTACGTCGCGCCGAGCGCCGTCGTGTACGGCATGGCCGCGCGCGGGATCAGGTTGCGCCGCCGGATCTCGACCGGCGACAGCCCGAGCTCGCGCGCGGCGACGTCGACCAGGCGTTCGATCGCATAGATCGCCTCGGGGCGACCGGCGCCGCGGTAGGCGTCGACCGGCGCGGTGTGCGTGAAGACCCCGCGCATGCGTACGTGCGCGGCCGGCAGGGCGTAGCACCCGACGAGCATCGCGGCACCGGCGGCGGTCGCCACGAACGGCGCGAAGTTCGACAGGTACGCCCCGAGGTTGGCGACCGTCTCGACTTTGAGCGCGAGAAAGCGCGCCTCGCGGTCGAGCGCGAGCTCGAGGTGCGTCACGCGGTCGCGGCCGTGCGAGTCGGCGAGGAACGCCTCGGTGCGCTCGGCAATCCATTTCACGGGACGCGCGAGCTTGCGCGCGGCATAGAGCGCGCACACGTACTCCGGATAGAGGAAGATCTTCATGCCGAAGCCGCCGCCGACGTCGTGGCAGAGCACGCGGATGTCGCGCTCGTCGACGCGGAACACGTGCTCGGCGAGCGCGCGGCGGATGATGTGCACGCCCTGGCAGGAGACGTGCAGCACCAGCCGGCCGCTGCCCGCCTCGACGTCGCCGATCGCGCCGCGCGGCTCCATCGGGTTCGGCACGACGCGATTGTTCACGAGATCGAGCTTTACGATCCGCTCGGCGCGCGCGAACGCTTCGGCCGTCTTGCGCGCGTCGCCGGCCTCCCAGTCGATGCAGACGTTGCCCGGTGCCTGCTCCCAGACCTGCAGCGCGCCTTCGGCGAGCGCGTCCGCCGTCCCCACGACGGCGGGCAGCGGCTCATAGTCGATGAGCACCTGCTCGGCCGCGTCCTGCGCCTGCAGCTTCGACTCGGCCACGACGAAAACGACCGGATCGCCCACGTGGCGTACGTATCCGCTCGCGAGCGCCGGCCGCGGCGGAACCACGGGCGGCGTGCCGTCGCGCTGTTTGACTCCGGTGAGGCACGGCAGATCGCCGATGCCGTCGGCGGCCAGGTCGTCGACCGTGTAAACGGCGAGCACCCCCGGCATCGCGCGTGCGGCGGCGAGGTCGATCCCGCGGATGCGCGCGTGCGCGTGCGGCGAGCGCACGAACACGCCATAGGCCTGACCGGGAAGATTGACGTCGTCGAGGTAGCGGCCGCGGCCGGTGAGAAAGCGCTCGTCCTCGACGCGCGCAGCCGGCTGCCCGATTCCGAACTTCTGCATGCGGCTGGTCTCTACTCTTTCGTCGATGAAGGCGGCGCGCGGCGCCGCCGGAAAGCTTCGTATTGTAGACGCCATTCCGGTCGCGGGTACGGCGCAGCACGCGAGCGGCTGCCGTCTGCCGCGCGTGCCGCCGCGCGCCGAGCCCGAGCGCCGCGGCGCGCGTCGCGAGCGGAACCGCCGCGCGTACGTGCAGAGACTGCCTGTGCTCGGATCACGCGCTGCGCTGGCCGGCCGACGGTGGTCCCGGATAAGATCGCGCAACGCTCCTACCCGCCCGGCCCTGCGCGTGAACAGGAATCAGAGCGTCGCGGCTCTCGCGAACCTCGGCCCTCGATCCCGAGGATGGCTCGCCGCGGTCGGCGTCCGGACGCGGCGCGATCTCGAGCGCCTCGGCCCGATCGCGGTCTACAAGCTCCTGCGTGAGCGCGGCTACCCGGCGACGCTGGACCTGGTGTACGCGCTCGAAGCGGCCCGCCGGGGCGTCGCGGTGAATCGCCTGCCGGCGGCGACGCGCAAACGGCTCGAGGCGCAAGCCCGAGACGCCGTACGCCCGCGCTGCGCGTGGGCGGGAAGCGATCCGCTGTACGTGCGCTATCACGACGAGGAATGGGGCGTGCCGGTGCACGACGATCGCACGCTCTTCGAGTTCCTGATCCTCGAAGGAGCGCAGGCGGGTCTGAGCTGGATCACGATCCTCAGGAAGCGCGAAGCCTACCGCGCGGCGTTCGCGGACTTCGACCCCGCGCGGGTGGCGCGCTTCGATGCGCGGCGGATCGAGCGGCTGATGCGCGACGAGGGCATCGTGCGCAACCGCCTCAAGCTCGAGGCGGCGGTGACGAACGCGCGCGCCTTCCTCGCGGTGCAGCGGGAGTTCGGGAGCTTCGACCGCTACGTGTGGCGCTTCGTCGACGGGCGGCCCCTCGTCAACCGGCCGGCGACGCACGCACAGGTGCCGGCCCGCACGCCCGCATCCGATGCGCTCAGCAAGGACCTGCGGAGCCGCGGCTTCCGCTTCGTGGGTTCCACCATCTGTTACGCCTTCATGCAGGCGGTCGGGATGGTGAACGACCACGTGCAGGACTGCTTTCTCTGCCCGCCGCCCCGGCGCGCGGCGCGCTGAGCCGCGCCGTCCGGCGGATCGCGAAACCCCTCGTACCGGCGGGGCCGGCCGCTGTGGTAAACAGATCCGGACGCAAGGAGGCGCACATGATCGCGATCGAGGAAGCCGGCTCCACGGTCGAAGTGAGCATCTACGGCGAATTCACCCTCGCCGACTACCGGCGGCTCGAGCACGCGCTCGCGCGGGAGCGCGGCGCGCACCCGCGCGTCGGCATACTCGTGGATCTGCGGGCAATGACCGGCTACACCCTTGACGTCGCCTGGGAGGAAGTCAAGTTCACGCGTGCGCATGCACACGATTTCCGCCGCATCGCCGTGGTCACGCGGCGGCAATGGGGCACCTGGCTCAGCTGGATCGCGGCCGCGTTCACGGACGCGGAACTGATGCTGTTCGAGGACCCGGCGGCCGCGCAGCGCTGGCTCGCGGAGGCCGCCGCGCGCTAGGACAGGCGCGCCGAGTGCTCGCGCTTGAGCGCGGTCAGCTCGCGCCAGTGCCGCACCACGGCCGGCATCGGCGGAGGCGCGCTGTCGACGCCGAGCGCGCGCAGGACCTCCTCCGTCGGCACCGTACGGCGCCCCTGCACGAACAGGCCGCGCGTGGTCGCGATCGCGTACAGCGCCTCGCCCGACTCGATGCGGTGCTCGGCGTAGAAGTACTTCTCGTCCCAGGTGAGCAGCCGGGTCACCACCTCGAACTTCTGGAACGGACGCAGCGCCCGCACGAAGTTCACGTCGACCGCCGACATGACCGGGCGCCAGCGCCGCCGGAACAGGTGCCGCAGCAGTCCGGTCTGCGCGACGAAGTGCACGCGCCCGAGATCCATCAGGGTCAGGTAGCGGCCGTTGTTCATGTGCAGATTGAGATCGCAGTCGTTCGGCCACACGCGAAACGCGATGCGCGACTCGGCGAACGGGTCGCGGCGCGGCACGAACGGCAGCAGCACGAGCAGCTTGAGCAGGCGCAGGTAAAGGTTCATCGGGTCATTCCGTGAGTTGCGAGTGTCCCCGGTCGGCGTCCGCGGCCATCGCCCTACGCCATGAGCCCGGGCAGGAAGGTCGCAAGGTCGGGGAACAGCACCAGGATCACGACCAGGACGATGAGGGTCAGGACGAACGGCATCACGCCGCGGAAGATTTCCACCAGGCTCACGTTCGGAGCGACCGAGTTGATCACGAACACGTTCATGCCCATCGGCGGCGTGATCAGGCCGAGCTCCACCGTCATGGTGACGATGACGCCGAACCAGATCGGATCGAAGCCGAGCTGATCCACCACCGGGAAGATGATCGGTATCGTCAGGATGATCATCGCCATGGCGTCGAGCAGGCAGCCGAGGATCAGGTAGAAGACGAGGATCACCGCGAGTACGCCATAGGGACCGATCGGCAGTCCCGCGAACCAGCTCGCGAGCTGCTGCGGCACCTGCGTGATCGTGAGGAAGTAGCCGAAGAGCAGCGCACCGATGAGCACCACGAAGATCGACACCGAGGTGCGCAGCGACTCTACCAGACTGCCGAGGATGTCGGCGCCGGTGAGCCGCTGCCGCAGCAGTCCGACCGCGAGCACCCCGACGGCGCCGAGCGCCGCGGCCTCGGTCGCGGTGACCAGGCCGCCGTAAATCCCGCCGATGACGGCGATGAACACGAGCAGCACCGCCCAGATGCCGGCGAGCGACGCCCAGCGCTCCGACCAGGGAACGCGCTGGCCGGCGGGCAGCAGCTCCGGCCGCAGCACGCCGATCAGCTTCACGGTCGCGAGCAACAGCACCACGGCCACGACCCCCGGCGCGATGCCGGCGATGAAGAGCTTGCCGATGTCCTGCTCGGTCAGGAACCCGTACACCGCGAGCACCACCGAGGGCGGAATCAGGATGCCGAGGGTGCCGCCGGCGGCGATCACGCCGGTGGCGACGCGCGCACTGTAGCCGTGCCGCCGCATTTCCGGGAGCGCGATGCGGGTCATGGTCGCCGAGGTCGCGACCGAGGAGCCGCAAATCGCGGCGAAGCCGGCGCAGGCGGAGATGGTCGCGAGCGCTAGCCCTCCGCGCTGGCGCCCGAACCAGGCGTTGCCCGCACGAAACAGCTCGGCGCTCATGCCGGTCGCGGCGGCGAACGCGCCCATGAGGATGAACATCGGAATCAGGGCGAAATCGTAGGTCGTGACCGTGCGGATCGGCGAGAGCGCGAGCAGGTTGAGTGCCGCGTCCATGCCCGCCACCGCCCCGAAGCCGCCGATGCCGACGATGCCGAGCGCGATGCCGATCGGGATGCGCACGGCCATGAGCGCGAACAGCACGATGAAACCGAGGATTGCGATGGCGCCGTTCGACATGGCACGCTACTCCGCGGACCGGGCGGCGCTCGCGGCGACGCGCCCCCGCGCGAGCAGATAGAAGCGCGCCGCGCAGGCCGCGAACGCGGCGGCGACACCGAGCCACGCGAGCGCATAGAACGGCCACACGGGCAGCCGCAAGTCGAACGTCGACTCGTGCGCCTCGTAGACGTCCTGCACCTTGGCGAGCAGCATCCACGCGAAGGCCGCGATGGCGAGCAGCGTCACGAGGTTCGCCGCGAGGTCCATCACGCGGCGCGCCCGGTCGGGCAGCGCCTGCCACACGAGGTCGACCCGAATGTGGGCATCGTGGAAGCTCGCGCTCGCGAGCCCCCACAGGACCGCGCAGCCGAGGAGCAGCCGCGATATGTCGAAGCCGTCCGGGATCGGCAGCGTGAAGAGATAGCGCATGATCGCGCCAACGAACACGACGAGCGTGATCGCGCCGAGCAGGAGCGCCGCCACGCGCTCGATCCAGGTCATGACCGCCTCGATGCGGGCTTCGAGTTTCACGAGTGTCTCCCCCCTTGCATGTGGCCGCCCGTTCGCGCGTGGAGCGCCCGGCCGCGAACCGGCGGGGCAAAGGCTATTACAATGCGGGGGTGAAGCGCCATCCGCACGGCGCGGCCGCGGCGTGCCGCCGCGCCGCAGCCATCGAACGAGGAGACCGCGATGCTCGAGCACATGACCGTCACCACCCGATATCTCTGCACCATCGAGGCGGAAGTCGCATCCCCGCTGCAGATCGCGCAGCACGGGAAGCTCGCGCGGCGCATGGTGCCGATCGTCGGCGGCAAAGTGAGCGGCCGCATCAACGGCGTGATCCTGCCGGGCGGAGCCGATTGGCAGTACGTGCACGAGGACGGCGCGACCGACGTCGAGGCGCACTACTGCCTCGAGCTCGAGGGCGGCGACGTGGTCGAGGTGCAGAGCTCGGGCGTGCGCAGCGGCGATCCGGCGGTACTGGCGCGCGTGTTCGCCGGGGAATCCGTGCCGCCCGACGCGTATTACTTCCGCACCGGCATCAAACTGCGCACCTCGGCGCCGCGCTACGCGTGGCTCACGCGCTTTCTCGCGATCGGCATCGCCGCGCGCTCGCGCGACGGCGTGCTCATCCGCGTGTTCGAGGTCGAGTAGCGCGAGCCGCGCCGTCCCGCGCGTTCGCTTCGCCGGCGCCGCGCGGGTCGAGCGAACGGCGTGCACCGTGGACTTGCGGTCGAGCACCGCTTATTCTGCGCCGGGTACCCGGACCGTCGGCGCCGGGGTTGCGTCCCGGGTCGGCGTGCCGATTCCTTCCACGAGAGAGGAGGTTGTGACCATGAGACGCCCGAGCATCAAAGGGGCCATCCTCGCCGGGATTCTCGCCGGCGCGGCACTCGCGGCGGCCGGCGCGCCTGCGCTGGCGCGGGACAAGGCGGTGCACCTGAAGCTCGCCCACTGGGTGCCCGCGAAGCACCCCATCCACCCGAGCCTCGTCGCCTGGGGCGAGAGCATCACCAAAGCCTCGAACGGCACCATCACGTTCTCGTACTTCCCGGCGCAGCAGCTCGGGCCGGCGAAGGACCATTACGCGATGACCGAGAGCGGCATCACCGATCTGAGCTTCATCAATCCCGGCTACACCCCGGGGCAGTTCCCGGTCGTCGCCGCCGGGGAGCTGCCGTTCCTGATCACGAACGCCAAGGCGGGCTCGCGGGCGTTCGACGAGTGGTACCGCCGCCACAACGCGAAGGAGATGCGCAACGTGCACTACTGCCTCGCGTTCCTGCACGATCCCGGCACGTTCCATTCCCGGGAGCCGATCGTCTCGCCCGCGCAGGTGAAGGGACTCAAGGTGCGCCCGGCGCACGCCACGATGGCCCGCTTCGTGAACCTGCTCGGCGGCGCGAGCGTGCAGGTGTCGGCGCCGGAGGCGCGGGACGCGATCGCCAAGGGCACGGCCGACGCCCTCACCTTCCCGTGGAACTCGGTGGTGCTGTTCGGCATCGACAACGTCACCCGGCACCATCTCGACATGCCGCTCTACGTGACCACGTTCGTCATGCCGATGAACAAGGCGAAGTACGAGAGTCTGTCGCCCGCGCAGAAGAAGGTCATCGACGCGCACTGCACGCCCGAGTGGGCGGAGAAGCTCGCGACCCCGTGGGCCGAGTGGGAAGCGGCCGGACGCGAGGCGATGGCGAAGAAGGCGGGCCACACGCTGCACCGCCCGAGCGCGGCGGACGTGCAGGCGTGGCGCAAGGCGGCGGAACCGCTGCAGGCCGCCTGGGCGGAGGACGTCAAGCGCGCGGGGCAGGACCCGAAAGCGATTTTCGACGACCTGATCGAGACGCTGCGCAAGCACAAGTCGCTGTACGAAGGCCACTAGCCGGGCGCCCCGGATGCCGCAACGGGCCCCTCGCGGGCCCGTTGTGCTCTCGGCGGCGGGCGCCTTTGCGGGGGCAGCAGCGGAGCGCGAGAATCCGCGCATGATCGCCTGGGACCGGGTCGACACCGTGCTGCTCGACATGGACGGCACGCTGCTCGATCTCCGTTTCGACAACCATTTCTGGCAGGAGCACCTGCCGCGGCGCTACGCCGAGCGCCACGGCCTCGATGTCGCCGCCGCGCGCGCCGAGCTCGCCGCGCGCTACCGCCGCGTCGAGGGCACGCTCCAATGGTACTGCGTCGACTACTGGACCCAGGAGCTCGGGCTCGACGTCGTGCTGCTCAAGCGCGAGGTCGAGCACCTGATCGCGGTGCACCCGCACGTGCTCGAGTTCCTGGACGCCGCGCGCGCCGCCGGCAAGCGGCTGCTGCTCGCGACCAACGCGCACACGGCCGCGCTCGCGCTCAAGCTCGAGCGCACGCGCCTCGGCGCGCATTTCGACGCCATCGTGAGCGCGCATCATTTCGGCGCGCCGAAGGAGCACCGCGGGTTCTGGCAGGCGCTCGCGCGGGCGCATCCGTTCGTGCCGGCGCGCACGGTGCTGTTCGACGACAGCCTCCCGGTGCTGCGCGCGGCCGCACGCTACGGCATCGGCCAGGTGGTCGCGATGAAGCGACCGGACTCGGGCGGCCCGGAGCGCCGGGTCGCGGAGTTTCCGGCGATCGCCGATTTTCGCGAGGCGATGGCCGGCCTGGGCTAGCGCTTCGCGGGCTTGAAGCGCCGATCCCAGTTCTTGAAGCGCTTGCGGCAGTAGCGCTCGAGCGATTCGTAGTCCGGAAAGAACAGCTCGAAGTCGTCGGCGCCGGCGGGCCCGTCGAACTCGCAGTCCTCGTTGGAGTGGTCGCGGCACACCTGCGGGCGCTTTTCGTAGATACCGCAGCGTCCGTCCGGCTGCAGGTGGCGGCAGCGGTTGTTGATGAGCAGGAACCACCCGTCCTCGTCCTTGTAGACCTGGGTGTTGAAGTGGGAGATCTGCCAGAGCAGCAGGTCGAAGTCCTCCATCGACCGCGGGGTGTCGATGTGCTGCGTGAGATAGGTGCAGCAGGTCGAGCCGCGGCAGAAACTGCACTTGTTCTCCGGCGTGATCTTCACCGGCTTGGCTGGCTTTATCGGTATGACGGTGGTCATGAGTCGCCGTTCGGTAATGACGAGCGGCCATTATAGGGACGAGGTCATGGCCAGACGAGACGGCGCGCACCACAAGCGCGAAAGTCTCGCATAGAATACGGCCATCGAGCGCGAGGAACCGGCGGTGAAGCTCAGTGTCAAGGACTTCAGGGCGTGGGAGCACAAGTGCATCACGCTCCTCGGCATGTCGGGCGTCGGCAAGACCCGCCTCGCGCATCGGCTGCGGCGGCGCAACTGGTTCCACTACTCGGGCGACTACCGGATCGGCACCCGCTACCTCGACGAGCCGATCCTCGACAATATCAAGTCGATGGCGATGCAGGTGCCGGTGCTGCGCGATCTGCTGCGCTCGGACTCGATCTACATCAGCAACAACATCACGTTCGACAACCTGCAGCCGGTGTCGAGCTTCCTCGGCAAGCTCGGCGACCCGGAGCGCGGGGGGCTCAGCCTCAAGGAGTTCAAGCGCCGCCAGGAGCTGCACCGCCAGGCGGAGATCGCGGCGATGAAGGACGTGCCCGATTTCATCCGCAAGGCGCAGGAGATCTACGGCTACCGCCACTTCGTCAACGACGCGGGCGGGAGCGTGTGCGAGCTCGACGACCCCGAGGTGCTGCAGGTGCTCGCGGAGCACACGCTGATCCTCTATATCCAGGCGACGCACGAGGACGAGCAGGCGCTGATCCATCGCGCCGAGGAGAACCCGAAGCCGCTCTACTACCGCGAGGAGTTCCTCGACGAGCAGCTCGAGATCTACATGCGCGAACGGCGGCTCGACTACGTCGCCCAGATCGACCCGGACGACTTCGTGCGCTGGATGTTTCCGCGGCTCTTCTACGCGCGTATCCCGCGCTACGAAGCGATCGCGCGCGAGTATGGCTACGTCGTGACGACGGCCGACGTGGCGCGCGTGCGGGACGAGGCCGATTTCCTGCGGCTCGTCGAGCGCGCCCTGCAACAGCAGTCCTAGCGAGGGAGCCGATGCCGCTCGTCGCCAATTCCGATCTGCCCACCTTCGAGGCGCTCCGGCGCGAGGGCGAGACGATCGTCCCGCGCAACGTCGCGCTCAAGCAGGACATCCGCGAGCTGCACATCGGGCTGCTCAACATGATGCCGGACGCGGCGCTCGCCGCCACGGAGCGGCAGTTCTTCCGCCTGATCGGCGGGAGCAACCAGATCGCGCAGTTCTACATGCACCCGTTCACGCTCAAGGAGATCGCGCGCGGTCCGCAGGCGCTCGCGCACATCGAGCGCTACTACGACACCTTCGACGAGATCCAGCGCCAGGGGCTCGATGCGCTCATCATCAGCGGCGCGAACGTCACCGGACCGAACCTCGCCGACGAGCCGTTCTGGGAGCCGCTGATCGAGGTCATCGACTGGGCCTACGAAAACGTCACCTCGACGCTGTGCTCGTGCCTCGCGACCCACGCGGTGCTGCAGTTCCGCTACGGCAAGCGCCGCATCCCGCTCGGCTTCAAGCGCTGGGGCGTGTATCCGCACCGGGTGGTCGACCGCCGCCACCCGCTCGTGAGCGACGTCAATACGCGCTTCGACGTGCCGCACTCGCGCTTCAACGAGATCACGCGCGAGCAGTTCGAGGAGGCCGGACTGCCGATCCTGGTCGAGAGCGACACCGCCGGCGTGCACCTCGCCGTGAGCGAGGACGGCTTTCGCATCGTGTTCTTCCAGGGCCACCCGGAGTACGACACCATCAGCCTGTTCAAGGAGTACCGGCGCGAAGTGCTGCGCTTCGCCGAGGGGGCGCGCCCCGACTATCCCCCGCTGGTCGAGAACTACTTTCCGTTGCGCGTGCAGGCGATCCTCGAGGAGCACCGCGACCGCGTGATCGCGGCCCGGCAGGCGGGCCGCCCCGCACCGGACCTGCCGGAGGCGCTGATCGCACCGGCACTCGACAACACCTGGCACGACACGGCCGAAGCCGTGATCAACAACTGGATCGGCAAGGTCTACCAGATCACCGATATCGACCGTAAACGCCCCTTCGCTGAAGGCGTGGACCCGAACGACCCGCTCGGTCTGCGCCGCTAGCCGGCCGCGCGCCTTCGCCGCGCGGCGCCGGCGCCGTTCCCCGGGGGCCCGGCGGAATACCCCACCCGCTTTCCCGGATTGCCGCTTTCCGCCGGTCCGTGATCCCATCGCAGGTCGAGGGAACTCAAAGCGACGAGGGAAACATGGACGTTCCATCGCGCAGCGGACGCTCGCGCACGTCCGCGCTCCGCCGGCTCCACGCTTCGAGTCTCGCGATCGCACTCGCACTGATCCTCGGCCTGCTGCCGCTCGCGGCGGCGGAGGCGGTCGACATCTATCACGCGCGCGCGATCGGGCAGGAGTACCTGCCGGAACCGCCCCCGGCGACGACGCCGGCGCCGCCCGGGGCGCGCGAGGCGCCCGAGCTCCCCGGGCTCGGCGCTTCCGCCGAGCCCGAACAGGCGGCGCCGCCGAGCTTGTGGAAGAAAGTGCTCATCGGGACGCTCGTCGTCGCCGCCATTGCCGCGCTCGGAAACGGCGGCGGCAGTGGCGGCGTAAGCGTAGGCACGGGGGACGGCGGTTCCACGCCGGATGCGGGTGGCGGCGACAACGGCGGCGGCGCGCCGCCCGATGCCGGCGGCAACGGCGGCGGCGGGAACGCCGGCGACCGGAGCGGCATCAGCATCGACGCAGGACTCGGGAGCGGCAACGGCGGCGGCGAGCGCGGGCGCCACCGGGGGCGCGGCCGCGACGACGATGCGCGCGGCCGCAGCCGCGGGCGCGACAGCGACGAAGACTGAGCGCGGCTTTCAGCCGCCGACGAGCCGCGCGTAGGTTTCCACGTCCACGTTGCCGCCGCTCAGGATCACGCCCGCGCGTGCGCCACGCACGGGAACGGCGCCCTCGAGCAGCGCCGCTGCCGCGAGCGCCCCGGTCGGTTCGACCACGAGCTTCATGCGCTCGAACAGGTAGCGCATCGTCCGGCGCAGCGCGGCGTCGTCGACCGTCACGATATCGGCGACGTGCGCGCGTATCACCGCGAACGTGTGCACTCCGAGGTGCGTGGTGCGGGCGCCGTCCGCGATGGTGTCGGGCACGTCGATCGCGACGATACGCCCGGCGCGCAGCGACAGCTGACCGTCGTTGCCGCGCGCGGGCTCGACTCCGATCACGCGGCAGCCCGGCGCGAGCCGCGCGGCCGCGAGCGCCGCCCCCGCGAGCAGGCCGCCGCCGCCGAGGGGCACGAGCAGGTAGTCGAGCGCGCCCGCGTCCTCGAACAGCTCCTTCGCCGCCGTGCCCTGCCCGGCGATGATGCGCGGGTCGTCGAACGGCGGCACGAGCGCGAGACCGCGTTCCTCGGCGAGCGCACGCGCGAGCGCCTCGCGGTCCTGCGTCCGGCGGTCGTAGAACACCACCTCTCCGCCGTAGGCACGTGTCGCCGCGACCTTCGTCGCCGGCGCATCGGAAGGCATCACGATGACGGCGGCGGTGCCGTGCAGCCCCGCCGCGAGCGCGAGCGCCTGCCCGTGATTGCCCGAGGAGAACGTGGCGACGCCGCGGCGCTTCTGCGCCTGCGGCAGGCACGCGAGCGCGTTGTACGCGCCGCGAATCTTGAACGCGCCTGCGCGCTGCAGGTTCTCGCACTTGAAGTAGACGCGCGCGCCGACGGCGGCATCGACGCTCGCGGACGCGAGCACCGGCGTGCGCCGCACGACGCCGGCCAGCCGCCGCGCCGCCGCCTCGACCTCGTCGTACGTCAGCACGCCTGCCATACTGCGCGCCTGCACCACGACGCCAAAGGGAGGAACGTCATGAGAAACCTGGGTACGCTGCTACTCGCGGTCTGGCTCATCGCCACCGGTCTGCGCTCCGCCGTTTCGCTCAGCTTCGCCTACGATACGCTCGTTCTCGGCGCGCTCGCGATCGCCGCCGGGGTGCTGCTCATCGTCCGGCGCTAGCCGTGGTGCGCCGGCCCCAGCGGCGCGCGTCCTCGCCCGGCGGATGCGGGCGCTTGATGCGGAAGCTTTCGGCCCATTCGGCGGCGAAGTCGCGCTGGGTGTGGTAGTTCACGATCACCGTCGCGAGCATCGCGAGGAGCGCGCCGGCGCCCGCGAGCGCCATGTCCTTGTGCGCGTCCCAGGGATCGCCCTGGGCACCGAGGTAGGCCGCGCCGAGGTCGCCGCCGAAGACCGCCGCGGCCGCCCACTCGATCAGCTCGTAGAGCGCGGACGTGGACAGCGTGATGTCGAGCGGCAGGAAATAACCCCAGAAGCCGCGCACGTCGACGATGCGAATGAAGATCTCGCGCACCGGGTAGGCGAGCAGCAGCCCGTAGGCGAAGTGCACGAAGCGGTCGAAGTGGTTGCGTTCGAAGCCGAGTGCCGCGTCGAGACTGAAGCCGAAGACGGTCTGGAACCACCGGTCGTACGGCACCAGCGAGTAGGTGTAGTGCGAGCCGACGGCATGCAGGCACAGGAACAGGAAGATCAGCGCGTAGGAGACGCGCGAGAAGCGAAACACCCGGCAGCTCGCGGCGACCGCGAGCACGAACGCAACCACGAGCACGTTCTCGAGCACCCAGGTCGCGCGGTCGACCGGGTGCACGCCGGACCAGATCCAGACGACGGCGAACAGCGACGCGAGCACGAGCAGGTAGCGGCGGTAGGCGATCAATTGCATCGATGTCAGCGGGCGCGGGCGCGCGGGCAGGCGTTGCGGTGCGCGCCGATCCGTTCGAACGCGTGCGCGCTTCCGGAGCGCACTCGTCACGGGGCCAGGATCACGCTGCGCCAGACGCCGTGCGCGTCGCGCTCGAAGCGCGTGCGATCGTGCAGGCGGTTGTCGCGGTTCTGCCAGAACTCGATGGCGGCGGGCACCAGCCGGTACCCGCCCCAGTGCGGCGGCCGCGGGACCGGCCGGCCTGCGTACTCGCGCTCGAGCGCCTGCACGCGGCTCTCGAGCGACGCGCGCGAGGCGAGCGGCCGGCTCTGGTCGGACGCCCAGGCGCCGATCTGGCTGCCGCGCGGGCGTCGTGCGAAGTAGGCATCCGATTCCGCGGCGCTCGTCCGTTCCACCCGGCCCTCGATGCGCACCTGCCGTCCGAGCGGATCCCACCAGAAGACCAGCGCCGCGCGCGGCTCGTGCGCGAGATCGCGCGCCTTCGCGCTCTGATAATTCGTATGGAACACGAACCCGCGCTCGTCGAACGAGCTGAGCAGCACCACGCGCGCGGTCGGCTGGCCGCTCGCGCCGGTGGTCGCGAGCGTCATGGCGTGCGGCTTGTCGATGCCGCAGCGCGAGGCGGCTTCGAACCATTCGGCAAAGAGCGCAATCGGATCGACGGCGGTCATCGGGAAAGGCCGGAAAGCTGTGGCGCGCCTATCCTAACCGCTTCCGCGGGCGCGCCCAAACCGAGCGGCGAGGCGGCGAGCCCACGCCGCGCACTAAGCGCGCGCCGCGGCACGGCGAGCGCAGCAGCAAAGCGGCTGCGGACGGCGGGCGCCGAAGGCGCCGCAACGAACCCGAACGGCACTGCCGCACGCCGGCCGGCTCACGGCCGCGCGGGGACGAGCGGCCGCAGGAGCTCCGCGAGTGCCGCCGCCTGCTCCTCCGAGTAGTGGCGCGCGAAATGCTTCGCGATTGCCCGCTCGTACACCGGCCACATGCGCTTCTGCAGCCCGCGCCCGAGCGCCTGCCCGATCGCGGCGTTTTCATCGTGGTGTACTGCGCGAACGCGCCTTGCCAGAACTCGCGCATCGCGGCGCGCGAGCTCGAGGCGCTGGGCTACATTAACGTCGCCGAGTACGTCGAGGGCAAGCAGGACTGGGTCGACGCCGGACTTCCCCTCGAGCGCGGCGGCTTCCGCGGCGGCCTGAAGCACGGGCGCTCCGGCGGCGGCCGGGGCGCCATTTATCTGCATCGAACCGATCGGGTACGGCCCGAGCATTCGCGTCGTCCCTGGCGGCATGGTGCGCGGGGTGCTGCGCGTGGCACGCGCGGCGTCGAAAAGGTCCGTAGCCACGCGCCAACGTTCGCCGGTCAGCTCGCGGCGATCCGTCTCCGGGGTCCAGCGTTCCTCGGCGAGACCCGGCCCGGTGGTCCGGCACTTGCGGTCGGGCGCGTACTACGGTCGGATACGGCGGGCAACGCCAACAGGACCGACCGTGCACTACCTCTATCTCGCCATCGCCATCCTCGCGGAAGTCGCGGCCACGACGGCGCTCAAGGCAGCCGACGGCTTCACCCGGCTCGCGCCGTCGATCGTCGTCGTCATCGGCTACGGTCTCGCCTTCTACTTTCTCTCGCTCACGCTGCGCACGATGGCGCTCGGCGTCGTCTATGCCATCTGGTCCGGCGTCGGCATCGTGCTGATCAGTTTCGTCGGCTGGCTCATCTACCGCCAGCACCTCGACCCCGCCGCCGTCGTCGGAATCGCGCTGATCGTCGCCGGGGTGCTCGTGCTGCATCTGGGATCGCGCACCGTGATCTACTGAGGCGACACCGCGAGACGCACCCACACGGCCGCGGCGGCGCGCGGCCGGATCCGGCATCAGAAATAGTATGCGGCGCGCAGATACAGCGCCCGCCCGGGCGCGAGAAACGCGCCAACGCCCGGCAGCGGAATGCCGCCGTATTCCTCCCCGCGGTCTCCTGCCGGCAGGTTGATCCCTGCCATCAGCTGCACGTTCTGGCGCCAGTCGTACACCCCGCGCAGCTGCAGGAAGCGGCTGCCGTCGTTCAGGTTCCAGATGAGATTCGTGTACGCGTTGAACAGCGGGTGCAGCTCGGCCTGCACGCCGGCCGCCGCGTAATCGCGCGCCAGCGTGAAGAGCTCGCCGCGCTCGAGCCGGGCGGCGAGCGCCGGGTCGGGCGCCGCGTAGCCGGCGGGATCGGCGGCGCCGAAGCCGTTGCGGAAGTACTCGACGAAGCCGTAGTAGTTCTTCGCGCCCCAGACCCACGAGTAATCGAGGTTCGTCACGAACGACCAGGCGTCGCCGCCGCGCTCGGGGCGCGTATGCAGCGCGTCAAGGCGCCAGACGGCGCCGCCGATGCTGCGCACGAGGCCGATGCCGGCAAGCGCGTCGTCGACGTGCCGCGCGGCGACGAGATCGAGATCGAACTCACCGAGCCGCACGCGCAGCTTCGCGGCGTAGGTGCTCTCGTCGCCCGCGCGATCCCCGGTCGCCGCGTCGCGCCGCGGCACCGCGATCGCCTGCAGGTCGCCGCCGTCCGCGCGCAGCCACTGGACGTACAGCATGTCGTCGCCGGTCTTGTAGTCCTTGTCGATCGCGAGCGGCGAGAACGGATTGATGAAATCGAGCGGGTGGAACACGAGGCCGTTGCCCCAGCTGAGCGCCTGCCGCCCGAAGCGCAGCGCCAGCGCCCCGCGGCGGTAGCCGACGTACAGCCGGTCGAACCGGTGCACCGCCGTGCGGCGCGCGCCCTCGGAGAGCGAGGCGGTGAGATCGAACAGCCGCCGGCGATCGTCGGGGAGACCGCGGACGGCGCCGGCGGGGGCGAGCGGCGCGAGCGCGGCGCGTGCGGCGGCGGTGTCGCCGAAGAGCGCGAGGACTTCGTAGTGGATCGCCGCTTCCCACGGCCCGCGCTCGCCCTCGGCCTTGAGTCGCAGATCGAGATCGTGGTCGCCCGCCGGATCATCCCCGAGCACCGCATGGAGATCGTCCGCGCGATAGTCGGTACGCGTGTACTGATATTTGGCGTGGCCGCCGAAGCTCCAGTCGGCCGCAGCGGTTCCGCACAGAGCGAGCGCGGCGAGGGCGCAGAGCGCACTCAGATGCATGCGCGGCGGGCGGCGGGCGGCGCGGCACCCTGCCCGCCCCCGTCGCGGTGCGGTGAGCGGCGGCAACGCGCAGCCGCGCACCGTCACGCCGCCGCCTCCCGGCGCCGGTCCTCGACGATGCGGCCGTCGCGCAAGCCGATCAGCCGGCGCGAGAAATCCATCACGAGCCGGTCGTGCGTCGAGAAGACGAACGTGACACCGTGCTCGCGGTTCATGTGCACGAGCAGCTGCATCAGGTTCTCGGCGGTCTTGGAGTCGAGATTCGCCGTCGGCTCGTCCGCGAGCACGAGCGCCGGCTCGGAGACGATCGCGCGCGCGACGGCGACGCGCTGCTGCTGGCCGCCGGAGAGCTCGGCCGGACGGCGGTCGGCGAGCCCCTCGAGCCCGACCTCGGCGAGTATCTCGAGCGCCTTGCGGCGGCGCTCCGCCGCCGGCACGCCCTGGAGCTGCATCACGAACTCGACGTTCTCGCGCGCGGTCAGCACCGGAATCAGGTTGTACGCCTGGAACACGAAGCCGATCCGGTGCAGCCGCAAGTGCGCAAGCGCGCCGCTCTCCATGTCGTCGATGCGCCGGCCGTCGACGACGATCTCGCCGCTCGTGGGCCGGTCGAGCCCGCCGATGAGATTGAGCAGCGTGGTCTTGCCCGAGCCCGAGGGCCCGTACAGGCACAGGAAGTCCTGCCGCGGTATCACGAGGTCGACGTCGACGAGCGCGTGCACCGCCACCGCATCCTGGCGGTACACCTTGCTCACCTTGCGGCAGACGACGGTCGGTTCCACGGCTCAAGCCCGCGCCAGCGCCTGCACCGGCACGTGCCGCGCCGCGCGCCAGGCGGGATAGAGGCTCGCGATGAGGCCGAGCACGAACACCAGCAGATTGGCCGCGAGCACGTCGCTCGCCGCGACCTCGGGATAGAGCACCGGGCTGTAGCCCACCATTTCGAAACCCTCCGCAAAAGCCGAAAGATCGAGTCCGCCCTCGAGCCATCGGAGCGTGAGCGCCGCAGCAGCGTTGCCGAGCGCGAGCCCGAGCGCGATCAGGATGAGCGATTCGCCGAGCACCTGCCCCACGATCAGCCGCGGGCGCATGCCGAGCGCCTGGAACAGACCGAACTCGCGCGTGCGTTCGAACACCGCCATGAGCAGCGTGTTGACGAGCCCGAAAGACATGGCGGTGAAGACGATCAGGTACCAGATCACGAGGACGACGTTGCTCAGCTCCTCCGTGAGCACGAGCAACGGCTCGATCTCGGTCCAGGGCCGTACGTCGAGCCCCGGCGCGGCGGCGCGCAGGCGCTCGAGGAGGCCCTCGATCCGGTCCCGCTCGGGGGCGACCAGCGCGATCTCGGAAATGCGCTCGCCGAGGCGCAGCATCTGCTGTGCCACGCGCCGCCCGACGAACACGTAACCCGTCTCGATCGCTTCGGGTTCGGCGTCGAACACGCCGACGATGCGAAAGCCCCGATCCGCGAGCTCGTCGTCCGCGCCCTCGCTCATGAGGACGACGCGCCAGCCGAGGCGCGTTTCGAGCCGCTCGGCGAGCTTGCGTCCGACGAGAAGCCCGGCGTCGTCCACCGACTCGAGGTAGCGCCCCGCGCCGACGGCACCGGGAATGAACGAGAGCCCGCGCTCCTGCGCCGGATCGATGCCGACGAGCGTGACCGCGGCCGATTCGCGCTCGCTCACCACGATCGCCGGCACCCGCACGCGCGCGGCCCACGCGCTGACCGCCTCGGTAGCGAGCGCCGCGCGCAGCTCCGGCCCCGGCGGCGGCATGCTGTGCTCGATCACCGGATCGTCGCGGTAGCCCGGCGCGTGAATCTGCACGTGTCCGGTGAGGTTCGCGATCGCGCGCTCGAGCTGGCTCTCGAGCGCGCCGCGCGTGAGTCCGGCGAGACTCACCATGGACCAGACCCCGAGCGCGAGCGCGAACAGAATCGCGCCCGTGCGGCCCGGGTGGCGCCACAGGTTGCGCCACGCGAGCACCGCCAGCAGCCAGACCGTCGATCTCACGCCGCGCGCATCGCCTCGACCGGGCGCAGCCGCCGGATGCGCAGCGCCGGATACAGCGCCGCGGCGAGCGTGAAGGCGAAGATCACGGCCGGCCCGAGCGTCAGCGTCACCAACGAGAGCTGCGGCGTGATCACGCCCGGCAGACCGAACTGCGCATAGATCTCCTTCATGCCCGGGAACGTGAAACCGACGACGCGAAAGTACCCGGCGGTCGCGCCGCCGAGCGCGACGCCGATCGCGAGCCCGATCGCCGCGAGCAGCGCGCTCTCGAGCAGGACGAGCGCGCCGATACGAAGCGGCGTCGCGCCGAGCGCGAGCATGATGCCGAACTCGCGGGTGCGCTCGAGCACCGACATGAGGAACGTGTTGAGGATGCTGAACGTGACCACGACGATGAGGACGATATAGATGAACCAGCTTTGCACCATGTCGGCCTCGATCAGCTGGCGAACCCCGGGGACGAGCCGCTCCCAGTCGAGCAGCACGAGCCCGTCGATGCGCTCGGGCAGCGCCGCCGCGACGCGCGCCTCGGTGCGCTCGATGGCTTCGAGCGACGGCCCCGAGATCACGATCGCGTGCGCGTGATCGCCCATCGCGTAGATCTCCTGGAAGGTCTCGAGCGGGAGCTGCACGAGGTTGCGGTCGAGCTCGGGATGGCCGCTCGCGAACACGCCGACGATCGGGAGCACGGCGGCGGCGATCGAGCCGTCGCGCCCGGTGCCGAGGAGCGTCAGCTCGTCGCCCACGCCGACGCGCAGGTTGCGCGCGAGCGTGGCGCCGATCAACGCTTCCTGCGCCGCAGGTCCCGAGAAGTAACTTCCGGCGGTGATCAATGCGGGGATCGTGGATAGCCCCGGTTCGTGCGCGGGCTCGACGCCGACGACCGGAACGCCGTAGGTGCGCGTGCCGCTCGAGGCCAGCGCAAAGCCGTTCGCGCGCACGGCCACCGCCGCTTCCGGCACGTGCGCGCGCAAGTGCTCCGCGAGTGTTCGCGCGGCGGCGATGCTCGTGCGCAGCTGCGGCTTGTCCAGGTAGCCCGCACGCTGAATCTGCATCTGTCCCGTATAGGTGCTCAGTGCGCTCTCGAGCATCATGTCGTAGGCGCCGAGCTGGATCGTGATCATGAAGACGAGCAGCGCCGCCGAGAACGCGATCGCCGCGATCGTGAGCCAGGTACGGCGCCGGTGCCGCCAGAGATTGCGCCAGGCGAGCTGCAGCAGCATCGGCTTTTACGGGCACGCACCGCGGGGGCGGGCGCGGAATCGCACCGCGGCGTCGCATCGATCGCCGGCCGCAGCTTCGGCGTACTCAGTGGCTGGCGCGGCGCGCGGGTGCATCCGTACGTTCGACCGCGCTAGCGCGGATTGCGCAGGTTGGCGAGCGTGAACGTGCTCGCGGGGATGTCGACGCCGAAATCCGCTTCCAGCACGCGCAGCTCGGTCCACTCCTCCGGCGACTCCGCCTGCTGCATGCGCTGGCGCGTGGCGATGAGCT
>DASVBY010000025.1:0-37028 GCA_036381895.1 Burkholderiales bacterium | reverse complement strand
GCGCACCGGGAGGCGATGCTGCGCAACATGACGGTGTCGCTGCTGCGGCACGAGCAGCTCAAGACCACGCTGCCGAAAGCGAAGGAGCTGCGGCGCGTGGCCGAACCGCTGATCACGCTCGCGAAGACGCCGAGCCTCGCGAATCGCCGGCTCGCGTTCGCACGGCTGCGCGATCGCGAAATCGTCGGAAAGCTCTTCGACGATCTCGGCCCGCGCTTCAAGAACCGGCCGGGCGGTTACCTGCGCATCCTCAAGTTCGGCTTCCGTGCCGGCGATGCCGCGCCGATGGCGCTCGTGCAGCTCGTCGAGCGGGCCCCGAGCCCGGGCGCGCGTGCGGAGCAGCCGGCGGATCAGTCCGCCGCCGAAGCCGGCGCCGCGAAGAAGACCAGGCGGGCCGCGAAGAAGGCCGCGGCCGCGTAGAGGACCCGCCGCAGCCCTCTGCGATACATAGCGGTACAATGAAGCCGGGCAGTGCCCGGCTTTTTTGTGCCCGGATTTTCCGGGTAGCGGGTAGCGCCGCTCGGGACCCGGCGCATGGTGCGGAGCCCGCTGCGGCCGCGGCAAGGAGCGTCCCTTGATCGTTCTCTATACCGACTTCGGCGTCACTGACCCCTATGTCGGGCAGATGCGTGCGGTGCTCGCGCGCGAAGCGCCGGGGGTGCCCGTGATCGACCTCCTGCACGCGGTTCCCGACTTCGACATCCGTGCGGGGGCGTACTTGCTGGCTGCGCTCGCCGCACAGTTCGCCCCGGGCACGGTTTTCGTCGGCGTCGTGGATCCGGGCGTGGGCGGGGCGCGCCGGCCCATCATGCTGCGCGCCGACGGCCGCTGGTACGTGGGGCCGGACAACGGTCTGTTCCATGTCGTCGCCCGCCGCGCCCGCGCCGCAGAATGGTCGAGCATCGACTGGCGTCCGGCGCGCCTTTCCGCGAGCTTCCACGGGCGCGACCTGTTCGCCCCGGCGGCTGCCCGGCTCGCCCGCGGCGAACCGGTGCCCGCGACCGCCTGCGACCCGGGCGTGCCGGAAGTTGACTGGCCCGAAGACCTGCCGGCGATCATCTACATCGATCACTACGGCAATGCCATGACGGGGCTGCGCGCGGCGGGCGTCGACCGGGACGCAGTGCTCGCGGTCGCGGGGCGTCAGCTGCAGCACGCGCCGGTCTTCTCGGCGGTCACGCCCGGAATGCCGTTCTGGTACGAGAACTCGATCGGCCTGATCGAGGTCGCGGAGAACCGGGGCAGCGCAGCGGCGACGCTCGGCCTGCGCCTCGGCGATCCGGTCGAGCTCGTGATTTGACGGGTTGAGGCGCGCAGCCGCGAGCGGGCGACGGGCGATCGACCGCGCGTTCCGCCGCCCCATCGATTCGTTCCCTCGGCTCGCCAACGAGCGCGATGCGCGGCCCGCGTGCAACCTTCGGCATGGCGCGCCTCGTGCCGGCGCACGCTGCCAGCGTTCGTCGCTTCCCCGCACGCGGCTCACTGCCGAAGGCCGGGCCCCGCGGGGCGACCGCGTGCTCAACGGTGCAAGACCTGCTCCCGCATCCGCCCGAGCGCCTCGGCGAGGAACGCATCGACTCCCGCCAGGTATTCCGCGCGGCTCAGCAGGTACCCGGCATTGTGATCGCCGCCGATGGCGAGCAGGCGCTTCGGCTCGGCTGCCGCGGCGTACAGCGCCTCCCCGTGCCGGAACGGCACGATCTCGTCGTCGCGACTGTGCACGATCAGAGTCGGCGCGCGCACGCGCGCCAGGTACGCCGCCGTCGGGTAGCGGAAGCGTGCGAGCCGGCGCACCGGGAGCCACGGATAGACTTCGGCGCCGAGGTCCACGGCCGAGGTGAAGCTCGATTCGACGATGAGCGCGGCCGGGTGCGTGCGCGCGGCGAGCCAGCTCGCGACCGCGCCGCCGAGCGATTCGCCGTGGATCACGATGGAGGCGTCCGCAACGCCGCGCGCCTCCGTCAGGTAATGCCATGCGGCCGCCGCATCGCGGTACGTGCCGTCCTCGCTCGGGCGGCCTTCGCTCAGCCCATAGCCGCGGTAATCGATCAGGAACGCATTCAGGCCGAGCTCGCGGAACGCGGCGATGCGGTCGAGCCGGTGCGAAATGTTGCCGCCGTTGCCGTGCAGGTGCAGCACCGTCGCCCGCGCCGCGGGCGCCGGGACGAACCAGGCGTGCAGGCGCACGCCGTCCTCGGTCGTGAGCCGAACGTCCTCGTAATCGAGACCGAGCGCGCGCGGAGTCGTTGCGAGTCCGTGGAACGGAAAGTAGATCAGCCGGTCCTGGAACGCGTAGACGAGGAGCAGCAGCGCGCCGTAGCCGAGCGCGAGAACGATTGAGATCGAGAGTACGGTCCTCACCGCGCCTGCAGGACCGGACGGCCGCGGCCGTGTCGCATGACGTGCCGCCGTGCGAGGCGCACGCTTTCAGCCGGCCTTGCGCTGCGGCTCGGCTCCGCGCTCGAGCACTTTGCGCAGGAACCGCCCGGTGTGCGAGTCGGGGTGCGCCGCGATGGCTTCGGGCGTTCCGACTGCGACGACGCGGCCGCCGCCGTCGCCCCCCTCGGGGCCCAGGTCGATGATCCAGTCCGCGGTCTTGATCACGTCGAGGTTGTGCTCGATCACGACCACGGTGTTCCCGGCATCGCGCAGCCGCACGAGCACGCCGAGCAGCTGGTTGATGTCGTGGAAGTGCAGGCCGGTCGTGGGCTCGTCGAGAATGTAGAGGGTGCGGCCGGTCTCGCGCTTCGAGAGCTCGCGCGCGAGCTTCACGCGCTGCGCTTCGCCGCCCGAGAGCGTGGTCGCGCTCTGCCCGAGCGTGATGTAGGAAAGGCCGACGTCCATCAGCGTCTCGAGCTTGCGGCGCAGCACCGGAATCGGCTCGAAGAAGGCGAACGCCTCCTCGACCGTCATACCGAGCACCTCGTCGATGCTCCTGCCCTTGTATTTGATCTCGAGCGTCTCGCGGTTGTAGCGCTTGCCCTTGCAGACGTCGCAGGCGACGTACACGTCCGGAAGGAAGTGCATCTCGACGCGAATGAGCCCGTCGCCCTGGCACGCCTCGCAGCGCCCGCCGCGCACGTTGAAGGAGAAGCGCCCGGGCCCGTAGCCGCGTGCGCGTGCATCCGGCGTGCCGGCGAAGAGCTCGCGGATCGGCGTGAACAGCCCGGCGTAGGTGGCGGGGTTCGAGCGCGGCGTGCGTCCGATCGGCGCCTGGTCGATGTCGACGACCTGGTCGAAGTGCTCGAGGCCCTCGATCGCGTCGTGCGGGGCCGGCTCGGTCGGCGAGCCCCAGATGTGTCTGGCGGCGGCGGCGTAGAGCGTGTCGTTGATGAGCGTCGATTTGCCCGACCCGGAGACGCCGGTGATGCAGGTGAAGAGTCCCACCGGAATGGCGACGTCGATCCCCTTCAGGTTGTTGCCGCGTGCGCCCCGGATGAGGAGCTGCCGGGCGGGGTCCGGGCTGAGCCGCAGCCGCGGCACCTCGATGCGCCGCTCGCCGCGCAGGTACTGTCCGGTCAGCGACTGGGCGTGACGCATGATCTCGTCCGGCGTCCCCTGCGCCACGACCTGCCCGCCGTGCGCGCCGGCCTTCGGCCCGATGTCGACGATATGGTCGGCGGCGAGGATCGCCTCCTCGTCGTGCTCGACCACGATGACGGTGTTGCCGAGGTCGCGGAGGTGCCGCAGCGTGTCGAGCAGCCGCGCGTTGTCGCGCTGGTGCAGCCCGATCGAGGGCTCATCGAGGATGTACATGACGCCGACGAGACCCGCGCCGATCTGCGAGGCGAGGCGGATGCGCTGGGCCTCGCCGCCCGACAGCGTATCCGCGGCGCGCGCGAGCGTGAGGTAGTCGAGCCCGACGTTCGCGAGGAACCCGAGCCGGTTGCGAATCTCCTTCACGATCTTGTCGGCGATCTCGCCGCGGTAGCCCTCGAGCTCGAGGCCGTCGAAGAACGCGAGCGCCTGGCCGATCGGGAGCTCGGTCAGGGCATGCAGCGGGCGGCCGGCGACGTACACGTGGCGCGCCTCGGGCTTGAGGCGGCTGCCGCCGCAAGCCTCGCAGGGCCGCACGCTCAGGTACTTCGCGAGCTCCTCGCGGATGATGTTGGAATCGGACTCGCGATAGCGCCGCTCCATGTTCGGGATCACGCCCTCGAACGGGTGGCTGCGGCGGTACACGCTGCCGCGCTCGCCGTGATAGGTGAACTTGATCTGCTCCTCGCCGCTGCCGTAGAGGATGATGTCGCGGATCTTCTTCGGCAGGTCCTCGAACGGCGTGTCGAGATCGAACTTGTAGTGCCGCGCGAGCGATTCGAGCATCTGGAAGTAGAAGCCGTTGCGCCGGTCCCAGCCGCGGATCGCACCGGCCGGCAGCGGCAGCGTCGGATCGGCGACGACGCGCGCCGGATCGAAGAACTGATGCACCCCGAGGCCGTCGCAGGCGGGGCAGGCGCCGGCCGGGTTGTTGAACGAAAACAGCCGCGGCTCGAGCTCCGCGAGGCTGTAGCCGCAGTGCGGGCAGGCGTAGCGCGCGGAGAAGATCATCTCCTGCGCCGCCTGGCCCTCGTCGGGGAGCGTCACCGCGCGCGCGATGCCGTTGCTCAGATTGATCGCGGTCTCGAACGATTCGGCGAGGCGCTGCTCCTGGCCCGGCCGCACCACCACGCGGTCGACGACGGCCTCGATCGTGTGCTTGAGCTTCTTGTTGAGCGCGGGCGCATCGTCGAGCGCGACCACGATGCCGTCGATGCGTGCGCGCACGTAGCCCTGCGCGCGCAGTTCCTCGAGCACGTGCAGGTGCTCGCCCTTGCGGTCCTCGACGAGCGGCGCGAGCAGCATGAGCTTCGTGCCCTCGGGCAGGGTCATGACGTGATCGACCATCTGGCTCACCGTCTGCGCCGCGAGCGTCACCCCGTGGGTCGGGCAGCGCGGCTCGCCGACGCGGGCGTAGAGCAGCCGCAGGTAGTCGTAGATCTCGGTGACCGTGCCGACCGTCGAGCGCGGGTTGTGCGACGTCGACTTCTGCTCGATCGAGATCGCCGGCGACAGCCCCTCGATCAGGTCGACGTCGGGTTTGTCCATGAGGGCAAGGAACTGCCGCGCGTAGGCCGAAAGCGATTCGACGTAGCGGCGCTGGCCCTCGGCATAGAGCGTGTCGAACGCGAGGGACGACTTGCCCGACCCGGAGAGGCCGGTGATCACCACGAGCCGGCTGCGCGGCAGATCGACGTCGATGTTCTTGAGGTTGTGCGTACGCGCGCCGCGGATGCGTATGTAGTCCATAATGCTGGCCGATCGGCCGCGCGCGGGCGCGCCCCCGCGCCGGCGGGGAAGCGCGCGGACACGCGCGGGCCTCATTGCTTTGGGCGAACCTGTTAGTATACGCCCCTTCGAAAAGCAGAACCAAAGCGAGCGCACCGCCCTGTCCTTCGTGTCCACTCGACGCAGTCCCATGACGGCCCTCGAGCGCCGCGCGGTCGCGGCGCTCGCCGGAATCTACAGCACGCGTCTGCTCGGGCTGTTCCTGATCCTGCCCGTGTTCGCGCTCTACGCCGAACGCCTCGAAGGGTATACGCCGCAGCGCATGGGTTTCGCGCTCGGCGTCTACGGCCTCACGCAGGCGGTGCTGCAGCTCCCCTTCGGCATCGCTTCCGACCGCTTCGGGCGCAAGCCGGTCATCGCTTTCGGGCTGTTGCTCTTCGCGCTCGGAAGCGCCGTCGCCGCCCTGGCGAGCTCCATCGAAGCGGTCATCGTCGGCCGCGCTCTGCAGGGGGCGGGCGCCGTGAGCGCCGCAGTCACCGCGCTCGTCGCCGACGTCACGCGCGAGACGCAGCGCACCAAGGCGATGGCGGTGATCGGTGTGAGCGTCGGCGCCTCGTTTCTCGTCGCGATCCCGCTCGGGAGCGCGCTCGACGCGCTGATCGGCGTGCCCGGGATCTTCTGGCTGACTGCTGTACTCGCGCTCGCGGGAGTTGCGATTCTCTGGCTCGGCGTGCCGGGAGCCGCGGTGCGGCGTTCCCACGCGCTGCCCGCTTCGCCGTTGTCGCAGGCCGGTGCGATCCTGCGCGATCGGCGGCTGCTGCGGCTCAACGCCGGCATCTTCGCGCTGCACGCCGCGCTCACCGCCGTTTTCGTGGTGCTGCCGATCGCGCTCGTCGAGCACGCGGGCCTGCCGCAGAACGAGCACGCGGCGCTGTACTTTCCGCTCATGATCGCCTCGGCGTTGCCGCTGTTCCCGCTCATCGCCTGGTCGGAACGGCGCGGCCGGCAGGGCGCGCTCTTCGCCGGTGCCATCCTCGTGCTCGGCCTTGCGCTCGCCGGGCTCGCGCTCGCGCACCGGTCGCTGTTCGCGATCGCCGCGGGGCTGCTCGTTTTCTTCACCGCCTTCAACGTGCTCGAGGCGTCGCTGCCGGCGCTCGTCTCGAAGCTCGCGCCGGCCGGCGCCCGCGGCATGGCGCTCGGCATCTACAGCACGTTCCAGTTCCTCGGCGCTTTCGTCGGCGGCGATCGCGGCGGCTGGCTGTACCAGCATTACGGCATCGGCGCGGTGTTCGGCGGCTCGGCGGTGATTGCGGGACTCTGGTTCCTTCTGTCGCTGCGCGACGCCGCCCGCCCCGCACCCGCCGCGTGATGAAAGCCCGCAGGGGCTCCAAGGTGCCGTTGTCTTGGCCCGGGCCGTCGGGCAGACTAGCCGTCCCTTAACTCGCACGTGATCGTACGGTCAGTTCACGTGCGCCAGACGGAGAGGAGGTCACCATGGCACGCGGCGTCAACAAGGTCATCCTGGTTGGCAACCTGGGCAGAGATCCGGAAGTGCGCTATTCGCCGAACGGCCAGGCGGTCGCGAACGTCACACTTGCGACCTCCGAGTCGTGGAAGGACAAGAACACGGGCGAGAAGCAGGAGCGCACCGAGTGGCACCGCGTGGTGTTCTTCGGGCGGCTCGCCGAGATCGCCGGTGAGTACCTGAAGAAGGGCGCGCAGATCTACGTCGAAGGCCGGCTGCAGACGCGCAAGTGGCAGGACAAGGACGGCAACGACCGCTACACCACCGAGATCGTCGCGAACGACATGCAGATGCTCGGCTCGCGCGCCGGCGCCGGCGCACCGAGCGACGCCGGGGATGCGGGCGACTTCGAGCCCGCGCCCGCGCGCGGCGGCAGCGCCAAGGTTCCGGCCGCGGACTTCGACGACGACATCCCGTTCTGAGGGCTCGGCGGCGGCTCGCTCGACGGGCCGTTGCTCCGCGAGCTTCGAGCTATACCGAATCCGAGCCGTTTCCCGCCGCCGCGGGGGACGGCTTTTTTCGCGCTCGCGATCGACCCGGTCGTGTCCCGGTCATGCGCGGCACGCCGCTTCTTCCGCTCGTCTGCGCTCGTTCTCCGCTCGCTCCCGATCGTCGGTAGCTCGTCTCTTATCAGACGTAAGAAGCAGGGGCTTTATCGCCATTAGCATGCGCGCCGTTTCTCAACCGACGGTGACGCCTCATGCAGTATCGTGCGATATGCCTCACGTTCGTTCTCGCCATGGCGGGTTTCGCGATCGGTTGCAGCGGCGGTGGATCCGCGAGCGCCGATACCGGCAGCCCGCCTCCGGCCTCGCAGCCCCCGCCGGGCACCGATCCGGGTCCGATCGCGGAACCGGGCGACGACGGGCAGCCGGTGCCGACGCCGACGCCGACCGAGCAGGTCGCGCTCTTCCGGATCTTCGAGCGCAGCGTCACGAACGACGGCGACTACGCCAACAAGTTCACCGACGTCACGCTCCACGTGCGCTACACCTCGCCCTCCGGGCGTCGGATCGATTTCATCGGCTTCTACGACGGCGACGGGAACGGCGGCCAGAACGGCAACGTCTGGAAGTTCCGCTTCATGCCGGATGAGCCCGGCGTCTGGACGTACGCGTACTCCTGGTCCGACGGGACCCCGGGCGGCGACGGCGCGTTCACGGCCGTCAAGGAAGGCGCCGGCCGCGGCATCCTCAAGTCCTATCGCGACAACCCCCGCTGGTTCGCCTACAACGGCACCGAGCCGGTGTTCCTCAAGTCGTATCACGTCGGCGCGGCCGGATTCACCGGGGTGCCGATCGACTGGGCGGCGAGCAACGTGTACGGAAAGCTCCTCGCCCGCGGCTACAACCACGTGATGCTCAAGTCGCTGCCGATCGCGTGGGTGAACGAGAAGCCGGCCGACGCGCCGCCCGACCACCTCGACCGGCCGCTGTGGAGCGACACGCCGCTGCAGCAGGATCTGCACGTGTGGAAGCGCTTCGAGCAGCACATGAAGTGGCTCAACGAACGCGACATCGGCGTGCACTTCTTCATCGGCTTCGACCCGAAAGGCGAAGAGACGCCGAACGCGTACTTCGCGCTGCAGCGGTGGACCCAGCTCCCGAGCGACGAGCAGGAGTTCTACGTGCGCTACGTGGCGGCGCGCCTCGCGCCGTTCGCGAACGTCGCCGGCTGGAACTACACCTGGGAGACCGACGGCGGCACCGGCGAGCAGCGGCTGATGGCGCTGCTCGATCAGTACGACCCGTGGGATCATCTGGCGACCTATCACGACGAGTACCCGGCGTCGAACAGCTACGACAGTCCGCGCTATTCGTTCGCCGGCATCGAGAACCACGGCTACTTCGGCAACAGCGGCGGCCGCCCGGCGCTCGATTCGGCTTCGCACTATCAGGCGACGATCGACGCCTACCGCGGCAAGCCCGTGTACATGGTCGAAGGCAACGGGCTGTGGCGCGCGTGCTGGGCCAAGGATCAGGCGAATCAGACGGTGACGCGCGCCGCCTGGGCGGTGACGCTCGCGGGCGGTTCGTTCACCTGGTCGGATACCGGCGGCTGCTTCGACGGGCCGGCGTCCGAGATGCTCGACTGGCCGGCGAACGACCCGGTCGCGAACCGGGTCGACGTGCTCTATGACGTGATGACCAAGGAGGTCACGTTCCACCGCATGGTGCCGCGCAGCAATCTGCTCGGCGGGTGCCTCGCGACGTTCGACCGCAAGGGCGCCGTGCCGCAGTCGCCGTGCTACGCGCTCGCCGACGAGGGCCGCGAGTACCTCGTGTACAAGGAGAACGGCGGCCGCTTCACGCTCGAGCTCGCTCCCGGCGTCTACGACGCCACCTGGATCGACACGCGTACCGGTGCGCGCCAGAGCATCGGCGCGGTACAGGGCAGCGGCGCGGCGCTCGAGTTCATCGCGCCCAGCACCGCGACCGACTGGGTGCTGATGCTGAAGCGCGCGTCCTGAGGCGGAGGCGTGCCCGGGATGGGGGCCTCGCCCTCATCCCGGCGGCCACTGCATCTGGCGTCCGGCGAGCAGGTGCACGTGCACGTGGAACACGATTTGCCCGCCCTCGGCATTGGTGTTGATCACCGTGCGGTAGCCGCGTTCCGCGACTCCGAGCTCGCGCGCGATCCGGCGCACGGCGAGCAGGAGCGCGCCCGCGAGCGGTCCGTCTTCATCGCCGAGATCGTCGAGCGTCGCGACGTGGCGCTTCGGCACGATCAGCACGTGCACCGGCGCCTGCGGGTTGATATCGCGAAACGCGAGCACCTGGTCGTTCTCGTAAACGATGTCGGGCTTGACCTCGCCCGAGACCATCTTGCAAAAGAGGCAATTCTCCGCCATCGAGTCCTCCGCCGTCTGTGGTGCAATGATGTCAAGAGGATAGTGCCGGCCAGCGGCGCGCGAAAGCGGCTTGCCTCGCTACCCGCAACCTATGGTTTAGAATAACTGCATCGACCCGGAAACGCCCTGGAGGTGCGACATGCCGATGGACGAAGAACCGGTCGTTGGCGCAATGTACGAAGACGAGGACGGCCTCGCGTTCGAGGTGCTCTCGTTCGACGAGGACGAGGGGATCATCGAGGTGCAGTACGAGGACGGCGAGGTCAGCGAGATCGACATCGACACCTGGTACGAGATGGATTTGCAGCGGCTCAAGTCCGAGAGCTGGAAGGATTCCGACGAGGACGACGGCGAGGACGTCGGAGAGAGGCCCGGCAAGCGCAAAGTGGCGCGCGACGATGAGGACGAGGACGACGACCTCGACGATTATGACGACGACAGCGACGACTACTGATCCCTCAACCCCTTCCCATCTCCCGCCGGCGGGCTTCGGCGCCCCCGTGTCCGGTCGTGCTCCTGTCGGCCGCTAGCGCCGCCAAACAAGAACCGTTTCCGCGTAAGAACCGTTATCGGTACGAGGCCGGATCCCGGCCGCGAGGGACGCGCCGCGTGGGCGCGTTACGGCCGGGCATACACGGCCGGGCAAAGCGGGGAAATTCAGGGGAGGGGGCGGACCGCTCGGAGACATGGGCAGGGAGGGCGGGGCGGCCCTCCCTGCGAATTCGCAATCAGACCATGTCTTTCAGCGTCTTGAGCGGCTGCACCTTGACGACGTTGCGCGCAGGCTTGGCCTTGAACATAACCTTCTCTTTGGTGAAGGGATTGATACCCTCGCGCGCAGGAACTGCCGGCTTCTTCACGACCTTGATCTTCATCAGTCCCGCGAGGTTCACGACACCCGGCCCCCGCTTGAGGTCCCGCTCGATCAGATCGCTCAACGCATCAAACACCGCAACGACGTCCTTGCGCTTCAGGTTGGTCTTTTCCGCGATGTAGTTGTAGAGCTCTGACTTCGTTGTTGGTTTTTGCCCGGCTGTTGCCATGCAGTTCTCCTAAGGGTGGGGGTTGCGTGTTTAAGGGGCGTTTAAAGTAGCAGTAATTTATCGGAAAAAATAGCTCCGTAGAAGCTGCGCGCCCGCCGTCGGCCGGCTTTGCCGGCATTTGAAAACGCGCGCCGTTGCCCCGATTTAGACGCGCGGCTCGTTCTCCGGCAGCCGGGCGGGCGTGCGGGCGCGGTCGGGTGTCCGAAAAACGCCGCGGCGTACATAGGTTTGGCGGACGGACCCGCTATAATCGCTCCTGCGCCGCACGCGCGGTCCGACGACCGGAGCGGGCAACGCACCGGTTAGATGCGGAGGAGTTTCATGCCGATTTACGAATACGAATGTGGGGAATGCGGTCACCGCTTCGAGTCGATCCAGAAGATGAGCGACGACCCGCTCACCGACTGCCCGAGCTGCGGCCAGTCGCGGCTGCGGCGGCTCGTCTCGGCAGCCGGCTTTCAGTTGAAGGGTACCGGCTGGTACGTGACCGACTTCAAGAACAGCGGCCGCAAGAACGGCTCGAGCAAGGGCGAAGGGGAGAAATCGTCGTCTTCCGAAGGCGACGGCGGATCGAAGGCGCACGCCTGCGGCGGCGGGGCTTGCGGCTGCGCGCACTGAGATGATGGCCGCGCTCCGGCGGTACCTCGCGGCAGGCTTGCTCGTCTGGGTTCCGCTCGGGATCACGCTGCTCTTCATCAAGTTCCTGGTGGACTTGATGGACCAGACGCTGCTGCTCCTGCCCGAGCGTCTGCGGCCGGAAGCGTGGCTCAGTTTCCGGGTGCCGGGTCTCGGCATCCTGCTCACCGCCGCCGTCGTTCTCCTGACGGGCATGGTGGCGACGAACCTCTTCGGACGTCAGCTCGTGCACCTCGGCGAGCGCCTGCTCAACCGCATCCCGCTGGTGCGCACGATTTACACTTCGGCGAAGAAGATCACCGAGACGATTTTCAGCGGCGGCGGCAAGTCCTTCCGCAAGGTCGTCATGGTAGAGTACCCGCGGCGGGGCATGTGGTCGCTGGCGTTCCTGACCGGCGAGGGCGCCGCTGCCGTCGAGGCGCATACCGGGCAGGAGATGGTGAACGTGTTCATTCCGACGACCCCGAATCCCACCTCCGGGTTCGTCCTCATGGTGCCGCGCCGGGACGTCGTCGAGCTCGCCATGACCACCGACGAAGGGCTGCGCCTGATACTGTCCGCCGGCGTCGTGGTGCCGGAGGGCCGGCGCGTCGAGCACGTTGCCGAAGCGGCGAGCGTGACGCAGCCGTAGTCTCCCGATTCCTGAATCATCCGTTTCGGCGGTTCAACCTGCATGCGCACTCATTACTGTGGAGAGCTCGAGCGTTCCCTGATCGACCGCGAGGTCGTACTGTGCGGCTGGCTGCACAGCCGCCGCGATCACGGCGGCGTCATCTTCGTCGATTTGCGCGACCGGGAGGGCGTGGTGCAGGTGGTCTGCAACCCCGACCGCGGCGAGATGTTCCGCATCGCGGAGAGCGCGCGCAGCGAGTACGTGCTGCGCGTGCGCGGCATCGTGCGCGCGCGCCCGCCGGGCACCCAGAATCCCGCGCTCCGGACCGGCGAGGTCGAGGTGGTGGCGCATGACATCGAAGTGCTCAACCGCTCCGATCCGCTGCCGTTCCAGCTCGACGAGACCGACGTCAACGAGGCGCTGCGCCTCAAGTACCGCTACCTCGATCTGCGCCGCGACCTGATGCAGCGCAACCTGCGGCTGCGCCATCGCATCGTGCGCACGCTGCGCGCCTTCCTCGAGGCGAACGGCTTCACCGAGATCGAGACGCCGATGCTCACGAAGTCGACGCCCGAAGGCGCGCGCGACTACCTGGTGCCGTCGCGCACGCATCCCGGCCACTTCTTCGCGCTGCCGCAGTCGCCGCAGCTCTTCAAGCAGATCCTCATGATGTCGGGCTTCGACCGCTACTACCAGCTGGCGCGCTGCTTCCGCGACGAGGATCTGCGCGCCGACCGCCAGCCCGAGTTCACGCAGCTCGATATCGAGACCTCGTTCATGGACGAGGAGGGCATCATGCAGCTGATGGAGGAGATGCTGCGCCAGCTCTTCAAGCAGGTGCTCGATGTCGAGCTGCCGAAGCCGTTCCCGCGCCTCTCCTATGCCGAGGCGATGCGCCGCTACGCTTCCGACAAGCCGGACCTGCGCAACCCGCTCGAGCTCGTCGACATCGCCGATCTCGTGCGCGACGCCGAGTTCAAGGTGTTCTCCGGTCCGGCGAACGCGCCGAACGGGCGCGTCGCGGCGCTGCGGCTGCCGAAAGGCGGCGAGCTCACGCGCAGCCAGATCGACGCCTACACCGCGTTCGTCGGGCAATACGGCGCGAAGGGGCTGGCGTACGTCAAGGTCAACGATGCGGCCAGGGGGCGCGACGGACTGCAGTCGCCGATCCTCAAGTTCCTGTCCGATGCCGCCATCGCCGGCATCCTCGCACGTACGGGCGCCCAAAGCGGCGATCTCGTCTTCTTCGGCGCCGACGACGCCAAGGTGGTGAACGGCGCGCTCGGAGCGCTGCGGCTCAAGCTCGGCGAGGAGCTCGGCCTGCGCGAGGAAGGCTGGCGGCCGCTCTGGATCGTCGACTTCCCGATGTTCGAGTACGACACGGAAGAGAAGCGCTGGGTGGCGACCAACCACCCGTTCACGGCGCCGAAGGTCGAGGACGAATCTATGGTCGACAAGGATCCGGCGAACGCGAGAGCCCGCGCGTATGACGTCGTGCTGAACGGCTGGGAGATCGGCGGCGGCTCCATTCGTATCCACCGGATGGAACTGCAGCGTCGCGTATTCGCGGCGCTCGGCATCGAGCCCGAGGCGGCGGAGGCGAAGTTCGGGTTCCTGCTCGAGGCGCTGCGCTACGGCGCACCGCCGCACGGTGGCATCGCCTTCGGTATCGACCGCCTCGTAGCGCTCATGGCGGGGATGGACTCGATCCGCGACGTGATCGCGTTCCCGAAGACGCAGAAGGCGTCCGATCTCATGACGGCGGCGCCGAGCCCCGTCGACGAGGCGCAGCTGCGCGAGCTGCACATCCGGCTGCGCAAGCCGCCCGACAAGGACCTCGCGGGGCTCTAGCTACAGCCGCACGACCCCCTCGCCGAGCGCGATCACGTCGCCCGCGACGTAGATCCGCCGGTTCGCGTCGACCCTGAGGCGCAGCCGCGCGGGCCGCCCGATCTCATCGCCCTGCTGCACGATGCGCGCGAGCGGGAGCTCGGCGCCGGTCGCGACGAACCACCCGCCGAGGTTCGCGCACGCCGACCCGGTCGCCGGGTCCTCCGTGATCACGCCGTTTTTTGGAAAGAAAAACCGCGCCTTGATCGCATCGCCGCCCGCCGGCGCCCAGACGTATGCGAGGCAGCGCTGGCCGTTGTCCGCGTAGCGCTCGAGAAGCGCGGCGACCGGACGGCAGCGCGCCACGGCTTCGGCCGAGCGCAGCGGGATGACGAGCTGCCCGGACCCGGTATTCACCCAGAGCGGGCGCTCGCCGATGTCGGCCGCCGCAACGCCGAGCATCTCGGCCAGCTGCTCCGGCGTTGCCGCGACCGCGCGCGTCGCCGGAGGATTGGCTTGGAGCTCCCAGCGGTCGCCCTCGGCGGTCACCGGGATCACTCCGGCGCGCGTTTCGAGCGTGATGCGATCGCCCGTGCCGCGGAGCAGGCGCACCACGTGTGCCGCGCCGAGCGTCGGGTGGCCGGCGAAGGGCAGCTCGAACGAGGGGGTGAAAATGCGCACCCGTGCCGCCGCCCGGGCGCTCGGCAGGATGAAGGTGGTCTCCGACAGATTGAACTGCCGTGCCAGCGCCTGCATAGTGGCATCATCGAATCCGGTGCCGTCCTCGAACACGCAAAGCGGGTTGCCCGAGAGGGCGTCGCCGGCGACGGTGAATACGTTGAGGAGGCGGTAGCGATGCTCGGCCATGGCTCAGGCGGCTCCCGATGGACGCGGCTGTCATTGTCGGGAGGCCGGCGATGAGCGACAAGCCGCAGCGCTACAAGCGCCCGGAGTCCGTCCTGGTCGTCGTCTACACGCGCACCGCGCGGGTGCTGCTCCTCAAGCGCGCCGACCATCCGCACTTCTGGCAATCCGTGACCGGCGCCATGGAATGGAGCGAGCACGACCCGCGCCTCGCCGCGGCGCGGGAGCTGCGCGAGGAGACCGGTATCGTGGCCGCGCCCGAGGAACTGCGCGACCTCGGCCTCGTGCAGCGCTACCGGATCCTGCCGCAGTGGCGCTACCGCTATGCGCCGGACGTGACCGAGAACACGGAGCACGCTTACGCTCTCGAGCTTCCGGCGGAAACGCCGCTTGCGATCCACCCCGAGCACAGCGAGTACGGCTGGTTCGATTTCGAACGCGCCGCTGCGCTCGCCACCTCCTGGAGCAACCGGGCCGCGATCGAGCACATCGCACGCACTGGAATGCGCGGCTGAATGACCGATTCCCGTCCGCCCGTCGTTCTCGTGCACGGCATCTGGCTGTCCGGCTGGGTCATGGGCTTCATCGCGCGGCACCTGCGCGGCTGCGGTTTCCGGACGTATTACTTTTCGTATCCGACGGTGCGGAACGCGCTCGGCGAGAACGCGGCGGCGCTGCGGGCATTCACCGACCGCATCGCCGGCGATGTGCTCCATTTCGTCGGCCACAGCCTCGGCGGCGTGGTCATTCAGACCATGCTCGCGCACTGCCCGCCGGCGCGCGGCGGACGCGTCGTGACGCTCTGCTCGCCGCACGCGGGGACGCGCGCCGGTGCGGCGCTCGCGCGCTGGGGCTGGGGGCGGCGCATCACCGGCCGCAGCGTTGCCGATCTGCTGCGGGGCGCCGCGTATCCCGCGGACCTCGGCGGCCGCGAGGTGGGGCTCATTCGGGGTAATCACCCCTTCGGGCTCGGGCGGCTCTTCGTCCGCTTCGACGTGCCGAACGACGGCGTCGTGGCGCTCGATGAGATGCGCTGGCCGGGCGCCGTGGACCAGATCGCGCTCCCCGTGTCGCACACGGGCGTTCTGTTCTCGCGCCGGGCGGCCGCAAACGTCTGCCATTTCCTGCGTTTCGGCCGCTTCGCCCGCTAGCCCCGCGGATTGGGCCGCATTTCCCCCGATGGTAAACTCCCCGGCGTTTCGCCGCGATTCTCACGTTTTTTCACCGCCGAGGAAGTCATGGCTGGTCACAGTAAGTGGGCCAACATTCAGCACCGCAAAGGCGCTCAGGACGCCCGCCGCGGCAAGATCTTCACCAAGCTCATCCGGGAGATCACCGTCGCCGCCCGCCTGGCGGGCGGCGATCCGGCGGCCAACCCGCGGCTGCGCCACGCGATCGACAAGGCGCTCGCGGCCAACATGCCGAAGGACAACATCGAGCGCGCGATCAAGCGCGGCACCGGGGAGCTCGAAGGCGCGAACTACGAAGAGGTGCGCTACGAAGGCTACGGCCCCGGGGGTGTCGCGATCCTGGTCGAATGTCAGACGGACAATCGCAACCGTACGGTCGGCGAGGTGCGCCACGCCTTCGCCAAGTACGGCGGGAACCTCGGCACCGACGGCTCGGTCGCCTACCTCTTCAAGAAGCAGGGCGTGATCGCGCTCGCCGAAGGCGTGAGCGAGGACGCGGCGATGGAGGCGGCGCTCGAGGCCGGGGCGGACGACGTGGTCGCGGCGGACGGCACGGTCGAGGTGCTGACGGCGCCGGACGCGCTCGGCGCCGTGCGCGATGCCCTCGCCGCCGCGGGGCTCGAGATCGAGTCGGCCGAGGTGACGGAGCGGCCGGCGACCGCCGTGACGGTCGAGGGCGAGGAAGCGCAGCAGCTGCTGAAGCTCCTCGAAGCGCTGGACGACCTCGACGACGTGCAGAACGTCTACACCAACGCCGAGTTCCCGGACGCGGTGTTGGCGCGCCAGGCGGGCTGATGCGCCTTTCGACGCGCTCGCGCGCGCCGGCACCGAGCAGGAACTGACCGCCCATGCGCGTCCTCGGCATCGACCCCGGCTCGCGCGTCACCGGCTTTGGCGTGATCGAGGTTCTGCGCAACGGCCGGCTGCAGTACATCGCGAGCGGCTGCATCAAGGCGCCGGGCGAGGGCCTGGCGGAGCGGCTCAAGGCGATCTACGACGGCGTCAATGAGATCATCGCTTCCTTTCGCCCGACCGTGTTCGCGGCCGAGCGCGTGTTCCTCGCGCGCAACGCCGACTCCGCGCTCAAGCTCGGCCAGGCGCGCGGCGCGGCGATCTGCGCCGGCATCAACGGCGGCCTCGCGGTGAACGAATACTCCGCGCGCGAGATCAAGCTCGCGGTCGTCGGCCGCGGCGGCGCCGACAAGCAGCAGGTGCAGCACATGGTGCGCGTGCTGCTCGAGCTCGATCGCGTCCCGCCCGCCGACGCCGCCGACGCGCTCGCCTGTGCGATCTGCCATGCGCACCACACGGTCGGGCTCGCGGCGCTGCGCCGCGGGATGCGGCGCGTGCGCGCCGCACGGGGGGTGGCATGATCGGGAGTCTGCGCGGCACGCTCGTGCGCAAGGAGCCGCCGGTGCTCCTGATCGAGGTCGGGGGCGTCGGCTACGAGCTCGAAGCCCCGATGACGACCTTCTACGAGCTCCCCGCAATCGGCGAGACCGTGCACCTGCACACGCACCTCGTGGTGCGCGAGGACGCGCACCTGCTCTACGGCTTCGCCCGCGAGTCGCAGCGTCGCCAGTTCCGCGCGCTGCTCAAGATCAACGGCATCGGCCCGCGGGTGGCGCTCGCGGTGCTCTCGGGGCTGACCGAGGCCGAGCTCGCGCGCTGCGTCGCGGACGGCGACGTCGCGCGGCTCACGCAGGTGCCGGGGATCGGGCGCAAGACGGCCGAGCGCCTGATCGTCGAGCTGCGCGACCGGCTCGCCGCCGAGCCCGCGAGCGGCGGGGCGCCCGCCGCGGCGGCGTCCGGGTCGCGCGACCCGGTGGCCGAGGCCGTGAGCGCGCTGGTGGCGCTCGGGTACAAGCCGCAGGAGGCGTCGCGCGCCGTGCGCGCGGTGCCCGGCAGCCAGGACCTGAGCACCGAGGAAATCATTCGCCAGGCGCTGCGGAGCATGGCAGTATGACCTGGCCGAGCCCCGTGCAGGCGCCGTTCCCATGATCGAGACCGACCGCATCGTATCCGCGCGCGCCATCGAGCCCGGCGAAGACGCGCTCGAGGCGAACCGCCTGCGCCCGACGCGGCTCGCCGAGTACGTCGGCCAGGATCCGATCCGCGAGCAGCTCGAAGTCTTCATCGCCGCCGCGCGCGCCCGCCGCGAAGCGCTCGACCACGTGCTCCTCTTCGGGCCGCCGGGGCTCGGCAAGACCACGCTCGCGCACATCATCGCGCACGAGATGGGCGTGGGCCTGCGCCACACCTCGGGCCCGGTGCTCGAGCGGCCCGGCGATCTCGCGGCGATCCTCACGAACCTGCAGCCGCACGACACGCTCTTCATCGACGAGATCCATCGGCTGTCGCCGGTGGTGGAGGAGATCCTCTACCCCGCGATGGAGGACTACCAGCTCGACATCGTGATCGGCGAGGGCCCGGCGGCACGCTCGATCAAGCTCGACCTGCCGCCGTTCACGCTCGTCGGTGCCACCACGCGCGCCGGCCTGCTCACGTCGCCGCTGCGCGACCGCTTCGGCATCGTCCTGCGGCTCGAGTACTACAGCGAGGCCGAGCTCGCACGCATCGTCGCGCGCTCCGCCAACATCCTCGGCGTCGCCGCCGATGCCGAGGCGATCGCCGCGATCGCGCGGCGCTCGCGCGCCACACCGCGCATCGCGAACCGGCTGCTGCGGCGCGCACGCGACTTCGCCGAGATCAAGGGCGACGGGCGGCTCACGCTCGCGCTCGTCGAGGGGGCGCTGCGCATGCTCGAGGTGGACGAGCACGGCCTCGACGTGCTCGACCGCAAGTTCCTGCGGGCGGTGCTCGAACGCTTCAACGGCGGACCGGTCGGCATCGACAGCCTCGCGGCGGCGATCGGCGAGGAGCGCGGGACGCTCGAAGACGTGATCGAACCGTTCCTGATCCAGCGCGGCTTCCTCGCGCGCACGCCGCGCGGGCGCGTGGCCACCGCGGCCGCGTGGCGGCATCTCGGGCTCGCCCCGCCGCCGGGCGCCGACGGGCTGCAGCGCGGGCTGTTCGAGGGCGGCTGACGGCCGGCGTCGTGCGATTTCGGGGTGCCGCGCCGCTCGTCGCGTCCCGGCCGCCGCGCAGCCAACGGCCGGGCCGATCCGATGGATGATCTGTCGTCATGCCGCAACCCTTTGTGTTTACAATCCGCATCTATTATGAGGACACCGACGCGGGCGGAATCGTCTACTACGCGAACTACCTCAAGTACCTCGAGCGCGCGCGCACCGAGTGGCTGCGTGCGCTCGGCGTGGAGCAGGACGAGCTCGCGCGGCGCGAGGGGGTGATCTTCGTGGTGCGCTCGGCCGCGATCGAGTTCCTCAAACCCGCTTACTTCAACGACCTGATCGAAGTGAGCGCCGACATCGCGCGGCTGCGCGGCGCGAGCATGACGTTCGCGCAGACCATCCGGCGCGCGGCATCCGCCGCCGGCAACGAATCCGAAATCCTGTGCGAGGCCGAGGTGCGCGTCGCGAGCATCGACGCCGCCACCCGCGCCCCGCGTCCACTGCCGGCCGCGCTCAGGCGGCGGCTCGAGGAGGCCACTACGTGAACGTCGGCGTATCGCCCGAAGGCATGGGGCTGCTTTCGCTGATCCTCAATGCCAGCCTTCCGGTGCAGATCGTGATGGCGCTGCTGCTGCTCGCCTCGATCGTGTCCTGGACCATGATCTTCCAGAAGTGGTTCGCGCTGAAGAGCGCGCAGGCGGCCGCCGGGCGCTTCGAGCAGCGCTTCTGGTCGGGCGGGAACCTCGTGCAGATGTACAACGAGTACGCCGGCAAGAACCCGGGCCCGAGCGGCATGGAGAGCCTGTTCGTCGAGGGTTTCCGCGAGTACAAGCGCCTGGTGAGCCAGCCGAACATGCAGCCGATGGAGGTGCTCGAAGGCGTGCAGCGCGCGATGCGGGTCGCGTTGACGCGCGAGCTCGATTACCTCGAGATGCACCTGCCGTTCCTCGCCACCGTCGGCTCGACCAGCCCCTACGTCGGGCTCTTCGGCACGGTGTGGGGCATCATGAACTCCTTTCGCTCGCTCGGCGCCATCCAGCAGCCCACCATCGGCCACGTCGCGCCCGGCATCGCCGAGGCGCTGATCGCGACTGCGATCGGACTGTTCGCGGCGATTCCGGCGGTGATCGCCTACAACCGTTACTCGAACCACGTCGAGCGGCTCGTCACGCGCTACGAGATCTTCATGGCCGAGTTCGCGAGCATTCTGCAGCGTCAGGCGTTCTCGGCGCGGGGGTAGTCATGGACGCGACTTTCCGGCGGCGCAAGCGGCTGATGAGCGAAATCAACGTCGTGCCCTACATCGACGTGATGCTCGTGCTGCTCGTCATATTCATGATCACCGCGCCGCTGCTGACGCAGGGCGTCAAGATCGACCTGCCGCAGGCGCCGTCGGAGCCGCTCGATACTCAGGACCAGGAAACGCTCGTGGTCGGGATCGACCGCGACGGGCGTTATTATCTGGACGATCGGCGCGTTTCGCCGGCGGAGCTTCGCAAGCGCGTCCAGGGTATCCTGCGTGCGCGGCCGCAGACGCCGGTCATGCTCCGCGGGGACAAGGCGGTTCCCTACGGACGCGTGATCGAGGCGATGACTCTGCTGCAGCAGGCCGGCGCGCCGAGCGTGGGGCTCATTACCGTACCGCCGGCCCCCACCGAGCGCGGTGCGTAACCGTCCCCGCCGCACGCCCGGCGGGGTCCGGGCGCTGATCTATGCGCTGCTCGTGCACGTCGGCGTCGTCGCCGTGCTCGTGATCGGGTTTCGCTTCAGCGGCCCGAGCGCCCTCGTGAGCGGCGAGCCGGTGCAGGCGGTGGTGATGGAGGATCCGCGCATCGAGGCCGCGCGGCGCGCCGAGGAGCAGCGGCGGCTCGAAGAGGAGCGCCGCCGCCAGGAAGAGGAAGCCCGCAAGCTCGCGGAAGCCGAGCGCCAGCGCCAGGAGGAGCTCCGGCGGCAGCAGGAGGAAGCGGAGCGGCGGCGGCAGGAAGAGGAGCAGCGCCGCCTCGAAGAGGAGCGCCGCAAGGCGGAGGCCGAGAAGCAACGCCAGGCGGAGCTGGAGAAGCAGCGCCAGGCCGAGCTCGAGAGGCAACGTCAGGCCGAGCTCAAGCGCAAGCAGGAAGAGGAAGCGCGCAGGAAGCGCGAGGAAGAGGAGCGCCGCCGGGCGGAAGAACAGCGGCGGCTCGAGGAGGAGCGCCGGCGCGCCGAGGAGCAGCGCCGCCTCGAAGAGGAGCGCCGCAAGGCCGAAGCCGAGCGCCAGCGCCAGGAAGAGGAGGCGCGGCGCAAGCGCGAAGAGGAAGCGCGCCGGCTCGCGGAGGAGCAGCTGCGCGAGCAGCTCGCGGCCGAGGAGAGGGCGCGCGCAGAAGCGGCGCGGGCCGCGCGGGCCGCGCGCGAAGCGGACCGCTACCGCGCGCTGATCCAGCAGAAGGTGAGCCGCAACTGGGCCAAACCGGCCGGCTGGCGTCCCGGGCTGGAGTGCACAGTACGGGTGCGGCTCGTTCCGGGCGGCGAAGTGGTGCAGGTGACGATCGTGCGCAGCTGCGGGAACCCGGTCTTCGATCGGTCGGTCGAAGCCGCGGTGCACCGGGCGTCGCCGTTGCCCATTTCGAACGATCCCGATTTGTTCGAGTATTTCCGGGAACTCGAGTTCGTATTCAGACCCGAGGAATGATGACGATAACTAGAGTACGGGCCGGTCTGGTCAGCTGCCGGCGGCGCATCGCGTTCCTGATGCTGCTCGCGCCGCTCCTCTGGTCGGCGCCGGCGCAGGCGATCCTCTCGATCGAGATTACGCAGGGCGCGGACGTCGGGATCCCGATCGCGATCGTGCCGTTCGCGTGGCAGGGCCAGGGCAAGCCGCCGCAGGACCTCGCGGAGATCATATCGAACGATCTGGTACGCAGCGGCCGCTTCATCAGCATCCCGCGCAAGGACTTCGTCTCGTTCCCGAAGAGCGAGCAAGAGGTCGTGTACAAGGACTGGCGCGTCATCAAGGCGGAGGCGCTGGTGATCGGCACCATCACGCCCGCCGGTCCCGGCCGCTTCGACGTACAGTTCCGTCTGTTCGACGTCTTCAAGCAGGCGCAGCTCGCCGGCCTGCGGTACACGGTGAGCGCGTCGCTCCTGCGCACCGTCGCCCATCAGATCGCCGACGTCGTGTACGAGAAGCTGACGGGCGAGCCGGGCGCCTTCAACACGCGCATCGCCTACGTGACGCGCGAAGCCGCGAACCCGAAGGCCGCCGCGGTGTACCGGCTGCAGATCGCCGACTCCGACGGGCACAACCCGCGCACCGTGGTGCGCTCGCCCGAGCCGCTGCTGTCGCCGGCCTGGTCCCCGGACGGCAAGCGCATCGCCTACGTCTCGTTCGAGGACAAGCGCTCGAAGGTGTACATCCAGAACCTCGCCGACGGTCGCCGCGAGCTCATCGCCGAATTCGCCGGCATCAACAGCGCGCCCGCGTGGTCGCCGGACGGCCGGCGCCTCGCGCTCGCGCTGTCGCGCGACGGCAACGCCGAGATCTACGTGCTCGATCTCCAGACCCGGCGGCTGCAGCGCCTCACCAGCGATCCCGCGATCGATACGGAGCCGTCCTGGTCTCCGGACGGCCGCTACATCGTGTTCACCTCGGACCGCGCCGGACGCCCGCAGATCTACCGCATGACGGCCGACGGCCGCCAGACCGAACGCTTGACGTTCGAGGGGGAGTACAACGCCCGCGCCTCGTACTCGCCCGACGGGCGCATGCTCACGCTCGTGAGCGCGCAGCAGGGGCGCTTTCGCGTCGCGACGCTGCAGCTCGACAGCGGGGCGCTGCAGGTGCTGACCGACACGGCGCTCGACGAGTCTCCGACTTTCGCCCCTAACGGGCGTATCATTTTGTACGCGACCGAAGTCCGCGGCCGGGGGGTCCTCGCCTCGGTGTCGTCGGACGGGCGCGTACGTCAGCTCTACCGGCTCGAAGAAGGCGACGTCAGGGAGCCGGCCTGGTCACCCTATAACCGCGAACTTCAATATTAAGAGGAGCGAAACGATGCAAAGAAAACTGGGGCTTGGCGTACTGCTGCTCGCGGCGGTGTGGCTCGCGGGCTGCGCAACGGGCACGACCACGCAGGCACCCGTCGAGGACCGCTCGACCGCGGCTCCGGCAGAGACCGCGCCGGACGGCGGGCAGCCGGACATGGGCCCGCAGGCGCTGCCGCAGGACGACGGCGTGCCGTCTGGGGCGCTGCCGGGAACCGTGCCCGATGCCGACCTGCTCGCGAAGCGGCGCGTGCATTTCGCGTTCGATTCGAGCGCGCTCGATGAAGAGAACCGCCGCATCGTCGAGGCGCATGCGCGCTACCTCGTCGCCAACCCCACGCTCACCGTGACGCTCGAGGGCCACTGCGACGAGCGCGGTACGCGCGAGTACAACCTTGCGCTCGGCGAGCGCCGCGCGCAGTCGGTCGAGCGCGTGATGCGCGTGCTCGGCGTCTCGGCGAACCGCATCCGCCTCGTCTCCTACGGCGAGGAGAAGCCGCTCGCGCCCGAGCACAACGAGTCCGCGTGGGCGCTCAACCGGCGCGTGGAGATCGTCTACAAGTGAAGCGGCGCCTCGCCAAGCAGTTCGTGACCGGCCTCGCCGCCGTGGCGATCGCCGGCGCCGCCGCCGCGCAATTGCCCGACCGGCGCGCCGTGCGGCCGGCGGCGGCGCCGAACAACAAGGCAGTGCTCGAGCTGCTCACGGAAATGGAGCTGCTCAAGGAGCAGCTGCGCGACCTGCGCGGGCAGCTCGAGGTGCAAAACCACCAGATGGAGCAGATGCGCAGCCGCCAGACGCAGGCGCTCGCCGACTTCGACCGCCGCCTGCGCGAGCTCGAGAGCCGCCGCGCCGCCGCTCCGGCGCCGGCGGGGGAAGGGCCCGGGCTGGTGGTGACGCCTCCCGTCGGGGGCGGCGCCGGGATGCCGCCGGCGACGGTGCCGCCGCCCGCGGCGGCGCAGCCGCCCGCGCCGAACGCCAACGAGCAGCAGCAGTACGACGCCGCGTTCGCGCTCATGAAGCAGGGCCGCTACGAGGAGGCGGCGCAGCGCTTCCGCGAGTTCATCGCGCGCAATCCGCGCGGCGCCCTGGCCGACAACGCGCAGTACTGGATCGGCGAGGCGGCGTACGTGACCCGCGACTTCCGCACGGCGCTCGAGGAGTTCAACAAGGTGCTCACGAACTACCCGCAGAGCCCGAAAGTCCCGGACGCGCTGCTCAAGATCGGCTACACGCACTACGAGCTCGGCGCCTACGAGCTCGCGCGGCAGACGCTGAACCAGGTCGTGGCGCGCTACCCCAACACGGCCGTCGCGCGCTCGGCGCAGCTCCGGCTCGAGAAGCTGCCGCAAAACGGCCAGTAGCCTGCCGCCCGCTGCTCCGGCCCGGCCGCGGCCCGCGGCCCGCGGCCGGGTCGGTGCGTCGATACGCTCGCGTATAATGACCGGACGTTCGAGGTCTCGGTCATGTCCGCCGCCGCCCAAACCGCCGCCGACCGCGCGCGCGCCGCACCCGCCGCGGCGCGCCTGCGCCTCACGGAGATCTTTTATTCGCTCCAGGGCGAGGCGCGCACCGTCGGCTGGCCGACCGTATTCGTGCGCCTCACGGGCTGTCCGCTGCGCTGCCGGTACTGCGACACCACGTACGCGTTCCACGGCGGAAGCTGGTACACGCTCGATGAGATCAGCGCGCAGGTGCGCGCACACGAGCCGCGCTACGTCACGGTGACCGGCGGCGAGCCGCTGGCGCAGCCCGCCTGCCGCGCGCTCCTCGCGCGCCTCGCGGAGGAGGGCTACGAGGTGTCGCTCGAGACGAGCGGCGCGCTCGACATCGGCGGCATCGACCCGCGGGTGAGCGTGGTGATGGACTTGAAGACGCCGGGCTCCGGCGAGGTCGCGCGCAACCGCTACGAGAACATCGCGCTGCTCAAGCCGAACGACCAGGTGAAGTTCGTGATCTGCGACCGCGCCGACTACAAGTGGAGCCGCGCGCAGGTGATCGAGCACGATCTCGCGCGGCGCTGCGAAGTGCTGTTCTCGCCGGCGTACGGCGAGCTTGCCCCCGGCGCGCTCGCCGACTGGATTCTGGCCGACCGGCTGCCGGTGCGCCTGCAGGTGCAGCTGCACAAGATTCTCTGGGGCGACGTGCCCGGGCGCTGAACGCCGTGTGTGCCGCTCGTTCGCTCCCGGCCGCTTCGAAGCGTTGACGGAACGCCGTTCGTTCGGCGAAGCCGAGATTAGCGATTCGTATTAATAGGTATGAGGAAAGCCGTCGTTCTCGTTTCGGGCGGTCTCGATTCCGCCACCGCACTCGCGGTCGCGCGCTCGGAAGTGGACGCGTGCTATGCGCTCACCATCGATTACGGGCAGCGCCACCGGCAGGAGCTCGAGGCGGCGCGCCGGGTCGCGGCGGCTCTCGGCGCCGCCGAGCATCGTATCGCGCGCTTCGATCTCGCCTGGATCGGCGGCTCGGCCCTGACCGATGCATCGATCGACGTGCCGCAGCAGCCGAGCGAGGGCATACCGGTCACGTACGTGCCGGCGCGCAACACCGTGTTTCTTGCGCTCGCGCTCGGCTGGGCGGAGGTGCTCGAGGCGGAAGCGATCTACATCGGCGCCAACGCGGTCGACTACTCGGGCTATCCGGACTGCCGGCCGGAATATCTCGAGGCGTTCCGGCGCCTGGCGGCGCTCGCGACCAAGGCCGGAGTCGAGGGCCGGCCGACGGACATACGCGCGCCGCTGGTCGATCTGCCGAAGGCGGAGATCATTAGAACCGGCGCGCGTCTCGGTGTGGACTATTCCCTGACGCTCTCGTGCTACGACCCGGACGCCGAGGGCCGGGCCTGCGGGCGGTGCGACGCCTGCCGGCTGCGGGCGCAGGGCTTCAAGGACGCGGGGCTCCCGGATCCGACCGTTTACTACCGCGGACCCACCTGAGGGCCGGACCGGCGTTCGTTGGAGCGGCCGGCCGGTTATTTCGAAGTGCCGCTTAGATATTGGGCGCCCGGGCGCCGTAGCGCAAAATAGACCCGCGCATTGCGCGGGGTGCAGCAGGCAGCATGGAACTCACGAACGTCCACTACGTCGCCCTCTGGGGCTTCATCGTCGCCGCCGTGTTCGGCGCGGTCGCGAACCGCACGCGCTTCTGCACCATGGGCGCGATCAGCGATTGGCTGCACATGGGCGATACGGCGCGCCTGCGCGCGTGGTTTCTCGCGATCGGGGTCGCGATCCTGGGCGTGCAGGCGCTCCAATGGCTCACCCCGATCGACATGCGGCAGTCGATCTACCTCACCACGAACTTCGGCTGGCTCGGGCACCTGCTCGGCGGGCTGCTCTTCGGCATCGGCATGACGCTCGGCTCGGGCTGCGGGCAGCGCACGCTCGTGCGCCTCGGCGGCGGCAATCTGAAGTCGCTCGTGGTGCTGCTCGTGCTCGGGTTCACCGCCTACATGACGCTGCGCGGATTGCTCGCGCTCGTGCGCGTCCACACGGTCGAGCGCACCAACGTCGACCTCGCAGCCTACGGCATGGCCGATCAGTCGCTCGCGAGCTTCCTGGCGAAGCTCACCGGCAGCACCCCGGGCACCGGCTTCGCCACCGCGCTCGCCGTCGTCGTCGGCTTGGGCCTCCTCGCGTTCGTGTTCAGCAGCGCGAGCTTCCGCCGGCGCGCCGACCAGATCGTGAGCGGTCTCGTGATCGGGCTGTGCGTGGTCGCGGGGTGGTACATCACCGGCGTGTACGGGTTCGACGACTTCGAGCCGCTTCGGGTCGAGTCCTACACCTTCGTGGCGCCCGTCGCCGACAACCTGCAGTACCTGATGACCTTCACCGGCTCGACGATCAGCTTCGGCATCGCCGCCGTCTTCGGCATGATCTTCGGCTCGTTCGTCTACGCGATCGCGACCGGGAGCTTCCGCCTCGAGGGCTTCGCCTCGACGGGCGATCTCCTCGCGCACCTCGCGGGAGGCGCGCTCATGGGCTTCGGCGGCGTGCTCGGGCTCGGCTGCACCATCGGGCAGGGCATCAGCGGCATGTCGACACTCGCGGCCGGCTCGGTGCTCACGCTCGGCTCGATCATCCTCGGCTCCGCGCTCACGATGAAGGTGCAGTACCACCTGCTCGATGAGGTCGGCTTCCTCGAGGCGCTGCGCCGCGCGCTCGCCGACTTGCGCCTGCTCCCGGCCGCACGCAAACCGAAAACGGTTTGACAGCTTTCCGGGCCCTCTGGATAATCCGGCCTTCTTTTTTCGCCGCCCCGCCTTCCTCCTCGCGCCCGCGAGCCCCCGGGGCGGCAGAGGCGCATCGCCCCGGGCCGTTAGCTCAGTCGGTAGAGCAGCTGGCTTTTAACCAGTTGGTCGGAGGTTCGAATCCTCCACGGCCCACCAGTATTTTCTTCGTTGATCTAACCACTTGGCGCCGCTTCCGCTGCGACGCTTTGCGGGTTTGAAAATCCATGGGCTACTTTTGGGCCCACTGGACCGACGACCAGCTGTGGTTTAGGAACAATCTTCTCCAGGCCGGCTTTCAATTTCTGAAGTTCCGGCGCCGAATAGTGCCGCGTGATGTCCTTCGGCATGTGGTGCAACAAGTCCTGAACATCCCGCGCGTCCACGCCCGCGTCACGCAACCTCTTGCCAAACGTGTGGCGCAGGTTGTGAACCCCTTTACACCATTCCTTGCCGGTCGGCAGGCCCGCTTCCTTCCACGCGCGGTGCCAGGCGTTGTCCGTCATCCGGGAGGCCTTACCGAAGATATAGATCTCGTGGTGACCGCGCATCGACTCAACGACCTGACGCGCGATTCGGTTCATGATCAACGTCATCGGTTTACCGTTCTTCATATACTTCCCTGGTATCTGGAAGACCGTTTCTCCCAAAGCCTCTTCGTATCGCTCCCAGGACCACTGCAGGTTGACGAGCGGGGTGTCGCGAAGGCCAGTGTTCACGTCAAACAGGGCCATCTTCCGCTTGCGTCCGGGCAAGAGATCAAAGAACACCTCTTGTTCCTTCCACGACAACGGATACGGCTGCTTACGCGGCCCTTTCTCGAAGGGAATGATGGGACAGTTGATAATCCACGGAATCCCATTTTCCCGCCAATAGTGGGCTGCCCGCCGCAACACCACGCGAACAAACTCGATGCCCAGATTGATCGTCCGTACCGACACGCCGTCTTCCGTTCGCGCTTCGATGAACGGCTCCAGCGTGTCCTTGCAGATCAACCGTAGCGGCACATCTCCGATGTGCGGATCGAGCAGGTCCGCTTGCTGCGCATAAATCCTCAGCGTCCTGTCAGACCCTTTGAACGCCTCGAGGAACTTCTTGGCTCCTTCGCGAAATGTCCGATCTGGCGCTTTTCCGTAAAAATCCAGATGGTCGATTTCGTCTAGCTTTTTGCGGAGCCTTCTTGCCGCCTCTTCCGGATCACTCGTTCCGCTAGAGCCACGAATGCTCCGGTTCCGGTACTGCTTCTTGAAGTAGATATGCTCGTGATATCCGCCGGTCCCGTCGTCTTTCTTGCGCCAGACGAGCCCTTCGGGTAACCCGGGCAATTTTGGACGTTCCATAAAACCTCCTGTTGCTCGGAACGCCCGTTGCAGCCGAAGTATTGATCGGCCCAGGCGTCCAGTTCAAGGCGGTCGAAGGCAACGCCCTGTACACCCATCCGCTTCTCACGCAGATGAGGCCGCACTTCGCGATTGAAGCGGTTTTTGTCCATCCCAAGGTAAGCAGGCGCATCTCGCAGGCGGATAATGCGGGGAAGGGTCAGGGCCGCATCTCCAGGTTGGCAAGCTGGTGCGACCGGCGAACCCATAAGAGGAGGCGCATCAAGACAATCGCTATCAATCGGGGCGTTTTCCTTAGCGAGGCCTAGCGCGGGGATGCTATTCGGGCGCCCGGTCTGTTTTGGGGTTGCTAGCTACGCAAAATCGCGATCTGGCAGCTTAGCTATTCTGTGTGTACAGCATCCGTACGCTGTGCTAAGCTCGTCGCCATTAAGGCGGCCAGAAGGTGACGAAATGACAGCGCAAAGAACCCCGCGGTCCAGGCAGGACCAGGCAGACCGGCGGCCGGCTGGTAAGGTGGCCGGAACAGGCCGGGGCCGGCGCCTGCCGAGGAAGCAGAGGCCGAAAACGGTCGCCACAGAGCGTATCGACGTGCGGGTGAGCCCGGAGGCAAAAAAGCTGCTCATACGGGCAACAGAGCTTCTCGGGAGCAATCTGACAGCGTTCGTCCTGGAAAGCGCCCAGGAACGGGCGGCCGCGGTTGTCGAGCGCTACGAGCGCCTTCACTTGAGCGATCGCGACCGGGATAGGCTCCTGGACGCCCTCGACAACCCCCCTCCGCCCAGCGAGAGGCTTTTGAAAGCGCTTAGGGCAGCTGCAACGCCCAGCCCTGAGTGACGGCCGGTATCCAGATAACTGCCCTCGAGGAGCACCATCGGCGGGAGGAGTTCGATTGCGGCGTCGAGGCGCTAAACACCTATCTGCGCCAATACGCGAGACAGAACCACGAAAGGCGCATAGCACGGACGTTTGTCGCGACTGACGAAGACGGCCGCATTCTGGGCTACTACAGCCTGGCTTCCGCCAGCATCGAGTACCGGTTGCTACCCGGCGATTATGCGAAGCGGCTCCCCCGTTACCGAAGCATTCCGGCTGCCATCATCGCTCGACTCGCCGTCGATCGGCGGGGTCAGGGGAAAGGTTTGGGGACGCGCCTGCTGGGCGATGCCCTGCGGCGGATTCTTTTAGCCTCGGATGAAATCGGTATCAAGGTTGTGCTCGTGGATGCCAAAGACGAGGCGGCAAAGCGCTTCTATCAAAGCTTCGGCTTCCGTGAGCTGAGCGACGCCCCTATGACTCTTTTCTTGCCGTCCGAGACTATCGTACGCGGTCTGCTTCTCTCCAAGTGAGGCATTGGCCCACCTCGGGCGACAAGCTGTATGATTTCCATAAAGATTTCAAAATCGACCCGCGCGTATAACAGTGATAACCGTCATTAATTCATGTATTGCTGGTTAGGCGCCCGACACTAGACCGTTGTGCAGACGTCTGACTTCATAGCGATCCTGGCGCTCATCACGTCGGTCGTATCCATAACCTATACGATCGTTGTCGACCGCCGCCGCCCTCGACTGCAGGTACGGGGAGACATCATCGACATATTTGACCGTTCGCCTACGGGCGTGAACCGACATGGCCCCTACTTCTCGATATCCGCGACGAACCATGGCCCAGGGCGTGTGCGGGTGGTTGGCGTTGCGATTGCCCGGAAGGGTCGCTTTCGCAAACGACTGAAGCGGTTATTTGGAAAGGCTGAGACAGAGGCTGCAATCCTTGATGCGTTGCCGGAGTCCCCGAATCAGTTGCCGATGTGGTTGGAGGTCGGAGAGTCTCTTACCCTCCTGTATCCAGCCGACGCAGAAATTGTCACCCAGACAGACTTCGATCGCTTGTATCTCTATGATTCTATCGGCGGTCAGCATTGGAGTCAGAGGCGCGTGTTTTCCGCCGCGCGGGCATCGCTCGCGAGGCGCAGCGATCGTGAGAGCGAGAGCAGCTAGACATGCATGACATAAGCGCCATAGATGCGTTAAATGGTAACGTTTACCCAGCCGCCGAACTACGGCATGCAGCGGATGACGATCACGCGTATGGCTTCTCGTTGGCGTCAACGCGGCGCCGCTGATGCCGGGCGTTAGCCATCGCATGATCCGAGCCCACATCGAGAAACGATTTTCCGGCGAGCATCCACGCCGGATCGCCGTGCGTGAGTACCTCGCGAGCGCGTGCGAACGTTTCGTGAATCGCGGGTTGGCCGACCCCAAGTTCGCGAGCGAACTTGCGTCGGGCCCAGAACAGAAGTTTTGGGCGTGCGTATCGGAGGCGCTCATCGCTGACCGTCTCCGGGACAAGCAATTTGGTGCACGAAACACGCCAGGTGAAGGCCCAGATTTCTTGGTGATGGACGGTGCCCGCAGAATTTGGATCGAGGTTGTGTGCCCAGAGCCCATCAACCTCCCCGCTGGCTGGCTCAACCCGCCGTCGGGTGTCGTGATCGACTTCCCGCACGAACAGATCTTGCTCCGCTGGACGAGTGCTATCAAAGCCAAGGCCGAAGCGCTCATCGGAAGCTCTGACGGCAAACAGGCGGGGTATATCAAATCCGGTTTGGTCGCATCCGACGATGCGTACGTGATCGCCGTAAACGGCTGCCTACTACGAGGTGGACGATTTCCTACGCTGTTCGGGATCAGTCAGTTCCCGTTCGCTGCCGAGGCCGTCTTCCCCATCGGTCCGTATCAGCTCCGGATCGACAGGGAAACGCTCGAGGTAGTTGATCGTGGGCACCAACACCGTCCTTACGTGCTGAACAAGAACGGAGCAAGAGTGCCTGCCTATACGTTCTTGGACCCTCGTTTCAACCGGATCAGCGCCATCTGGGCGGTTGACCTAGACGGGGGCTCCGCTATAGGAAATAGCGAACCAATGGTCGTCGTCCACAATCCGAATGCGACCAGCCGAGTGCCGCTCGGCTTCTTACCAGCGGATGACGAGTATGTAGCCGTCGCTGAGGGTGATGAATTCGCGCTCAGCAAAGCCTCTGCGCAAAATGCGGTCGACGGCTAACCTCATTGGAGCCCGGAGGTGCGCAAGACCGGCGCGCACCGGCTCGATGCGGATGGTTATGTTGCGTTGAGGTTCTGACAGCCAAATGAAGCTTCACAAAATCGAAATCGCACAGCGGCAAATTGACACTGCCATTGATCTTTTCTTAGATGGCAAGGATTTCGTGTCAGCTCTCACCCTTGCGGGGGCCGGTGAAGAAATTACAGGCAAGTTACTCGATCGCAAAGGTGAGAAGAACATGATTCAGAAACTTCACGCTTGGTACCAGGAAACCACCGGAGAACAGATCGAGTATGGAGAGTTTTCCAGAAAAGCGAACTTGGCACGCAACACACTGAAGCACGCCAATAGCCCAGAAGAAGATGCAGTCGAAATACAACGATGGGAAGCAGTCCAAATGATTATGCGAGCCATGACGAACTACAAAGAGCTTGTTGGTAATCCAAGTGACAAAATGAAAGTGATGGCTGGCTGGATAGCAAAGAACAAGGGCAAGTATGAGAACATGGAATAACAACAACGCAACTCGAGCTGAACGGGAATCGCTACATCGGTGTTTCGTGCCGCCTTCGCTCGGGGTTAACTTCACTACATGGACTCCCCTCGCCGTCAAGACCAACCGCGCTCTCTCGGCGCCGCTAGCCCAACTCCAGCGACAAGCGCTATGATTTCAAAGAAGATTTCAAGATCGACCTCCGCGTATAACCGTCATTGAGTCGTATATTGCTGGTTAGGCTACGCAAGCCCCGACATTATGCCCATGCCGAATGCAGTTCCGCCACTTCACGGCTACTTGCCGATGCAGCCTGGACGAACCTATAGGCCCGCTGGGTACTGTATCTATTGCGGATCAACGCGCCAATTGTCGGACGAGCACGTTATTCCGCTTGGGCTGGGTGGGCGCCTAGTGTTGCCGCAATCGAGCTGCTCAAGTTGTAGCGCCAAGACCAGCAAGTTGGAGCGGACTTGCCTGCGCACGATGTACGGCCCGCTGCGACTGCTCTACGGCCTTCCATCCCGCCGCAAGAACAGCCGCCCCGAGACACTCCAACTGAAGATCAAGAGGACCAAGGGGTCTGAGTGGGAATACGTTCCGGTCGTTCAAGAACGGTACCCATTTCTAATTACCTTCCCTTACTTTGAAGCCCCTGGTGCGCTAACAGGTACCGAAGAATCAGCGGCGCCGGGTCCCGTAACTCGCCGTCTATGGATTCGGGGTGCGTCGCCTCACCACGATTTCCAAGAATTGCTGCAATCGCTAGCGCAAGAGCTCGGGGTTCATTCGCTCATGCCTGAGTCTAAGGCTGAGGTTTCGGCGTTCTGCAGTCTCCTGGCCAAGATCGCCCTTTCATACATAGTTGCAGATACTGGAGTTTCAGCCCAGCGATCCAGGCTTGCGAACATTGCGCTCGGCGAAGACATGAGCAACTGCCTGCACTACATCGGTAGCGTTGCAACGGATGAGCCACCCTCCGACTCGCTCCACGAGCTTTCGCTCGCACATCACGCTCGCACTGGCTCCATCCTCGTCCGTCTTCGCCTGCTTGCGAAGTTGGGGACTCCGACCTACTTTGTAGTTCTGCCACCGACACCCGCCATAGCCGAGGCGGGGCCTAACCCATCGTCGCAGCGGACCGCCTCCGCCGGCTGCTGAACTCACATCTTAGACAGGGTCTACGCCAGATGCCCGACCTACGCGAAGCGGATCCCAAAACTCCCGTGATCTGCGTTGACCATTCGACCGCGGAGGCCGCCCACATCTTTGATCCGAACAATTGGATGGGCGCGAGCAAAGCGGTCATTCTTTCATCGTGGACCGAGTTTTCTGTCCTCCGGCACTGCACGGCCCAGATCAGTGCCATGGTCCCCGCTGCGGAGCGCCTGTGCGCGAATTCGATCGCCGACCTACAGGGACAGTGGCGGCGTGCAAGGTTTCCACTGAACGATATGGTGTTCTTTGCGCAGCACGCCGATCTCCATATACGCATTGAGGCATTCTTCTCCAGCGCAAAGTCACTCTTGGATCTTGTCGTTCAGCTCCTGTCCACCGAGCGCATAGTAGGAGCGCGTATAGACGGGTTCCATCGCACGAACGACATCTACGGAGGACGGGTCCTCAACGCCCTGGAAAACAATGCTGTAGCGGAACGGCGAGAGGCTGCTGAAGGTGTGCGGCACCTCCTTCTCGAACATAAAAGGCTCTGGATCGACCAAGCCATCGCCGCCAGAGACCTCCTCGTTCATCCAGATCGGGGCATGCACCAACTAATGTTCAACCTCGAACTCGCGGACCGCGATGGCGAACTTGTGTGTCAGCGCGTCAATCCGCCACATGTAGGCGATATCCCAATCCATGAGTACGCGGAGCAGACGTTTGCGCGGGCGACGGAGTTCTCCTCCGCATTCCTCGCGCTCGTCCGGGGAGAGGTGTGTGTCTAATCAGCTGGTCGACTTCGCATCGGCCTTCGGACGCCGCCGGACCTCCGCGCCGCTGCGCGGCGCTTCCGGCCGGTCACAGCAGCGTTGGGCGGAATAAAAAACCATGCCGCGTAAACCGCGACCAGGGAAATGTGTCCATTGCTTGAAGGAGACCACCGTCCTGACATGGGACCACGTGTTCCCAAAAGGTTGGTATCCGGAAGATACACCTCCCAACGTCGAGAAATGGAAGATTCCTGCATGTAAGTCCTGTAACGCGGAATACGGCATGCTGGAAGAGGATCTCGGAATCCGAATTGCGTTCTGTATCGGCCCTGACGCGCCAAACGCGAAAGGTATATACGAGAAAGCTCTTCGTTCAATGGACGCATCCTACGGTCGGCATATGAAGGATCGAATTAGGAGAGCGAAGAAGCGAGACAAATATCTCGGCATGTTAATGAAGGGTCCGTCAGTACCAGACAGTGCTGTATATCCAGGCTTCGAAGAAAAATGGGGCCGACCGCCCGAAGAACGGATCGCGGTACAAATATACGTTCACGAGCTCCAGCGTATCGTCGAAAAGATCATCAAAGGCATCGCTTTTATCGAAGATGGCCGGTTCATTAATTCGAACATGGAGATCGAACATCACCCCGCCCACCACTCAGCCGCAGCTCCACTCGATGAACTCTTAGTAAAGCATGGTGTAAAGCACTCTCGCGCTCCTGGGATCGAGGTTATACGAGCCGTGACGCCGGAAGATGGCATATCAGCGATCTACAAGATAATTATTTGGGGCCAGTGGATGATGTACGCCTCGGTAATGCCCCATTCCGCCCGACGACCTGCTAGAGCTGACGGTTGACGGCTCCGCTCCCTTCACTGACGCTTCGGTCGGCCCGCCGTCGAGCGCGTCTCAACAAGACATTAGATGGTCATCTTTCTGTGAAGGCGGCCGTCCGCTCCTGGCCGAGTTCGGCAGGTGAGCGAATCGGAGCTTTCGACCCTTAGCGGACATTCAAGGTATCTCTTCGTTTTTCCAAACCACTCGCGGATACCACGCCCATGTGTACTTGCGCAAGGACGACTTCGATGGCCATTTTTACCCGCACTATGTCGCCCTCCTGCGCGATACCGGCCGCATGACCGCTGAAGAGCTGGCGGCGAAGCATCTGGCGGTCGATCTGACGCAGCCTGCTTTCTGGCGCGATAACGTTTCCCGGCTGGAACAGCGCTCGCGGCGTTCGAGACGTTGACTACAACAACAGCCCCGAATGGTTGACCTTTTCTGAAGGCCGACACGAAATTCTCGCATTACGCAGCGCGCCCGCCCGCCAGTTCACGCAGAGCTCCGTCAAAATCGACCACCAAAAGTTCTTTGAAGTCGTGCCCCGCCGCGTGCCAAAAGTCTCTTTCGAGCAATATTGACAAGCGCACAAACTCTTCCGGCGCTCCTACGCTATAACGTGGAAATACAATGTCACCGGCCGGTAACGGACCAAGGCGGCGCCCGAAAGGATCGCGCCCGCCATACATCGCTATGGGTAGCTCGCCGCCAGTGTTTTGTATTTCGAGCTCGAGCCCATACTCAGCACTCGGTGCGCCAGCAGCCTGCCGGAATCGCTCCGAAGCACACAGCGCATTTCCCACTAAGCACATTAACCATGACGGGAAGAGAAAAAGCGGGCTATTGTCGTTTTTACGTACGAAAATCGAGTATTCAATCAATCCTTCGCAATGAACTTCGCGTACAAAGGCGGAACTATTCGTAAGCTTCCCCGTCAAGTAGACACCTGATAACTAGAATCTTCGAGCGTTGGCTGCCTCGGCAAGTAGGTGAGCGGTGGCACACGGCCGAGGCTCTCGTGTGGCCGCTCGTGGTTGTAGGCGATCAGCCATTCATCCGTGAGCAGCTGCACCTGCTCGATGGATTCAAAGACGTACAGGTCGAGCAACTCCTCGCGGTAGCTGCGGTTGAAGCGCTCGATGAAGGCGTTCTGATCGGGCTTTCCCGGTTGGATGAAGAGCCGAGCGATGCCCCGTTCCCGGCACCATTGCGCGAAGCGCTCGGCGGTGAACTCGGGGCCGTTGTCGATCCGAAGTGCCTGGGGCTTGCCGTACAGCTCGATCAAACGCTCGAGCACGCGGATGATCCGTGCACTCGGGATGCTCGTGCCGACCTCGATGGCAAGCCCTTCGCGGTTGCTCTCATCGAGCACATTGAAGGTCCGGAACTGGCGCCCGCCGTAGAGTGCATCGTGCATGAAGTCGGCAGCCCAGATTCGATTGTGCCTGGCCGGCGCCACCAGCGGTACGGCAATGCGGCGGGGGACGCGCTTCTTCGTTCGCCGCGGCAAATTGAGCTTCATCTCGCAGTACACCCGATGCACCCGCTTGTGGTTCCAGCGATAGCCTTCAAGGCGCAGCCGGTCGTAGCACTTCCAGAAGCCCCAGCGCGAGTGCTGGGCCACCACCTGGTTCAAGGCCTCGATCACCGCGCTGTCACGGTGCGCACGGCCTGCTGGTCGGCGGTAGTACGCCGCCCGCGATAGCTTGACGATCCGACAGGCCCGCTCGACCGCGAGCTGGTGATCCGTCACCAGCACCTCGGCCACCTGCCGCTTCGCGGACGGCGCTACAGTTTTCGGTTCAGAACGTCCTTGATCGCCGCGTTCTCAAGCGCCAAATCTGCATACATGCGCTTGAGCTTGGCGTTTTCCGCCTCGAGCTCGCGCAAACGCTTCAACTCCGAAACGTTTACGCCTGCGTACTTCGACTTCCAGTTGTAATACGTCGCCGTGCTGATCCCGTGCTTGCGCACGATTTCGGCCACTGGTACGCCGGCTTCCCCTTGCTTCAAAATCGCAACGATCTGCGATTCGGTGTGCTTGGACTTCTTCATCGACCCTCCCTCCGCTCGGGGAAGAGTCTAGCTCGAAGTGTCTACAATTAGGGGAAGCTTACGGTAGTCCGAACCGATCGCCTGACGGGCAGAGATTACCGCTCCGGACGACAGGTCCAGGACTTCTTCTATTTCGGGATCTGCTACGGCGAAGGAGTTCTTGAACAGGTCACCGTCCACGGCAAAGGAAAGGGTTGTATTCAG
>DASVBY010000024.1:0-19066 GCA_036381895.1 Burkholderiales bacterium | reverse complement strand
TGCGCACGCACCAGGGCAAGTGGACGTACAGCGATAGCGGCGGCGGAGCGAGGATCGACATGGCGGCCGGCGGCGCAGCGCCGCGGTGCAGGGAACGCCCCATGATATCGCGTTCTAGCGCGGCTGCGCGGACGGCGCCGGCACGCGCGCAGGCGCGGTGCTGACGAGCACCACGCCGGCGAGCACCGTCGCCATGCCGAGCAGCTGCAGATCGTCGAGCCGCTCGTCGAGGAGCCACCAGCCGAGCACGACGGCGATGGCCGGGTTGACGTAGGCGTAGGTGCCGAGCGCGGCCGGACTCACCTGGTGCACCAGCCACACGTAGGCCGCGAACGCGCCGGAACCGAAGACGATCAGGTAGCCGAGTGTCGCGCCCGCGCCCCAGGACCACTCCCAGGCCGCCGCCTCGCCGATGGCGAACCCCGCGAGCAAGAGGAGGCTTCCGGCAACGAGCGATTGCATTGCCGCCGACATGAGCGGCGGCGTCGCCGGCCGCTGCCGTTTCCCGTAGATCGAGCCGGCCGCCCACAGTACGGCCGCGCCGAGCACGGCCGCCTGGCCCCAGATGAACTCGGTTGAGAGCGTCGCGGCCGGCCGCAGCAGCAGCGCGACCCCGCCGAACCCGAGGAGCAGGCCGACCAGCGCCTGGCGCGACAGCGGTTCGCCCTGCGGGCCGAGGGTGCCGAACCCGGCGAGCCAGAGCGCCGCGGTGGCGACGATGAGCGCCACCAGATTGGAAGGGATCCATTGCGAGCCGACCACGACGAGCCCGTTGCCGCCGATGAGGAGGAGCACGCCGACGACGGCGATGATGCGCCATTCGCGCCCGCCCCGGGGCCACGGCTGTCCGATGAAGCGCGCGTACGCGGCGAGCAGCACGCCCGCCGCGAGAAAGCGGCTCCCCGCGAACAAGGCGGGCGGCAGCTTCTGCACGCCGATGCGGATCGCAAGATAGGTCGAGCCCCAGACGACGTACACCGCCGCAAAGGCGGCAGCCGCCTTGAGCTTCCAGCCCGCCGGTCGGCTCATGCGTACCGTGTCAGGCCCGGGCCTCGAGCGCGGCGAGCAGCGCGCGCAGCGCCTGCCCGCGGTGGCTGAGCGCGTTCTTCACGTCGGGCGGGAGCTCCGCGGCCGTGCAGCCGTGGGTCGGCACGAAGAACACCGGATCGTAGCCGAAGCCGTTGGTGCCGCGCGGCGCGCGCGCGATGCGTCCTTCCCAGGTGCCCTGCGCGATCAGCGGCACCGGGTCGGCCGCATGCCGCAGATAGACAATGACGCACTGGAAGCGCGCGCGGCGCTCGGCGTCCGGCACGTGCTCGAGCGCCGCGAGGAGCTTGGCGACGTTCGCCGCGTCATCGGCCGCGTCGCCGGCGTAGCGCGCCGAGTGCACGCCCGGCGCGCCGCCGAGCGCGTCCACTTCCAGGCCGGAGTCGTCGGCGATCGCCGGGCAGCCCGTGTGGTGCGCCGCATTGCGCGCCTTCTGGATCGCGTTCTCGACGAACGTGAGGCCGGTTTCCTCCACCGCGGGCACGCCGAAATCCGACTGTGCGACCACGTTGATGTCGAGCCCGGCGAGGAGCTGGTTGATCTCGCGCACCTTGCCGGCGTTGCCGCTCGCGAGCACGACTTTGCGCGCCATCGCTACTCCGCGAGCGCGCGGCGCTGCTGCTCGATCAGCTGCGCGACGCCGCGGCGCGCGAGCTCGGCCATCGCATCCATCTGCTCGCGCGTGAAGCTGCCGCGCTCGGCCGTGCCCTGGATCTCGATGAACTCGAGCGCCTCGTTCAGCACGAAGTTCATGTCCGTCTCGGCGCTCGAGTCCTCGGCGTAGTCGAGATCGAGCACCGCCTCGCCGTCGACGAGGCCGGCGGAAACGGAAGCGACCAGCCCCTTGAACGGGCTCTGCGCGACCAGGCCGTTGCGTTCCAGTGTGCGCAGCGCATCGACGAGGGCGACGCAGCCGCCGGTGATCGACGCCGTGCGCGTGCCGCCGTCCGCCTGGATCACGTCGCAGTCGATCGTGATGGTGCGCTCGCCGAGGCGCTCGAGATCGACCGCGGCACGCAGCGACCGGCCGATCAGGCGCTGAATCTCGAGCGTGCGTCCGCCCTGCTTGCCGCGCGCCGCCTCGCGCGGCGTGCGCTCGTGCGTGGCGCGCGGGAGCATGCCGTACTCGGCCGTGACCCAGCCCTGGCCCTTGCCCTTCAGGAACGGCGGGACTTTCTCTTCGACGCTCGCGGTGCAGAGCACGCGCGTGTCGCCGAACTCGATCAGCACCGAGCCTTCGGCGTGGCGCGTGTACCCGCGCGTGATGCGGATGGGACGCAGCTCATCGGGGGCGCGGCCGCTCGGGCGCATGAAAGGGGTCTCGCAGGCACGGAACGAGCGCGCATTCTAGCAGAGCGCCGCCGATGGCGACTCGGCGCGTTCAGCTCTTCGGCTCGAAGCGGCGCAGGTATTCCTCGATCTCCTGAATGCGCTCCTCGATCAGCTCGCGCCGGTCGGCGGGCTTCGCGCGCGGCGCCGGTGCGGTCTTGGCGGCCGCGGCCGGCGCCGCAGCCCGGCGCGCGGCGCGTTTGGAAGCGGCGCCGCGCCACAGCAACTCCGCATCCACCTGCGGTGCGATCGGCGCGCGCAGCGCGACCGTCGGCGCGGGCCGGTCCTCCCAGCGCAGGCACGCGACGGTCACGTTGTCGCAGTTCGCGCCCATGCGCTTCTCGGCCGCGTACACCATCTCCTCGACGTCGCGCTCGAGCCGCGGCCCGGCGAGATGCTTCGCGATGTCCTCGGCCGGCAGGCCTTCCCAGAGCCCGTCGCTGCAGAGGAGCAGCGTATCGCCCGTCTGCAGCGCCGTTTCCGGCCCGAGGCTGATGCGCGGCTCGCTGCGCCCGCCGAGGCAGCGCAGGAGATAGCTCTTGCGCGGGTGGCTCGCCATCTCGTCCTCGCTGATGACGCCGTCGCGCCGCAGCTCCTCGATGGTCGAATGGTCCTCGGTGCGCGTGAGCAGGCGCCCGGCGCGAAAGTGATAGAGGCGGCTGTCGCCGACGTGCGCCCAGTAGGCGTAGCCCTCCTGCACCAGGCAGAGCACGCAGGTCGTGCGCGCTTCGAGCGGCGGCGCGTGCGCCTGCGCGCGGCCCACGATCGCGCGATGCGCCTTGAACATGGTGAACGCGAGAAAGGCGAAAGGGTCGGTGATGCGCGGCTGCTTCACGCCCTGAAACAGGCGCATCACGGTTTCGATGGCGGTCTGCGCCGCGAGCTCGCCGCCGGTATGCCCGCCGAGCCCGTCGGCGACCGCGAGCAGCACCGCGTTCTTGCGCTCGCCGATCGCGCAGCGGTCCTCGTTGCTGCTGCGGCCGCCCGCGCTCGAGAGCTGCGCGATCTGGTACTTCATCAGGCCTGCTTCTTGTGCAGCCAGGACAGCTTGAACAGCCTCTCGAGCACGCCCGGCGCGGGCGCGGTCTCGGCGGCCACCGGCTGCTCCAGGAACTCGAGCAGCTGCTGCACCGTCTGCGGGCGCTCCGTCTGGTCCATCTGCAGGCACCAGTCGATCGCCTCGAGCAGCTGGCGGCTGTAGCGCCCGGCGAACGCGCGCACCGCGGGGCGGTACTTGTCGCGCTCGGCGCGCGCGGTCGCGGCGGGCGGCGCCTTGCCGTTGATGCAGGCGTACATCGAAGCGCCGATCGCGTAGAGATCGGTCCACGGCCCGAGGTGCCCGCGCCGGTGCTGCTCGATCGGCGCGTAGCCGACGGTGAGTGTGTGCGCGCCGAGCAGGCGGTTGTCGCGGTAGGCGGGCTGCGCGGCGCCGAAGTCGAGCAGCAGCGGTTTGCCGCCAGGGCGCAGGAAGATGTTCGGCGGCTTGATGTCGAGGTGCAGCAGGTTGTGCGAGTGCAGCTCGCGCAGTCCGAGGAGCAGTTGCGGGAACACGGTGCGCAGGAACTTCTCGGACAGCCCGCCGCGCCGCTGGCGGATGTAGCTGCCGAGATCGGTGCCTTCCTCGTAGCGCATGACGAGGTACACCGTGTTGTTGTCGCGGAAGAAGTCGAGCACCCGCACGATGCTCGGGTGGTTGATGCGCGCGAGCACCGCCGCTTCGTCGAAGAAGCGCCTGATGCCCTGGCGGAACGTAACGTCGGTCTCGGCCGACAGGCTCTGGACCGAGGTGTCCTCGCCGCGGACCGCCTGATCGGTCGGCAGGTACTCCTTGATCACCACCTTCTGCTGGCGCTGGGTGTCCTGCGCCACGTACACGATGCTGAACCCGCCGCCGCCGAGCGTGCGAATGATCTGGTACTGCCGCAGCATGTATCCAGCCGGCAGTGCGTTCTTGATCTTGCCTTTCATGGTTCAAGGAATACGGCTCCGGCGAAGCGTCCGGCCGCATCTTTGAGTATAGAAGCTCGGCGAGCGGCGGCTTTGGTTCCGCCGCTGCCCGATTCGGTTTACCATCGCGCCTCGCTCCGGAGCCGCCCCCATGATTCTCAGCATGACCGCATTCGCCCGCTGCGCCGGCACCGCTCCGGCGGGCGCGCTGATCTGGGAGCTGCGCTCCGTCAACCACCGCTACCTCGACATCGGCTTGCGTCTGCCGGACGAGCTGCGCGGGGTCGAGCCCGCCGTGCGGGAACTGATCGGCCGGCGGCTCGAGCGCGGCAAGGTCGACGCCACCCTGCGCTTCCAGCCGGAGCCCGGGCTCGCCGCGGCGACGCTCGATCGGGCGGCCGCCGCGCAGCTCCTCGCCACCGCGGACGAAGTCCACGGCCTCACGCCGGGGCTCGCGCCGCTCGGCGTGATCGACGTCCTGCGCTGGCCCGGGGTGCTGCGCACGCCGGCGCTCGACACCGAGTCGCTCGGCGGCGCCGCGCTCGAGCTGCTCCAGACCGCGCTCGAGGAGCTCGTTGCGACGCGCCGGCGCGAGGGCGAACGGCTCGCGGCGCTCCTCGGCGAACGGCTGCGCGCCGTGCGCGAGCTGGTGGAGCGGCTCGCGGCGCTGCTCCCGGAAGTGGCGCGCGACTATCGCGCGCGTCTCGAAGCCCGCCTCGGCGAGATCCGCAACCAGCTCGATCCCGTGCGCCTCGAGCAGGAGCTGGTCCTGTTCGCGAACCGCGCCGACGTGAGCGAGGAAGCCGACCGCCTGCGCGCGCACGTCGCCGAGGTCGGGCGGGTGCTCGCGGCCGGAGGTCAGGTCGGGCGGCGGCTCGACTTCCTGATGCAGGAGCTCAACCGCGAGGCGAACACGCTCGCCTCGAAGGCGGTGGACCTGCGGCTCACGAACATTGCGGTCGAGCTCAAGGTATTGATCGAGCAGATGCGCGAGCAGGTGCAGAATATCGAGTGAGTGAAGGGCCGGAACCGCAGGCGCTGTTCCGCACACGGAAGGTACGGAATCGATCGGCGAGGGAGGGCATCGCTGTACTTCGGTGCCCGCCTGCCCCTGGCCGGGACGGCGCCTGGCGGCGGTTTCACGAATAATGAGCCAACCGAAACTGTTCATCCTTTCCGCGGCTTCCGGCACCGGCAAGACCAGCCTGGCGCGTGCGCTCGCCGAGCGGCTCCCGGACGTCGCGCTCTCGATATCCCATACCACGCGTCCGCCGCGCCCCGGCGAGCGGCACGGCGAACACTACTATTTCGTGTCCCGCCCGGAGTTCGAGGCAATGGCGGCGCGCGGCGAGTTCCTGGAGCACGCGGAAGTGTTCGGGAACCGCTACGGCACGTCGCGGGCGGCGGTCGAGCAGCTGCTCGCCCGGGGCAAGCGCGTCGTCTTCGATATCGACTGGCAGGGGGCGCGGGCGGTGAAGCGCGTTTACCCCGAGGCGGTCGGCGTCTTTCTCCTGCCGCCCTCGCGTGCGGCGCTCGAGCGGCGGCTGCGCGACCGGCGCCAGGACGCCCCGGAAGTCATCGCCCGGCGGATGCAGGCGGCGGTCGATGAGATGCGCCACTACCCGGAGTTCGATTACGTCGTGGTGAACGACGATTTCGAGGCGGCGTTCGCCGACCTCGCGGCGATCATTGGGGGACGCCCGGCGGACCGGCGGCCGCTGCGCCTCGACCCGGAGGAGCTCCTGCGCCCCTGAACGGAGCGCGGCTTCCCTTTAACTGGCTTCGCGCACTCAGTAAGATAGCCGTTCCTGCCTGGCGCCCCTTCCCGTGCTCTCCGCCTCGATTTCCTGCTGCGAGAGCGGCGGGCGGTCGACGGGCATACTACTATTTGGAACGAGGTAAGCATGGCTCGTATCACCGTCGAAGATTGCCTGGAGAACGTCGAGAACCGCTTCCAGCTGGTGCTGGTCGCCGCCAAGCGCGCCCGCCAGCTGAGCCAGGGCGCCGAGCCGTGCGTGCCGCGGGAGAATGACAAGCCGACCGTGCTCGCACTGCGGGAGATCGCCGGCGGGTTCGTGACGAGCGCCATTCTCGACGAGGAGAGCCCACAGGCCGGACTCGAGGTCGACGACGATGCAACCGAGCAAAACCCGGCCGCCGGCGGATTTGAAGCCCAGCCCGGAGACGCCGCCCCCGCGCAGTAAAGGCACGGTCGCGGAGCCGGCGGCGGTCGAGGCGCGCCGGCGCGAATCGCCCCCGGCGGGCACCGCGGCGCCCGCCCGCTTCGGCATCGACGAGCTCTGCGCGCTGCTCGGCGCGTACCTCGACGCCAAAGACGTCGCCGACATCCGCGCCGCTTACGGCTTCGGCGCCGAGGCGCACGCCGGCCAGTGCCGCGCGAGCGGCGAGGCCTACATCTTCCATCCGCTCGAGGTCGCCCACATCCTCGCGTCCATGCACATGGACGCGAAGAGCGTCATGGCCGCGATCCTGCACGACGTGATGGAGGACACCCAGACGCGCAAGGAGCATATCGTCGAGCGCTTCGGCAAGGACGTGGCCGAGCTCGTCGACGGTGTGTCGAAGATCACGCGCATCGAGTTCCAGAGCCAGGAGGAGGCGCAGGCGGAGAACTTCCGCAAGATGCTGCTCGCGATGGCGAGCGACATCCGCGTGATCCTGATCAAGCTCGCCGACCGGCTGCACAACATGCGCACGATCGGCTTCCTGCCGCGTGCGCGCCAGCGCGCGATCGCGCGCGAGACGCTCGACATCTACGCGCCGATCGCGAACCGGCTCGGCGTGCGCCAGTGGGCGGTCGAGCTCGAGGACCTCGCGATCGCGACGCTCTATCCGCTGCGCTACCGCATCCTCGCCGATGCGATCCGCAAGCGCCGCGCGAACCGCAAGGCGATCGTCGACAAGGTGCGCGCCGCCATCGTGCAGGCGCTCGAACGCGAAGGCGTCGCCGCGGAGGTGTCGGGCCGCGAGAAGAACGTCTACAGCATCTACCGCAAGATGCAGCAGAAGAAGCTGTCGTTCGACCAGGTGTACGACGTGTACGGCTTCCGCGTCGTGGTCGACAAGGTCGACACCTGCTACCGCGTGCTCGGCATGCTGCACAACCTCTACAAGCCCATTCCCGGACGCTTCAAGGACTACATCGCGATCCCCAAGGCGAACGGCTATCAGTCGCTGCACACCGTGGTGTTCGGGCCGTTCGGCGTCTCGATCGAGCTGCAGATCCGCACGCGCGAGATGCACCGGGTGGCCGAAGCCGGCGTCGCCTCGCACTGGCTCTACAAGAGCGGCGAGACCGGCGGGGACATGCGCCAGCGGGCGCTGCAGTGGCTCAAGGAGCTGCTCGAGATCCAGCAGAAGGCCGGCAACCCGCACGAGTTCCTCGAGCACCTGAAGATCGACCTGTTCCCGGACGAGGTCTACGTGTTCACGCCAAACGGCGAGATCAAGAAGCTGCCGCGCGGCGCAACGGTGATCGACTTCGCCTACGACGTGCACACCGACATTGGCAACCACTGCGTCGGCGCCAAGGTGAACCACGAGCTCGTGCCGCTGCGCACGACGCTCAAGAACGGCGACCACGTCGAGATCCTGACCGCGCCGAACGGCTGCCCGAACCCCTCGTGGCTCGATTACGTCGTCACCGGCAAGGCGCGCGCCCATATCCGCAGCTTCCTCAAGAACCGCGAATTCGGGGGCGCGGTCGACCTCGGCGCGCGGCTGCTCGATCGGGCGCTGCGCGATCTCGGCGCCGATCCGGTGCGGGTCACCGACGAGCAGCGCGAGAAGCTCCTCGCGAGCCTCAAGCTCAAGACCTGGAACCAGCTCCTGGGCGACATCGGGCTCGGCAACCGCGTCGCCGCGGTCGTTGCGCGCCAGCTCGTGCCGCCGCCGGAGAACCATGCGTCCGCCGGCTTCAACCTCACGCGCCGCTTCCGCAAGCTCCTCGGCAGCCGCCCGCCCAAGGGCCCGGCGCTCGCGATCCGCGGCACCGAAGGCGTGGTCGTGACCTACGCGCGCTGCTGCCGCCCGATCCCGGGCGACCCGATCCTCGGATTCCTCTCCGCCGGCCGCGGCATCGTGATCCACACCGAGGACTGCCCGAACGTGGTGAAGTACCGCAAGCGTCCCGAGCAGTGGATCGACGTACGCTGGGAGGAGCGCATCGAGGGCGTGTTCCCGGTGACGGTCCGGGTCGACGTACACAACAACCGCGGCGTGCTCGCCTCGGTGGCGGCGGCGATCGCGGAGCAGGACGCGAACATCGACACCGTCTCGTTCGACGACCGCGACGGGCGCTACACGACGATGGAGTTCACGGTCGAGGTCAAGGATCGCGTGCACCTCGCGAGCATCATGCGCCGCATTCGCGCGCTCGATACGGTGGTGCGCATCAGCCGCAAGAAGGGTTGAAGCGTCGAGACGCGACGTGCCCGGGAACGACCGGAGAATTACCCAACGGCATGCGCGACGCTGGCGCGCGCTTCCCGCGCACCGCGCGTCCCGAATTCTGTTCCTCGTGCTCTTAGGACCATCTCATGAAGCAGGCGATAACGACCCCTGAAGCCCCCAAGGCCATCGGCACCTACTCGCAGGCGATCCGCGCCGGCAGCACGGTCTACCTCTCCGGCCAGATTCCGCTCGATCCGCAGACGATGGAGCTCGTGTCCGGCGACATGCGCGCCCAGATCACGCGCGTGCTCAAGAACCTGCGCGCGGTCGCGCGCGCCGCGGGCGGCGATCTCAAGGACGTGGTGCGGGTGACCGTCTATCTCACCGATCTCGCGCACTTCGCGCTCGTGAACGAGGTGATGGCGCAGTACTTCAGCGAGCCGTACCCGGCGCGCGCCGCCATCGGCGTTGCCGCGCTCCCGAAGGGCGCGGCGGTCGAGATGGACGCCGTGATGGTGCTCGACGGCTAGCCGAACGAAGCCGTTGTTCCGGCGCAAGCCGGAATCCAGCCGATACTGGAGACGGCGCATGCCGAGGCCGGCGCCCCGGCCGTGATTCCGCGAAGGCCGGAATCCAGGCGGTAAAATGCCTTTCGCCATGTCCGACGCCCCGCGATCAACTTCGACGTGGTCGATGCCGGCTCGAAAGCGATGACGACGGCTCAGCGCCCCGGCATCCCCGATCTCGCGCAAACGCCCCTCACGCGCTTCAAGGGTGTCGGGCCGCGCGTCGCCGAGCGGCTGCGCGCACTCGGCCTCGTCACCGTCCAGGACCTGCTGTTTCACCTGCCGCTGCGCTACGAAGACCGCACGCGCCTGACGCCGCTCGGGTCGCTGCGGCCCGGGCAGGAGGCGCTGGTCGCCGGCACGATCGAGCTCACGGACGTGCTCTACCGCCGCCGCCGGTCGCTCGTCTGCCGCATCGCGGACGGCAGCGGCCACCTGCACCTGCGCTTCTTTCATTTCACCAACGCCCAGCGCGAGCAGCTCGCGCGCGGCCGGCGCCTGCGCTGCTACGGCGCCGTGCGCTTCGGGCCGCTCGGCCTCGAGATGGCGCATCCCGAATACACGCTGCTCGCCGACGGCGCCGCCCCCCAAGCCGAGGAGCACCTGACGCCGGTCTATCCGGCGACCGCCGGCGTGACCCAGACGCTGCTTCGCCGGCTCGTGCGCGACGCGCTCGACCGCCACCTCGACCACGTGGTCGAGTGGCTGCCCGACGCGGCGCTCGGCGAGCTGCGCCTGCCGAGCTTGCGCGAGGCGCTGGCCTTGGTGCACCGGCCGCCGCCCGGCACCGACGTCGGCGCGCTACTGAGCGGGCGCGCGCCGGCACAGCAGCGGCTCGCGTTCGAGGAGCTGCTCGCGCACTACCTCAGTTTGAAGCGCGTGCGCGCGGGCATGCGCGCGCAGACCGCGCCCGCGCTCGCCGGCGGCGCGCTCGTCGAGCGGCTGCGCGCGCGGCTGCCGTTCGCGCTCACCGGCGCGCAGCAGCGGGTGCTGCGCGAGATCGCCGCGGACATGGCGCGCGCGCAGCCGATGCAGCGGCTGGTGCAGGGCGACGTCGGTTCCGGCAAGACGATCGTCGCGGCGTGCGCCGCGCTCATTGCCGTCGAGGCGGGCTATCAGGCGGCGTTCATGGCGCCGACGGAGCTCCTCGCCGAGCAGCACGCGAAGAACCTGACCGAGTGGCTCGATCCGCTCGGCGTCGGTGTCACTTTCCTCGCCGGGCGCCTCAACGCGGCGGCGCGCACGCGCGCGCTCATCGACATCGCCGAGGGGCGCGCGGGCGTGGTCGTCGGCACGCACGCGCTGTTTCAGGACGAGGTGCGCTTCGCGCGCCTCGGGCTCGTCGTGGTCGACGAGCAGCACCGCTTCGGCGTGCAGCAGCGGCTGCGGCTGCGCGCCAAGGGCGGCGAGCACGGCATCACCCCGCACCAGCTCATCATGAGCGCGACGCCGATCCCGCGCACGCTCGCGCAGAGCGTCTATGCCGATCTCGACGTGTCGGTGATCGACGAGCGCCCGGCCGGGCGCCGGCCGATCGAGACCGTCGTCGTCTCGGCGGCCCGCCGGCCGGAAGTCGTGAGCCGGGTGCGCCAGGCCTGCCTCGACGGCCGCCAGGCCTACTGGGTGTGTCCGCTCATCGAGGAATCCGAAGCGCTCGATCTCGAGACCGCGACCGAGACGGCGCGCGCGCTCGCCGAGGCGCTGCCGGAGCTCGAGGTCGCGCTCGTCCACGGCCGCATGAAAAGCGCCGAAAAGGAGCGCATCATGGCGGCGTTCAAGCGCGGCGAGGTGCACGTGCTCGTCGCGACGACCGTGATCGAAGTCGGAGTCGATGTCCCGAACGCCTCGCTCATGATCATCGAGAACGCCGAACGCCTGGGGCTGTCGCAGCTCCACCAGCTGCGCGGGCGCGTCGGCCGCGGCGCCGCGCAGTCGAGCTGCGTGCTGCTCTACCAGCCGCCGCTCTCGGACATGGCGCGCGAGCGCCTGGCGGTGCTGCGCGCGACCAACGACGGCTTCGAGATCGCGGCGCGCGACCTCGAGATGCGCGGCCCGGGCGAGCTCCTCGGCACGCGCCAGACCGGGGACGCCGCGTTCCATATCGCCGACATCGTGCGCGACCGGGCGCTGCTGCCGCGGGTGCAGCAGATCGCGGCGCTGCTCCTCGAGCGCTACCCGGAGCGGGTCGATCCGATCGTGCGCCGCTGGCTCGGCCGGCGCGAGGAGTACGGTTCGGTATGAGCGCGGTCGCCGCCCGGCTTCGCGACTACGCGTCGCTCATGCGCATCGATCGGCCGATCGGGACGCTGCTCCTGCTCTGGCCGACGCTCTGGGCGCTCTGGTTCGCGGCCGGGGGCGTCCCCGATCTCCACATCCTCGCGGTGTTCGTCGTCGGCACGTTCCTCATGCGCTCGGCCGGCTGCGTCATCAACGACTATGCGGACCGCGACTTCGACCCGTACGTGGCGCGCACGCGCGACCGGCCGCTCGCCGCCCGCAGGATCACGACCCGGGAGGCGCTGGTGCTCTTCGTCGTGCTCAGTCTCGTGGCGTTCGCGCTCGTGCTGACGCTCAACCGGCTCACGATCCTGCTCGCCGTCGCCGGCGCCTTTCTCGCGACGAGCTACCCGTTCCTCAAGCGCTGGACGCACCTGCCGCAGTTCTACCTCGGCGTCGCGTTCGGCTGGGGCATCCCCATGGCCTTCGCCGCGCAGACGAACGCGCTCCCGCCGCTCGCCTGGGTGGTGCTCGCGGCCAACATCTGCTGGGCGGTCGCCTACGACACGGCCTACGCCATGACGGACCGGGCGGACGACCTCAAGATCGGGGTGAAATCGACGGCGATCCTCTTCGGCCGGCACGATCGCCTGATGGTCGGGCTGTTCCATGCCGCGACCCTCGCGCTCCTCGGCCTCGCGGGTTTCATGACCGAGCGCGGGATACTGTACTATACGGGCCTCGCGATGGCCGCGGCGCTCGCGGTGCAGCAGCAGTTTCGCATCCGCCGGCGGGAGCCCGCAGAGTGCTTCCGCGCGTTCCTCGAGAACAACCGATTCGGCGCCGTCGTCTTTCTCGGCCTTGCGCTCGACTACTACGTGACCGGTTTATGAAGCTCTACGGCTCGCTGACCTCGCCTTACGTGCGCAAGGTCCGGGTGTTGCTCGCGGAGAAGCGGCTCGACTGCGAGTTCGTCGTCGCCGATCCCATGGCATCCGACAGCCCGGTCCCGGCGCACAACCCCCTCGGCCTGGTGCCGACCCTCGTGCGCGACGACGGCTTCGTGCTGTTCGACTCGCCGGTGATCCTCGAGTACCTCGACAGCCTGAGCGCGCCCGCGCTGATTCCGCCGGGCGGCGAACCGCGCTGGCGCGTGCTGCGCTGGGCGGCGCTGGCCGACGGCATCCTCGATCAGGCGGTCGCGCGCACCATGGAACTGCGCCGCCCGGCGGCGCTTCGCTCGGCACAGGCGAACGCGCGCCGCGAGGAGAAGATCGCCCGCGCGCTCGATTTTGCGGAGCGCGAGCTGCCGGCCGGCGAGCACCCGGCGGAAGGGCGTTTCACGCTCGCCGACATCGCGCTCGTGGCGGCGCTCGAGTACGTCGATTTCCGCTACCCGCACGACTGGCGCGCCGCGCGCCCGCGGCTCGCCGCCTGGCACGAGCGCGTGCGCGAACGTCCCGCGTTCGCGGCCACCCGCCCGCCGGCCGCCTGACGCTTTCGACAACTCCAACAGGTAAGGCATGACTGTTCTGATTCTCATCGGATCGCTGGTGTTGATCCTCATCGCCGCGGAGCTGTTCGTGAACGCGCTCGAGCACATCGGCGAACGGCTGAAGATCTCCGAGGGCGTGACCGGCTCGATCTTCGCGGCGGTCGGCACGGCGATGCCGGAAACGATGGTTCCCGTCGTCGCGATCTTCTCGACGGCGGCAACCCAGGAGGTGCGCGAGGAGGTCGGCGTCGGCGCGATTCTCGGTGCGCCGCTCATGCTCGGCACCGTCGCCATGTTCCTGATCGCGCTCTTCGCGTCCTTCAAGCGCGGCTGGGGCGGGGCGTTTCACCCCGAACGCACCGGGATGCTGCGCGACCTCTCGTGGTTCATGGTGGCGTTCGGCATGAGCACGGTGGCGATCTTCGTGCCGCACGATCTGCCGATCGTGCGCGGCGTCATCGGCGTGGCGCTGGTGGTGCTCTACTTCCTGTACCTGATGGTCACGATTCGTGCGTCCTCGCAGCTCGTCGCCGAAGGGCACGGCACCACCGCCGACGATCCGCTCTATCTTGCGCGCGTCACGCAGTTCATCGGCTGGCGCGAGGGCCTGATCCTGCAGCTGCTGCAGCTCGCGCTCGGCTTCGCCGGCATCATTGCGGGCGCGCACGGTTTCGTGCACGGCATCGAGAGCCTCTCGGCCTGGCTCGGCATCAGCGCGCTGGTGCTGTCGCTCCTCATCATCCCGGTCGCGACCGAGCTGCCGGAAAAGGTGAACAGCGTGCTCTGGATCCGCCGCGGCAAGGACACGCTCGCGTTCGGCAACGTCACGGGTGCCATGGTGTTTCAGGGCAGCCTGCTGCCCGCTCTCGGGATTCTGCTGACGCCCTGGGAGGCGCGCGCGGAGGTGGTGGCCGTGCTCGTCCTGACGCTCCTCGCGGGCGCCTGGACGCTGTTCATGCTGCGCCGCGGTACGCTGCGGCCGTATCACCTGCTCGTCAACGGCGGCTGCTACGTCGCCTACGGCCTGTACGTCACGATGATGTAAGGTCCGTCGAGCACAAGCTTGCCCGTATCCAGGCGGCCGGGACCGGCGGATAATAGCGCAAGCTTCACCCCGATTTCGGCATGAGCGGCACTCCCGACTTTCCCTGCAACGCGGCGCTCGCGCTGCCCGGCCCGGCCGGGGCGCTCGAGGCCCTGACGACCTGCCCGGCGGCGAACGCCGCCGCAGCGAGCGCCATCATCTGTCATCCGCACCCGCTGCAGGGCGGCACGATGCAGAACAAGGTCGTCCACACCCTCGCGCGCGCTTTCGACGAGCTCGGCCTGCGCACGGTGCGGTTCAACTTCCGCGGCGTCGGCGCGAGCGCCGGCGGGTTCGCGAACGGGATCGGCGAGACCGAGGACGTGCTCGCCGTGCTGGACTGGGTGCGCACGCGCCGCCCGAACGATCAGCTCTGGCTCGCCGGCTTCTCCTTCGGCGCCTTCATGGCGCTGCGCGCGGCGGCGCAGTTTCCGGTCACGCAGCTCGTGCTGGTCGCCCCGCCCGTCAACTTCTATCCCGAGCTCGGGCCGGCGCCCGCGCCGCGTGTGCCGGCGCTCGTGCTCCAGGGGGAAGCCGACGACGTCGTTCCCGCCGCGGACGTGACCGCCTGGGTGGAGCGGCTGCCGCTGCGCCCGCGCCTGCGCCTCTTCCCCGGCGTCGGGCACTTTTTCCACGGGCGTCTCAACGACCTGCGCAATGCGGTCCACGAGGCGCTCGGCCCCGCCGTTCCCCGCTGACCCGACTGAGCCTGCAACACGCGGATGCGCGTCGATCCGGTGCGGAATGCGCGCGAGACGCGTCGTGCTGCGGCTGCGCCGTACGCCGACACGATACCAACGACATGAAAACCATCGTATTGTTGTCGCTCTCGAACATCTTCATGACGTTCGCCTGGTACGCGCACTTGAAGGACCTGCGCGACAGGCCCTGGATCGTCGCCGCGCTCCTGAGCTGGGGCATCGCGTTCTTCGAGTATCTGCTGCAGGTGCCCGCCAACCGCGCCGGCTACGGGCAGTTCGATCTCGGGCAGCTCAAGGTGATCCAGGAAGTGATCGCGCTCGCGGTGTTCGTGCCGTTCGCGCTGTTCTACATGAAGGAGCCGCTGCGGCTCGATTTCCTGTGGGCGGCGCTGTGCCTGGTGGGCGCGGTCTACTTCATGTTCCGCACGCCGCTCGGCGGCGGGAGCTAAGGCGGGACAGCACCGCCCGCGGCGCTCCCGGTCGTCTGAACCGCGCCGGCGCCGGCTGCGACTAAGACGCGACACGGTCCACCCGTTGGACCGCGTTCGTCCCACAACTACGGGAGGCAGCCGTGAAAATCGACCAGCGCGCGTTCAGTGCCGTGTTGCTCGGCGCCGTTCTGCAAGGCGCCGTCTTCCCCTCGTCGGCCGCTCAGCCGGTGCCCGCCGTTCCCGGCCAGGCGCCGGTCGCGGCGACGTACGAGTACCGCGCCGATGTGAGCGGCACCGCCAGGCGGCAGGGCGCGGTCAAGGCGGGAGGCATCAACTGGAATTGCAGCGGCGCGTATTGCACCACCGCCGGTCCCTGGCCCGTGCCGAGCGTGGAAGCGTGTCACGCGCTCGCCGAGCAGGTCGGGTTCATCAAGCGTTATGGCCACGCGACGCGGCAGCTGACGCCCGCGCAATTGAAGAGCTGCAACGCCAAGCCGGCGGCGACAACGGCCAAGGCGAAGACCCCGCCGGCAGCGATGATCGGGAAAGGCGGGATCGCGGCCGGCGCCAGGCCCGGCGTGCAGCCGGCGCTCGATCCGGGCGTGGCGGCCAACCTGAAGCCGCAGCACATCGAACCGATGACTCCCGGCGTGAACGTCGGCCGCGCCGGTGCGTCCGCAACCGGGGTCCCGTTGCCGGGCGCAGCAGCGCAGGCGATGCCTGGCGTCCAACCGGGGATGGCGGCCACGCCGGGTCTTACTCCGGGCGCCGCTCCGGGCGCAAGCCCATCCGGCACGGGCGGTGGCGGGCGACATGCCACACCCCAGATGATCGAAGAGATACGCACGGCCGCGGGCGGGATCGCCACGCGACCGAACATCACGGCGGTGCGCGGCAGCACGCCCGACGGCTACTGCAGCACCAACGGGTACTTCCGCGTGGTCGGGACGAATTTCGGTCAGAGCCAGGGCGGCCGCCGCGTGGTGCTGGCGCGGCGCGACGTCCCCGTCCTCGAAGCGACCGTTCGTTCCTGGAGCGACACGCTCGTCGAGGCCACCTTCGGCTCGAATCCCGCGATAGACCCGGGCGTCGCCTACAACGTCGGCTTGCAGGACGAGCGCGGGCGCTGGATCAGCAACATCGACCGCCAGGTCCGCCGCTGCCCCGACCGGCTCGAGATCGTCGGCACGATCCGCATCGAGAACTGCGCCGCCGGCCCGAGCAACGTCGTGGTGGAAATCGTCGACGGCCTCAACGTCTGGCGCGTGAACGCGACCGCCGTCCCCGGCAACGATTTCCTGTTCCAGTACCGCAGCCCCGCGCTCCGGCCCGGTGGGTACTCGCTGCGCCCGAGCCTGACGGGGATCGTGTGCAACGGCGGTGCTTGGACGCCGGAGAACCCCCGGGTCACCGTGTCGTACCGCTTGCCGCAGGTGACACAGGACCTGCAGTTCGCCGTGCCGGCGCGCGAGTTCAGGCTGCCGCTCACGACGGTGGCGGGCCTCGTGCGCGACGCGTTCCGGGGTCTCGTCGTACACCTGAACAACTTCGACCCGGCGACGGGCGGTGAACGCGCGAACGATTCCTACGTCCGGCTGCCGGAGCGCCTCGGCGGCGGCGAGTGGCAGCTGGCGCTCCTCCCGGTGCGCACCGGCCCGCGCACGTACTACGTCAACGACGTGAACCTGCAGAGCGCGACCGTGCGCGCGACGGCCACCGGCCTGCGCGTGCAGCTCGACTTCGAGTCCGACAACAACGCCGGGCGGCTCGAGCTGGTCGGGGTGTGCCGCGACGACGCGGGCTGCATCGTCGGCGCGCCGGACGTCGACTTGAGGCTGCGCGTCTTCATCGACCTCGCGCTAGCGCTCCATCTCGTGCCCGGCACCGGCCACACGCTCAGTTTCAGCGATGTGTCGGTGACGGCGGAGCCGGCGACCGTCGTGAGCGGGGCCTGTCAGCTCAACTGGTGCGCGCTCATCGGCGCCCCGCTGCCGATCCACGAGTGCATGTTCGATGTGTGCGACCTCGCGACCAACTACCGATCGACGATCCGCAGCGCGGTGGAGGGCAGTATCCGTAGCGCGCTGGATACCCAGGACGTGCGCAACCGGATCGGCCGCGCCATCCGCGAAGAGTTGACGCGTCTCGGCATCGGGTCTCTGACCGGCGTGCGCATCGAGGGGAGCAATCTGGTGCTGACGTATCTCGACAACGCCCGCTGAGCCCCGGCACGGGCGGGCGCGTCGGACGGGCGAAACGTCGGCCCGTCCGCACCGGCGGAGTGGCGTCGCCGGGCCCGAGCGCGGGCGGATCTAGCGCGTCGGCAACTTCGGCAGCTTCGCGGCGTAAAGCTTCTCGCGCTCCGCTTTGCTCTCGAGCGCCATGGCCTCGTCGACGAGCTCGGGCGTCAGGTGCGGTGCGAACAGCCGGATGAACTCGTACATGTACTTGCGCAGCACCGTGCCGCGCCGGAACGCGATGTGCGAAGTATTCGCCGGGAAGAGGTGCGCGGCATCGGCCTTCCCGAGCCCGTGGTCGGCCTCCGGATCGAACGCCATCCGCGCCATGATCCCGACGCCGACGCCCATGCGTACGTAGGTCTTGAGCGTCGTCGAGTCGGTCGCGGTGAAGACGACCTTCGGCTTCAGTCCCTTCGCGGCGAACGCCTGATCGAGCTTCGAGCGGCCGGTGAAGCCGAAGACGTACGTCACGATCGGGTACTGCGCGAGGTGCTCGAGCGTGAGCGGCTGCTCGAGCACCGGATGCCCGAGCGGCGCCACCGCGCAGTGGCTCCAGTGATAGCACGGGAGCGTCACCAGATCCTCGAGCAGCTCGAGCGCTTCGGTCGCGATCGCGAAGTCGACCTCGCTGCGCGCCGCCATCTCGGCGATCTGCTGCGGCGTGCCCATGTGGATGTGCAGGCTCACGTTCGGGTAGTGCGCGCGAAAGCGCTGAATGGTGTCGGGCAGCGCGTAGCAGGCCTGAGTGTGCGTGGTCGCGATCGTCAGGCTCCCGCGGCTTTCGTCCGCGTGCTCGCGCGCGATGCTCTTGATGTTGCGCACCTCGAGCAGAACGTTCTCGGCGCGCTTGAGGATTTCCCGCCCGGCGGGCGTGATTTCCGCGAAATGCTTGCCGCTGCGGCGGAAGATCTGAACCCCGAGCTCTTCTTCCAGCAGCCGCACCTGCTTGCTGATGCCCGGTTGCGAAGTGTAGAGATTGGCCGCCGCTTCCGAGACTTTCAGGCCAGCGCGGGCGATCTCGCAGATGTAGCGAAGCTGCTGTAGTTTCATCTCTTATATTTCAGACGAATAAAACTATCGGGTTTTATTCTTTCAATATACCACCGGGGCTTTGCTAGAGTCGCGCCGGATCGATCGGACCGGTGCGATGACCGAAGCACGCCTGAACCTCACCGACACGGAAGAGCTCGACCGCTTCGAGGAGTACGTCAACGGATTCCTGAGCGGCGCCATCGACAGCGACCGCTTCACGGCGTTCCGCCTGCAGCAAGGCATCTACGGCCAGCGCCAGGCGGGTGTGCACATGGTGCGCATCAAGCTGCCGGGCGGGCGCCTCGCGCCGCGCCAGCTGATCGGCATCGCCGAGGCGATCGGGACGTACACCGACCACAAGATCGCTCACATCACCACCCGCCAGGACATCCAGCTCCACCACGTCCCGACGGCTCGAACCCCGGCGCTGCTCCGTCACCTGGCGGCGTACGGCCTCACGACGCGCGAGGCCTGCGGCAACACGGTGCGGAACATCACGACCTGTCCGCTCGCCGGCGCCTGCCCGCGCGAGCACACGGACGTTACCGTGCATCACCACGCGGC